>JAZQHD010000100.1:0-48049 GCA_045540375.1 Ructibacterium sp. | reverse complement strand
TTCTGCCATGGTACAGCCGTAGATAGAGCGGGAGTTGTATTTCATCCAGTCTGCATATACCTTAAGAGATTCTTCGGCACGATAGTCAATATAACCTCTGCCGGTGGGACCTACATTCATGATCAGATTTCCACCACGGCTGACAGTGTTCACCAAAAGATGAATCAGCATTTCAGGGGATTTCCAGGTCATTTCATCTCGGTAGTAACCCCAGGAGCCAGAGAAGGTCTGACACAATTCCCAGGTAACCAGTTCTCCGGTTTCGGGATGAGTCAGCCACTCTCTTGGCTGATATTGTTCGGGAGTCCAGATGTCGCCTTCTATATCACATCGGTTATTGATAATCACCCCGGGTTGGAGTTTTCTTGCCAATTCAAAAATCTTGTCTGACTCCCAATCCTCTTTGTGCTTGCCTTCCGGCCATGTTTCATCTCCGTCGTAGGAGTAATCAAACCAAAGAATTTCAATTTTACCATAGTTGGTCAAAAGTTCGGTAATTTGATTCCGCATATATTCGGCGTATCTTTTCATATCCTTGGTTTTGTTCTTCTCTTTGGCATCCGGGTCCATCTTTCGGGGGTGATTCCTGTCTATGGTAAAGTCAGGATGGTGCCAATCAAGGAGAGAGTAGTAAAAGCCTACCCGGAGCCCCTCTGCCCGGAACGCTTCCACATAATCTTTGATAATATCTTTGCCGTAAGGGGTGTTGGTTACTTTGTAGTCGGTATACTTGGAATCAAAGAGACAGAAACCATCGTGGTGTTTGGTGGTCATTACCACATACTTCATGCCGGCAGCTTTCGCCTGTCTTGCCCACTCCTGGACATCGATTAGGTCGGGATTAAAGTGCTTAAAGTATCTGTCATATTGGTCTTCTGGCATTCGTTCAAACTGCTTCATCCATTCATGACGAGCAGCGACGGAATAAAGACCAAAGTGGATAAACATCCCAAATCGGTCCTGGGTGAACCAGGCGGTATTACCTGTTGTCTGTTTGGTGACATAACTTGACATATTTTTTTCATCCTTTCTGTTGACATTTTGAAAATTTTTGTTATACTTAAAATATGTACAATTTAGTTTCGTTGTAAGAGATAAGTTCGTGAATGTCAATCATAGTTTTTGTTAAAATATGGAGATTTTGATATGCTTGATTCATGGGAACAAAAAGAATTAGATAAGCTGGAGATTGAACTGTCCGGCAGCGGGTATGCCCGCTTCGATAATGACTGGAAGTATACCAGCGTCAGTGAGGCATTTTCCAGGCTTTACTTTATCAAAAGTGGAAGATGTTTTTTGCAATATGATGGGAAAAGTGTAGCCTTGGAGGCGGGAAATTGTTATTTGGTTCCGGCGGGAACTATCTTCTCTTTCATGTGCTTGGACGGAGAAGAAGTGGAAAAAGTATATTTTCATGTTTCACTGGTTTCGGTGGAATACTATGATCTTTTCACACAGGTTCATGGAGTATATTCTATGCCCATATCCGAGGTCGACGCAGAAAAAATATTTGAACATTATGGGAAAAATCGATATTGGGATATGATGCAGATCAAGGCTATTATCTATCGGACCGTTGCTGCCTTTTTTGAAAAATGCGGTATGCAAAAAACACCGATACGTACCTACAGCGAAACAGTGCGTAAAGCGATGAAGTATATTCAACGTAATCTTTCGGTACAGTTGAAGACAGAAGACATTGCCAAAAAACTTTTCATTTCCGAAAGTACTATCCGAAAGTTGTTCAAAGCAGAAACCGGGATGACGGTTGGAGAGTATATCGACGAGCTGATTTTTCTAAAAGCAAAGAGATTGCTGAACAAAAAAGGAATTTCGTTAAAGGATATCAGTACCAAACTTGGATTTTGTGATCAGTTCTATTTTTCTAGACGGTTCAAAGAAAAATATGGAATCACGCCTTCCCAATATCGCAGAGAGGCCATGCTTTAGGTGTACTGTTGCATAGGTATACCTTTCTCAGTGGCGTTTTCTGTATGCTGAAATGGAGAATGAGTTATGTTGAATATACAAGAACATCAAACCTTGGGTGAGCTGGGAGTTGAGGTTTTTTGGAGCGGTTATGCCCAGTTTGACAGCGATTGGAAATATAACAGTACCGAACAAATGTATTCCGTGCTTTATTACATCAAAAAGGGGAAAGGATACCTTTCTTGTGAGGGTAAAACCATTCCGTTAGAAGAGGGAAATTGTTATTTTATTCCGGCTGGGACAAGGTTTTCTTACTGGTGCGACGAAGGAGAAGAGATTGAAAAAGTATTCTTTCATTTTTCTCTGATTTCCGCAACACATTTTGATTTGTTCAACCAGATCCATGAGGCATATTCAGTTCCCCTGTTAGAGATTGACGCAGAAGGGATATTTGATAGTTATGGGAAGGACCGTTACTGGAATATGATGAATGTCAAGGTCATTCTTTATCGTACCATTTCCTACTTTGTTGAAAAAACCGGATTAAATCAAAAACCGGTACGGATTTACAGCGATACCGTCGAAAAGATTATGCATTACATCCAACAGAACTTATCCGTTCAGTTAAAAACGGAGAAGATTGCAAAAAAACTTTTTATTTCTGAAAGCAAGATAAGAAAATTGTTCAAGGTCGAAACAGGAATGACCGTGGGGGACTATATTGACGAACTGATTTTCTTAAATGCCAGACGGATGCTGATGAAGAAGGGTATCTCTTTGTGGGACATCAGCACCAAGCTTGGGTTTTGTGATCAGTTCTATTTCTCAAGACGGTTCAAAGAAAAGTTTGGAATCACCCCTTCTCAATATCGAAAAGAAGCTATGCTTAAGCAAAACTGCTGCATCGATTGATACAGCAGTTTTTTCTTTTTAACGATATAAAGGTCCGTAGGTCTGGCAAGCTCTGTAGTCCTGACCTTCCTTGTCCATACCAAATGCATTCCAGCAAGCCGGGCGGAAGATTTTTTCTTCCGGAACATTGTGCATACAAACAGGAATCCGGAGCATGGAACAAAGGGTAATCAAGTCTGCACCGATATGACCATAGCTGATAGCGCCATGGTTTGCACCCCAGTTGTTCATTACCTCGTAAGCGGTCTTGAAGGCACTTCCTTCCTTGCCGTCACACCGAGGAGCGAACCAGGTGCAAGGCCATGTAGGATTGGTTCTTTCCATCAAAGTATCGGAAACTTCATCAGGAAGAGCTACAGTCCAGCCCTCAGCAATTTGAAGAACAGGACCCAGGCCCTTGACAAGATTCATACGAATCATGGTTGCGGGCATTTCGGCACGTGTGGTAAAGTGGCTGGAGAAACCGCCACCACGGAAGTTATCAAAACCTGCTTCGCACCAAACAGTGGCATCGGTCATCTTCTTGATGTCTTCATCAGTAACTTCCCACCACTTCTTCATGATAGCGTTACCATTTTCGTCTTTACATTCGCCGCACGCATCCAAACAAGCTGCGCCTGAGTTGAGGAGATGGATAATACCGCCGTTTTCCTTTGCCTTACCTTCCAGGTCGTAGTTGGTAACACGTTTTACGGCGTCAGGAGACCAGTAGGTACGTACATCGGCAAAAATCTGTGCACGGTGTGTCAGTAATCTCATGAACAGCATACACATACCGTTTAGTACATCGTTTTCTGTTGCCAGGGTGTAGGGTTCACGAGCGCCGTTGTGGTCAAAGGTGGAGCTCAAAATTGCCTCGGGGAAGTCGCAGTTGGGCCAATGGTCTGTCCATTGACGTTGTCCCTGGAAGCCACCCACAATCGCATTGTGTCCAGACTTTTCTTCCTCAAATTTATCATCAAGATTCGGATTGCCTGCCATCAAATCTTTGATGATGCAGTACATCTTAACGGTGAATTCCCACTGTTTTTCCTTGTCTTCGTCAGAGAACTTGACAAAATCAGGGTTGTCATCACGGCCCATTTTGCAGTGGTCTTTCACCCATTTGAGTGCCTTCTGATATTCCGCTTCATCGTAAATTCCCTCTTCCATACGGCGGAGAACTTCTACTTCATCAACGGATTCTACCCGCATACCAAAATAGGATTCCATGAAATCCTGATCCATAATAGAACCGGCAATACCCATACACTGGGAACCAATCTGCAAATAGGACTTTCCGCGCATAGTAGCAACCGCGATTGCTGCACGACCAAAACGCAACAACTTTTCTTTGACATCTTCAGGGATTTCGTTAACCATGTCAACATCCTGAACCTCATGACCGTAAATGCCAAAAGCAGGAAGTCCTTTTTGTGCATGACCTGCCAAAACAGCAGCCAGGTAAACCGCACCGGGACGTTCGGTACCATTAAACCCCCAAACACCCTTGATGGTGTTTGGATCCATGTCCATGGTTTCAGAACCATAGCACCAGCAAGGAGTAACAGAGAGGGTAATGTCTACGCCTTCCTTTTTAAATTTGTCAGCACATGCAGCAGCTTCGGGAACACGACCAATGCTGGAATCTGCAATAATTACCTTAACAGGATCACCGTTAGAGTAGCAAAGATTTTCTTCAAATAATTTTTTTGCAGCTTGCGCCAAAGCCATAGTTTGATCTTCCAGGCTTTCCCGAAGCTTCATAGGACCTCTACGTCCGTCAATACAAGGGCGAATTCCGATGACAGGATAGTCGCCAACATATCTGTTTTTTGCCATAATACTCATCCTTTCAAGTTCGTAGTAGTTGTGTACGTTAGCACATGAAATGTATTCTTTCGTTTATTATATAATAACCTAAAAAGGAACTCAATGGACTTTTCGACTTGAAAATATGGAGATTTTGATATTGAAGGTTATCAAAAAAGACACTGATATCTTTTCACAAAAATAAAAGAAAAAAGGAAATAAGAAATAGTGAAAATTTTAACAAGAATTTCAAAAAACCCCCTTGATAAATTTGGAAAATTAGGGTACAATGAATGGTAGTTCCATATCATGCGATGTTGTTGCATAGAATTAGCCCTCAGTGGAGGGAATTATTATATTATTGGGAGGATTTTCTCATGAACAAAAAGACAGTAGATGACATTCAGGTACAAGGCAAGAAGGTTTTGGTTCGTTGCGATTTCAATGTTCCGATCCAGGACGGTAAGATTACCGACGAAACAAGAATCGTTGGTGCTCTGCCCACCATCAAAAAGTTAGTTGACGATGGTGCAAAGGTAATCCTTTGCTCTCATATGGGTAAGCCCAAGGGTGAACCCAAGCCCGAGCTTTCCTTGGCTCCGGTTGGCAAGCGTCTTTCTGAGCTTTTAGGGAAAGAAGTTGTTTTTGCTGCGGATGACACCGTTGTTGGCGAAAATGCTAAGGCGGCAGTTGCAGCGATGAAGGACGGCGATGTTGTCCTTCTGGAAAACACCAGATATCGTGCAGAGGAAACCAAGAATGGCGAAGCCTTCAGCAAGGAACTGGCATCTTTGGCAGATGTGTTTGTAAACGATGCATTTGGTACTGCGCATCGTGCACATTGTTCCAATGTTGGTGTAACTGAATATTTGGATACCGCAGTTGGTGGCTACCTTATTAATAAAGAAATCGAGTATCTTGGAAATGCTGTAAACAATCCTGTAAGACCTTTGGTTGCAGTATTGGGTGGATCTAAGGTTTCTTCCAAAATTTCTGTTATCAACAATCTGCTTGAAAAGGTTGATACCCTGATTATCGGTGGCGGTATGGCTTACACCTTTATGAAGGCTCTGGGCGAAGAAGTCGGTGATTCTCTCTTGGAGGAAGATTACATTGATTACGCAAAAGAAATGATGGCAAAGGCAGAAGAAAAGGGAGTAAAACTCTTGATTCCTGTAGATACTGTAGTTGCTACTGATTTTGCTAACGATGCAGAGAGCAAGACCGTAGAACGTGGCGGTATTGAAAAGGGTTGGCAGGGTCTGGATATCGGTGAAAAGACCATCGCTCTTTACAAGGATGCGTTGAAGGATGCAAAGACTGTTGTATGGAATGGTCCTATGGGCGTATTTGAAATGCCCAACTTCGCAAAGGGTACCAATGCCATTGCTACCATGCTGGCTGACCTGGACGCTACCACCATCATTGGCGGTGGTGATAGTGTTGCGGCAGTAAACCAGGCAGGTTTAGGAGATAAGATGAGCCACATCTCCACTGGTGGTGGTGCTTCTCTGGAATTCTTAGAGGGCAAGGATCTTCCCGGCGTTGTTGCACTGAACGATAAATAAGAAACCTCAATCCAAAAGACCGAGCTATCTTCGGTCTTTTGGCGTGTTACAAATCATAACAAAAGGAGAGAAAAACAATGAGAAAAAAGATTATTGCAGGTAACTGGAAAATGAATAAGACTCCCAGCGAAGCAAAGGCTTTGGTTGCAGAGATGAAGGGCAAGGTTGCAGATGCTGCTTGCGATGTAGTAGTATGTCCCACTGCAGTTTGTATTCCTGGTGTTTTGGAAGAATTAAAGGGTGCTAATATTGCTGTTGGTGCACAGAATGTTCACTTTAAGGAGAGTGGCGCTTACACTGGTGAGCTGGCTGGCAATATGCTGAAGGAAATCGGCGTTGAATATGTTATCATCGGTCACTCCGAGCGTCGTCAGTATTTTGGCGAAACAGATGAAACTGTAAACCTGCGGACCAAGGCGGCAATTGCAGCCGGATTGACTCCTATCGTTTGTGTTGGCGAGAGCCTTTTAGAGCGGGAACAGGGCATTACAGATGATACTGTTCGTCGCCAAACCAAGATTGCATTTTTGGAAATTCCTGCAGAGCAGGCAAAGGATATTGTGATTGCATACGAGCCTGTTTGGGCAATCGGTACTGGCAAGACCGCGACTGCTGACCAGGCAGATGAAGTTTGTGGTATCATTCGTGAAACTATTAAGGGTCTTTATGGTGCAGAAACCGCAGAGGCTATCCGGATTCAGTATGGCGGTAGCATGAATGCGGCTAATGCGGCGGAACTTCTGGCAAAGCCCAACATTGATGGTGGTTTGATTGGCGGTGCCAGCTTGAAGGCAGAAGATTTCTCTGTTATTGTTGCTGCTGCAAAATAAATAAGCGGAAGGACAGAATCAAATACTATGAATAAAAAACCTTATGCTTTGATTATTCTGGATGGGTATGGCGTTAACGAGCGTCATGAAGGCAATGCTATTTTTGCTGCCAATACCCCCAATATGGACCGATATATGCAGGAATGTCCCCACAGCATTGTCCATGCCTCCGGTATGGATGTTGGTCTGCCTGAGGGGCAGATGGGTAACTCCGAGGTCGGACACACCAATATTGGTGCAGGAAGAATTGTCTATCAGGAACTGACCAGAATTACCAAGTCCATTAGCGATGGGGATTTCTTTGAGAATCCGGTTCTTCTTGCGGCAGTAGAAAACTGTAAGAAGAACAATAGTGCTCTTCACTTGATGGGTCTTTTATCTGATGGTGGTGTTCACAGTCATAATCAGCATCTGTATGGCCTTTTGAAACTTGCGAAGGAGAAAGGTCTGACCGACGTTCATGTTCATTGTTTCTTGGATGGACGTGATGTTCCTCCGTCTTCTGGCGCAGATTTTGTGGAAGCACTGGTTGAGAATATCCGTGAAATCGGTGTTGGTGATATTGCAACTGTGATGGGTCGGTACTATGCAATGGATCGCGACAACCGTTGGGACCGTGTCGAAAAGGCGTATAACGCTATGGTTCTAGGGGAAGGCAACACCTGTGAGTCTGCTGTAACTGCAGTGAAGGAGAGCTATAATGATGGTGTTACGGATGAGTTTGTGGTGCCTACTGTTGTTGTAAAAGATGGTAAAGCGGTTGGAAAGATGCAGGAGAAGGACTCTGTTGTATTCTTCAATTTCCGACCAGACCGCGCCCGGGAAATTACCAGAACGATTGTAGATCCTGATTTTAACGGATTCGAGCGGAAGTATTTTGAAAACTTCTATGTTTGTATGACTCAGTATGATGCATCCATGCCCAATGTGGAGGTTGCATTCAAGCCGGAAGCCTTGACCAACACCTTTGGCGAATATATCAGCCAGAAGGGTCTTCGTCAGCTTCGAATTGCTGAAACCGAGAAGTATGCTCATGTTACTTTCTTCTTCAATGGTGGCGTTGAAACAGTTTGTGATGGCGAGGATAGAGCATTGATTAATTCTCCCAAGGTTGCAACCTATGACCTGCAACCGGAAATGAGTGCCTATGAGGTAACCGAAGAGGCGGTTAAGAGAATTGAAAGTGGCGAATATGATGTCATTGTTCTCAATTTTGCTAACTGTGATATGGTTGGACACACCGGTGTAATTGACGCCGCTGTTAAGGCTGTTGAAGCGGTGGATGAATGCCTTGGCAAAGTTGTGGATGCCATTGAGAAGATGGGCGGTGTCGCACTAATTACTGCTGACCATGGCAATGCGGATCAGATGATTGATTACACCGATGGAGGAGCCTTTACCGCGCATACCACCAACGTAGTGCCTTTGGTGTTGATCGGAGAAGAGGGTGCAACCTTAAAGCCGGGACGGCTTGCGGACTTAGCACCTACTATGCTGGACTTGATGGGAATGGATAAGCCTGTGGAGATGACCGGCGAAAGTTTATTGGTTCGTGGATAAAACATGATTAAAAAGAACCTGACGTAAAAGTCAGGTTCTTTTTTGTATGATTTCTAAATATTGGGAAATACTAATTACAAATAAAAGGGAGGTAGAAATTATGAGTACTACATTTGCAGAAAGCAAGACAAAAGAAAATTTGATGAAGGCCTTTGCGGGAGAAAGTCAGGCAAGGAATCGCTACACTTTTGCGGCAGGTCAGGCGAAAAAAGAGGGTCTGGCAATTGTAGCAGAGGTTTTTTCTTATACCGCTGGGCAGGAAAAGGAACACGCAGAAATTTTTTATAACTACCTGAAGGAATTTTCTGGAGAGAATATTGAGATTGACGGAACATATCCAGTTGATATCTACGATAATACAGTAAAACTGCTTCGAGCAGGACAACACAATGAGTACGAGGAGCATGACGACGTCTATCAAAGATTTGGAGATACGGCAAAGGAGGAAGGATTTATTGAAATTGCGGAAACCTTCTATAAGATTGCAAAAATCGAAAAATCTCATGGGGACCGGTTTGGATATCTTGCAGAGCTGCTGGAAACGAATCAGCTCCATAGAGCATCTTCGAAGAAGAGATGGATTTGTTTGAACTGTGGGCACATTCATGAAGGAAATGAAGTTCCTCCAAAATGTCCGGTTTGTCAGCATGACAAAGGATATTTCCTACCGGAAGAACTGGCTCCATATCATAAAGAATAGAAAAAAAGGCTGTCAAAAGACAGCCTTTTCTGTTGAATAGGAAAGTATTGAGAAAACGATACATAACTATAGAACAAGGAAGAGAGGTGAGAAGTATGACATATACTTTTAACGAGTTACGGGCAAAGGAAGTAATTCACACAGGAGACGGAGAACGACTTGGATTTGTCTCTGATGTGGAGGTGGACGCGGTAAGTGGACGGATTCTATCAATTCGGGTTCCGGGGGGATATCGGCTGCTTGGTCTTTTTGGAAGGGAGCCGGAACGGGTAATCCCCTGGGAAAACATCAAAAAAATTGGTGATGATTTGATTATGGTGGAACATATTAGAAGAGTCAGCGAGACATAAAAAAACTTCCCCAATTGGGGAAGTTTTTTGTGTCTTATTCAACTTCAGCGTCCTGTTCAGGAGCGCCGGTACTGAATTGCTGGTCGTGGGTGTCGCGAAGATTACTGCGATTGTTCCGAACAATCGCAACACATTGTTCCATCTCTTTCATAGCACCCAAAACAACCTTTTCGACAGTTTCCAACAGATTGTCAGAGTAGTTGTAAGCAGAATCAGCAATTTCAATTGCTTCGCCAGTCGAACGATCTACGATCTGCTTGCCACGAATCACAGCCTGCTTGGTAATTTCGTTTTCGTCAACCATAGAAACGGCTTTCTTTTCAACAGTTTTAATAATTTCATCTGCCTCAGCCTGAGCCTCCTGCAGAATCCGTTGCCGTTCTTCCTTAATCCACTTTGCCTGCTTTAAATCCTCAGGGAGCTTTAATTTCAGTTCCTGCAGAACGTCTAACAGCTCATCCCGTTCCAGAACACAGCGTCCGGTAAAGGGAACAGAAGCACCTTTCTCAATAATATCTTCCAACTCATCCAATAATTCTAATGCGTCCATGGATAGTACCTCCTAAATTTAATATTAGAAAGCGGTTAGCGTTCTTTGCACCGCTCATTTATAACTGAAATCAAACAATCCGGAACGAGTCCGGTTAAGGATCCGCCATATTTGGCGACCTCTTTGACAAGGCTGGAACTTAAGAACATATAATCCTTCCTGGCAGGAATAAATACCGTTTCAATCTCGGAAGAAAGGGCGTTGTTGGTCAGTGCCATCTGGAACTCATACTCATAGTCAGAAAGAGCCCGAATTCCTTTGATAATAATATTGGCATTTACTTCCTTCATAAAGTCAACCAACAGACCGGAAAAGGAGCGTACCTCTACATTGTTATAATCTTCGAGAGCTTTTTCCAATAAAGTTACCCGTTCTTCTGCGGAAAAAATGGGAGATTTTGAACTATTGACCAAAACTGCCACAACGACCCGGTCAAAGAGACGAGAAGCCCTTGCGATAATGTCAAGATGTCCGTTGGTACAGGGGTCAAAACTCCCTGGATAAACTACTGTGTTCATATTTTCACCTTTGTAAAAGTGTAATTACTGTTTTGCCATATCTGGCAATTCGTCTAACAGAAAAGGGAGATCCTTCAACGGATTCACCATTTTCTTCACTTTCTATAACAATAATACCGTCTTCCCTTAATAGGTTGTTTTTTGCAATTTCCTGTAAAACCGGCAGCAACAACCCCATGTTATAGGGTGGATCAAGAAAAATCAAATCAAATGAATGGGGACAATCCTTCAAATAAGAAAGGGCATCCTGACAGATTACCGTTGCATTTTCTTGAAAGCGAGCAGCAGACAGGTTGTCCTGGATTAATGCTATAGATTGCTTGTTTTGGTCAACAAAAACAGCGTGGGAAGAATGTCTGCTAAGCGCCTCGATCCCCAAAGCTCCGCTTCCGGCAAAAAGATCCAGAACAGAATCACAAGGCAGACAAAACTGCAACAGATTAAAAACAGATTCTTTAACACGATCTGTGGTAGGGCGGGTATTCATGCCATCAGGAGATTTCAGTTTTAAGCCTTTTCGCATCCCGGAAATAATCCGCAAAGCCAATCCCCCAATCCAATGAACATTTGCCTACATACATAATATTTATATCTTACTTCATGACATTTGTCAAGATATTTTTTGACTTATCAAAGTGCATTTTATAAAAAAAAAGAAACCCCCGCCGTGCCGTAAACTCAAGGCATTGTAAAAACCTGGGAACCAGGTGGGAAAACGCCCAAAAACATTACAAGTCCACTGGATGCTAAAAAGCATGAGGCATGTGCGCCGCTTTTGGAGACAAAACCCCTTAATAAGTGTGTTGGTTTTACATTGATACCTCTATTACGAACAAAGCAGGGAACTTTCCATTCACTTCTCTTCTATTCTAACATAAGTTGTATAAAAAAACAAGGGGGACTTGCGAAATTTTTCTCACAAAACTAATGTAAATGTTTCCGGGTTGTTACAAAGATTTCTTGCGCTTTACAATGCGTTTACAAATCATTGTTTTCTCAAAAAAGCCATTGCAATCCGGATTCGTTAACGTATAATAATTGTATAGAGAACATCATAAAGGAGAGACAGGAGGAAAGACCGGTCGTGCGAATTGAGAAAATCGGTGAAAACAAAATTAAGGTTATGATTGACGGACAGGAAGCGGAGAAGTTGAATCTGTCTTTTCATAATATCAGTAACAACACACCCGAGGCGCAGCAACTACTTCGCATTGCTATCAAGATGGCGGAAGAAAATGTAAACTTTTCTGTTGACGGATCCAAACTCTTTGTGGAAGCGGTTCAGGAGGATACATGGGATGGCTTTGGGATGATGATTACCAAGGTTGCCAGCGAGGAAGAACTCGGTCAAGCAATCATGCGATGTAGTTATCAGGGCGTAATTAAAAGGAATAAATTGAAGATTCGCACAGAACAAGGTGCGGAAAAGCATATTTTTTGTTTTTCTGATTTTGAGAATGCATGTATGGCGGCAGATGAGGTTGTAAGTTGTTTCTGTGGAAATAGTTCTCTATATAAGTACCAAAGTAGATTTTTCCTTTGTTTGACACCGCAGAACAAAGAGGAATTCTTGAAAACAGAAACGATACTGCTGGAGTTCGGTGAAAGGGTGGAAAATTCCAGATATCTGCTCGGTCGCCTCAATGAGTATGGCGAGCGGATGATTTCCCAGAATGCACTTGAGGTAATGAGGGAGTATTTCCCTGTTTATGATCTGAATCGATAGCAAGCGGAAAGAGCAAAGGAAAAGAAATTTGAAAAAAGTCTTGCATTTTCCGAAATCTGTGTTATAATGGTTGGTAAGTTTTGAAAAAGCACATAAGTTATATGTGCGATAGAAGAGGTATCATAGGATGACGGATCGGATGAAGCAGTACTTGAGAAAAGCTGAATATTATTTCTTTTACTTTTGCTTTAGCTTTTTTGGCTACGGCTATTTTTGCTTTACCGATTTTTCAAAAACCTTTGAACCTATCCCTGCTATGATGTAGGAAAACCTTTATCATTATGTAACCAATGGAAGGGCGGGTTCGAAGGAACTCGTCCTTTTTGTGTTAAATATTAAGAGTCTATGGAGGAAACAACGATGGTAGTAATTATGAAACCCAGAACAACAGAGGAAGATGTCCAGAAAATGATATCCTATGTCAAGGATATGGGATTGGATGTTATGGTAAATACCGGTGTTGATTGCACCGTACTTGGTTTGCTTGGTGATACCAGCAGAATTGATCCGGATACCTTGATGCTCAACTGTCATGTTGACCGGGTTATGCGGATTGCAGAGCCTTTCAAAAAGGCAAGCCGGAAATTCCATCCGGAGGAAACCATCCTGAACATTGGCGATGCAGTGATTGGCAAGGAAAACAATTTTAGTATCATTGCAGGTCCCTGTTCCGTTGAAAGCGAAGCACAGATTCTGGAAGTGGCAAAGGATGTAAAAGAAAGTGGAGCAAAGCTCCTTCGCGGTGGGGCGTTCAAGCCTAGAACCTCGCCCTATTCTTTCCAGGGACTGGAATTGGAGGGAATCAGACTTTTAAAGGAAGCAAAGGAAGAAACAGGTCTTCCCATCGTTACCGAGATTATGTCCCCCAATCTGGTGGAGGAGTTTGTGGAGAATGTGGATGTGATCCAGGTTGGTGCCCGGAATATGCAGAACTTTGATTTATTGAAGGAACTGGGTAAGTGCAAGACTCCGATCTTGTTAAAGAGAGGACTTTCCTCCACGATTGAGGAGTGGCTGATGTCGGCAGAGTATATTCTGGCCGGAGGTAATCCCAATGTTATCCTCTGTGAGAGAGGTATCAGAACCTTTGAAACCTACACCAGAAACACCCTGGATTTGAGCGCAATTCCTGCGGTAAAGAGACTGAGTCATCTGCCGGTTATCGTTGACCCCTCCCATTCTGCAGGTATGAGCTGGATGGTAGAACCACTTTCTTTGGCGGCTATGGCAGTTGGTGCTGATGGTATTATCGTGGAAGTTCACAATTGTCCAGAAAAGGCTCTCTGTGACGGTGCTCAGTCTTTGAATCCCAACCAGTTCAATAACTTAATGAAGAAACTCAAGAGTGTGGGTTCCAGCCTGGGTATTGAGGTATAGAAAGATGGAAAGCGACTTTAGAATAGCCGTCATAGGTCTTGGTTTGATTGGTGGTTCTCTTGCCTATGCACTGCGTGGATTTCGCAATGCCAAAATAGTTGGCTGTGATATCAATCCCAAAACCCGTGAGGACGCTGTCAGAAAAAAGGCGGTTCATGTTGCAACGGAGCATCCGGCTGAGGCAATGCTCGGTGCAGATTTGGTGATTCTTTGTACCTATCCCAAGCAGATTCCGGAGATTCTGCGGCAGAACCATCATTGCCTGAAACCGGGCGCTGTTGTCAGTGATGTTTGCGGGATCAAGAGTAAGATTGCAGAGGAAATATGCGAAATCCTGCCGGATGGCGTGGATTATGTAGGCGGTCACCCTATGGCAGGTACAGAAAATAGTGGATTTGCGTATGCTACAGCGGAATTGTTTTGGATGACAGGCTTTATTGTAACTCCTATGCCTGGTGCCAAGGAAAGCAGTGTTTCTTTAATCAAGGAGATGGCACATTATATCGGTGCTACCCGGATTACCGAGGCGTCCTTTCAGGAACATGATGGCGTGATTGCCTATACCAGTGATTTGATGCACATTGCAGCGGCGGGACTCTGCCTGGATTATCACCCAAAAATGAATCGTGCCTATACAGCAGGTGCGTTCCGGGATTGCACCAGAATAGCAAAAATCAATCCAGCGCTCTGGACAGAATTATTCCTGGATAATAAAGAAAATGTAGTTGCAGAAATTGATCGGTATTTAGGAAGTCTAAACCGGATTCGGGAGGCTATTCAAAGTGAAGATGGGGAAACCTTGTATCAGCTTTTGTCAACAGTGGCAGAAAACAAGGAAGTCATGCAGAATAAAGAACCGGAAATTTTTGTTGAAAAATAAGGAAATGAGTGATTGTGTGAAGACGTTACGAATCAATCTTCCCGGTAGGGAGTATGATATTCATATCAAAAACGGAGTACTAAAAGAGTCTGGAAAATATCTTCGTAGTATTTCTTCTGGAAACAAGGTAACCATTGTAACCGATTCCAATGTAGGCCCCTTGTATAAGGATGTTGTTGCAAAAAGCCTGGAACAGGAAGGCTTTTTGGTACATATCTGCCGGATTCCGGCAGGTGAAGAGAGCAAATGCCGGGAACAATTATTTTGGCTTTATGATGAGATGTTGGATTTTGGTATGACCAGAACCGACCTGATTGTAGCATTGGGTGGCGGCGTGGTAGGTGATTTGACCGGTTATGCGGCAGCAACCCTCTTGCGAGGAATCCCTTTTGTGCAGATTCCAACTACCATTCTCTCTCAGGTGGATTCCAGTGTAGGAGGCAAGGTTGCGATTGATTTGCCCAAGGGAAAGAATCTGGTGGGTGCGTTTTACCAGCCTAAGATGGTGCTGATCGATCCTTTGTGCTTAGCTACGTTGCCCGACCGGAATATTGCGGATGGGATGGCGGAGGTTATCAAATATGGAGCCATTGCAGACGAGAAACTCTTTACTCTGCTCGAACAGATTTCAACAAAAGAAGAGCTTTTTGCAAAAATTGATGAAATCGTGTATACTTGTTGTGATAAAAAACGACAGGTTGTGGAAGAGGATGAATTGGATACCGGAAACCGAATGATTCTGAATTTCGGTCATACCTTTGGTCATGCCATTGAAAAAGAGGGGAATTATCAGACCTATACCCATGGTGAAGCAGTTGCTATTGGTATGGTTATGGCTTGCGACTATGGAGAAAAGCATGGCTTAACCATGGTCGGAACCAAGGACAAAATGGAAAGAGTATTAAGGAATTTTCGGCTTCCCATTACGGCAAATGTGAGTAAGGAGTCCCTTTTGGAGGCAATCAGCCATGATAAAAAGGGGAGCGGAAACCTGATTCACTTGATTTTACTGAAAGAAATCGGTCAGGTGGAAATAGTGAAAACCAAGAAAGAAGACGTATGGAAATAAGGGAGAAAAACATGGATATCATCCGGATTGAACCAACCATGCTGCGGGGCAGAGTACAGATTCCACCTTCCAAAAGTGTGGCGCATCGGGCATTGATTGCGGCCGCACTATCAGGCGGGGTATGTAATATTGAGAATATCGCGTTGTCAAAGGATATTCAGGCGACCCTTGGCTGCATGAAAAAACTCGGAGCTGATTATTTGATAAACGAAGGATCCGGTGTAGTTTCTTTTACCGGAAAGAAGAAAAAACTTTCCGAAACCCTGAAACTTAACTGTGAAGAAAGTGGTTCAACTCTTCGCTTTTTGATTCCGGTAGCATTGCTTACCGGGAAAAAGATAGCCTTTTGTGGGAAAGGGCGGTTGATGAGCAGACCGCAAAAACCGTACATGGATATCTTTGCAGAAAAGGGGATTTCTTGTGTTGTGGAAAAGGATTCCATGACACTGGATGGAAAATTGGAACCCGGAAGATATTCCCTGCCCGGGGATGTGAGTTCTCAATTTGTAACCGGACTTTTGTTTGCTCTGCCTCTTTTGGAGGGGGACAGTGAAATTATCATTACAACCGAGATGGAATCCAAAGGATATCTGGATCTTACCCTTTCGGTTCTCAAGGATTTCGGGATTCAAATTATCAACGAAAACTATCGCCGGTTTTTGGTGCCGGGCGGACAGATATACCAACCGAAAAACTATTGTGTGGAGGGCGACTATTCTCAAGCTGCTTTCTTTTTGGTTGCCGGAGCCTTGGGCTGTGATATTGTTTGCTCCGGATTACAAAGGACAAGTCTGCAAGGGGACAAAAAGATACTGGAAATTTTAGAGCAGGCAGGCGCGAAGGTTACAGCTTTGGACAATGGTGATCTTTGTGCTACCCCTACTGATTCTATGCATGGTATTGAAATCGATGCAAGAGAAATTCCTGACCTGGTACCGATTTTAGCGGTTCTGTGTGCTTTTTTAAAGGGAGAAAGTCGGATTATCAATGCAGGACGCCTGCGGATGAAGGAAAGTGATCGGCTTGCTTCTACCACCAGTGAACTTTCCCGGTTGGGAGTCGAAATAGAAGAGGGAAGTGATTTCCTGAAAATTCAGGGAAAACAGACCCTTTGCGGTGAAACAGTTTCAGCCTGGAATGACCACCGGATTGCTATGGCACTTGCGATTGCCGCGTGTCGGTGTGAAGGTGCAGTTACTATTACGGGCGGAAAAAAGGCGGTGCAGAAGTCCTATACTGACTTTTTTGAGGTTTATCATGGATTACAGGAAGGGCCGAAGACCCTACTGAAATTTGGAGAAGAAATTACGGAGAAAGGTTGATTTTCATGAATATCTGGGGAGAACAGTTTAAAGTAACCATCTTTGGCGAATCTCACGGAACTGGAATTGGTGTGGTGATTGATGGAATCCCTGCAGGGACAAAGCTGGATCTTGAGGAAATCAAGCGTGAAATGTCACGGAGGGCACCGGGAAAGGACCCCATGTCTACGCCTCGTAGCGAAAAGGATGAGGTTAAGATTCTTTCCGGATTTTTTGATGGAAAAACAACCGGAACACCTTTAGCCGGCGTGATTGAAAACACCAACACGATATCGAAGCATTATACCCCGGAACTTCTTCGTCCGGGCCATGCAGATTTTACGGGATTTTCCAAGTACGGAGCATCTCATGACTATCGTGGCGGTGGACATTTTTCAGGACGAATTACAGCACCTCTGGTTTTTGCCGGTGCCATCGCGAAACAGATATTAAAGACGGAAGGAATCACAGTTGGTGCCCATATCAAGCAGTTGGGGGATGTGATAGATTCCTCGTTTGATGCCATCTCCGGTTCACCAGAATTGTTTGAGGATCTCAGCCATAAAGCCTTTCCGGTTATCTGCGACGAAGCCGGAAAAGCGATGCAGGAGTATATCCTGAAAAAGAAAGAAGAGCTTGACTCGGTAGGCGGCGTGATTGAATGTTCGGTTGCCGGACTCCCTGTTGGATTGGGGAATCCCTTCTTTGGTTCTGTGGAGAGCCGAATTTCGTCCATGATGTTTTCGATTCCAGCGGTAAAAGGAATCGAATTTGGCGAAGGATTTGATTATGCCACCATGACAGGTTCTACGGCAAATGATGCCTTCTGTATTGAAGAGGGGAAAGTTCGGACAAAGACTAACCATAACGGAGGAATCAATGGCGGTATCACCAATGGAATGCCGGTGATTTTTCGCTTGGTAATCAAGCCTACTCCATCGATTGGAAAACCACAACAGACGGTGAATATCAAAACCATGGAACATACCGAAATTTCAGTGCAGGGACGACATGATCCCTGTATTCTCCAAAGGGCGGTTCCGGTGGTAGAAGCTGGATGTGCGATTGCACTTTTGGATATGCTGAAAACAAAATAAAGGACGGAAACGAATGAAAAGTTTAGAGGAACTACGAAAAGAAATTGACCGGATTGACAGGCAGTTGCTGGATCTCTTTGTAGAAAGAATGGATTACTGTAGCCAGGTTGCGGACTATAAACGATCGGTTGGTATGCCGGTGTTGGATGTGAAGCGAGAGAAGGAAGTTTTGGATGCTAAGATGGCACTTCTCCAGAACCCCGAATTAAAAGATGAAGTATATACGTTCTTTAATTCCATGATGGCAATTAGCCGGAACCTACAAAAACGAAGACTTTCTGATATTTCAACGGAAGATATCGTGGAGAAAACTCTGGAGTTTTCCCAAACACGAAAAAAATCTCCCAATGTTTGTTTTTTTGGTGCCGAAGGGTCTTATAGCGAGATTGCGGCAATCCGGTATTTTGGTGAGGAAGTCCAGCGGTTTTCGGTAGATTCCTTTGCCGGGGTTTTAGAAACCTTGGTAGATGATCAAGCGGATTATGCTGTACTTCCCATCGAGAATTCCTCTACAGGGGCAATTGCTGCAGTACTTGACCTGCTAGGAAAATATGGATATTCTATTGTGGGTGAGGTAAATCTTGCCATTCGTCATTGCCTGCTAGGAAAAAAGGGAGTGAAACTTACCGAAATTTCCAAAGTGTATTCTCACGAGCAGGGGATTCTGCAATCTCAAAGCTTTTTGAACTCTATTGGAAGCCCAGAAACCGAAGTTTGCCATAGTACTGCCCAAAGTGCAAAACTAGTTGCAGAGCTTGAAGATATGACGGTGGCGGCGATTGCTGGAGTTCAGAATGCGGAGCTTTATGGTTTGGAGATTTTAGCTGAGAATATTAACAATAATGATACCAATACTACTCGGTTTGCAGTGGTGGCAAAATGTCCGGAAATTACCGGGGACTGCGATAAAATCAGTATTGCATTTACTCTGCCACACGAAAGCGGAGAACTTCATCGGGTGATGTCATGCTTTGCCAGAGGCGGTCTGAATCTTTTGAAATTGGAGTCCAGACCTATTCAAAATCAACGGTTTGAGTATATGTTTTTCGTGGATTATACCGGAAATTTACTGGATGAAAAGGTTCGTCAGGTAACCGACGAGGTGATTGCGGAAACTCAGGAATTTAAGCTTCTGGGAAATTATCCTGCAGGTAGCCTGGAGGGATAAGGTATGAAAAAGGACATTATCTTAATTGGAATGCCAGGATGTGGGAAATCAACCATTGGGAAAATCTTGGCAAATGAACTTCATCGTCCTTTTTTGGATTTAGATGCGAAGATTGAGGAACTTGCCGGGAAGAAGATTAATGATATCTTTGCAACAGATGGGGAACAAGGCTTTCGAGAAATGGAAACCAAGGCTTTTGCCATGTCCGTTGGAGAGAGCAATGTTATCGCTACCGGTGGTGGAATTGTTACCATCCCACATAATCGTGAAATCGCGAAAAATGGAATTGTTGTTTTCGTGGATCGCCCTTTGGAAGTGCTCCTTCAAACAACTTCTACAGAGGAAAGACCCCTGCTCAAAGATGGGGTAGAGCGATTGAAAACACTTTACCGGGATCGGTACGCGTTGTATTGCCAATGGGGCGAGGTTCGAATTGAAAATACTGGTACTGTCCAGGATGCTGTAAAAACTATAATCAAAGAGGTGGAACGTTATGAGAATCATGGTGATTAATGGACCCAATTTAAATATGTTGGGAATTCGAGAACCGGATGTCTATGGAAAAAAGGACTATCATGCTTTAGAAAACTATCTGGAGGAGTATGGCAATGCCCGAAACTGTGAGGTAATCGTTCTCCAAAGCAATGGTGAAGGTGAGATTATTGATTTCATTCATCATGCCTTGGGAAGTGCGGATGCAATTATCATCAATCCCGGAGCATATACCCATTACAGCTATGCAATCTATGATGCTCTCCAGGCGGTGAATCTCCCTACGGTTGAGGTACATCTCAGTAACATTCACAAACGTGATGAGTTCCGGCATAAATCAGTAACGGCCCCTGCCTGCATTGGACAAATCTGCGGACTGGGTTTTCGAGGTTACACCCTTGCCTTGGACTATCTGATGGAAGAGGAAATCAATCATGATTAAGCTGGCGGTGATTGGTGATCCGATTGAACATAGTCTATCTCCTTTGGTTCATGGCGGCGTGATGGAAGCGCTGGAGATTCCCTGTGCCTATGAAAAGGTGCAAGTGAAAAAAGGCGGATTACCGGAATTCCTTTCCTATGCAAAAAAAACCGGAATTACTGGTTTTAATTTGACGATGCCTCATAAGGTGGACATCATCCCATATCTTGATGAGATGGATGCGGAAGCACAAGTTTTTGATTCCGTAAACACTGTTAAAATAAAGGATGGGAAACTTTTTGGACATAATACCGATGCTCTGGGCTATGTGATGTCCCTCCAAACGAAGGGGTATACCATTCAAAATAGCCGTGTAGTGATCCTGGGCGCAGGAGGGGTGGTTCGCACTCTTTCCTTGAAGTTTGCCAAGGATGGTGCAAAGGAAATCAAAATCTGTAATCGTACGATGGAGAAAGCCGAGGAAATAGCGAACTCAGTTCACGCCAAAACAGGCGTACCTGTTTTCTGTGATGGTTTTTCTGTGGATGGCATAACCAAAGCATGTCGAGAATGCGATGTTTTGGTGAATGCAACTCCTCTTGGTATGCATGGTGTGAGCAGAGAATTTGAAGATTTGTCCTTCCTGGAGGTGCTTCCAAAGGATGCGCTGGTTTCAGATTTGATTTATAATCCTGATAGAACAAAACTTCTAACAAAGGCAGACGAGTTAGGTTTCAAAACCATAAACGGTCTTGGAATGCTGATTTACCAGGGAATTCTGGCAGATGAAATCTATCTGGAAAAGGTGCTCAACCGAGAGGAAATTTTTGAAAAAGTGAGTACGAAGATTAAGCAAGTACTTGGGCTATAACGTAAGAGGGGAAACACTCGATTTTAGAGTGTTTTCTTTTTTTGGTTTCTTTGAAATGCCTCTTGTCTTTTAGAGGAATATCGTTTATAATGTATTCTGTAGATTTTTGCGAAAAAGGAGGGGTAATTGATGTTAAAGCTTGAAGGCTGTGTGGAACATATTATTTACGAAAATCAAGAAAACGGTTATACAGTCTGCGATATTTCAAGTAGCGGACAATTGATTACCCTGACAGGATATATGCCGAACCTGAGCGAAGGGGAGTGCATTATTGTTCATGGCGAATGGGTTACTCACATTGAGTATGGGGATCAGTTCAAAGTGGAATGCTATGAACGAAAGATGCCCTCGACGGAGGAGGAAATTGAAAAGTACTTAGCCTCCGGATTGCTCCCCGGGATTGGAAAGAGTACGGCGCGAAAAATTGTGGAAATGTTTGGCGCAGAGGCTCTTGATGTGATTGAACATGAACCGGATCGGCTTCTTGCCATTTCCGGGTTAAGTAAAAAGAAGGTAGACTTGATCTACAAAAAGTTTGTAGAGCTGATTGGCGTCCGGGAGGTTGTGATTTTCTTTCAGCGGTTTGGTATTTCGCCCGGGGCGGCATTTAAAGCGTTTCAGCAGTTTGGGGTATCTACTGTCAAATTAGTTCAGGAGAATCCTTATATTCTGGCAGAGCGAGTGGATGGCATTACCTTTCAGACGGCAGATACTATTGGAAAAGAAATTGGTCATGATCCCAATTCCTATGATCGGGTTTCTGCCGGAATCCAATGCCTGATGAAACAGGTGGGGTACTTGAATGGCCACACCTTTCTGCCCCGGAGTACGGTGGTTGGTCAGGCTTGTCAATTTTTGGAGATTGAACGCGGTGTGGCAGAAGAAGCAGTGGCGGAAATGCTCCTTCGGGAAGAATTGGTTCTGGTGAACCAAGGAGAGTATGATTCTCTTTATCTAAAACTGTATTATGATGCAGAAAAGCGGGTTGCAGAGCGTCTTCTGCATATGTCTCAGTTAGTCTTCGATGTGAATATGCAGGAAATAAATCAGCTGATTGAAGAGATTGAAGAAGATACCGGAATTTACCTTGCAGAAGCTCAGCTAGAAGCAGTACAGAGTGTTCTGCAGAATGCGGCAATGGTGATAACCGGCGGTCCCGGTACCGGGAAAACCACCACCATTAAGGCAATGATTGAGCTGATGGAGCGCTCCGGAAAACGAGTTGCTCTTGCGGCGCCCACCGGTCGTGCGGCCAAGCGGATTACCGAGCTTTGCGGTATGGAGGCAAAAACCATCCATCGTCTTTTGGAGATTACCCCCGGGGTCAATGAGGTGGGAATGCAGTTTGCAAGAAATGGGCAAAACCCCTTGGAATGTGATTTGCTCATTGTAGATGAAATGTCTATGGTGGATATTCTGTTGATGGATAGTCTGCTTTCTGCTCTTTCCCAAGGTACCAGGCTGGTTATGGTTGGAGATAGCGATCAGCTACCATCGGTGGGAGCTGGGAATGTACTGAAGGATATTATTGATAGTGAAGCATTGACTTGTATTCGACTGACCGAAATCTTCCGGCAAGCCCGGGAAAGTATGATTGTTATGAATGCTCACCGGATCAACCGGGGAGAGATGCCTATGATGAATGACAAGGATAACGACTTCTTCCTGGTAGAGAGGGATGACCCCATGAGTCTTCCCGAAACCATTGCGGATTTGTGTGCAAGGCGGCTTCCCAAGGCTTACGGACTTAGTAATATTTCCCAGATCCAGGTGTTGACACCAACCAGAAAGTCCATGATTGGAGTTACCTACTTAAATACAGTTCTGCAGGATGCGTTGAATCCGCCAAGTCCTGATAAACCGGAAAAAATTGCCGGACATTGCACCTTCCGTTTGGGGGATAAAGTGATGCAGATCAAGAATAACTACCAAATGGAATGGGAGCGGATTGACCGGGACGAAAAAGGTCTTGGTGTTTTTAATGGAGATGTTGGTTTTATCACCGATATTGATAACCGGAATCAGAAAGTTACTGTTGTCTTTGATGATCGGATGGTGCAGTACGATTTTATGTTGTTGGATGAGTTGGAGCTTGCTTACGCAGTAACTGTTCACAAAAGTCAGGGAAGTGAGTTTGATGTGGTGGTTATGCCCATGTTTGAAACTCATCGGCTTTTGATGACACGGAACTTACTCTACACCGCAATCACCCGGGCGAAATCCCTGGTGGTTCTGGTGGGGCGGGAGGAATATGTCCGGATGTTTGTGGAAAATGATAACACACAGAAACGCTTTTCCGGACTAAAAGAGAAATTGGAGATTTATTGAACAGGAGAAGATAAATGGAGTATTTTGCAGCACCCCTACAAAACTTAATTGAAGAATTTGAAAAACTTCCCGGGATTGGCAGTAAAACTGCACAGAGGCTGGCGTTCTTTGTGCTGAACCAGCCCAAGGAAAAAGCAGAGAAGTTCGCAAATGCCATTGTGGAGGCGAAGAAATCTCTATGTTATTGTAAAGAGTGTCAGAACCTCTCAGATAAGGAAGTGTGTAATATTTGCGATAATCCCGCCCGGGATCATAGTGTTATCTGTGTGATGGAGAGTCCAAAGGATGTTCTCCAAATGGAACGCACCAATGAATTTAAGGGTGTGTACCATGTTCTGCATGGTGCCATTGCGCCTATGGATAATGTTGGTCCTGATGACATCCGGATTAAGGAACTGATGACCAGAATCGCCGCAGGCGGGGTTCAGGAAGTGATTATGGCGACCAATCCAAATTTGGAAGGGGAAACCACTGCTATGTATATTTCCAAACTTATCAAGCCCTTTGGAATCAAGGTAACCAGAATTGCTCATGGTGTTCCTGTGGGTGGGGAACTGGAATTTGCAGATGAAATTACTCTTTCCAAGGCAATGCAATGGAGAGTAGAACTGTAAGGTGGCAGTATGATACAAAAAAACGATGTTTATGAAATAGAAATTACCGGTATGACCGACGAGGGTGATGGTGTTGGTCGTGTGGATAACATGGCAGTTTTTATTCCCTACACGATAGTAGGAGAAACCGTCCGTGTCTTGATTGTTAAGGTGCTGAAGAACTATGCCTTTGGGAAATTGATGGAAGTTTTAAAACCATCAGTTCATCGTGTTAAGGCGGAATGCCCTTACTTTTATCAGTGTGGAGGATGTCAGCTCTGGCACATGGATAGAGATGCCGAACTCTCTTATAAAAGACAAAAGGTAGAGGATTGTTTGAGCCGACTCGGAAAAATTGAGATAAAGCCGGACCAAACACAAGATTGTGGAATCATGGAACGGTATCGAAATAAAGCACAGTACCCTGTAACCCCGGAAGGAATTGGCTTCTATCGGCGGAATAGTCATCAGGTGATTCCAATGAGTGATTGTAGGCTTCAAGGCGGGCATGATGCTGCGATACTGAACCTGGTTCAAACATGGATGGTGGAGGAGAACGTTACTCCTTATGCTGAGGAAAGTCATACAGGAGTTTTGCGACATATCTATCTGCGTGAGGGAAAGGAAGAATTACTTCTGGTTCTAGTTACCAGAACCAAGGAACTCTTACCAGCGGAATCCTTGCTGGTAAAATTACAAGAACAGAAAATCCCTATTGTGGGGATTGTCCAGAATATCAATGACCAAAGAACGAATGTAGTCCTTGGAAAGAAGAACCTGGTTCTCTGGGGGCGTGATTATCTGATTGACAGCATAGGTGAGGTAAAGTTCAAAATTTCTCCTCAGTCTTTTTATCAGGTAAACCGATTTGAAACGGAAGAACTTTACCGGTTAGCAGGAGAGTTTGCGGGACTTTCCGGCAAGGAAACCTTGTGGGATATCTATTGCGGAATCGGTACGATTGGTCAATTTTTGGCAAAAGACGCCGGGAAGGTCATCGGAGTGGAAATTGTCCCAGAGGCAGTAGAAAATGCCAAAGAGAACGCTGTTTTGAACCGAATTTCTAATAGCGAGTATTATTGTGGCAAGGCAGAAGTGTTGGTGCCAAAACTTGTAGCACAGGGGGAAAGGGCAGACGTGGTGATTTTAGACCCGCCCCGGAAGGGTTGTGAGGAGCGACTCTTGGATGCGGTAGCTTCTGTTCGTCCTAAGCGGATTGTTTATATTTCCTGTAAGCCATCCACCTTAGCCCGGGACTTGAAATACCTCGCCCAAAAGGGGTATGAAACTAAAAAAGTCGTTCCAGTCAATATGTTTCCTCGGACGGCTCATGTGGAAAGTATTGCAGTATTAGAGAAAGTCATAAAGTAAAAGAAAGAAGGTGGTAGGATTGGAGCAGAAGTTTTTGCCGATTTCAAAGGCAGATATGGAAAGTCGTGGTTTGGAAACCCTTGATTTTGTTTATGTTATCGGGGATGCCTATGTTGATCATCCCAGTTTCGGTCCTGCCATCATTTCTCGCGTGCTAGAATCCAAGGGATATACGGTGGGGATTATTGCTCAACCGGATTGGCATTCCTGCGAAGAATTCAAGAAATTAGGAAAACCGCGGTTGGGGTTTTTGGTTTCTGCCGGGAATATTGATTCCATGGTGAATCATTATACTGCTGCCAAGAAACGCCGTAATACGGATTTGTATTCTCCAGGTGGAAAAGCCGGGTACCGCCCAGATCGAGCAACGATTGTTTACTGTAACCGGATTCGGGAGGCTTATGGGCGAAATGTTCCTGTTATCATTGGAGGAATTGAGGCAAGTCTTCGTCGCTTTGCACACTATGATTACTGGAATGATAAGGTAAGACGGAGCATTCTGATTGACAGTAGTGCAGACCTTTTGATTTTTGGAATGGGAGAAAAGCAGATTGTTGCCATTGCAGACCTATTGGAGCAGGGAGTTCCGGTGAAGGAGATTAAGGGTGTCGCAGGCACTGTTTATTTAGAATCCAATGCTGAGAATTTGCCGGAAGATTGTGTTAAAGTTGCAGACTATCAAACGGTTAGCTCTGATAAAAAGGCTTATGCTGAAGCCACGATGCAGCAGTATCGGGAACAAGATGCTGTTAGGGGTAAACCCATTGCTCAGCTTGATCGGGATTTTTTTGTGGTGCAGAACCCACCGGCATTGCCCTTAACAACACAGGAACTGGATGAAGTGTATGCCCTTCCTTATGCCAGAACCTATCATCCCATTTATGAAGAGGATGGTGGTATTCCGGCAATCAGTGAGGTGCAATTTTCCCTGACTTCCTGTCGAGGATGCTTTGGCGCTTGTAACTTTTGCGCACTCACCTTTCATCAGGGACGGACAGTAACCTCCCGTAGCCAGGAGTCCCTCCTTATGGAAGCAGAACTTTTAACCAAAGAAAAAGGGTTCAAGGGTTACATTCATGATGTTGGGGGACCTACGGCAAATTTTAGAAGACCGTCTTGTCAGAATCAGTTAAAACATGGTGTTTGTAAGGACAAGCAGTGCTTGTTCCCGACCCCATGTAAAAATCTGGACATTACCCATAAGGATTATCTGGAGTTGCTCCGGAAATTGAGAAAAGTTACTGGTGTTAAACGGGTGTTTGTCCGCTCTGGTATTCGATATGACTATCTGCTTTATGATCAGGATGACAGTTTCTTCACAGAGTTGTGTAAGCATCACATTAGCGGACAGCTCAAGGTGGCACCGGAGCATATTTCCGACCATGTACTGAAATATATGGGAAAACCCGGACAGAAGGTGTATGAGGCGTTTTCTCAAAAATATTACGCAGTCAATGAAAAACTTGGAAAAAAACAGTTTCTCGTTCCCTATTTGATGTCCTCTCATCCGGGGAGTCGGCTGAAAGATGCCATAGCATTGGCAGAGTATCTTAGGGATCATCGGTTGAATCCTGAACAGGTTCAGGATTTTTATCCAACGCCGGGTAGTTTATCCACCTGTATGTATTATACCGGAATTGATCCCCGGACCATGGAAGAGGTTTATGTTCCTAAAACGTTTGAAGAAAAACAAATGCAGCGGGCGTTGCTACAATATAAACGCCCAGAAAATTATCAACTTGTGTTGAAAGCATTGACCAAAGCCGGACGAAAGGATTTGATTGGCAACGGTCCTAAGTGCTTAATATCTAATAAAAGAAAAGGAGAAAAGAGTTATGGCAAAGTTGTTGAGCGGAAAAGCGGTTTCCGCAAGAGTCAAGGAAGAACTGAAACAAGAGGTGGCGGCGCTGACCGAAGCTGGAACAAAGCCGGGTCTGGCAGTCATCATCGTGGGCGATGATTCCGCTTCTAAGGTCTATGTTGCAAATAAGGAAAAGGCGTGTGCAGAACTGAACATGTATTCCGAAATGCACGCTCTTCCAGCGGAAACCACCGAGGAAGAGCTAATCGCTCTGGTAGATAAACTGAATGATGATCCCAATATTCACGGTATTCTGGCACAGTTGCCTCTGCCCAAGCATCTGGATGATAAAACCATTATCAACCGAATTCGTCCCGAAAAGGACGTGGATGCGTTTCATCCGGTGAATGTTGGGAAGATCATGATCGGGGACTTTGATTTCGTTCCTTGCACCCCTGCTGGAATCATGGAATTAATTCATGAAAGCGGTGTGTCTGTTGAAGGGAAAGAGTGTGTTGTTATCGGCAGAAGCAACATTGTAGGAAAACCCATGTCTATGCTATTGCTCCATGAAAATGGAACCGTAACAACCTGCCATTCCAGAACCAAGGATTTGGCAGAAGTAACCAAACGAGCAGATATTCTGGTTGCGGCTGTGGGAATTCCTAAGTTTGTGAAAGCGGATATGGTAAAGCCCGGAGCTGTTGTGATTGACGTAGGAATGGACAGAGATGAAAACGGCAAGCTCTGCGGTGATGTGGATTTTGATTCGGTAGAGCCCATTGCAGGAGCCATTACGCCGGTTCCAGGCGGTGTGGGACCCATGACGATTGCGATGCTTATGAAGAACACCTTGACTGCGGCAAAGCGTGCACACGAGAAAAAGGTAAAGTAATGTAAAAAAACCGCCGAGGAAAATCCTCGGCGGTTTTGCGTGTATGTTATCTTAGTCTTTCTTGGAAGTAACCTTGTTAAGGAACATGGTGATAAGGATAATTACACCGATTACGATGATGATGCCAAGCATTCCAAGACCCATATACTTTAAATTAGCTACAAAATTCATAATATTGATATCCATTTGTTTGCCCTCCTACATATTGATAAAGAAGTTGAGGATAAGACCGCCTGCGATAACAGATGCGATCTGACCCGATACGTTTACGCCCATGGAATGCATTAACAGGAAGTTTTGAGGATCTTCCTGAAGACCCATCTTGTGAACAACACGTCCGGACATAGGGAATGCAGAAATACCTGCTGCACCAATCATAGGATTGATCTTCTTCTTGGAGAAGAGGTTAATGATTTTTGCAAAGATAACGCCACCGGCGGTGTCAAAGATGAATGCGAAGAGACCAAGACCGAGAATCAAAAGTGTATCAGGCTGCAGGAATTCTGCTGCCTGCATCCGCAAGGAAATGGTGATTCCAAGGAAGATGGTAATCAGGTTTGCAAGAACCTTTTGTGCAGTTTCGGAAAGGGAATTCAAAACGCCACACTCACGAATCAGGTTACCGAACATCAAAAAACCAACCAGAGCAACCGAGTCGGGAGCAACCAGACCTGCGATAACGGTGATAATAATCGGGAAGAGGATTCTGGTGGTTTTGGACACGTTCTTTTGTACATAGTCCATACGAATCATACGTTCCTTTTTGGTGGTTAAGAGCTTAATTACAGGCGGTTGGATAATGGGAACAAGTGCCATATAAGAATACGCCGCAACCATAATCGCACCTAAATACTTTGAATTAAGAGCCTGTGCAACCACGATGGAGGTAGGACCATCTGCCGCACCAATGATACCGATGGATGCTGCATCCTTGATATCAAAGAAGATAGAAGCCAGACAGAGAGTAAAGAAGATACCAAACTGTGCCGCTGCGCCGAAGATCATCAGCTTCGGATTGGAAAGGAGCGGACCGAAGTCAATCATGGCACCAATACCAATAAAGAGGATGAGGGGGAACAGCTCGTTTGCAATACCTGCGTTGAACAAGGTTTCTAAGGTGTGTACCGCACCGGACATGGGCAGGTTTACCAGAATGGCACCAAAGCCCATAGGAAGAAGGAGGGTAGGCTCCATATCCTTTTTAATGGCGAGGTAGATCAAGATGCCGCCAATGATCCACATAACCACCTGTTGCCATTGAATGTTGAGTAGATTTTCGTACAAGATTTCCATAATACAAATCCTTTCCCCTGCTTTTGATATGATGCTGCAGGAAGCATATTTTTGTAAGAACAGAGTTGTTCTTGTTTTTTCCATAAAAAAAGGCCTTTATGACAAATGCGCCATAAAAGTCTTGTCGTTTAGAGTATCAGCGGATTTTTCAATCGGATTGACGCCAATACAACAACCATAGGGTTGCCGACTACTCCCTTTTTGTAACCGTGGGAAAAGTATACCAGAAAAAGATGACTCTGTCAAGGAAATTTTCTGTTACAATTTGACTATTTGAGAAAATCTTTATTGACTCTTGTGGTATCTTATGCTACAATTGTAATGTTTGAGTTTTGGTGAGTGGAAAGGAGGAAGAACCCATGATAAATACAGATAAGAGAATACTTTGTAGTATCATCATGATGGCTTTTCTGTTTTCCATGTTTTGTGTCGGAATCTCTGATGCAAAGTATGAACAGGAGAATCAATCTGTTCTTTCCTATCCGGGACTTTTATACTTAGAATATGTAAAAAGTATTAATGGAGGAACCGGACTAGAGCAAGAAACCGGTCGCCAGCTTTTACAGATGAGGCGAAAGGTTTCGCAACGGCTGAATCCGTTTCGTATTTTGATGCCGGATTTGGGAAGCATCAATCCGGAAAAAACAAATACACCTCGAACGCTTGGTTTGCTTTGTACCATGGTTTTTTTGACCATTATCATCTACATCTATCGGACGGACGGGAAAAAGCGTGTGTTATTGTAAATGAATGAAACAGCATATATAAAATTTAACTCAAAGGAGAAAGAAACGTGAAAAAAAGAATTAACAGAGGTACCTTCTGGATTGTTCTTGTCCTGATTGCGTGTATCACCTACGTGTCCATTTTTGGCTTGAACTTCTGGAAAATTAACATTCCTTCCGCAGACCAGATGCGGTTCGGCATTGATATTCGTGGCGGTGTAGAGGCTACCTACTTCCCTAAGGATTATGACCCTACCGTGGAAGAACTCAACGCAGCGAAAGCCAGTATCGAGAAGCGGTGCGATGAGCATAATATTGCTGACCGTGAAGTTACCATTGACGAAGAGAGAAAGAGCATTTTGCTCCGGTTCCCTTGGAAGTCCGATGAGACCGACTTCAATCCGGAAGAAGCCATCAACGAACTGGGTGCTACCTATCGCTTGACCTTCCGCGATCCTAATGGGAATATCCTGTTAGAGGGTAAGAATGTCAAGAATGCAGTTCCCAGTACCGCTACCGGCGGTACCGGTCTTACAGCCGCAGGTTATGTAGTAAATCTGGAGTTTGATAGCGAGGGCGCAGAATTATTCTCCAATGCAACGGCAAGTCTGGTTGGACAAAACATGGCAATCTACATGGATGAAACCATGATTTCCAACCCCAAGGTTAACGAAAGAATTTCCGGTGGTTCTGCACAGATTACCGGTATTCCTACCATGGAAGATGCGGTTCTTTTGGCAAACAGAATTAACGCAGGCGCACTTCCCTTTGCTTTAGAATCCAGTAACTATAATGCCATCAGTCCCAGCATGGGAAGTGGGGCATTAGACGTTATGGTAGATGCAGGTATCTTGGCATTTATCCTGATCTGCTTATTTATGCTTTTCTATTATAGATTGCCCGGTCTTGTTGCTATCTTTGCTTTGACCCTGCAGGTTGCAGGTCAGCTCTTAGCTTTGTCCATTCCTCAGTATACCTTGACTCTGCCCGGTATTGCGGCAGTCATTCTTTCCATTGGTATGGGTGTGGATGCGAATATTATCACCGCAGAACGTATTAAGGAAGAGATTGCAGATGGAAAGCCTGTTCGCTCTGCGATTGATGCCGGTTACCACAAGGCGTTTTCAGCAGTGTTTGATGGTAATATCACCGTTATCATTGTAGCAGTAATTTTGATGATCTTTGGCTCCGGTACCATGATTTCCTTCGGTTACTCTTTGCTGACCGGTGCAATCCTGAACTTCATTTGCGGCGTTACTGCATCTAAGCTGATGACCAAGTCTTTGGGTCAGTACGGTGTATTCAGAAAAACCTGGATGTACGGTAATGGCAAGAAGAAGACTAAGGTTGTTAACTTCTTCAAGAACAGAGTTATCTACTATATTATCTCCCTGGTTATTTTGGTTGTTGGTATTGGCGGGTACTTTGTAAATGGTATCGAACTTGATATTGAGTTCAAGGGCGGCGCAATGCTGACTTATGCTTATGATGGCGAAATTGACACCGAAAAGGTAAAAGATATTACAGAAACTGTTTTGGCAAGAGAAGTTGACGACGTTTCTATGAAAACCGATTATGGTACAGATACAACTAAGTTTGTAATCAGTATGGCTGGTGTGGAAAGTATGTCAGCAGAGGAACAGAAGAACCTGACAGCAGAAATCGAGAAAGCATTCCCGGATAATAACATTCGCAGAGAGGATGTTACAGTCGTAGAACCCTTTATTGGGCGTGATTTCTTGTCTGAGAGTATCATGGCGGTTATCATCGCAGTTATTTTGATTATTTTGTATGTATGGTACAGCTTCCGGAAGATTTCCGGTTTGACTGCAGGACTTGCTGGTATCTTGGCGCTGGTTCATGACGTTCTTGTAGTTTTGATTACCTTTATTGTATTTGGTTTTGCTATCAACGAAAACTTCATTGCGGCAGCTCTTACGATTCTTGGTTTCTCTATCAATGATACTATTGTTATCTTTGACCGGATTCGTGAAAACAAGATGCTCCATGGCGGCAAGATGCCTGTTGAAGAGTTGGTAGACAAGAGCATCAGCCAGTCTATCAGCCGTTCTGTAAACACCAGTTTGTGTACTTTGGTAAGTATTGCGGTTGTTTACATTCTTGCAGTATGGAATGGTGTTGATTCCATCCAGAGTTTTGCTCTGCCCATGATGCTTGGTATCATCAGTGGTTGTTACTCCTCTGTATGCCTGTCCGGACCCATTTGGACTGGTTGGCAGAAGAAATCCAGAGAAAGAAAGCTGGCAAAGTCTGCACAGTAAGATTTGAATTGAAAAGAACCGTAGCAAAATGCTACGGTTCTTTTAGTATATCTGGTTCTGTTTCAGCTATTTCCATTTTTGTAATGGAGATTTCATAGGCTGTTTTGGTTAGGAATTCTGTTTCACTAATTCGTTTCTGATAATCTCGGCTTTGAATCCGTCCCCATATTTTTAAGTGAGTTCCAACAGAAAGTTTTTCTGCAAATTTTGCGTTTCTTCCCCATGCGATGCAGGGAATATAATCAGATTTGTTATAAAAACGATTTACTGCAAGAAGTATATCTGCAATTTCCCGCTGAAATGGAGTTGTTCGGTAAATTGGAACTTTGCAAATGTATCCGCTTAAAAAAATTTGATTTGGATTATCATAAATCTTGCTATCTTCAATTTCAATAATAGATTTTGCAAATACTGTCAAAATGAGACGGCTTCCGGTATTCGAAAAGTTATTATAAGAACGAAATTGCCCCTCTATATATACATGTTTTCCAGGAATCGGCATAACATCTGGAAAAAAGCGTTCCGATAAAGTAACTTTAATGATGTCAAAGTTGCTGCTCAGCCGAGGAATCCGGATAGAGAATTGATAAAATTGTTCGCCGTAAATTGCGTGAGAGAAAATCGGTTGGTTGATTACCTCTCCGGCGATTTCGACCCTATTACTTTCAAAATAAGTATTTTCCACATTTCTCACTCCTGTCAAAGTTTCTGTCCAATTATTGTCGTTTTGTAAAATATATGCAGAAACTGTTTGTTTAGAACAGGAAGTGAGAAATGATTTCAGATGGAACATGGCAAAGGAGAAGAAGTGTAACGGTTTCAAGAAGAGGATAAATATCTTTCGGCTTTTTTCGCCAGGAAACAAGAAATTCCTGTGGGGAAATCTCATTTCCAGTTAAATCAAAGATGCTTCGTTGGAGACAGTAAATGAACCCATCCTCCGAAATGCTAGAGGCGGTTACCGTAGAACGGATGGAAAGACCGCAAGTTATCGGGCAAAGCCCGGTAAAATCTGTTTTACCTAGGTTTGATAAACTGTCTGCATTAATAATACAAACGGATCCGACCTGAATCATAGAACATCACCCTATCTTATGGTGTCCTTAATCTTTTCTATCTATTCTACAGATTTTTGTATGAAAAAAAATTTCGTGTCATAGAATGGAAGAAAGGAGAGATGTTTATGAGAATCATGGTTTTTCACAGAAGAACTGTCATTGTAGGTGTTGCTATGTTAATAATGGTTTTGGTAGCTCTTTCAATTGGAAAAAATGATGCACAGATGGTGGCAAAAATGAATCGGGATTTGCCGATCTATTGTGTGGACACGGGAGAGGAAAAACTCGTTTCAATCAGCTTTGACGCAGCTTGGGGAAATGAAGATTCCCAGCAACTGATAGATATTTTAGAAAAATACAAAGTGAAAGCTACTTTTTTTGTAGTAGGTGATTGGGTCGACAAATTTCCCGAATCTGTTAAGGCGTTATCTGATGCTGGACATGAGGTAATGAATCACTCAAATACCCACCCGCACATGACTCAAATTTCAAAAGAGAAAATGAAGGATGAGATCGAACAGTGTAATAACAAAATTGAAAAAATAACCGGAAAACGACCCAATCTGTTCCGCGCACCGTATGGTGATTACAACAATGATGTAGTGCAAGCAGTACGAGAATGTGGTTGTTACACGATTCAATGGGATGTGGAAGTAGATGCAACGGATGGAATCCCGCATGGAATAAGGGCTTGAGAGGGATAAAAACACGGCAGATGGTTAACCATCTGCCGTGTTGTATTTTTTAATAGTTTATAAAAAACTTTCGCAATAGTTTTTAAGTTCCGGAATATCTTCGGTTGCAGTTTCCCAAAGCATCTCGATATCAATTTCGCCATAATTGTGTGCAGCAATGTTTCTCATTGCTTTAATTTCTTTCCAAGGCATAGCATTGTTTTTGTTCTTGAAATCATCGGAAAGCTTTCCAACAAGTTCGCCTATTTGCAAAATACACATTGATATTGCATGTCTAACCACAAAATCCTCAGCAAACGAATCGTAGGAAAGATGAAACCTGTCTAATGTTTCTTTGATTTCGTTAGAATATTGTATAATCTTTTTAAGGATAATTTCATCTCTACTGTTCATATAGAACCACCTCATTTGTTATGGAATCTTTAATTAAAGAACGTTCCAGAGATTGATAAGTTATCACATCAACAGGTTTGTTGAGTTTTTCCTCAAGAGCATTTATGAAGCCATTAAACATAAATAAGCCCTTTAATTCGCCTTTGTCGATGAGTAAATCGATATCGCTATCCTGAGTTTGAGCGCCTGTTGCATAAGAACCAAACAGAGCTACTCTCTTTATTCCGTAAGCAGAAGCTACATCACCAACGATATTGCGTAGTTCATCTATGGTATGCATAGCCATACGCTCACCTCCCTATCTTTTATTGCTTTTACTTTAATATACACTATTATAGAAAAATTTTCAATAGTTTTTGGTAATTTCTATGCCTAGTAATCCTCAAATTGAATCAAGTGAGACATGGAATCAAGAGCATATTCAAATGTGTTGGGTGCCATACTCTCTTGGTTCTTTTTTTGTATAAAGGCGGAAAGTTTTTCTTCTGCAACTTCAATGCCCATAAAGCACTTGGTGTTATTGGCAGCTCGGTGTTCCTTTTCGACCAATCCCATGGATTTCAATTTTTTGGAAAGCAGGGTTGGGTGTTTCAGAATATCAAGATCAGATTTATCCATAACAGTGGCATATCGTTTCAGTGCAACACACAAATCCTTTGTTTTGGTGTATTTCGTGTCCTTTTTGCCTGTTTTCTCGGATGCGATGGGTTCCGTGTCGTCTTTGATACAAAATGTGCTTAAAAAGTCAAAAATCAGCTCGTCAGCAATTATGTCTTCGTCAATATCCGGTTGATTTTGATAAATAAGGTGCAGCCCTCGGGCGGTTAAGTATAATTTCAGCCAGCCTCTGTCTTCGTCCGTCAGGAAGTCTGGATTGAAATCGCCAACCGTAATGGTTCTGCAAGGAATCTTTTTAAAAAATTCTTTAAAATCTAATCCGGATTGTATGATAGCAACCACCGGAAGATACTCTTGCTTGTGGAGGATAAAAGGATCATCTGTTTGCGTGATGTTTGTGCCTTGAATCAGTTTCTTTATCACAGAACGGTTGGTTTCGTATAGTTGCTTTTGGCTCACCATATTGCGATTGAGTTGAAGAAGTGAATGGTTTGCACTATCCAGAATCAATGCCTGATAAAGATGCTTGCCTTTTGTTTCGTAAATACAGGAAGAGGTTTTTGCATCGCATAACCAGGATAGCAGTTTAGCAAGGTTTCGGCTACCAATACCGGATAGATGCCATAAGTATTTTGAGGATAGACTCTTTACCAGCATCCGAGCAACCAGTTCTGAAATAGAATCCAACTCTTCGATAGAGCCTCCTGTCATTTCGTTTAAAACCTTTCTAAGGTTATTGGAAAGAGTAGGCGGAATTGATGTTGGTGCAAGACCTAATTTCAGATAGGGTTTGTATAACGGATCTTGTAAAGCGCCAGACTCAAACTTTGTAACCTCCATGCTGGGAATATAGGTTAATTTTCCCTCTGCAAAAGAAACCGAAAAGATGTCAGGGGAATCTTGTTCCGTATAGCCAAACTGATCCAAAATTGCTGTAGATAACTTTCTTTTAGCGCTTTCGGTAGCCAGATATCTTCCTCGGTTTTCGGTGACAATTTTCTTCATAAGAGAATCGGTGAGCAGACAAGAAGAGAAGGTTCCATATTCGTTCCAAAACAAAAGGTATATTTTATTATCCCGGATCGTAATATTCTTCAGATCATCAAAGTAGGGCAGAAAGCGTAAACCACATTGCCACTTAAAATGAAACAATGCTTTCTCATAGGGGGACAAGGTGAATTGAGAGAGATAGGCATATAAGGTTTCGATGAGTCCTTTGATGATATTATCCGGGAGGGGCGTTTGAGGAAAGTATTCCTCGTTGAAAAGATTATATATTTTTTTCGAGAGCCCATCTTTCATATTAATTTCTATGCCTGAGCCAAGGCAGCGGAGTGTCTGGTTCGCAACATAGAAAAACCTTCCGGGGTTACTCAAAATGGGGTGCTCAAGACCTAAATATTGGGACAAGAAGTTGTAATAGTTATGATATGCAACGCCCCTGCTAATCCTTTCTACGCTATCCATGATGTTTTCATTTTCGGACATAATATCACCTCATAAATCAGTATAACATAGGTTCGACAAAATTGGTAGGAAAATTTAAAATGTAGGAAAAATTTGACAAAATAAATATTTGATTAGGTGTTTTAAGTTGTTTTTGAATACATTTTGTAGCAGTTTGTCCAAAAGAAATCGATAGAGGGGAGATGGTCTATGATAATGCATAATACCGCATAAAACTCCAAAATAATGTGTAATGTTTTACAATCACACTTACATATTATTAAAATGAAGGAGGTGTGTGATGTGGTAGTAACAAATACATACATATCAAAAGATAAAAAATCCTACAAACAAAAACGGGATCTCATTCACAGACGGTGTGTGCTGATCCTTCGTAGTAAGCGTGGAGGTGCATAGAATGCATGCTATCTACGCAAGACAAAGTATCGACAAGAAGGACAGTCTGTCCATTGAAGGGCAGATTGATTACTGTAAGAAGTATGCCGGAGAGGATGTTACAGTATTTCAGGACAAGGGTTTTTCCGGCAAGAATACCAATCGCCCTGCGTTCCAGGAATTGATGGAAGCGGTTGAAACCGGAAAGGTAAAGAAGATTTTTGTGTATCGCCTTGATAGATTCAGCCGCTCCATTGCGGATTTTAGCAGGCTTTGGGAATTGCTCGAAAAAAATGGTGTGGAATTTCAATCGGTAACCGAGCAGTTTGATACATCATCTCCCATGGGGAGAGCGATGTTGAATATCGTGATAACCTTTGCACAGTTAGAGCGGGAAACGACTGCCGATCGTGTAAAGGATAATTATCTTCATCGATTTATTTCCGGTGCGTGGCCCGGCGGTCCCGCTCCCTACGGCTATCGTTTAAGTAAGATTGTAACGGATGCCGGAACCAAGGTATCCACTCTGGTAGAGGATAGCGAAAAGAGTGAGGTTGTAAAGATGCTTTTTGAAAACTATGCTCAAGAGGGTGTATCCTTGCGGAGCTTGGCAAAAAAGTTGATGGAAGCAGGGATTCATGGTCCAAGAAGAGAGAGTTGGGATAATGTGACACTTTCCAGGATTCTGCATAGTCCGGTTTATGTAAAAGCGGATGAGGATGTGTACTGGCATTATATGGCGATGGGACTTAATATCCAAAACGAGATTGAGGACTTTGACGGTCTACATGCCTGTAACGTCATTGGACAGAGGGATAGAAGCAAAAACAAATATAACTCTCTGGAAAATCAGAAGATGGCAATGTCAAATCATCTTGGCTTTATCGACTCCAAGCTATGGTTAAAGGTGCAGGATAAGTTGTCCAACAACAAACAGATTTCCATCCATAATGCAGGTAAGTATAGTTGGCTGACCGGACTGATGAAATGTAGCAAGTGCGGATATGCCATCAAGGTGAACTACAGTAAACCGGAACAAAAACTGTATTTAATTTGTTCAGGAAAATCCAATTTAAAAGTCTGTGATGCCCACCTAAAAGTCGATCTGAGGGAACTGGAGAATGCAGTGGAACAGGAACTGATTCGGGTCATTCGTGAATGCAACTTTGAGGAGGAGTCTTACATCGATGTAGAAACCACAAGCCTTATGCTTGAAATTGAACAGAAGATTGAACGACTTGTCAGTGCATTGGCAGAAAGTAGTAATGTTTCAGCAACGTATATTTCAAAAGAGATTGAAAGATTGCATAAAGAGCGTGAACGCCTTGCGGTATCAGAGAACCGGAAAGGAACAAGAATGACCAATATCGAATTTTCAAAAATGGCATTTGAGGAGAAGAAGTTCGTGGCTGCTCAATTTATTGACAGGGTTTTGTTGAGTGAGAGTTCGGTGGAAATTATATGGAAAATTTAATTATATACTGCTAAAATGCACCTCAAAGCAAGTTGCTTTTGGGGTGCATTATTCTGTTGTGGTTCCGGTACTATAGATAATTAGTACCGGATGACTCCTGATATAAAAAGGGGTCAGACAACAGAGTTTAATTTATGAAAATTTCAGGTGGTTTTCTTTTTTATTTTATACCAAATCATATAACATAGTAATAAATAAAAGGGACCCGAGGGGAAGAATGACAACTGCGTTCTTCCCCGACTTGCGACCCTATAGAAGATTAGAATAAAATAAGGGAGATGAATCAAATGGCTATACTAAAGATAGCAAATGGTATTGGAAAGTATTATGATAATAACTCCAGAGAATCGGTGATTGAGTATATTACCAACCCCAGAAAAACATTGAATAAAAATATCGGAGTATCTGCAATGGAGGGATTTGAATATGCAAAGGAGATGGATGAAGTTGCAAGCATCTATCATAAGAATACAGGCGTAAGATTAAGACATTTTATTATTAGTTTTGAATCATGGGAAGTGAATGATCCCGAGGTAGCATATCAGATTGGACAAGATATCGCCGAATATCTCGGGAGAGAATATCAGACGGTGTTTAGTGTGCATCAGGATACAGATCAGCTTCATATCCATATCGTGATTAATGCAGTAAGTTACCTTGACGGGCATCGCTACCGAGGAACCAGGGGAGAGTTTTATGGATTTAAAGAATGGGTAGATATGGTTCTGAAAAGATATGGAATAAACAGAGTAAGATACATTTCCAATCACACCTAATTCATGTAATTTGCTTTCAGTATTGCATTTTTAAGAAAACTGAGATATAATATATAAATAAGAGGAGGTGCTTGTATGTGTACTAAGAATCAACTTGATGAAATTATTGGTAGAATCGTTGTTTTTTCAAGAGAAGTATTTGGCGATAAATTTCAAAATATTATATTATACGGTTCTTATGCACGGGGCGATTATGATGGGGAATCTGATATAGATCTCATGATAATGGTCGATATGAGCCGAGAAGAACTTGCTGAATATAGGAAAGTCATAAATAATTTCTGTACAGATTTAGATTTACATTACAATGTATTATTGTCATCCAAGTTACAAAGCCAGTCGTTTTTTAATAAATGGAAAGCTATATTGCCCTTTTATCAAAATGTGATAAAGGAGGGTGTGGTGTATGCTTGAAGAAAATAGAAAAGATTTATGCAGATACAGAATTGAAAAAGCGTATGAATGTTTAAAAAGTGCCGATGCTTTAAGTAATATTGAGGACTTTGCAACGGCTGCAAATCGAGCATACTATGCTATGTTTCATGCCATGAGAGCTGTTATGGCTCTTGATGGTGAAGATCGCAAGAAGCATTCTGGAGTTGTGTCATATTTTCAGGAAAAATATATTAAAAGCGGTGTTTTTGATAAACAATTTTCTTATGCGATAAAAAATGCTTTTTTGGTTCGCCAAGAATCAGATTATGAGGATTTTTATATTGTTTCAAAGGCTGATGCGATTGAACAAATAGAAAATGCAAAACAGTTTGTGGCAGCAGTTGATGAGTATATAGATTCCTTGATGTAATATTAAAAGCGATTAGCTAAAAGGACTTGTGGTACATAGAAAGTGCTACAAGTCTTTTTTGTTTCCGGGACTATGGAGTTTTTGCTTTATTAACGTTAGAAATATAAATAACTTTAACATAAAGTAATATAGAATAAGGAGAGATATAATATGCAAGAGAACTATGTAGAAATTATAACCATAGATGAGATGTGTGAACTGTTGATGATTGGTCGTACTACAGCGTACAAGCTGCTGAACAGTAATGAGATCAAAGCGTTCAGAATCGGAAAGGTGTGGAAGATATCCAAAGCCTCGGTAGAACAGTACATCAAAGAGCGTAGTAACCTATGATAGGTTACTACGTGTTTTATAGGGATATATGAAAATGTGTTGAATTTTTTATCCCTTGTATCACTCGAGCATACAGGAGATATCGAATGGCACCATAAATTATAGATTGACAATGTGTTGTAATTTGTATATAATATAAATTGTAGGATATATTTATAGCGTAAATTATAGGAGGAAATTATGAATATCGATACTGAAACAATTACAACTATGACGGAAGCAAATCAGAATTTTTCAAAGGTTGCTAAAGTTGCAGAGAATAATGGTCAAGCAGTTATCTTTAAAAATAATAAGCCCAAATTTTTGCTTATTGATGTTGATTCTAATTCATACTTTGATATTACTGATGATGAGAAAATTGATGTAGCAGCAAAAAGAATTATGCAAAGGTTCAAACCTGCTTTTGAGGAGTTGGCAAAATGATTAAATTGAGTAAGGAAAAGGTTTTACTTTTGCATCAATTAATAGCAGAGGAAACGGGCGGTAGTGTTGGTGTAAGAGATGTTGGACTTTTAGAAAGCGCACTTAATAATGCTTATGCTACATTTGGTGGAGAAGAACTTTATAAAACAAAAGAGGAAAAGGCGGCAAGTCTTGGATTTTCTTTAATTTCCAATCATGCTTTTGTTGATGGAAATAAGAGAATAGGTGTGTATGTTATGCTGACATTCTTGGAAGCTGAGGGTATCAAAATGAATTGCACTAATGCAGATGTAGTTGACTTTGGTTTGTCCGTTGCGTCTGGCAAAATGAAATATGATGAAATTCTGGAATGGATAAATAAATTCAAAAAGTAAGTTTCAACACTGTCTTTAAATGATTCTAATTTAGATCTGTTTGATGAAGTTGAACTATTTATGCCAAACTTAAAACTTTCAATCACATACTATATTCTTGATATGCTATACGCATATTCCGTAAGGCTACGGTTCATAGAAAAAGAAGGATGTGATTAAGTGTGAGTTTTGAAAACAAGAGGTATGTCACCAGAGGAGTCCGGGACAAAGTCCCATTATTGATCCAGTTGTTTTTTTGGCAATGTATCGATGAACTCAAAGGAAAAAAAGATAGGTTACAGATCTTTAAGTGTTCTGTTTCGGACGGTGCATTAAAAGTAATTCATATTCAGGAAGAGCCTGAATACAAAAGGGAGTATCAGTTTGTAGCTGATACTCCTATTTTTATTGGAAAAAAATATGCCATAGATGACGGAGACCATTCCACCATGCTTTTGGCAGAGGAATATTGAATGGAGGATTATTTATGAAAGCAAAAGAAAAGTTGGTGTGCAGTTTTTGCGGAAAGGAACTGACACCAGAAACCAAACGAGAATTTGATGGTACTACCATGTGTGCAGAGTGCCTTGAGGCAAGAACAATGGTCTGTGCCCATTGTAGCGACAGAATCTGGAATGATGATGTAAGAGGTGATGCAAATACGAATTTGTGTAGTTACTGTTTCGAACATAGTTACACCTACTGTGAACGATGCGGAAGATTGATTCATAATGATAGCGCCTACTATTTTGACGATGATGATTACCCATATTGCTTTGAATGCAAAGAGAAAATAGAGAGTGCCCCGATTAAATCATACAACTATAAGCCCGAACCAATTTTTTATGGTTCGGGCGATTTCTTTATGGGAGTCGAACTGGAAATTGATAAAGGCGGTGAAATCGAGGAGAATGCAAACAAAATCATTGATGTAGCAAATGGTTTAGATGAACACATCTATTGCAAGCACGATGGTAGCATTGAAAATGGTTTTGAGATGGTGTCCCATCCCATGTCCTATGACTATCATCTTAATTCCATGAATTGGAAGGAAGTTTTTGAAAAAGCAGTTTCCATGGGTTATCGCTCTCATCAGACGCACACCTGCGGTTTGCATATTCACTGCTCCCGCTCCGCATTCGGGAAAACCTACGAGGAGCAAGAACTGGCGATTGGAAGAATTGTATTCTTCGTAGAGAAGCATTGGAACGAACTTGTAAAATTCAGCAGAAGAACTGCAGATAACCTGAACCGCTGGGCAGCAAAGTATGCGTCTATTTCCAACACCACAGCCGAAACCTATACAAAAGCAAAGGATAAAAATATGGGGAGATATGTAGCGGTCAATCTTGAAAACTACAATACTGTGGAATTTCGATTGTTTCGGGGAACGCTCTGCTACAAAACATTTATTGCTACAATACAGTTGGTGGATGAAATCTGCTTCCAGGCAATGAGCTTAACTGATAGGGAGATGGAAGAATTGTCCTGGTCGGAATTTGTTTCCAGAATTCTTCCTAAGAAAGCAGAACTGATTGAATACCTGAAGCTGAAACGTTTGTATGTCAACGAAGCTGTCGCACAAGAGGAGGAGATGTAATGTGCTGCTTATTTGGATTCTATAATTATAGCGGACAACCAATCAAGGGGATATCTAACCTAACCAATGCCCTTGCCACGGAAGCAACAGTAAGAGGTACCGATGCAACTGGTATTGCTTATAACGATGACGGAAAGCTTATTATCCATAAAGAACCCAAGTCAGCATTTCAGATGGAATTCAAGCATCCGGATGATAGTATCTGTGTGATGGGACATACACGTCACTCTACCCAGGGAAGTAAGAATAAAAACTTTAACAACCATCCCTTTTCCGGACATTGCCATAACCTTAACTTTGCATTGGCACATAATGGGGTACTGAGTAACGATAAAGAATTAAGAAAAGAATTAAAACTTCCAAAAACCAAAATTGAAACGGATAGTTATATAGCAGTACAACTCATCGAGAAGAAAAAGGTTCTTAATAGCGGTAGTATCAAGTTTATGGCAGAGCGTGTAGAGGGGAGCTTTGCATTCTCCGTTTTGGATAGCGATGATACCTTATGGCTTGTCCGGGGCGATAGCCCTTTATCAATGGTACATATTCCTAGGTATCAGTTGTATGTATATGCATCAACTGAGGAGATCTTATATAAGGCGTTGGTTGATACCAAACTCTTTGAAGAAATCAAAAAAGGAGCCGTGGAAGAGATTGATATTCAATCGGGGGATATTTTAAACCTTTTGCCGGATGGAACCATTGTTCAGGATAAGTTTCAATATACAGACTATAGCGGATTTGGATATACCCGTTGGTGGAACTATTCCATATCCAAGGGCGAATACATTGATGATTTGAAGTCCATTGCGACCTATTATGGATGTTCGCCTGACGAAGTAGACGAGTTGTTGGAAAGCGGTTTTACCCCAGAGGAAATAGAAGAGTATATCTATTGTATGTAGAGGGTGTGTTTAAAGGTGTACCACGAAAGAACATGATATTGCATTCAAGTATATTATCATTTTGAATGAAATGTTTGATATGTTGGAACAATAAATTTTTATTGATTATTTAAATATAATGTGATAAACTAGGCATAAGGAAGTGATTTTATGAGTGAACAGGATCGGATTCGATATCAAGAAGCGTTGGATAATGCAGTTGCTTCTGTAGAGATGGAAGGATATAGAATTACCGGTGAACAAAAGGCGCAATGTTTTGATTTTCTTGCCGGAAAAATTGATAAGGATACGTTTATACAAATGGTCTTGAAAGGGTGCAAAGCATAAATGGCATATTCATTAGATTCCATATCAGATGGTTGTTATGAGAACACCTCTGTTTTGATTAACAAGTTTGGTATTCGTGACGAAAATCAATTAAATGCATTAGAACAAAGCATAACTTCTGTTCTAATTGCTAAGGCTTCTATGGATATCCCATTTGAAAATGTTGATTTTGAATTCTATAAGTCCTTGCACAAATATGTTTTCTCGGATATCTATGAATGGGCAGGAGAGATACGAAGCGTAAACATCAGTAAAAAAGGCACAAACTTTTGTCCTACTGAAAAAATTGAAGAAAATGGTTTGCGTATTTTTAATAACTTGTATAAATCAAATTTCCTTAAAGATTTTGAGGGTGATGAATTCACAGACAAATTTGTTGAGTTATACTGTGAGTTAAACTATCTTCACCCCTTTCGCGAAGGTAACGGAAGAATACAAAGATTATTCCTCTCTATGCTCTTGGAACATAATGAAAAAAAGATTGACTTTACCAAGATAGACGAGGATTTATTTATGATTGCAACCATCAAATCCGTAAGCGGTGATATCTTTATGCTTAAGGATATTTTCAATGAACACATCACTTCTCTTGATTAATAGTTTAGCAATAAAATACGGCATCTTCTCTTTATTGAGAAGGTGTTTTTTGTTTGTTCACAAAGGTACACCTTTAGATACAGCAAAAAAGTAAGCAAAATAACGCAAAAAAGTTTCCATAAAGGTTCTGGAAGAGTTTTGGGAGATGTCCCGAAACAGAACCACCTTTATGGAAACTTTTCTTTTGGAGGTTATATGAATAACAAAATTTTTTATTATGCACGAGTATCCAGCAGAGAGCAAAATCTGGATCGGCAAATTGAAGCGTTCGTAAAATTAGGCGCAGAGGAGCGGGAAATCATCTGTGATAAGGAGAGTGGTAAGAATTTAGAACGTGTTGGTTATCAGGCACTGAAAAATACTATGTTGCGTAGTGGTGATACGTTGGTTATTAAATCCCTTGACAGACTATCCAGAAATAAAACGGATATCAAAAACGAGTTACAGTATTTTAAAGACAACAATATCCGTTTGAAGGTCATTGACCTGCCGACTACCATGATGGAATTGCCGGACGGACAGGAATGGGTGTTTGAGATGGTTAATAATATTTTGATTGAGGTTCTTGGTACCATTGCTGAACAGGAGAGGGAGACCATCAGGAAGAGGCAAAGAGAAGGAATTGACGCTGCCAAAGCAAAAGGGAAGCATCTTGGTAGACCAAGAGTAATCAAACCAGATAATTGGGATGAAGTGATAGCAGAATGGAGGAGCGGGAAAATAACAGCGCGCCAAGCATATACCATGCTTGGCGTGAGTAAAAGTATATTTTACCGATGGATAAATGCGTAAAGCAAATGTTTTTATATTTTTCTGAGCTCATCTAAAATTTTGATATATTGACTTCGTTTTGGTTCAGGGGCAGATAACAAATCATGGATAATGTCGGCAAGTTTTACATCATTTTTCATCCACTCAATCATCTCTTTTTGGAGTTCCTCGAAGGGGAGGGATAGTATTGTAATCATGGATCTCCGTCCGGAATAATCCAGATTTTTTATAGCTAACTTCCTACATGTTGTGAATTTACACTCCGGATACTCCCAAAGATACATTTCAGCTAAATTTGGCATGTAGTCTGGCGAGTCTACCAAACCTAAAAGATATGCGATGGATATATGGAATGCCTCTGCAATTCTTTCGAGATTATTATATGGTATTGTAGGAAGTTTCTTTAGTGAAATCGTGTGCATGTGGGAATGTGATAGCCCGCACATTTCTCCAAAACTTCGAAGGGAAAGTTCGTGGTTTTCGCGTAATTCATTCATTCGTTCACAAAAGATTTCAAGCCTTTGTTTTTGAGCCTCATAGGCAGACAACTTTTTATAAGCTTGATTTGTTTTGGCAATGTGCTCCCAATTAGGTTCATATGTCAAGAGGATTGCTTCAAATTCTTTTAAGAGTTCCATTTGTTCAGGCGTTATTTTTTCCCTTGAACGAATACGTTTCATTAGATCAACTCCTTTTTTAGAATTGTATCAAAACGTAAAGTTCATGTCAAGTAAAACACAATGTGTTGACAAAAGTTTTTTGTGTGTTAAACTGCACTTGAGCGCTCGAAAAACTATTAATTTTTTAAGGAGAAAGTAAGTATGAAAAATTTTATCAAGGCATTATCGGAAAAATGGAAATCGTCAGAGAAGTATGTTGGAAGCTTGTATGCGGCGGTTCGGGAGGATGGGTTCTATTTTACATGCGAGGGCGATGCGTTGGATGCTCTTTATACTCTATATCTTCTGCTTCGGTGCAGTTGTGCAACCTACAAGGATCAACTTGCGTTTCTTGAAGAAGTAGAACCGGAAACACATGAACTGACTCTTTTTGAAGAGTCGATTGGATATGAAATCTTTTTAGAATGTGTAGACGGAAAACTTAGTCTGGTTTATCCTAAGGATCATCCTAAATTCGCCAGTATAGTTTCCAACATCATCAATGAGATTGCATATCGGTTTGAAGTAACTGTAGACTCAGCAATCAGACAACTTAGATACTATGTCTGCGATGGTGCATTGGAGCGAGGTGAAATGTAGATAGGGCATAACAAAAAGCAACAGCTAATAACGCTGTTGCTTTTTGTGCATTTATTTCATGATGAAACTCTGGGATTTTATAGATAGAACAGATTTTTTTGAGATTTTATTGTCAATGTTGATTTTTAATATCAAGTGTGGTATAATTAATATAAACAGTATATGAGGTTGCGGATTAGAGGTGGAATTATGGCGTTGCAGAATAAACTTGGTATTACAAATCCTGTTGAGCTTGCCCGGGAAGAAGAAAAAATAAGCAAAAAGAAAGCGGTAGAACTTTTTGAAAAAGGGCTATTGGATACTTTGGAGGCAGGGAAAATTTCTGCACTTTGCTTTATCCATCATTATTTATTTGATGATATTTATGATTTCGCCGGTGAAATCAGAGATGTAAATATTGCAAAAGGTGGATTTAGGTTTGCTCCGGTTATATACCTTGAATCAGCGTTAGAGCATATTGCCAATATGCCCCAAACCACATTTGATGAAATTATCGAAAAATATGTTGAAATGAATATCGCTCATCCTTTTCGGGAGGGGAATGGAAGAAGTACCAGAATATGGCTTGATTTGATTCTGAAAAAAGAATTGAGTATGGTAGTGGATTGGAGTAAGGTGGATAAGGAAGATTATTTACTAGCAATGGAACGAAGCCCTATTCGAGATACCGAAATAAAGCATATACTGAAGCAGGCGCTTACGGATAAGGTGAATGATAGAGATGTGTATATGAAGGGGATAGATAACAGTTATCATTACGAGGGATATACCTCGTTTAAAGCTGAGGAACTTTAGGAAATGGAATATGAGATGGAAAAGGTTATAACTGCGATGAGCGGTTATAACCTTTTTGGATGTATTCATAGTTTGTTAATTTCAGTATTTGAGCCGTATTCCATCTGTTGCGCGTAGGGACAGTTTGGATTGGAAAGACTTATCTGCAGCGGAAATTACCAAACGGGTGACGGAAAAAGTGAACTGTGGGTCGATTGTATTATTCCACAATGCGGCGAAGCATACCCCGGAGGCATTGCCAGGAATCATCGAAAAACTTCAAGGAGATGGCTATCAGTTTGTTCCCATTTCAGAACTCATCTACACCGAAAACTATGCCATCGACCAAGCAGGAAAACAATATCAAAAACAGCAAGAGGAGCAATGAAACAAAATAAAACCGGAACGATTTATCGTTCCGGTTTTATTTTGCTTTATTATACGTGGGGTGTTTATATTTTTTATAGAATTTTTTATAGAACTATGGATTAGTTCAATAGGAAAATGTGCATATCGTGATAGAAATGTAGTGTATACAGATATTTTTTGTTGTTAGTTATAGCAATATTGTGCAAAATGTTGCTAAGATTAAAATTGTATTACATTTTCAAATATTATATAATATTGTTGTGAAAAGCTAAAATTTAT
>JAZQHD010000099.1:0-3057 GCA_045540375.1 Ructibacterium sp. | reverse complement strand
TTTCCCGCCCCACTCTGCTGGAATGGGAGGGAAAGAGGGAACTCCGGTGGTCGGCACCCCCAAGAGCCGGGACAGCTATCGGGATGTCCTCATCCCGCCCAGTCTGCGCCGGTGTGCGATGCAGCTGCGGGAGCAGGGCGGCACCTACATCTGGGAGTCGCCCCGGAAGCCGGGCTACCCCTGCAACCCCAGCCATTTCCGGGACAAGTTCCGGGAGGCTCTGGAGGAGATCCCCGGCGTGCGGCTGTTGACGCCCCACAGCTGCCGCCATACCTATGTATCCCAGATGCAGGCCGTGGGAGTTGATCTGGCCACGATCCAGTCCATTGTCGGCCATGCCGATCTGGATATGACCCGGCATTATTTGCACGTCCAGGAGCCCGTCCGCCAGGCCGCAGCAGAGCGGTTCAGCGAGATCTTCGGCGCAGAAAGCGACTAAAATAGCGGCAGCCGCAAGCGGGAATCCTCCCGGCTTACAAATTGGCTGCCGCATTTTTGTGCAAATTGGATGCCTGCCCGGTTGGGTGAGGGTTAGGTCATCGAAACGGGGTGCATAAAAATACACCAATATTCATAACTTTATTAGCTCAAAAACGAAGAAAAACTTCCGAAATCATAAGATTTCGGAAGTTTTTCTGGTGGAGATAAGCGGGATCGAAGTGCTGTTGTTTGTTTGCCTGAAAGACTCTCAGAGAACAAAAAAAGCCGACCTTTCGGTCGGCTTGGTGGAGATAAGCGGGATCGAAGTGCTGTTGTTTGTTTGCCTGAAAGACTCTCAAACAACAGAAAAAGAACAACCTTTCGGTTGGTCTTTGGTGGAGATAAGCGGGATCGAACCGCTGACCTCTTGAATGCCATCTGCTCCGAGGCGAACTTTTCGCCTCGGAGCAGATGGCTTTTAGCCATTAAAGCACCCTTTTGCCATACTTTTTTAATCAATTTCCAAAAGCAAAACAGCCTTTGGTCAACAAAATTGTACCTCCTGTTGACCCGCTTTGTCAAGGGTAAAAAACGAGTTCGTACAAGTTTCTGCGTGTTGCTACAACCTGTTAAGTGATAGGGACAAGAGGCTACAAGTTTGCGTGTGAAATGTTCCAAAAAACTTTTCAAAATACTTCTTCATAAATGAGTGCTATCCAAAGAATTGGATAGCACTTTCTGTATAATTAGGGTACAAAGATTGAGAGAGATAAGAAACAAAAACCTCTCCCAAAACAATAAAGGGTAGCGATCCCAAGACAAAACGCAGTTGCCAAGAGGCAACAAGAAAGGAAATGTTATGAAGAAGTCCGCAGGTTATACCATCAATGGTAATGTTGTCACCCTGACTAAAGCTTTCGCAAAGAAGGCATACACCCCTGGCACCAAGGAGTTCCGCGAGTTCTCCACTCTTATCAAGGCTTATCCTAACCTGGTTGTTGTGATGCGTACCGCAACGATCACCGCAGACAAGAATACCCACGGCGGTCTGACTATTGAGTGGATGACCACTTACATCAAGACCTACAAGGACGAAACCGCTGTCGCAGAGTTCGAGGAAGTCAAGAAGTTCTACAAGATGATGAATGGCTACTATGGTAAGGTCAAGGCTTGGTTCCTGAATAAGTACCCCAACTATCAGGAACTGATTGAAAACGATGATGTCGATTCCTCCACCCAGGATGAGGAAAACACTACCGCTCCCGCTGACCTGCGGAAGCTCGCTTAAATCCACCAAGAGTACAAGAAAGGAACTGATTGAAATGGCAAAGATTAGCAAGCGGGATATGAACTACCGCATTGATTTCACCACTATGACCCTGACTATGACTGCGGAGTTCGCAGATCGTGCCTATGATCCCAACACCGAGGAGTACGAAATCCTGACCCGCTTACAGCGTGATTTCCCCCGCCTGCGGATCGTCCGCAAGACCCACCGCTCCCCCAAGACTGCCAACCCCGCCAAGGGACTGACTTATGAGCGGATGGAGAAGTACATCCGCCACCACGAGAACGCCGACGAACTGATCGATCTGTTCCAAAAGGTAAAGGCAGCGGGACGAGGCTATCTCTATGTCAAGGCGTGGTTCGGCAAGCAGTTCCCTAACTACAACGACATTCCCAACTTCATGGATGGCAAACTGCGGACGGTGCCTGTTGAGGCACCCGAAGCGGAGGCTTTGGAGGATGTGGCCTGACCGTCAGGCGGACTACTTTGATTTTTTGAAAAATTTTTGATATAATATAGGTACAAGGTTGAGGGAAAAACCTGAACCGAAACCTTGAATTTATATAACAAAAGGAGGTCTATTATGAGAAATAGACACCAAGACGGTATCTTTGAATACCTTATCAATGGATTAGATTAGGCGACGCAAGCCACCCTGCGGTATATGTACCAACATAGCCGAATGATTGACGAAGTGAACCTCCAAAAGGAAAAGGAGCAGTTCAAGCAGGAAGTCGCAGAGTATGTGATTTCCCACATCAAAGCCACGATTGACATCTCCGAGGTGCTATTGGAGATTGACAAACTGAAAAAAGCCCTTGAAAGCCTTGGAAAGTGAGGGTCGATGAATGCCACCTATCACATTTCCAAATCAACGCACGGTCAAGGTTCACCGTGAGAAAGCCAAGAGCGACTTCCTTGGCATAAAAAACGAAAATTGGCAGTCTGCGTCCCGTGATCTTGGGGCACACGCACTCCAACTATACTTATACTTGGCATCCAATGCGGATAACTACACTTTGGCATTATCCCCAACGGCAGTCCGGCAGACGATTGGAATGGCAAGATCAACCTACCACGATCAATTTGAAAAATTGGTATTGAAACGCTACCTTGTGCCGAGCCACGGCAACACATACGAGTTCTACGAGGTTCCACAGCCCGCCACGCAATCACAAAATGCGTTGTCGGCTGACGGATTAGATTTTGAAAATTGTCCGCCCAGCGACACCCCTATGCCGTCCCACGGTCAACCCGTATCGGGAGAGAATATAGAAATAGATAATAGAGATTTTGGGACAGATAGCGTGATAAATACAGAGAAAGAAACAGGCGGGCAGACGGACATC
>JAZQHD010000098.1:0-4448 GCA_045540375.1 Ructibacterium sp. | reverse complement strand
GAACCAGTCCATCCTGGTTCACAACCTCAAGCACAAGGACAGCCCCAAGGAACTGCTCACCGAGGAAATGGTGGAACTGCTCACCGTTCCGGCTGACCTGGCAACCTATAAATCTGCCATTATGGAGGCTCTGCTCAAGGGAACCAAGCGTAATGTCGAAAGCGAGGCAGACGCAAAAAACGCAGTGGTCGAGTAAGTGACGACGAGTTATTTACTCGACTTTTATATTACGGCATCGGCCAACTCCACCTGTCCTGGGACGAGTTTTGGCTGATGCCGTTTGGTTTACTCCTCGACCTTTGGGAGTGCCATAAACAGTACAACGGTATCTCCAAACCGAAACGGGAGATGTTCATTGATGACATTGTCCCAGACGGAATCTAAAGGAAAGGCGGTGGTGTAATGGCAGATAATTTCGGTCTGAAGATCGGTCTTGAGGGCGAGAAGGAGTTCAAAAAGGCTCTGACGGAGATCAACCAGTCTTTCAAGGTTCTGGGTTCCGAAATGAAGTTGGTGGAGTCCCAATTCTCCAAGAATGACGGTTCTGCCGAAGCCCTCGCCGCAAGGCATAAGGTGCTGACCGAGCAGGTCGAAGCCCAACGCAAAAAGGTCGAGATGCTGAAACAGGCTCTCGCCAATGCCGCCGAGTCCTTTGGTGAGAATGACCGCCGTACCCAGGCATGGCAGATCCAACTGAACAATGCCCAAGCCGCCCTGAACGGCATGGAACGTGAACTGTCGGATAATGAAGAGGCTATGGACCGGCTCGGCAAGGAGATGGATGACACCGGTGACTCTGCCGATGACCTGGAAGAGGAACTGGATGATGCCGGAGATGCCGCCGATGACAGCGAAGGCAAATTCTCCAAGCTGGGCGGCACTCTGAAAACTGTCGGTGTGGCAATGGGCGCTTGTGTCGCCGCTGCCGCTGCCGCCGCAGTATCCCTGGGCAAGGCTGTCATTGAAGCCTACGGCGAATACGAACAGCTTGTGGGCGGTGTCGACACCTTGTTCCAGGAGTCCTCCGGCAAACTGCAGGAATACGCTGCAAACGCATATAAAACGGCGGGTATGTCGGCAAACGACTATATGTCTACTGTCACATCCTTCTCCGCATCCCTTATCCAGTCTCTGGGTGGTGATACGGAGGCCGCTGTCAAATATGCGGACATGGCAATCACCGACATGGCGGATAACGCCAATAAGATGGGTACGGATATCGGACTCATCCAGAACGCATACCAGGGCTTTGCCAAGCAGAACTATACCATGCTGGACAACCTCAAGCTGGGCTACGGCGGCACCAAGGAAGAAATGGAGCGTCTGCTTGCGGATGCAACTGCCATTTCCGGCATTGAGTATGACATCAGTTCCTATGCCGATGTAGTCGATGCAATCCATGTCATTCAGGAAAGCATGGGCGTTGCCGGTGCTACCGCTGCCGAGGCGGAACATACCATCGAGGGTTCTCTGAACTCCATGAAGGCGGCAGTCGCCAACCTGGTGGTAGGCTTCGGTGATGCGGATGCGGACATCGAGCAGCTCTGCAATAATGTGGTAGATGCATTCCAGGATGTACTGACCAACATTACTCCCATTATCGAAAACATCATCTCGGCACTGCCTACGGCGCTGAACGCTCTGCTTGAAACCGTGGTCGAACTGCTGCCCACCTTACTGGAAACGGTGGTGGATCTGTTCTCCCAGGTGCTGAATACGCTACTGACGCTGTTGCCGGAACTGATCCCCGTGGTCATCCAGGCAGTCCTCACCATCGTAAACACGCTGATTGAAAATCTGCCTCTGTTGGTGGAGGCGGCAATCCAAATCGTAATGTCCCTGGTTCAGGGTATTGCCCAGGCTCTGCCGACTTTGATACCCACAGCGGTGCAAGCGGTCATTACCATTGTGCAGAGCCTCATCGACAGCCTGCCCATGATACTGGATGCGGCGCTACAGCTGATCACCGGTCTTGCCGATGGTCTGCTTGCCGCCATTCCTGTGCTGATTGCGGCCTTGCCGGAAATCATCCTCAGTATCATCAATTTCATCCTGGATGCTATTCCGCAGATTATCGAGACAGGCATTCAGCTGCTGACTTCTTTGGTGGCAGCTCTGCCTGAAATCATTACCGCAATCGTGGAGGCTATTCCGCAAATCATCAGCGGTATCATCGAGGCGGTGCTGAGTGCGATTCCTCAAATCATCCAGGCGGGTATTGACCTGTTGATTTCTCTCATTAAGGCTCTGCCTCAGATCATCACCACCATCGTATCGGCAATCCCGGACATCATCTCCGGCATCGTCAATGCGGTCATCAGCAATATCCCTCTGATCGTTCAGGCGGGTATCGACCTGCTGACCTCGCTGATTAAAAATCTGCCGACCATCATCGTGGAAATCGTAAAGGCTGTACCTCAGATCATTTCCGGCTTGGTCAGCGCCCTGGGTAAGGGTGTCAGCCAACTTGCAGAAGTGGGCGGCAACCTGGTCAAGGGCTTGTGGCAGGGCATCCAGTCCCTGGCATCCTGGCTCTGGAACAAGGTTTCCGGGTGGATTTCTTCTATTTGGGATGGCATCTGCGACTTCTTCGGTATCCACAGTCCCTCTGACGAGATGGCTTGGATTGGTGAGATGTTGGTAAAGGGTCTGTCCGGCTCTATTGATGCCAACGGTGGCGAAGCGGTCAAGGCTGCGGAAGCTATGAGCGCCGACATCAACGATGTGATGCACGGTCTTGCCAAAGATATGGAAACGGCTCTGCCTACCGACTTCAATGTGGATGGTAATGTCCACGGCACCGTCAGCGGTGGTATCGCAGACTCTGCAAAGGTCAGCGGTCTTCAGCTGGTGCTGAACATTACCAATTTCAACAACTATACCAATGAAGATATCCATCAGCTGACCAATGAAATCATGGTCACAGCGGGACAATTTGCGAAACGGAAAGGGGTGGTTTTTGCGTGAATTATTTTGAGTATAAGGGCATTCGCTCCTCGGATATGGGGCTTCGCATTGAGAGCAAAAATGTATTCTCCGGCCCGGAATATGAGGTGGACTTCCTGTCCATCCCTGGCCGTGACGGGGATCTGATTTCCGGCAGCGGTCGGTTTCCCAATGTGCAGGTGACCTATTCCGTATTCGTTCCGGCAAAGACCATCTCTGAACTGTCTGCAAAGATTACGGCAATCAAGGCTTGGCTCTATTCCGGGCTGAACAGCTATCACACGCTGTCCGACACCTACGATACCGAGTTTACCCGCAGAGCAGTCTTTGCCGGAAGATTGGATATTGAGGATGAACTCAACCGCATCGGCATATTTACAGTCAGCTTTTCCTGTCAGCCCTTCCGCTATGCCGTGGATGGGCAGACGGAAATGGCTATGGCCAGCGGTGGCATCATCAACAATCCGTACCCCTTTGTCAGTAAGCCTATACTGACTTTTACAGGCACCGGCAAGGGAACGCTCACCATTCAGTCCGAAGACTCCAATGCGACCTGGTCTTTCACGGATGTGGACGGACTGACCATCGATTCCGAGCAGATGCTCTGCTACAGCGGGACCGAATCAAGGAACGACACCGTTTCGGGAGATGGCTTCCCGCTGTTGCATCCCGGTGAAAACACCATTGCTTTCACGGGTGGCATTACAGCGGTCGCAGTTCTTCCGAGGTGGTGTAGCCTATGATCCCTGTTCTTTACAAAGCAAATGCGACTGATTTTACCACTTTCGGCATTGGTGTTCTCAAGGACTGTACATCCTGCGAGGTCACCGAAGAGCGAAACGGCGCATACGAATGCGTCCTGAAATATCCCATCACCGGCGCTCTCTACAAGGAAATCTGTACGGAGCGTTTGGTGAAGGCAAAACCCAATGATACCTCTAAAGACCAGGTGTTCCGCATTTACCGCATTTCCACACCCATCAACGGGCAAATCACGGTCTATGCCCAGCACCTCAGTTATGACCTATTGGGTATTGCCGCCCTGCAATGGACGGCAGAGTCCATTTCTCCGGCACTGGCTATGGAGCGTGTGTTCCAGAATACAGCCACAGCCCACAACTTCACCTGCCAGACCGACTATTCGGCAGCAAAGGCATTCTCGGTGGCAAAGCCTCAGAGTGTCCGAGCCTGCCTGGGCGGTGTGGCAGGTTCTTTTCTGGACTTGTGGGGTGGCGAATACGAGTGGGACAATTTCCATGTCATCCACCATCAAGGCAGGGGCAAGCACACGGGCGTGGTCATTGAATACGGCAAGAACCTCACGGATTTGGAGCATGACAATGAAAACACCGATGTTTATACCGACCTTCTGCCGTATGCGGTTGTAACGGCAGAGGACGGCACAGAAACGGCGGTCACGCTGCCGGAGGTACTTCTGCCGATCAGTGATACCTCCCTGGTGCAGAGGAAAACCCTCATCAGGGATTTCACCGAGTATTTCG
>JAZQHD010000097.1:0-3326 GCA_045540375.1 Ructibacterium sp. | reverse complement strand
CACACTTAGTCCTATGCTTAATATTGGTGCTGGCAGCAGACGGAACATATGCATTTTAGGCGGCAAGAGCCTGATGCCCGACTTGTACAGATGAGTAAAATTTTTCTTCATCTGCTTTGCAGTTCTGCTCATTACTTTCCGTTCTCGTCCGGCACGCTCCGGACATTCTGCTTCATAATAAGCATCTGCGATAGGGACAACCATTGCAAGATGGCAAAGTTGCCATATATGCATATCCTTAACAATCTCATATGGTATTTTTGATTTTCGGAATATCTTTGATAGAGTTTTCAAACGCTCGGTTTCCTCGCCGTCTATTTCAGCAAAAGTGGTAGGCTGGATAATCCTTGGTGTCAGGTCAGCGTATAGCACTTCATCCTTAAAGCTGCCTCCTGCACCGGGAAACGCAGGAATTATTCTTCCTTTTCCACAAATCTCCTCCCAGCAGCTGTATGGCTCAAGAGTATTGACCATTGTTACGATATTCGGACTTACATTGTTGCGCAGCTCACTAAGCGCTTCATGCACCTGATCTTCTCGTACTGTAAGAAAGATGAAGTCGTAGTAATCGTCGGCTTTAACTTCGCTTACTATATTTACCTTTGCTGTGCGCGTTTGATTGTTGCGGCAATACCGCAATCCTTTTTGCGAAAAGCTCTCCAATCTCCTTCCACGGGCATACACCGTAGCATCGAACCCAGCTTCTCCGAAAAGCGACGCATATAGTGAGCCAATAACTCCTGCTCCATATATTAGAAGTCTCATAACCATCCCTCATTCCGTAAAAATAATTTTCCTCATTTCAGTCTTTGCGTCCGCTAATGAACTTCTCCACCAGCGCATCACTCAACTCCTGCGGCGGAACCTTGCCCCAATGCTGAGTAGTATCGTACTTCGGATAGTTATATCTCCAGCGGTTGTACTGTTCGCTGTCAATCTCGCCTGCTTCAAGCATTGCTGCCTGCTCATGCCAAGCGTTCAGCATAGCACGCAGTTCTTTTACCGATGCTGCATCGCTTGCTTTCAGCTTGAGGCACATCTCGCCGTCAGCCTCGCTCACAGTTAGTCCGTATATGTCCTCCAGAGTGAACAGCGTGTGCATCAGACCTATGTAGCTGTCGATATCCGGCACGGCAAGTGCCTGCGGAGAAACCTCCAGAACCTGTGCAAGCGCCGCCGTCAGATCAGCTTTGGGTGTCCTTGTACCCGACTCGTACTGTGCTGTGCGTATGTCTGCAGTTCGATCAGGAAAGCCAACCGCTTGTCCGAGATACTTCTGTGTCATGCCTCTCAGATTGCGGAAGAATCTGATTCTCTCTCCTATTGCCATTGCCTTCAGCTCCTCATTTCAATGTCTTTAATAACGAGTGTAGCATATTTGTTTAATATTGTCAAGAAATAATATAGCATATTTGTTTAATATTTTCTTGTAAGCCACCTTGACAATAACATATTTGTTTAGTATACTTATTAAGCGAAAATGTTTAGTGAAATAGAATGACCGTCCGAACAGATGAAACCGCCATGACTTAGTACAAGACTAACGAGCGCCTGATTCGCACCCACGAGTCGGGACGACACAGCGCCGAGCAGGGTTGCCTGTCGGAATCTGATGCGGAGAGAACGGCTGCTAATCCGCCAAATTGACGGATTAGCTTAATGAATACTGCCCCCACTAATTCAATCAAAAATGCGGAAAGAAAGGAGGATTTCAGATGGAAAGCAAGTTCATGCGAGCCGAAGAGGTCGCCGAGGTGCTTGATGTTTCGGTGTCGTTTGCCTACAAGGTAATGAAGCAGATGAACGACGAACTGAAGGCCAAGGGCTATATTACGATCTCAGGCAGAGTAAACAGAGAATATTTTTATGAAAGGCTGTATACAGCCGGAAAGGAGGCGATGTAATTGCCAGTTTATAAGAACAAAGAAAACGGCACATGGTATGTGCTGACCCGCTATGTTGACTGGAAGGGCAACAGAAAGCAGAAATGCAAGCGAGGATTTCAGACCAAAAAGGAAGCGCAGGAGTGGGAGCGTGTATTCCAGCAGCAGAACACAGCAGATATGGATATGACCTTTGAGGCATTCGTTGAGTTGTATGTAAGTGATGTAAAACCGAGAATCAAGGAGAACACATGGCTGACAAAGGAGCATATCATCACAACAAAGATTCTGCCCTACTTTGGCAGCAGGGTGATAAGCGAGATAACCACCAAGGATGTATTGGCATGGCAGAACGAGCTTCTTGCCTATCGTGACGAAAAGCACCAGCCATATTCCCAGACCTATCTCAAAACGGTGCACAATCAACTCAGTGCCATATTCAATCACGCTGTCAGACACTATGACCTCCGCTCAAATCCTGCGGCGAAAGCAGGCAACATGGGCACGGAGGAACACAAGGAGATGCTCTTCTGGACAAAGGAGGAATACAAGAAGTTCGCTGATGTAATGATGGACAAGCCTGTGTCCTACTATGCCTTTGAGATGCTGTACTGGTGCGGTATCCGTGAAGGTGAACTGCTGGCTCTGACTATGGAGGACTTCGATTTTGAGAAAGGTACAGTGCGCATAAACAAGTCATATCAGCGACTGCACGGTGAAGATGTGATAACTACACCGAAGACCAAGAAAAGCAACCGCACTATCAAGATGCCACAGTTTCTGTGTGACGAGATGCAGGACTACTTCGGGATGCTTTACGGTCAGAAAAAGAACGAGCGTATCTTCGTTATCTCAAAGAACTACCTGCACCGTGAGATGGACAGAGGCTCGAAAGAAGCAGGCGTAAAGCGCATCAGAATCCACGATCTGAGACACAGTCACATCAGCCTGCTCATTGATATGGGATTCTCTGCGGTGGCAATCGCCGACCGTGTGGGTCACGAAAGCATTGAGATAACCTACCGCTACGCTCATCTGTTCCCGTCGAAGCAGGTGGAAATGGCAAAGAAACTTGAATACGAAAGGATGGATATAGCCAATGTCAGCTAAAAACCTCGACACTCACAACCGATTCAGAAGCAAAACGATTGCTTTCAGAGTGTCACCCGAAGAAAACGAACAGATAAACATTGCCGTGCGTCTCTCTGGACTCACGAAGCAGGATTTCATCATCAGCCGTATGCTCAATCGTGATGTGGTAGTTCACGGCAATCCCCGTGTCTACAAGGCTCTGCGCAACGAGCTTGCAGCGGTACTCGATCAGCTCAGACACATTGAAGCCGGTGAGGGCGTTGACGATGAGCTGCTCGATGTTATTCGCCTGATTACTGTGACGCTCGGCGGCATGAAGGAGGCGAAAATATGAGCGATAAAAATGAAATG
>JAZQHD010000096.1:0-5770 GCA_045540375.1 Ructibacterium sp. | reverse complement strand
GCCGGATACGACCTTCTTCCCGACTGTCTGCTCCCTGTGTTCTGTAATCTCCTTGAAGTCATCAGGGCGAAGAACACCTGTGACTGCGGATGTGGGTGCGGTGGCAATGAGAACAATGAACAGAACGTGACATACGCCTCTGGTGACATCGTTACCGTAGCTCTTGAGACCGACCTCGGAAAAATCCTTGTAGAGCAGTACAAAAACCAGTTAGCCACGTTTTCCTTAATCAATGATTCTCAGAGATTATGGGGGTTTGTGGTATGAGGGTAGTGTTCAAAGGCATTGTAGAGAAAGGTCACAAAGGTTGCCCGGTATGCGGAAAGCGCAGGTCTGAATTAACGTATCGCTCACGCAGACCGTACATCCTGCCGAGCGGTATCACAAAAACATTCCGAGCAGGAATCCCTGTTGAAGTCTCAGACTCTGACGGACGATTCCTACTCGGCATAACCTATGAATCCCAAGGGGAGATCAAACACGCATTTGAGGTGTTGTGATGACATTCTCTTTTAGTGAGTACGACAAATGGAAACAGGACAAGCTTAATAAGATAGCTGACCGAGGGAAAACACTTCTTCAGGAAGATATCCGCAAAGAGCATTACGACACTGGCGAGATGTATCGTGGCGTTTCCATTATGAACGTCAGCGAGAACGCCAGAAGAATCATTACAGATCCTGTTTCACACACAAACGGAGTCCATTACGCACCTATCGTAAGAGACGGGCGAGGCCCTATCTATCCCAAACGCAAGAAAGCCCTTCGTTGGTATCAGGGCGGTCAGTTATACATTCGCAAGAGCGCAGGCCCTTACGCAGGTGACCCTGGCTTCCCTAAAAGAGCTGCCGATAGGCTTCGTGCTGAGATCCCCAATCTATAAGGAGAACAACATGGCTAAAGATGAAAAGAAAGAAGTTCTCGAAGAGAAGAAACTCTCTTTTAAAGAGCGCAAATTAAAAGCTCTCAACGAGATGCAGAACAAGGCGAAAGCTCGTGGTCTCGCTGAAAGAATCCTCAAGAAATAAGGAGACGCAAAATGGCAAGATGCAATAATGACGCTCTGCTCCGCAAGATCACCAAAAAGCCTATCGATAAGAACCTCACCGAGGTCGATATGATGCTTTACGGTCAGCTCCCGGATTGCAGACGAATCGACACACGGCACTTTGTGAGTGCCGGATCTAACTACAAATACAACAAATTCGACAAGCCGGAAAACAGGTTCGAATGCCTCAGGAACGGCTGTGTCAACACTGGTACACTGACGCTCGGCGCAGCTTCCGACAAAGCGGTCTTCCACACATCGGAAAGCGCAATCGAATGGGCATCAGGCGTTATCACATTCTACGTCAAGGCTTCGGCTGCTGATACGATCACGGTTGAAATCTCTGATGATGATACCTTCACTGACGCTGATTCGTACACGGTCTCCGTCCCGGCAACGATGATGGATGACGGCTTCTATCCTGTGGTCGTTGATCTTTCTCAGCCTGGCACAGATGTCGGCAACGGCTGGACTCCGAGCGAAAAAGGTGCTTACATCCGTTTGAGCGGTTCTGTCGTGACTGGCTTCTCATCCATCGGCATCTTTGACTCCATCGAAGACTTCGCTCTTAATGACGTTGTCAAACTCGGATGTCTGTCCAACATCGGTGGCACATATGACATCTCAGCTCTGGAAAGAGCCTGTGCTGATGCCATGTACGATCCGAGCGGTGTTACCTCTTTCTCCCAGACCATTACGGCTCGTAGGGTTTCCGGCAACTACTGGAAGCTGAACGCTCTTAATGGCAAAGGTGAAGCCACTGAAGGCTTCGAAATGATTACCAAAGACTTCACTATCGTTTCCAAGGAAGTCTCCGGCAAGACCTACGGATCTGTCAGCCTGAGCGACTACTTTGAAGACGAATGCGGTGCTATCGCCATCCAGATGGCTAATGACTGCTCCGTCATCGATTCGGCACTGAAGCAGATTTCGATGCCTGTTGCCGTTTCGCTTGAAGAAGACCAGTTCCAGCTCATTAAAGACGGCGATGGAATTCTTGTTCTGTTCAACGAATTCCTCATCGGTGAAAAGGCTGCGATCTCTTATCCGAAGGCAGTTAATGTCGAGGAATATGTCGGAAATCTTGACAACCTCAACACTGTCAAGGTTCGTATGTCCTATCCTGTCATCATCGAAGACGGCCCCGACAAGTGCGTCAAAGAAGTCCATATCTTCGATCATGTCCTTGTCACATCGTTCCCGGCGAACATCACGGAAGCCGACACGGAGTTCTCGTTCACGGTCCAGGTTTACGCTGACGCTGACGGCAACTTCTACAAAGTCCGCAGAATCCTTAATTGATCTCGCACACCTCTCCTTGATGTGTCCCATGCGAGACCTTTGGAGACGGTGACGTTTCCCCGGTTAGCCTGACGAAGGCTCGAAAAACTACTGCCGTAGCGCATGACGATGCCAACTACGGCAGTACGCCCATCAAGTTTCGTGACGGTTTAGAGATGGGTTGTGATGTTTCATTCGAGTAAAGGAGAAAAGGAAATGACGAAAGAAGAGTACGACAAGCTTAATTCGGCTATCAAAGCTGCTGAAGAGTCCGTTGTGCCGTTCCCGGTGGTTGACGATGAGTTAGCCGTTGTCGGGGACGCAAACGAGACTCAGCTTAACAAACATGACTTCAAAATGCGCTTCAAAGTCCCTGTTGAGGAGAACGGAGAGCGCAAGATCGTTAAAAAAGAGGTCGAATACAAGGACGTTTACCTCACGCCCAGGCAAGAGCCGAAGGTCGCAACGGCTATCGCCGATATTTTTCCGTATTTTAAGAAGATTCGGGGCGATGGAACACTCTCTGACTTCACGGAAGAGGAAGTTTACCTGCTTATCGATTCGTTTGAACAGGAAATCTTCGATAAAATGTACGCTCTTGTCGGCAATTTCCTGAGAATCGACAAGGATCTGTGGGACTTCATGTACGCCCCAGACGTTTTTGAAGCGACTCTTAAGATTTTCATGGAATACAAAGAAGCAATTAACGAAGCCGACACTTTTTTCGAATAATCGTCCGCAATGCTGCCGAGAAGGGGACGGATGTTCAGACTGAGACCCACTCATATTTCGCAGGTTTCAATCTTTACACCATGATGGCGCACACTGTGGGCGAAATTTTACACATACGACCGAGCGAGATCCTCGACACATGGGGAGTCCCGGAACTGATCGTAGCTTATGGTCAGTACATGAACGAAAAGGCTAACGAAAACTATCAGGGATGGGTCGCTCGTAATCGTAAAAACAATGATGACCCCATGCCCGAACGCTATGTGGTCAGATTTATCGGTCTAAAGGAACTGGAAGATGGCGGACAAGATTGAAATACTTGTTGAGATGCAAGACGCTGCTGCGAAGCAAAAAGCGCAACAGTGGATTTCATTGATAAATCAACTGAATAATAGCAACATTAACCTTAATCTTAATGTCAATGCAAACGGTCTTAATAACGCAAATCAGCAGGTTTCAAATCTTCAGCAGAGGGCAATTTCACTGGAACACGCTCTCAGCGGTCTTGGGGGCGCATTTTCGACCGTTGGCGGTGCTTTACAGGGCATCGGCAATATCTTCAGCGTAGACCTTCTCGGTACTGTAGAACGTACATTAACGGCTTATAGCACTATCCTTGCAACACAGGGGTTCAAGAGTGCTATAACACGTTACGACATTATAACCACCTATGATGACTACATGAAAATCATGGGTGTCTCGGCTGATAAGGCGAACGAATCCTTTGAGCGTGTCAATCAGGCTATTCAGGGCATCCCCGTTGGTCTTGATACGGCAGCACAGGAGATTCGTATGTTCACCATGTACCTTCAGGGTACTGGAGAGTCGATGGATGAGGTCGCTGATAAAGCTACAAACCTTACCATTGGTCTTGAACGTGCGTTAGTCGCTGGCGGTGCTTCGGAAGCCATGAAGACTACCGCTAAGTATGAGGTACAGAGACTTCTTGCGACAGGCTCTCTTACTACCAAGAGGCAGTGGCAGGCTCTGTTAAACGGTCTTGGTGTTTCGGGGCAGTATTTGAAGGATGTCATGGGTTACGGCGGTATGTCCACACAGGACTTTATCTCTGAATTGACATCAGGCGGTATCTCAACTGACGCATTTATTGAGGGAATAGCAGGTCTTGCTGATTATGAAGGCTTAAATAAAGCCATCGACATCTACAAAACGACAATCGAAGCCGGGATGTACGACATTAAGTTTGCCGTCACTCGTGGTTTTGCCAATACCTTCATGACGATTGACGAAGTCCTTGAAGAACAGACTGGCAAGGGCATCCGACATTATATGCAGGACATCCGTGAGGGTGTCAACAACTTGTTCTTTGACATTCAGGACTGGATTAAAGACCATCCAGAAGCCGTTACGATGGTGCTTGATAAGTTCAACGACATCATGGCAAGGGCAAAAGAACTTAATATCGGTCAACTTATGGCTGATATCGCCACTCAGGGCGGTAAGATGGTCGATTTCTTCCTGAAACTTTACGATGCTATTCCTGAAGGATGGCTTCGCCAGTTTGCCACGTTCTCCCTTGTTTGGGCAACGCCAGTAGGCAGACTTTTCTCAGGGATAGGGACGATTCTTTCTACTTTGGGCAGATTTACTGGCATTCTTGGAAGGATTCCGTTCTTTGGAAGGGGTTCAAGAGGCGGTGTCTCAGGCGTTACTGGCATAGGAACTATGTTTGGCGGTCTCGGTGGCGTAGCTGGTATTGGTTTGATCCTTTATGAATACGCCAAGGTCATGGAGACCATCGGCAACATGGAATTTGGGAACTGGGAAGAGAATTTCAACCAGGTTCTCCAGTTCGTCACCTCAATGGGTGCTATTGTTGCCGGACTTACCGCAATCGGGTCTGAATTATCGTTTCTTGGTGCGCCTGTTGCAGTTGGTGAAGGTCTGACAGCTGGGTTTGAAGGCCTTATTGCCGGGTTCGGTCTTATAATCTATGAATTTGCCAAAATAGCCGAGACTGTTTCTAATATCGACATCAGCAATTATGACGATAATATGGAAAAAATCACCGCTCTGATTACATGGGTCGGTAAATTTGTCGGTGTCTCTACTATCGTAGGTACTGGTGTCGCAGCTATTCCGGCTATTGGCCCTATTGCTGAAGCAATCGGTCTGCTTGTTACAGGCGGTATTCTCGGCGAAATCTCTTACGCAGGTTCAATAATTGCACAATTCGCAAATGTTGCCCAGACGATTGCCGATACGAACCTCGGTTCTAATTTTGATATTAAAGTGACCGAGTTCGCCAATGGCATTCAGTCCATCTATAACGCTCTTCCCAAGCTCACTGACGCAGAAGTCACTGGCTCACGGAATTACTACACCTTCTATACAAACATGGCAGGTGCTATCCGTGGCATGGGCGAGACATCTACCGCCCTTAATGAAGCAGAACAAAGCTTTAACCTTATCAAAGGCAAGACTGAGTCCTTAACAAACATGGCAACCGAGATTGCCACAGGGCTTGGGAACGTCTATGACGCACTGAACGATGCCTTTGGTCTTGGATATGCTGCTAAGTGGGGTTCTAAGAACTATCCGAAGATCATCGAGAATATGTCCGACTCTATCTCGAAAATGCAGATCATCGCATCCAAGATGAAGAGCATGGATGAAACGCTCAAAGGTCTTGACCTTGGTCTTAGCGGTGAAGTCAGCACTATTATTTCTGAGCAGAAGAACATCGCA
>JAZQHD010000095.1:0-4877 GCA_045540375.1 Ructibacterium sp. | reverse complement strand
CATACAGGGCGGCGGCAAAATCAATCACATCCCCATCCGCACCGCAGCCGAAGCAATGGTAACGCCGATCCAGCTTCATGCTTGGGGTTTTATCGTTATGGAACGGGCAGCAAGCCATCCCGTTCCGACCTACATGGATTCCATAATACTCCGCAGCCTGTCTTGTTGTGACGGACTGCTTCACAGCTTCGAATACATTCAAATCTATCCCTCCTTGAAAATAAGAAAAGCACCTGACATTCTCTAATTGAAAATGGCAAGTGCCTGTTAAAGTTCCATATCCTGTTGTCTGTGTTTCTCCTGTGCCGGGGCGGTTCTTTGTGCTTTTTTCTCGTCAGTCTTATCCTGCAAGACTTCTTTGATGGGCTGCTTCTTGGGCGGCTCTTTGCTTTCCTCTGTGCCGGGTGTGGCTTTCCGTACCCAGTAGCGGATGTCCCGCAGCTTCTTCAAATCCTCCTGTACCTCGGTCAGTGGTACTTTCAGCTCTGCGATTTCGCTGAGAAGCGTTTCCTGCTCCTGTTGCAACTCATTTTTCGTTTTATCCTTATCGTCCGGGTGCTTGGCAAGGTAGTCAGCGGCTTTCTCATACCGGGCAACCTCCGGGTGTTCCTGTTTGAATTTCCCCTTTATTTTCTTAAAAAATATCTTCTGGTACTTCTCATAGACAGCCTTACATTCCTTGCAGTCTGTCCGGCTGGCAAGAATCCCGTCAATCACTTTGCTCCGGGCTTCCTTTGGCTTCATCTGATTGCGGTAATCTGCGGCTGATTTCCCGGAAGATTCCAGAAACGCTTCTAAGTCCTCCACAGTGGAAAGCCCCTTTTGCCGGAGATAGGACAGGGCTTCGCTGACTGCCTTTAAGTCCTGTGAAGTTCCCCGGTTCTGTCCAGCCCTTGTCCAGTCCTTCCGTTCTTCCTTTCGTATCTCCATATACTTCATCAGCAGATTGGGAAGAAGTGTCGCTTCCTCCGCCGCCTTTTGTGCAAGCAGCTCCTTCCGTTTTTCTCCCAGCTCGGTAATCCAGCCTTTGAGGTTTTGGATAAGCTGCCGGATGGACTTCATCAGGCGGTTGGCGGCTCTGATTTCCCGGTTCAGGTTGCCGATATTCGTCTGGATACCTCGCTTTTCCATCTGCCGGACAGCAGTCCCCTCATGGACAGTGGGGACTATATCAAGCCCCTGTCTGGCATAGGAACGCAAGTCCACACGCTCCGGGCGGTCATTGGCGTCCAGATAGCGGTTCTGGATAACCTCCCATTCATGCCGCCAGATTTCACAATACTTCTGGTCGTTCCAGTCCACCGTATCCTCCTTGTGGCTTTTCCACCTGCCGGACGGCAGCTTTATCCGTTCCCCATTCTCGTCAAGGTCATAAACCTTGCGGCTCTTGGGAAGCCATTTTCCATGTTCATCCATTGCCCGCATGGTCAGCAGGACATGGGCGTGGGGATTGTGTCCCGGCGGATGGGGGTCATGGATGGCAAAATCAGCAATCATGCCTTTGGAAACAAACTGCTGTTCACAAAACTCCCGTACAAGGACAGCGTACTGGTCGGGCGGTATCTCTCTGGGAATGGTAAGCACCCACCGCCTTGCAAGCTGGGAGTTCCATTGCTTTTCCACCGCTTCGGCGGCATTCCATAAAGTATTGCGGTCTGCATATTCCTGTGGAGCATTTGCCGGGAGCAGGATTTCATTGTGGACGATACCACGCTTTTCCGGGTAGTGCTTTACTTGCTGGTCGTATTCACAGAACAGCTTTTCGCCGCTTTGGTAAGCAGCGGCGGCAACCGCAGACTGCCGCTGGCTGCGCTGAACAATCGTGATTTCGTTGTGTGGACAAGGCATTTCGTGTCCCTCCTTTCGCTAATTGGTGGATGGGGTGGCGTTTTACCACCTCATTTTGGGCAGAAAAAAAGCAGGAGACCTTTTTCAGATTTCCTGCTCGGTGTGCCACTGTGTGAGCGGCGGGTATTTAGTTGTAAAAGTTCGGGACAAGTTGACCCGATGTAAAGCTAACAAACTGGAATTGCACCAAAACAATCTAAGACAACAACGCTGCCCTACTTGCGATTTTTTCTTGTACTGCGGAAACAGTTTCTTGAATGGAATAAGTGGTCGTATCTATAACATTCGATTCATATATTCCCAGATTGCAAAATTGCTCCCACATGGTTTCTACCAATTCGATATTTGTCTTTCGGTCTAACTTTGAGCGTTCAACAGCTCGCTTCAAGGTTTCTTCCTTACTTGCCCTTAAAATAATATAATGCACCTCATAATGTTCCCGAACAAGACTTTGCCACGGCTTTAAAAACCACGGTCCGATAATACCGTCAACAATTACATCATATCCACCACGAGCATATCGCTTCGCAGCTTCTAAAAACGCTTCAATGACAATCAAATTTTGCTCATTTGATTCTGGCAAATGCGGTGGTATTGCCCCTTTACTCAAATAATGATAAAAGTCATCTGTGTGCATATGCACAGACTTTTCCAAATCTGATTCTTTTGCAACAGCAGATGCCGTTGTAGTTTTTCCTGTCCCCGGCGCACCTGTGATTACAATAATTCTACCTTGATTCATCTATATTTTACCTCCACAAATTACGATTTTCTTAATTCTACAAACTGGAATTTGAGTCTCTGTAAAGCTGGAATTAACCCATACAATTATTTTAATTTAGAGGTTCTTACGCAATTATCCGTATTTTGTAATTTTTCAATACTGGAATGCCAGTGTTAATCAGCATTCTCCATTTTTAATAAAGCAAAAAACGTAAAATTGCGGAAGAACCAATTTAGATATTCACAATATTACTTGCCACAGTATCTCGAAAAACATTGTCATGTTCTACCAGGAGCATGGTCGGGGCAAACTCCGTTATGAGCTGTTCAATCTGCATACGTGAGTACACATCAATAAAGTTGAGCGGTTCATCCCATACATACAAGTGTGCCTTTTCACAAAGGCTTTTCGCAATTAGCACTTTCTTCTTTTGCCCGCCAGAAAAGTCTTTAATATCCTTTTCAAACTGTACACGCTCAAAGTCCATTTTCCTAAGAATTGCCTTGAACAGACTTTCATCAAGGTTGTTTTCTTCTGCAAACTCGGAAAGGGTTCCACATAAATACGATGTATCCTGTGGCACATAAGAAATTACAAGCCCAGAGCCAAGTGTTACTGTACCCGTATAATCTATGGACTGCCCGACTACCAACTTTAACAGGCTACTTTTGCCACTGCCGTTCTTCCCATCAAGCACAATGCGTTCTCCCTGTCTTATTTCAAACGAAACGGGTTCACAAACTGAAATGCCATCATAACAAACTACTACATTCGATAATGATGCAAGCAAATCTGTATGGTAATTAAGCGGTTGTATCTTGAGGGCTTCTGCGGTTTCCACATTTTTCAGCAATGCTGATTTTTGTTCGATTGCCTGTTGTTGTCTCGCTTCTATAGATTTTGAACGCTTCATCATTTTGGCGGCTTTATGACCGACATAACCTTTATCTGCTGCCCCAATTTTGGAAGCTTCTACACGTTCAGACCATACTGCAGAGCGTTTTGCCGACTGCTGTAATCGTCTGATGTCCTTTTGCAAATGTTCGTTCTGAGCCAGTTCAAATTCTTGCTGTCGCTCAAAATTTGACATCCATGCTGAAAAGTTTCCTCTTTGCACTTCGATATTCGCTCGGTTAATCGATAGAATATGGTCAACACAATCGTCAAGAAAGCGACGGTCGTGAGAAACTAAGATGAATCCCTTTTTCTTTTTCAGATATGTCGCCACACTTTTTCTCGCTTTGGCATCCAAATGATTGGTAGGTTCATCAATCAGTAGGAAATGCCCTTCATTAAGAAAAAGAGCGGCAAGCAAAACCTTTGTCTGCTCTCCGTTGGAAAGTGTTTCAAAAGGTCGCCAAAGCACATCGACATCAACATCAAGATAAGAAAGTTCTCGCATAAGTTCCCATTCTTCCACAAGTGGGCAAACCTCCTGCAATATATCCTCTGTAATACGATTCTTATCTGAAACGGGATAAGGAAAATAATCAAACTGTACGGATGATAGGATTTTTCCGCTATACTCATATTTCCCAAGCAGAAGATTCAGAAAGGTTGTTTTACCTCGTCCGTTTCTGCCCACAAAACCAAGCTTCCAATCGGTATCAACCTGGAAACTGACATTTTCAAAAACATTATCATAACTTGTCGGATATGAAAATGTAAGGTTTTCAATTTTAATCATTGACATAAATATTATCCTCCTTTGCGTGTCATACGATACAAAGTCGGTTCGGTGAATGTTTACTCCGCATAGATTTCACCAAAAGGAACCGACACTATACGGAGTAAATCATGTGTAACTATCTGTTCTGCACTATTCATAAAGCACCTCCAAAACAAAATAAGAGCCGCAAGAAAGTTTATCCTTGCAGCTCGTCATAGCATAATAACACCACTAAGCAAAAGTGGCAACAGCACTATATTGAGTAAGATAGACATATAACTTTCTTGCAATAGACACAATAATGCCAAAGTATAGCACTACCGCATATTTTGATTTTATTTGCAAGAAAAGTTAATCATCTTTCCACCTCTTTCTAAATTTCAAAACATTATACCATAAATCGCAGGCAAATACAAGTGGTTACAAAAATTTAACAAATCGCTTATAATACAATCGTATAACTTTACTCATTCCTTACTGACCGTAAAATTCAAGTTTATCGAACTGTTTGAGTTCAGTTCTTTTCTTTCACATTCTCAGCAATCTTGATAAATGTTTCCTGATCAAAATGTCCTGAGACAAAGAAAAGGGTATTAGTATCGGGATCTATCCAGACGATACCGTCGGTATTATCTT
>JAZQHD010000094.1:0-99741 GCA_045540375.1 Ructibacterium sp. | reverse complement strand
GAAGTACACATTAGAAGAGATTATGTGTGGCGATAAGTACAACATTGAGAGCGATGTATTTATGGAAGTATTCAGGTTGGTAGAGCAAAAGGCTGATGCCAAGACGATACGAGAACAACTTAATACGATTTATGTTAAGCACGCACTGCTGACAGCAAAGAAAATGATTGAAGAGGGCGACTCGATTTCGGACATACCGGAATTTGAGGCGCTCTCTTTGCGTAAGGAGGAAAAATAATGCAAATACTTGAAGAATTCTGGTATGGGAACATACATCCAAACGAAAGGCATGGTGAGAGCAACATAGAAATGATTAAAATCAGCGACCTGATTAAAAGGCACGAAGGAACATTGATGAAGTCATTAGACGAGAAAAACAAAGAGGTATTCGAAAAATATAGAGATTGTTATGATGAACTGACACAACTTAACGAATGTGAAGTCTTCAAGATAGGCTTTAAATTAGGTGTCAGGATGCTGCTCGAATGCTACGATGACCTAGCGAAGAACATAAAATAAAAAAATGGTGCAACCGCCATGCGAGCAGTTGCACCAAATCTTATTTACGAGTAGGCTTAACATTGACATCAGGGTTGATGTCGCCATCAATAGAGCCGTGTTCTTCTTCAAACTTTTTGATGTTTTCACGAATCAGAACTAATACGTGACTGTTTACGCTACGACCTTCATAGTCAGCAACATAACCGATTTTATTGAGCATTTCTTCCTCAATTCTTATAGATACACTTTTAATAGCCATAAAATCACCTCATAATAAATATATTATGTATTTATTTTATAGCCTTTATGTGTTATAATGTTAAGAATAGATATATGGTATATCTAAAATAATTTTATGAGGTAATTATTATGAGTGAAGAATTAAGATTACACAGATGTAGTTTTACGGGGCATCGTCCTGACAAAATGGAACTTGGAGAAAAAGAAATTAAGCCGTTACTGGAAAAAGCAATAGATGATGCTATTGCAGATGGGTATGTAACCTTTATAACAGGTATGGCGATGGGAACGGATATATGGTCAGCGGAGATTGTGTTGTAGAGAAAGAAAAGAAATAAGGACTTACATCTTATATGTGCTTTGCCACACCCGAATTTTGAGAGCAGGCGTAGCATGACAGAAAAGATGAGATTTAATATGATAATTAAAAAAGCAGACCTTATAAAAGAAATCAATGACCACTATTTCACCGGATGTTATCAGGTGAGAAATGAGTGGATGGTTGACAGGTCAAATTTTGTGATTGCTGTGTTCAATGGTCAAAAGAGTGGGACGAAGAATACGGTTGATTATGCAAAGAGAAAAGGGGTAAATGTGGTGAATGTACTAGCTAGCATTTAAAATCGATTTTGAGGTCGAGTTACAAAGGCTGTTAAAGGGGTTGTAAGACCAAACTCTCTCGGGTAGGGTAGTTACACCACCCGAGACATTAAATCGTAAACAAGACGGCTGTTAAAGGGCGTGTGAGAGAATAAAAATGTAACCACCAAAGAACTTTATTGAGTTAAGATGGTTGCACTTTTATTTAAATTTATATCCTTATTAAAAAACTTATTATAGCGCGATATTGTTATTGTTTCAGTGATTGTGGTTTGGTATTCCGTTCATTTTTAAACGAAAGCGTCATATAGCTTTAATTTAGAGTTTTTTTATTTCCCACAGCATTTTTTGTATTTTAGACCTGAACCACAAGGACAAGGGTCGTTTCGACCTATCTTTGGCCCAATTCTTTTATACGTTCCACCAATATTAGAGTCTTGCCTTAGTAGAGCGGGAATTTCAAAAGTGTACCCAGCATAGGAAAAAGATTTTACTCCAAATTCAAAATTTTGAGGTGCAGGTACTAAGTATTGTTTATTTTTTATGGACTCTATAGTTCTATATATGCCATCTTGTTTCAATGCATTTAAAAATGTTTGTAAATTGATAACAGGCACATCAGAATTATCGACGCGGATACTATTTTTTGATATAACGCAACCAATAATTTCTGGTTTATCCTCCAAGTTTGTTATCGCAAATATTCTGTTTGCAAAATCAGCTTGATTACTTATGCCATAATTGACGATGTCTAGTATTTGTGAACAACCATGTTCTAAATCTTGTATTCTAGCAAAAACCTCCGGGGTTGAATCTGGTTCAATAAGCCATTTTAGTTCACATACTAAGATTGTGTTATTTTCTTTATCCCAAATAGCATAGTCAACGTCAGGTAATCTTTCAGGTAATGATTTATTTTTGGCAATCATTATATTTTCAATGTTAGATGTTATTGAATCGAGTTCGTCTTGCATAAATCCTTCGCGTAGATTGGTGAGTTCGAAATAGGAGTTATCCTTAATTTTGTGCAATAAGGCTATAAGATTTCTTTCGGGTCTGCTTGATAGAATCAAGTGTGGAGCTAGAGCAAAGGTATCATCTTCGATCTCAATAAATGGTTGGTAAACTATATCATTGTTTTTCAACTTATGATTGTATGTTAACAACTTTAATATATTTGCTGCATTTTCATGTGAAATATTTGTTTTGTTTACAATGATTTCTATAATATCTGAGGAACTTTTTAAAAGGACAGCCTCTTCGACATTAGCACCCTTAATGCCGCATTTTAAACATGCTAACATATGAATGAAACAAATAGTTGCTGTAGCGATCCAAAATTCTTTAAAATCTTTTAATGAAAATTTGTCAAAAACCCAATCCTCGGGGAGTTCACTAGAACAGCACCACTGTTTTTCCATCATTTTATAAAATGGGTTCCATATTTCATCATCAGTGTTATATGAAATTTTTTTATCTTTGAACTTAATCGAAGCAATTAGTTGATTGTTGGCAAAATTTAAGTCTTTAGTTGGAGTAAGCTGATTTTTTAATGATAGATCTCTGTTGAGCGACTCTGCTATATCCGCTATTACTATGTTGCGATTGCTCGGGTTGTCTTCAAAAGTAATCTTATTACATTTTTCATCTACTTTAGCAGTAAAATGTCCTCTTGAATAGCTGATATAGGCGCTGCAAATTGGTGAATATGGTTCGGCATGTTTTAACAACAAATTTGCAGTTTGAAGATATCCGCTAGAGAATATCGTTGTATCCAAAATATCATCGGAGGAATGGCTACATTCCTGATATATCCAATTCACAAGAATTCCAATGGCATCTAATTGTTTGCGAACAAAGAATGAATGCTCTAGATCGTCTGCTGTTAGGGCTATGCCCATTGAACCACCTAAACGGCATGCATCTTCGAACACAGTTAAAGCTTTAAACAAAGCAGATTTTCTATTTAATTTAAATAATTGACTACTCTTATGATAGTCATCAATTATTTTTTCTACATCACGAATATATTCTGACATACTTATACCTCCAATAGTTTTGATATTAATATACTGATATTATATCATAATATTTTTTATATCTCAATTAAATAACAGAAAAACCGTGAACTTGACAGTTCACGGTTTTAGTTGGCGGAGATGCAGAGATTTGAACTCTGGCGCCGGTTTGAGCCGACCTACTGCATTTCGAGTGCAGACCCTTCAACCACTTGGGTACATCTCCAGATATGTTTGAACTCCGATTTGGCGGAGAAAAAACTGAGCAAATTATTAAATTTTGTTAGAAAAATGTTAGAAATGGCTAGAAAAACCGCTAGATAAGGGTGTAAAAACAAGGTTTGAACCTCGCTTAAACCCGCACCGTTAAGCCATTTGTAGGGGTACAGTTACAGTGTAACCGAGGGGATTTCGAGTCAGTCTCGTTATGACCTTTCGCTATCACGCCTTATTTTCGTACCGTGCTATTGTATCACAGAGCAGAAAATTTGTCAATTAGGAATCCCCTTGAATCAAGGAAAAAGAATTTTTAAAAAATTTTCAAGAAACACTTGCATTTTTTAAAAAACGTGGTATAATAGCATAGTGGCTTGAAAAATACGGAGATGTATCGAAGTGGTCATAACGAGCACGATTGGAAATCGTGTTGCCGTGATGAGCGGCACGTGGGTTCAAATCCCACCATCTCCGCCATAAAAAAGGACTTCGCAGTAGCGAGGTCTTTTTTCTTTTTCGCCGGAATCGCTTGAAGCCATGTGCCAGGTGCGACCGCACTACTCCTCCACTACCTCTATGTAAAAACTCACTGGCCGAAATCCGTCGTTACAGGAAATCATGGCAGACTTTTCATTCTTCATCCATCCGTCATAAAAATTCCCGCCGCCTCGGGCAAGTTCTTTGACAAAGAACTCCATGCACTCCCAGGCACTTTCACACATTCCCTCCGGTTTTTCTCCATCCACCGAGAAAAAGGTCTGCCCAAGTTCCAGATCACAGGCATGCTCGATAGGATTTTCGTAAAGTTTCATCAAGTCCTCATACTTTGTCATCCGCATTACCGTAATCTTACAGGTTTTCATACTCTTCGCCCTCCTTAGAAAACTCATCAAATAGCTCTCCCTCCAGAGAGATCACGTCGTCAATGGGAATTTGAGTTCCGTCAGCGAATATCATCAATCTCTCAAAATTTTTAATGCAGACTACAACCCCGGTTTGGGTCAGATACCGTCCTCCTTCTTTCCTTTTATCAGGTTGAAAATAGGTTATCGAAACAGCTTGTTGCTCTCCCATGGCATCATCCAGCATTCGAATCTTCACATCCAGTTGCACCTTGGCATCTTCGTCCAGTTCCTGTCTTCTTTGGGTAATCCGTGCGGTTTCCGCCACAGCGGCATCGTATCCAGTCAGAGCAGCAAAGGGTGCAAACTGTGCCGCACGAAGCACCTTATCTGGAAAATCCCGTTCAATTTCCGAATTTGGATAAGGCAAGTTCAACATATCCTGATACAACTCCTCACTCATAGTTCCCCCTCCTTATCTCATGCTTTGTGTCCGCCAATTTGTCGATTCCGGTCCCGCGCGGTAGCACCCTCCTGGAGATTGGCACCCTTTAACACGGCGTTCTTCCCATACCGAGATTTAATGTCTATCATGGTCTCCTGAAGCTTCCGTTCTCTCAAGAGTTCCTGTTTCTCCCGCTCCTCTTCTCTCTCCCGGCCCTGGTAATCGGTGAATAAATCCATCTGTTCGTAGTTGTTTTTTTCCTTTAACGTGCTTTCAGGAAGCAGATGGTTAGCAGCAATGGTAATCCGCCGTGCCAATAACTTTTTGTCCACAATCTCGTCATACAACTTGAGTACTGCATCACAAATCATCCGTGCTGATGCAGTATGCCGCCCAATGTTTGCCGTACCGTGAGCATGCTTTGGAACCTTTCTACCATAGTAATCGGTGTTGACCTCTCCGTGATAGCTTTGGCTGATGTTGGGGTCGGTAAGGTTTTCGACATCGTAGCCAATGGTCAAAACAATCTGGTCGGTAGCAAGTCCCTTTTCCACCAAATCAAGAGCAAGGAGTTCCAGCATCTCCCAAACTACCACTCTGGTTTTTTCAAAGGTATAGGGACAGTGAAGCACCTGCCCGGTGCTCATACTTCGGTTTTCGGGAGTATAGGCTTTGGCTTCCTCCATGGTACATGGTTCGTATCCCCAGGCATGGTCCACTAACATTTTAGCATTGATGCCAAAGAGTTTTTTTAACAAACTTCTTCCATAAGGATTCAAGGACGCCCTGGCAATATCACCCATGGTACAAAGCCGATATTCTTCTAACCTTTTCGCATAACCTCTTCCCACTCTCCAGAAATCGGTTAGGGGTTTGTGGTTCCACAATTCCTTCCGGTAGGTCATCTCATTCAGTTCTGCCACCCGGACTCCATCCTCATCCGGCGGCATCTTCTTAGCTGTGATATCCATAGCAATCTTAGCAAGGTACAGATTGGTTCCAATTCCTGCCGTTGCCGTAATTCCTGTGGTTTTTAACACATCCCGGAGGATGGTCATAGCAAGCTCATGTGCAGTCATTCCATAGGTCTTGAGGTATTTGGTAATGTCCACAAACACCTCGTCGATGGAATAGACCAGAATATCCTCCGGGGCAATATACTTTAAATACACGTCGTAGATTTTGGTGCTTTGCTCCATATACTTTGCCATCTGGGGCGGTGCCACCAGGTAGGAAAGGGCAAGATTTCTATCCCCCTCCAATTCTACTGCATCAAAGGACTCTCCAGAAAGCTTTCTGCCGGGTGCCTTTGCTTTTCGCAAGCGGTTTATCTCTTTGACCTTTTGAACTACCTCAAAGAGTCTTGCACGACCTGGAATACCATAGGCTTTTAGGCTGGGCGTTACCGCAAGACAGATGGTCTTTTCGGTACGGGAGCTATCCGCCACTACCAGATTGGTGGCCAAAGGATCTAATCCCCTCTCGATACATTCCACAGAGGCATAGAAAGATTTTAAATCAATACAAAGATACTTCTTTTCTTCCATCTTATCCAACCCCCTTTTTTCTTATTCTTTTCATTATACCACTTTTTATCCTCAACCGCAACAAAAAAGAGCCGTCATACGACAGCCCCTTTATTTCAGGTGTTAGATTATCCTTCTCTTTTTCAGGAATCGTTTCCAGAACCGTGCCGCCAGGAAACAGAATAACCCGCCCAGTGCCGCCATACCAATCCAGACCAGAATGGTTACATTCCAGCCGAACAGGTCGGCAAGATAGCCAAAGCCGAAGTTGGCAAGAACAATCCCGAAGCAGGCAAAGGCATTGACGATGGAGGCAATGCCGCCGGTGAGATTCAGTGCCGCAAACTTTGCCGGCATCAGAATGTTAATCAGCTGATTTCCCGCATACATCAGGGTGGTAACCACCGTTAGGAGAATCACCGCCATCATAACCGAAATCTTTCCGATCAAGGTCAGCATCGCAAGACAAGGCAGGGAGATCAGGAAACAGAGACCCAGACATACAACCTCACTTTTGATGAGCCGGGGGCAGACCAGATTTACCAGAAAGACACCGGAAAGGTTAATCAGCATCAGTCCGGTGGTCAAAAGACTTGCAAAGCTGGAGGAAACCTCATAATTCTCTACAATCAGGGTGGGAACCCAGGATTTGAGTCCGGTGTCCAGCATCGCTCTCATAAATCCGGGAACCAGCATCAGCATAATACCGCTGACCATCATAATTCTCAGGGTGTGGGAATGCTTATGCGTTTTCACCTCATGAACCGAGCTGGGGGCGGGTTCTACCGCTTTTGCCAGAATCGGCATAGTCTTTTTGCTTAAAATCCAGAACAAAACCCAGATGACAATAATGGTAACTACTGTCATAGCAAAAATGGTTCTCCATCCCGAAACCTTCAAAATGACTGATGCAACCAGGGTGCTGACCATACTTCCCGCACAGTAGCAAAAGGCAATCATTGTCATTGCCTTGCCCCGAAAGCCGGGAACCAGATACTGAGAAACAATCCGGATGGTAGCCGGCCAGCTGGCAAACTGCAATAGTCCGCTCAAACTCCACAGAATCAGCATCACCGTGAAACTATTTGCTACCATAAGACCACCCATAGCAAGCAATGCACCAAAGAGTGCAATATGCAACATCTTAACCGGGGAAATTTTGTCTACGAGCTTTGCCAAAACCAACTGTGCCCCACCATAAAAGATGTAGTAGGCACCATTGATGATTCCCGCCTGGGTCTTGGTCATAAATTTCTCCTGCACAATGGGTGCAATAGCAACGCTGAAGGCATTTTTGGTCATACACAAAACTGCATATACCAACCAACACGCTACAAACAGAACCTGACTGGCTTTTACCGGATTTCTCTCTTCCTTCATTCTTATCCACTCCGATGCACTTGTGTTTTCATTATGATTCATATCACTCTCACGTTATTCTCGCACATTTTTCGGTGGATAGCAAGACAAAACCTGCTTTTGTAAACAAAACTTAAAAAAGATTCTTCCCGTTTTCCATCCTTTCGTTTTTCGGGAGAATATTAGATACTGCATCCATTGCCGGGCGTAGTTTGTGGTAAAAATTTTCCACATCGCCGAGCCATAGAATTTGATTTTTCAAGCATCTCAATTTTCCATTTTCCCTTTTTGTTTTTACTTTCGTTCGGTTTGTCCTGCCGGACGGGTCTACTTTTGATTGCAAAAGTAGCAAAACAACGGGGGGGAGTTTCGATTCTCCCCCCGTTCTCCCCCCTTAAAACGACACAGGGCTCTGCCCTGGACCCGTGTTCGCCCACCGGGCTCCATTGGGGCTCTGCCCCAATCCCCGCAATTGACGGATAATATGTCGTAATATTTTCCGTTTCGGTTGTAGGGGACATTCACGAATGTCCCGCAGAGGTTTTCTGAAATGACGACGGGACGTCCGGGAGACCGTCCCCTACGATGTTTTACGGATAGTTTGTGGTTTGGTTGTAGGGGTCGGCGTCCTCGACGACCCGTAAAAATTTACCGCAATGGCAAGGCAGAATCATACTTTGTGTATATGATTGTCTCGCCGAATCGATGCTACGAGCGAAGATTGCTGAAATTTCAAGCACGACGAGTGCGAAGAAAATTAGGTGAGATGTGCTTAAAACGAAACGCCGAAGGACAGAGCGATACTTTGTGTATGCGACTGGTCTTCGGTGTTGAGTTTTGAGTGCAGATTGCCTGATTTTCAAGCACGACTGTCAACCAAAAAAAGAAATGACCCTCGACTCCGCTTCTTTACGCGCAATCGAGAGTCATTTCTCTTCCTGCTTGATCTCGTCCATCTGGTTAACCTCTCTTTCTTAGTCTACCCTCTGCCTTGAACATTTCTACCATATCCTTTCTTTTCTCTCTAAGCGAGATTCACTTGATGTTCTGTTTGCAAAAGGTGATGGTCCTGACTTTTCTTGTAAGGCACCGTGTCTGAGCCTACTCACGGTCTTTTCTCTATATCAATTATTTTTCCTTTTCCGGCTCTGCTTCCTCTTCGAAAAGTCGTTGCTTACTTTCTCATCGGTTTGTACCGCCTTTCTTTTTTCTGATTACATCTTAGCACAGATTTTGACTAATTTCAATTGACAAATCAGCAAAAGAATTTCTCTTTTCTTTGGATAAAAAAGAGATTTTTCGGCGTCGACAAAGTTTTCTCTTTACAAACCGAAACCTTTTGTGATATGATAAATATGTTAGCGTGTTAAAAGCCGGTTCGTTCGAACCGGCTTTTTCTTTTATCTTCGACATTTAACCACCATTTCGGTAGTATTTACAATCACAAGCTCCTTCTTTTGGTTGTAGACCTCAATGACAATCTCTGCTATGCCGTTTCGCTCATTTCGTTTTTGAAGATTGGACACCCGACCCTTTCCGGTAAGAATATCATCCGCATAGACCGGTTTCAGCCATTCGATTTTGGTAGACTTTCCGGCAATCAACTGATCCCCTGCCAAATCCACAAACTCTAAATAGTTTGCCCAGACCGTCATAAAGGAAATGACTCCCGGCGCAATCAAGCCGCCAAAGTGGGTGTTTTTGGCATATTCCTCATCAGTATGGATGGGGATGTTGTCATACCGCTTGGCAAACGCCATCATTTCTTCTTTCTTCATAACAGCAGAGGGAATCTCAAAGGTTGCTCCCAACTGAAAATCTTCAAAATACATTACTGTAGCCTCTTTCTTATGCTTCCTGTTTTGCTCTGTTTCGGTTAATCTTCAAAATCATCAGGACGGAAACCACCGAAATCACTGCCCAGGATATAAACATGGGGGTATACCCAAAGCTTGCAATCACCACGCCGTAAATCATGCTGGCAATACCACCCCCTAAGTAGGTAGCAAAATCCATAACACCGCTCACCGATGCAACATTTCCGGTCTTCAGGTACTGGAGAGGATAAATAGAGAGAATGGAGGTATTGATCATGGATACCGCCGTATAAATCAGGCTGAGCAGAATCACGGAAACCAAAGCTCCCAAGCCGTCCACGCACAAAAGCACCGCCGATATAATACAAACCAGGAACCCTGCCATAGAAACGGTGTTTTCCCGGCTTCCGCAAAGCCGATAGGCGAGAGGATACAGGGTTCTTCCTACAAAGCCGATGGCTGGAATCAGGAGAACGTAATAGGAGGAAACACTCAAATCAACCATGTACCGGTCCACAATAAACACCGTCATCCAAAGGCTGATGTTCTCCTTCATCACGCCATGCATGACCGCAGGAACGCCCATGAAAAGCAGTTCCTTATTTTTCAAAAGGCCAAACATAGAAAGATGTTTCTTTTCGGTTTTTTTCTCCGGTTTGATGTGTCGGGTGGCGAAGAAAACTGCGACACCCAAGACTGCCGTAATCAGACCGGGAACCAGGAAAGCAAACTTTACACCAAATCTGGTAATCAAGAAGGTATTCAAAATAATTGCCAGAATATTCCCCATGGCAACCGAGGTAACCATCAGGGATGTTTTCTTCTTTGCAACTTCTCCCTCGTACATAGCCGAAACCACACAGAGCACCGAACTCCAGAGCATGGACTGGGCATAGGCATTCCCCGTCCACAAAAGGAAGATCCCCAAAAAGGGCGGAAGAAAGCTAATCAGCATATTACTGATACCGGCAACGCCCAAGCCCACCGTCAGCATCAGCCAGGGCGGAGTTTTGTCCCCCAAACCGCCGTTTAAGAGTCTTCCCATGGCATAGATGGTAGAGAAAACACTACCCAAAAGTCCCAACTGAACCGTGTCCAGTACCTTCCCGGCAATCAGGTCAGGTCCTGCCATAGATAGATTCACTCTTGCCACATAGATGGATACATAGGCAAGGTACACCACAAAAAATATCAATCGTTTCTTCTTATCTGTCATACTCCGTTCCCTCCGGTTGTATCTACAAATTCCGCAATTCTTTGATTGCATTCGCACATTATATCACAGGCAAATGTGAAAGGCAACCGAATTTCTTTTTTTGACCGGATATTGCAATATATAGGAACGTTTTCTCCATTCCACCTATTTTCTTCCAACCCTGATTCCGTAAATAACACCCAGGATGGCATAGGGAATCAACAGAAAAACACAAACCACTGTTGCAACAGGAGGAAATAGCAGACTGACGTAAAACAAAAGTCCTAGGATGACGGTTTCATAGCCAATAAACCGATTGATTTTTCTTGCTTTATCGGTATCCAGGTTCCAATTTTTTACCCGATCAAACTTAGGAAGTACATTCCCCAGCACTACAAGGATGGTTCCTACCACCACTGCGGCTACTGCACGAATATCAATTTTCCATCCAAGGGCAACCCCAAAAATCGCCGCCTGAAGAATCACGGTCATCACCGGAATAATCCACTTGGTAATCCGCTCGAACTTCACCCGCTCCCCATGGAAATGGGCGTTGACATCAAAGATGACACAACAGATTATTTGAAACAGTACCATCATACAGGGTAATCCAAATACCGCAAAGCCTTTGGATGCAAAATTATCCGGATTGTTGTACATATCAAAGTGAATGGCTATCTCCTGGGGGAGTTTCTTCCACAGGGCAACCCCCAACAGAACGGGTAACAAACAAACCAGACAGGTCAAAATCAATTTTTTCCATTTCATCACTTTCATCGCCCTTTCCCTCCTAATCCATAAATCCATGCAAGCACTTCCTCAAACACCGAGGCGTTCAGTTCATAATAAATATAGTTCTTGTACTTTTCCTCTGCAATCAAATCCGCCGCCTTCAATTTCGCCAGATGATAGGAAACCGTGGCTCCTGTCAGATTAAACTGCTCCCCAATCTCCCCGGCAGACTTCTTTCCACTCCGGAGCATCTGAAGAATATCCCGCCGTACCGGGTCGGAAATCGCTTTTAAGGTTTCATTCATTCCCATACCATCACCTCTATTTAGAAATGTTTCTAAATAGATTCTACCGTCAAAATAGAGAAATGTCAATACCTATTTTGAGAAAATTCTAAATAGGTATTGACATCTCAAGAAAGGAGTTATGTCAAATGACTTGTTTTTTGATTTAATACTTCTTCTCACCGGAGAGAATCATCATCTTATCGCTCTTGGGGAGAATCTCCGGCTTAACCACCGCATCCTCCCAGGATTCCGGGGCAAACTCTTCCATCGAAATGGAGATTGCCTCCTGGGGGCAACCCCAGTATTTCAGGAACACCTGATTGATTTCCTCTACCACCTGTTTTTTGATTGCCTCATCCTTGGGATAAGCTTTGATTGCAATATAGGGCATAATACACACTCCTTCATTTCATTTGTCTCATTTTACCACGGTTTCCTGATAAAATCAACCTTGCTTTCCCATAACTCTACGACGCTACCCGTTCCTCCCGGGGTTCGTAGCTTCGAATGGATGCAGAAAGAGGAATGCTGCTTCCCTGCTCCAAAACTTCCATCTGCTTTTCGGGAGCGTGTTCCTCCCAATCCCAATAAATACAAACGGCTACCGCCATCAACAAAACCATAAATAACATCTTTGTTTCCTCCTTTGTTTTGTCTTTCGTTATCTTATGGTTTGATTATAGCAAAACAGGTGTCCCATAAAAAGGACACCTATTTTGCTATTCATAATTTCTTTTCACGCTTTCAATCAAGAACCGGAACTCATCCACGGTGCTTTGGGGCGAGAGGATTTTTGCCCTATCCCCAAACCCCACCAACCATGCCAAAAAATGGGGACTGACCGCCACTTTTACCCGACAGAGAAAGTGATTCTCATCGGTTTTTATCATCGATACATCGGTACCGAATCGGTCAAAGACCACACCCACCAGGGAGTTATCAAACTGGATGGACACCTCGGTTTCCTCGCCGCCGAACATCTGGAAGATAGCCTTGGAATAGCTAGATAAATCAAAGTCGGCTTCAGGAAGAATCCTTTTTTCGTCGGTCAGGAAGATTCCCTCCATTTTGTCTACCCGATAGTGCACAAACTTCTGGTACTTCTCTTTATAGGTAATCATGTAATAGTTCTCATCATCCCAGGTCAGTGCCACCGGAGATTCCGTATATCGCTCCCCATCTTTACGATAGACTTTCTCCTTATCCAGCCCTAGATTGAAGTACCGAAAGGTAATCTGTCGATTTTCCGCAATGGCATCGTGAATCTTGTCCACGTTATAATAAATCTGCTCGTTCACCGTCTTGACACGGTTGGTAACAAAGACCTGACGGTGGAGCTTTTTCGCATCCTCCCGGCTGGCAAGCTTCTCTATCTTGGAAATCAACTCCATGCTCTTTTTCTGGGTCAGAAACTTGGATGCCTGAACGCTATCTACCAAAAGCTTCAACTCCGGCAGTTCAAAGTCCCGGCTGGCAATGTAATAATTCGTAGTTTTGGTCTTGGTGGAACAGATGTCCAACCCGAAAAGTCTTAAGCATTCCAGATCATCATAGATACTTTTTCGCTCTGCCGAGATTCCAAATCGACTCAGCTCCTCAATCATCCGAGGAACAGTTATGGTATGATTCTCATCCGTCTGCTCCAGCAATATTTTCGCCAAGTACATGAGCTTCAATTTTTGGTTTGGTGATTTCATGGTTTTCTCTCCTCGCACTTTAACTGAGTAATAAACCGGACACTGTATAAAAATCATAGCATATCTTACTTCAAAAGGCAAGAAAAAAAGATGAGAGGGCACCCTCATCTTTTTACGAAACAACTAATCCAAGCATAATGCCACTTAAAACACCGATGACGTAAAGCAACGCCACAATACTCAGGTTTTCCCGAAGGTTTTTATTCACCCGGAAGAGTACCAGAACACCCACACCGCTTCCCACCAAAAGGCCGCTCATCATGGCGCCAAATCCCAGGACACCTTGGAGGTATAGTTCGGTAATTACCACGCTGGAGGCACAGTTGGGAATCAAACCTACAAGTCCTGCCAATACCTCGCCGAGAATCGGCTTGTTGAAAAGCAAGCTCCTGATGGTTTCCTCGCCAATCCATTCTATTGCCAAACTCATCCCCAGATTTACTACAAAAACAAAAATGATAATCTGAATAGTATGTCGAATGGCAGAGCGAAAAACGCCATCCTCACACCGGCAATGTTCGTGTTCGCAAAGAGAGTGAATTTTATGATGCTGCTCCTGGTGTTTTCCCTTCCTGTGCACAATCCAATCAACAAAGAATCCGGCAAGAACAGCAACCGCTGCCTTGATTCCTACAATTTTCAGGATTTCCGCCGTTGCCACTGATTCAGAAATCAAAATAGGAAGCATCTCATCGGAGGTAGACAAAAAAACCGCAAGCAAGGTGCCTAAAGAAACCACTCGTCCGGCATAGAGGCTGGTCATAGAAGCCGAAAACCCACACTGGGGGAGAATCCCCAAAACTCCGCCAATCAAAGGGCCTGCCTTCCCAGACTTTTCAATAGCATGAGTCATTTTATCACTTGCCTTATGTTCCATCCACTCCATCAGTAAATAGCTGAGGAACAAAAAAGGAATCATGGGAAGGATATCCATAACGCTATGTTCCATGATGTGCATAATTTCTTGCATCTTCCTCTTCCCCTTTCTTTTTGTTTCCCCGAAGATTATATCACCTTTCTTTCCAAATAGCAAGAAAAAAAGACGAGTACCTCCTGAGGTACTCGCCGTTTTTTCAAATTAGTTTAAGACAATTCCTTCCGGATTCCGGTTGGGACCGTCAATTTCTAAGATATCATCCCCATCCGGGGTTGTTACAAACCGAGCATAGTCAATATTCATCAATCGGGGACTCACCTGTTCTTTACTATAATGGGTGTGGTAAACACAAAGGAGTTTCTCGCCGTCAAGGGTTGTGGTAAAGCAATGATGTCCCGGACTATTGGCAACCTCGTTCCCTTTCTGGATGGGGTTTCCCTCATATCTTACATATTCACCCAAGGGGGAGTCTGCTACCGCATAGCCAATTGCATAGTTGTTTTCCCAGGTATGGTTTGCAGAATAAGACATATAATACTTTCCCTTATGCTTCATCACAAAAGGCCCCTCTAAGGTAGAGTGATCCAGTTTCTCCCAAGTTCCATCCATCGCATACATCAACATCTTTTCGGTGCCGGGTTCGTATCCTGTCATATCCTCTTTCATCTTGGCTCCCCACAGGCTGTTACCGTAGGTTTTCTCCTGACGAACAAAGTAGAGATATACCTGACCGTCATCATCCACCAAGAAATCACCGTCAATTTCCTTATCGTTGTCATTACAGAATTGCTTTACTTCCTGACGGAACGGCCCCAACGGAGAATCACTCACTGCAATACCTACATGCATATCTGCAGTATATGCGATATAGAACTTTCCATGATACTCTGTTACTTCCGGCGCCCAGAACTTTTCGCCACCCTTCACATCTCCTTTTGCCAGGCAGAGTCCTTTGTCCTCCCACTTCTTCAGGTCAACAGAGGTAAAGACATGATATCCCTCGTTTTCATCCAGGGTCAGATAAAGATAATAAACACCATCATGGAGCAGGATAAAAGGGTCAGCCCCCGGCATAATGGGATTGTTGAATTCGTTCATAGTTGCTTCTCCTTGTCTATGTTAGGGTAATAAGATTTCCTTGTTGGTTCCGTAGAAGATTTCTTTCCGACCGCTCAGCATCTCACAGAGAGTCTCCATCTTCTTCCATTCCTCTGGACTTGCATCCAGAGGATACGAATGGCCATAGAAATAAAAGAGTTTGGGGTTCTCGGCATCCGCCTGTTCTTCTATAAACTTCTCCGCTAGCGGAAGAGCTTTCTCCCACTGATGGCTTGCCGTTGCCTGAAAACAGTATAAATCCGAGGGAAAATCAAACCGCTCGGTGATTCCCACCGTTCTAGCATATTGAACACCGGTCCGGTTTCTTACAATATCCACAATCCGCTCGTCGCAATTGGGACCGCCGCCGGGATAGGCAAAACCAACCACCTCATAACCCATCAGTTCCGAAAGACGGAGTCTATCTTCCTCCACCTGTCTTTTCACCTCATGGTTGTCCGGTACATTCATCAAATTTGGATGGGTAAGAGTATGTGCCGCCACCTCATGTCCATCATAGACCGCGCGCAGATCCTCCGCAGCAAATCGAGAATGATCCACCTTCACCCCCCGACATTCCAGGGTTCCTGCCTCTCCCAGACGGGCTGAATTAATATTAAATGTACATTTTAGATTGTACTTTTCAAACAGTTTGATTAGCCGGGCATCCTGCAGCACACCGTCATCATAACTGAAGGTAACAGCCTTATACTTTCCTTGAAACATAGGTTTCTCTCCTTACATTTAAGCATGTTGTGCGTCGCGTTCCTTATCCAGCTTAACATTCCGGAAATAGAGCAACACGTCAATAAAAATCATAATGAAGTTCAGCACATAGAAAATAAAACTTAGGAAGAAAATAAATCCAGAGCCATCCAGCAAAACTGTCTGGATTCCCTTACGAATAATTCCTACAGCATAGCCTGCCAACAGGAACAACTGAAAAAACAGACTCTTTCCTTTTGCAGTTCTGGAAACCCAGGATTTTCGAATCGAAAGAGGCCAGGAAAGTCCGAAACAAAAAATCGTCAAAGCCTCCAGCAGGTCCATTGCGCTATAAATATCCATTTTTCGTATCTCCTTTATGTAAAAATTCAGTTTTTCTTTTTGAAATGACCTATCAGGGTAAGGACACACATAAGTCCCAAAAGCGGGAAGATTGCAGCAACAACCACCGCTGAACGCATTCCCACCTGTTCTGCCGTCATGGAAAGGGTTTGTGCTAATGATGTCGCAAACTCTGTTGCACCAATTCGGTCGGAAAGAATTCCCACCATCTGGGAACCAAGGGACGCTCCCAAATCTCCGCCGGCAGCCATCAAGGCATAGACCGCAACCCCGGCATCTGCAAAGTTTTCACCAACACAGATGAGGGTTCCCGGCCAAAGCATGGCAACACAAAGTCCGGTTACCACACAGAAAATCAGTCCCAGCACCGGGTTGGTAGATAGTCCGGCACCTAAGTAGCAGATTAAGGCCCCAATCATCCCCCAAAGCATCACGGGGAGAATCTTCTTTCCGTATTTTGCATAAAAACTTCGACCCAGACCAAGCAACAGGGCAAAGACCGCAACACCTAAAATATCGCCCCACATTTTGGGAATTTCCAAGGCACTTTCCATAAAATCAGATGCCCATTGTGTCATGGTACATTCTGTAGCGCCCCCAAAGAAAATGCAAATTGCGCAGAGAATGATTCCCTTGTTGATACCAGAGGATGTTTTGGACTTCTCACCGCCAATCTCCATCTCCGGAAGAGGTGAAAACCAAAACAAAATGGAGGCAGCAAGAGGAATCAATGCCCAGAAGAATGCCAGCAGATACCACAGGTCTTGCCCCAAAATCTTCAGGAAGACGGTGCTGACAAGAACCACACCGACCACACCCCAGGCATACATGGAATGAAGCAAGCTCATTTCCTTCTCCGGGTTATCGCTGGGCATTGCAGCAACCACAGGGCTGAGCAACACCTCGTTGAGTCCCGCAGCCACCGAAAACAAGGCCGTTCCCAAGGCAATCCAGAGATATGCATGTTCCGGAAACAGAGGAGGCAGAGCGCCGTAAATCACCAGGCCGATAAGCGTCAAAAACGGTGTGCTCCTGACCGATTTATGAATGTTAAAATACTTGGTAAAAAAGGTGAACGCCAAATCAATTAGCATTTGGGTAAAGAAGTTCACCACCACAAGAAGTCCAAGCTTGGTATAGGAAACTCCGTAAAGCTCCCGAAAGGTAACAAACAACAATGGCGACAAGGTAGAAACCACTGCCATGGACATACCGGAAATATAACAAGCAAGCTTGGTTCTGCCGTAATCCTCTTTCTTCATCATGTATACACCTTCCGTCAATCCTTCGTAGAAAGATGACTTCCTACAAATTTATATATGCCTTTTCATATTTTCTTACCAGTATAACAAGTTCTGACAGAAAAATCAATGGCATTTTTTCATTATTTTAAGCCTGTTTTTATAGAATCATTACTCTAATCCGTACAAATCAATGACAGCTGTGGTTCCCGCACCCATGGGAACCACAAGAATGTCCCTCACCATGTTCATGGTCATGATGATTGCATTTTGCATCCGGGTCAAAACTCAGATTTCCTCCAAGATATGCCAGAACAGCCTCATCGGCATTTCCTTGCACTCCTCCAAAGATTTCAATCCCGGCGGTGAGCAATGCCATTCTTGCACCACCACCGATTCCGCCACAAATCAAAACCTCCACGCCCAGTTCCTTTAGCATTCCAGCAAGAGCACCATGTCCACTTCCTTGGGTGTCGACGACCTGGGAGCTTAAAACAACTCCGTTCTCACATTCATACACCTTAAAACTTTCTGTGTGTCCAAAATGCTGGAACACCTCTCCTTGTTGATAAGTTACCGCAATTTTCATGTTTTTTCTCCTCTTTTTTTAGTTTCTTTTTTATTAATTCAAACCATTTATAATTATCATATTTTCTAGGGTTTTACTTCTTTTTCTCTTTTTACTCACTTTAGATTTAGTAAATCATAAATGACTAAATTTAATTTCTCGTTTATTTTGATAGAATCTCTTCGATATTTCTTCGTTCTGCCTCTGTAAATTCCAAATTGGAAAGTCCAGCAAGGTTTTCCTGAATCTGTTTTCCGGAGCTGGCTCCGATTAGCACACTGGTAACCCCACCAACTCCTAATAGCCATGCAATTGCCAACTGGGACAGGCTCTGTCCTCGCACGCTAGCAAGTTCACTTAGCGCCTTCACCTTGGCAATGAGTTCCGGGGTAATTTTCTCACAGTTCAAGAAGGTGTCCGGTTTTGCCGCTCTGGAGTCTTTCGGAATTCCATGGATATACCGATTGGTCAGGATTCCTTGTTCTAAAGGGGAAAAGGCAATGGATCCAATTCCCAGTTCATGGGTTTTCTCCAGAATTCCTTCTGTTTCCACATGGCGATCCATCATAGAATACCGGAACTGATGAATCAAGCAATGAATTCCCATGGAATTCAGTATTTTTTCTGCTTGTTCCGTTGTTTGGGCATCATAGTTGGAGATTCCTATATAGAGAGCCTTACCGGACCTGACAATATCCCGGAGCGCCCCCATGGTTTCCTCAAGGGGCGTATTTTTGTCCATTCGATGATGATAGAAGATATCCACATAGTCAAGACCCAGTCTTTTCAGACTGGCATCTATGCTTGCCATCAGATATTTCCTACTTCCAAAATCTCCGTAAGGTCCCTGCCACATGGTATATCCCGCTTTGGTAGAAATCACCAACTCATCCCGGTATCCGGAAAGCTCCCGCTTTAAAACCTTCCCCAGATTTTCTTCTGCGGAGCCGGGAAAAGGCCTGCCGTAGTTGTTTGCTAAGTCAAAGTGAGTAATTCCTCCGTCAAACGCTGTGGTCAATAACTCCACCATGTTGGAATAATCATCGTTTTTACTGAAGTTATGCCACAACCCTAAGGACAAGGCCGGAAGCCTCAATCCACTTTTTCCGGTGTAGGGATATGGCATGGTATCGTATCTTTTTTCATTGGGGCTATACTTCATAATATCACCTCTTTATGTTATATAGAAGAAACTCATACCCTTATAAAGAAATCAGGGTTACATTTCCCATCTCCTCTGCCAGATACATACATTCATCGGTAAAGTCCGACTTGGAAAAGAGATAGAAATACACATTCTTATACCCAAAGTATTTACTCTTTTTCTGGAGTTCCTCCAGAACCTCCTTATCCACCGGCTCCTCTGCCCAACTACAATCGGCAAAGAGCGCACCTTTCCTGCCCTGGAACCCTACAATAGGAATCTCTCCTTTTGCTCCCCACCATCTGCCCAAGGAATCAAAGGGTATAGGACAGGTATCCGAAAGCCGCTTTTGCCAGAGATACTGTCGGCAGATTTCCCAGAAGACTTCCTTCATGTAGTCGTTCAGCTCCGGTTGGATTTTTTGATACACCAAGTCCGCCGCGCCCCGGGCAATCAGGGATGCGTTTTCCGGCACAAACCGATGCCAGAACCGGAAGAGAAAATCCGATACGGAATAGACAAACTTCCGGGTAGTGTCCTCCCCATAGGGAGCTTCCTTTTTCACAATTCCCAGTTCTATCAAGGTTTTTAAGTAGGTGGCACAGACATTGGTATCCTCTCCCACCTGCTGAGAGATTTCAGACATCTTAATAGCACCGCCTGCAATCGCAGAGAGAATAGCACTGTAGACACCCGGTTCCCGAACCTCCTGCTTGAGCAGATTCAAAGGCTCCTCATAGAAAAAGGAAATGGGATTTAGATAGGTGTTCTTGATATTATGCTCAATGCTAAGCCGATCATTCATTTGGAGCAGATACTGGGGCATTCCCCCAACAATTCCGTAGATCATTGCTTTTTCTTCCTCGGAATACCGAGGCAAACACTGACTCGCCTCATCAAAATCAAAGGGCATCAGCTTCATCTGTGCTGCACCTCTGCCGTAAAGGGGAGATTGGTAGTCCAAAACCTGCTCCTCCATGTAGGGATTCGCCCCACAGAGAATCAACATCAAATTGGAGGTTTCCCGGTACTTGTCAATCAAAAGCTGAAGGGTAGATGCAAAGCTCTTCATTCCTTTGGCAAGATAGGGATATTCATCTAGTGCGAGAATCAACCGTTCCTTTTCTCCCAAACGGAACACATATTCCAATGCCGCCTGAAAAGATGGAAAGGATGTGGTGGCATCAATACCGCTGGCATATTCCATAATACTCCTGCTGAAGTTTTCTAAGTTCTGTTTGGAATTACTCTCTACCCCGGTGAAATATATCGCATTTTTGCCCTGAATAAACCGATTCAGAAGCGCCGTCTTTCCAACCCGGCGCCGCCCCGATAAGACAACAAAGGAAAACCCCTCGGAATTATAGATTCTTCCTAAGGTTTCCAGTTCTTTTTCTCTACCAATAAACATAGCAAAAACCTCCTATCCCACATCATCATAGCACAACAAAATAAAATAGTCAAGCACGATTTACAAAATCATACTTGACTAAATCAGAATTTCTTATATTTTATTTCTCTTTTGAAATGCCATACTTTCTTTTTATCCGGAAAAGCTTTTCCTCCATGGGTTTTTGGAGCATCCAAAGGAAGAACGCCGTTGATACTGCATGAATCAAATCAAAGGGGAATCCCATCAGGTAGGAATAGAGAAGCATCGCACCGGTGGGAGCTTCCTGGTAAAGAACCACCGAAATAGGGTTAAGGATGCCACCGTATAATAAAAGGGTTGCTAAAAAGCCGAATATGGCAACTATCGGTTTCTTTTTGGGAAGGAATCCGCCTGAAAACAGGATTCCGGCTACAAATCCAACCAAGCCGGTGGCAAGCATCTGCCAGGGCGTCCAGGGACCTTGCCCTAAAAAGAAGTTTGATACAAAGGCGGTTACCGCTCCTACCAAAAACCCGGTTTCGCCTCCCAAACAGATTCCGGCAATGATGACCATAGCAAGTACCGGCTTAAACTGAGGTATCATGGAAAACGCCATTCGCCCCGCCACCGAAATCGCGCACAAAACACTGATGATGACCAATTCTCGGGCGGTATTCTTCCGTTTTTCCCACAAAAGGAAAAAGGGAACCAGGGTTTCCAGTAAGATTAAAATACTGATTAAGTAATACTTCCGGTCATCAAACCATACCATACCTGCCAGGATGGTGAAAGGAACTGCAATGCAGACACAAAGGGTTCCAATCCAGGTTCCCCTGGGGAGTTTTTCCCTTGGATATGGTTTTCGGCAACGACCCTCCCTTTGAGGGAAGAGTAGTAGCAGACAAATCCCCGCCTGCAGAATAGATAGAATCTGCGGAATCACTGTGTTTTTATCCGCGGGTTGCTGCTTGATATACCAACAGGTCAACAGAAAGAGCACTCCCATCAGGAACCCGCCAAAAATCCGGGCAATGCCTCTACCGGACTTTGTTTCTGCCTTCTTTTCTTCCAAGACAGGGGGTTGCAATGGCTCGGTGGGGTTCGGTTCCTCCGGGATAGTTCCGCCGCAGGCAAGAATAACATCCTCTGCCAAAATGGCGTGGGGCAGTACCGTCCTTGCCATTCGCCCAGCGGCGGTAGTATAGAAGGTCTTTCCCGAGAAAAACCGCTCCGGACAATCCTGATCGGTGATCGCACCATCAAAGAGAAGTCCGCAACAATCGGCGTATTTTGCACAGAATTCAATGTCATGGGAAACCATCACCAGGGTCGTTCCACAATCTTTCAGCTTCTGGAGAATCTGGGCAAATTCTCGTTGAAAGCCTGCATCCATTCCTTTGGTCGGCTCATCCAGGAGCAAAATCTCTACATCCCGGAGCAACACCTTGGCAAGGGCAACTCTCTGTTGCTCACCCCCGGATAAATCATAGGGGTGCCGTTCATACAGATGACCAATTCTGCACAGACCCGCCACCCTTTGTATCCGACCCTCTCGCTCTTTTGCCGAACATTCTGTTACCATTTCCCTCAATTCCTGGTAAACCGTTTTATGTACAAACAAGGTTTTGGGGTCCTGGGGCAGAACACCAATTTTAGATGCTGTTTTCTCCAGTTCCTCTCCCATTACCTGAATCTTTCCCCGCCAAGGCTTCTCCAGCCCCCCAAGGACAGCTAATGCTGTGGTTTTTCCGGCACCGTTCCCGCCCAGCAGGGCATAAAACTCTCCTTTGTGAACCTCTATGGAAAATCCTCGCAAAACATCCGGTTCCTCCCGGCTGTATCGGAATTGCACATCCTGTGCCTTCAATACTATTTCCTGTCTTACAGGCCGTTTTTTTTGCCTAATTTCGCCATCAACAGAATGCTCACTTGCATAGCGTTCCAGCCAAAGCCTGCCTTCCCTGACCGTAATGGGACAAGGGGTTTCCGGCTCCACTGCACTGTGAATCCGGATAGGGGTGGGTAACGCTTGATAGATGGGATGGTCTTTGAACTGTTTTCCCAGTTCCTTGGGAGTGCAGTTTCCAATCAACTGTCCTTCCTCCAAAACCAAAACCCGGTCAGCAAGTGGAATCGCCTCCTCTAGCCGATGTTCGGACAGAATGACCGTGGTTCCCAGTTCCCGGTTCAGCCGGGACAAAGTCTGGAGAAATTCCCGGGCGGCAATGGGATCCAACTGTCCGGTGGGTTCGTCCAGAATCAACACCTTAGGTTGCAGGGTCATCACCGATGCCAGATTCAACAATTGCTTCTGTCCACCGGAGAGCTCGGCAACTTTTTTGTGGAACCAGGCTTCCATGCCGAAAAAGGTTGCCATTTCGGATACCCGAGTCCGGATTTCTCCAGTGGGAAGACCCAGGCTCTCCAAGGAAAAGGCAAGCTCCTGATAAACCAGATCACAGACTGCCTGATTCTCCGGATTCTGCATCACAAACCCAATTTCCGCCGCCATCCGTCCCGTCTCCAGGTTCTTCAGAGGCATCTGGCAGAAGAGAATCTCGCCGGTTCTCGTTCCTTCCGGAGCAACAGTTGGCTTCAACAGGCGGAGAAAGGTGGTTTTTCCGCATCCGGATTCCCCGCAGAGTACCACAAACTCTCCTTGGTTGATACAGGCATCAATTTGGGAAAGCGCAGGATTGCGATTTCCCGGATAGGTAAATCCCACCTGGTTTAGTTGGTAAAGTTCCACGGTTTCACCTCCCAGAGTTCCAATAGTAACGGATAACTGCATAGCAGAAAATAACTAAAAAAGAAGGGAAAATTGGCCAAAGACAATCCGCTCCCGACCACCATAGGGAAGCACCGGAATTCCAATTGTCCCATAATCCCGCCGACAAGCACCACACCTGCAAGAACCAGAAGGCTTCCCAGAACAATTCCGTCCCGGAAACTGAACCGGAAAAGAGAAAATGCCGTTCGTCCCGGTAAACCATATCCTCTTGCTTTCATACTATCGGCGGTATCCATGGCGTTTTCCAAAGCCCAGGTGGTAACGCCGGAAAGGGTGGTCATGGCATCTTTCAGTTTCTGTTGCGGAGCAATTTTTCTCCCTCGGATTCCACGTCTTGCCCGGCTTACCTTCCGGAATTGTTCCAAAAACCGTGGTACAAACCGGAGCGTCATGGAAAAGATCAATGCCAGAGTCGGTGCGATTCTGCCAAAAAGGTAGGTAATTTTTTCTTCGGTCATAATCTGCCGGAAGCAGAGAAACCAAACCAATACACAACCGACCATGGTTCCGGCAAGAACACCATAGAAAATCGACTCCAGCGTCAGGGCATTCCCGCTGGGAAAGTACCAAAGCACCGTAACACCCTGATGATTGAACAAAGGATTCATCAGGGCGGTAACTCCGATCATGGGAAGAAGCAACCAAATACTCCGTCCCACCGCTTTTCCACCCAGGAAAAAGGTTGCCAGGGCAAGGGAACAGAACAGGGAAATACCCAAGCATGCCGGATGGAAATAAAAACAGGAAAACCCAATGACAGCAACAAAATACACCAGGTTCACCAACGGATGGCAGGCTTTGAATGTATTTGTCCTCATGGGTTTTCCTTCCTCTCTAGTTCAGTTGTTTTTTCATCCAGATATGGGGGCAATCCTCTTCGTACTCAATTTCTCCATAAGCTATGTATCCGGATTTTTCATAAAACTCTTTGGCATGGAGCTGGGAATGAAGGATCAGACAGACGCCTCCCTGCTCCTTGACACTTTCCTCCGCCTCGAAAAGCATCCGGCTTCCAAGCCCTTTACTGCGTTGTTCCTTTTGTACGGCGAGCCTGCCAAGAATAAAGACTCCCGGCATTTCTCCCGGGAAAACCCGGCAGGTGGCAAGAGGAATTTCATCCTGGTATAACACAAGGTGCGTTGCCACCTCATCGATTTCGTCATACTCGGTCTGAAATCCTTGCTCTTTCAGGAAAACTGTTTCCCGGATTTCCTTTGCCTCCGGTGGCAGATAAGAATATCGTTTCGCGATCATCATAAGTCCACCCGGTTCCGAATTTCTCCGGCAAAAAAAGTCTTCATATTCAAAAGCATTTCAGCATAGCAACGCTCCCGGGTTTCCCTGCCGCCCCAGGCCATGTGAGGGGTGAGACATACATTATCATATTCCCGAATTCGATAGAATGGACTCTCCACCGGGAAAGGTTCCTTGGAATAGACATCCACACCCAAGCCGGCAAGCCGTCCCTCCGCAATGGCATCGCAAAGTGCTTCTTCATCGGTTACTGCACCCCGGGCGGTGTTGACTAAAATAGCCGATGGCTTCATGGTAGCAATCCGTTCTCTGCTGATGAGATTTTTGGTGGCATCAGACAGGGGAATATGGACAGATACAATATCACTTTCCCGGAGCAGTGTATCAATATCAGTACAGGTAACACCGGGAACAGGGGTCCGCTTATAGGCAAGCACCCGACACCCCAGAGCTTCTGCCACCGCTCCCACTCTGGATCCGATTCCCCCATAACCAACAATACCCCAAGTCTTTCCGTAAAGCTCATGATAAACCGGGGTCAGGATATTCGCACTTTCCCCTTTGGAATAGGTTCCTTCCTTGGTATACCTGGTATATTCCGGCAGATGGTTTACAAGATTTAACACCATGGAAACCGTAACCTGTGCCACACTCCAGGTGGAGTATCCCGGAACATTACAGACACCGATGTTGTGGCTTCTGCAAAAGTCCAGATCAATGTTATCATAGCCAGTTGCGGCCTCACAGATGAGCTTCAGGTTTTTGGCATCTTTTAGATTTTCGCCCAGCTTTACCTTGTTGACAAAGATTACGTCTGCATCGGCAACCCGCTCTGCCACTTTTTCCTGGGGTGTTGCATCATAAGAGATCAAGGTCCCAAACTCTTCCGCTTTAGATAAGTCTAAATCCGCCCCTAAGGTCAGGCGGTCCAATACTACGATTTTCATCAAGGGTTTCCTCCTAGATAACGTGGAATAAAATACAGAAAAAATGGCAAAGACTAGCCAGATTGACAAACAAATGGAATACCGAATGCATATACCGGATTTGCTTCTTTTTCCCCAGAGCATAAAGGACGGCACCCAAGGTATATAGCACACCGCCTGCAATCAGGAAAAGTGCTCCGTAAAATCCGATGGCACGATAGGTAATCCCCCAAAAGCCCACGATACACCACCCCATTCCCAGATAGCAAATCATGGAGAGCTTTTTGTAGCGATGTAAATCAATGGCGGTAAAGGTAACCGCAAAGGCGGTCATCGCCCAGATGATGCCAAAGAGAACCCAACCTGCCGCTACATTCTCTCCTCGTACTGCACAGAGAGCAATGGGAGTATAGGTTCCGGCAATCATGAAATAGATGGAACAGTGATCTATAATCTGCAGAACTTTTTTCCCGGTACTGGGTTTGAGTCCGTGGTAGATACTGGACATGGTAAAGAGAATGATTACTGTTGCTCCGTATATGGCAGAGGCCACTACGCCCATGGGGTTTCTATGAAGTGCTGCCATAATCACACAGAGAACCAGGTAGGCAATTCCCCATGCTCCTCCTACAATGTGAGAGGTCATGTTAAAGACCTCTTCTCCCTTGGTATAATCAGGCAAAACCCGGTCTTTTAGACTCTGTCGTTTGGTTTTTTCTTTCATCCTTACGCCTCTTTTCTTAGATGATAGATTTATCATACCACACAAAAGTTAAGAGGGCAAGGTTTTTCCCATGATTTCCCTTGTTTTTTACGATTTCATCACGTTTTCTGGAAATTCTGTTTAAAACGTTGAAAAAAATCTTTTTTTGTGTTATACTGTGTCTGTCTATCTTTTTAAAACCAACATTCGAGGTGATTTCCATGAAACGGACGCTACTTTGCCTGATGATGGTTCTGGCACTTCTTTGCAGCCAAACCCTTCCGGCATTTGCCTATGACCCCAGTTTCTGGGCAGTCGATTCGGTAGACGGCGCTACCCGTATCAGCATTATTTCTGACGAATATGCAACCAAATCCTTTCAAAGTCCCATTACCCGGAACGACTTTGTGAACGTTGCGGTTAATCTCTATGCCACCATTACGGCAGAGAATGTATCCACCCATTCAAAACATCCTTTTTCCGATACCAAGGATCCTTTTCCCAACATGGCATACTATGCAGGTATTGTCAGCGGCGACGGGGATGGACACTTCTTTCCCCGAAACACCCTGACTCGGCAGGAAATGTGTAAGATTATTACTGCTCTTTTAGACTCTGCCGGAGTTCTTGGCCCTTATTTCCCATCTGAGAATGTCTTTGACGGAGTGGGAGATGCCTGGCAGATTGCAGACTGGGCAAGAAACCATGTGGCCTTCATGCTGGATAACAATCTGATGGCTGGAGACGAGGATGGTTCTTTCCGGCCTTTAGATCCGGTTACCCGGGAGGAGGCTGCCATTATTGCCTACCGATGCTTCATCCGGTATGGTCCGGAATTAAAAGGAACCATCAAAACCACCTTGCGTCAAACCAAGGATGCAAATAGAAATATTATTTATACACTGGTAAAGAATATCACCCTGGAAAACGGAGCAACCGTTGCACTTGCCAATGCTAACACCTATAACTCCCCGGTGATTTACACGCCTACCGGGAACAACGGTCTGGCCCCCAGCGGAACTCCTCTGGCTGTGAAGGGTGCGGACGGACTCTACCGTCTCAAGACCTATTCTGAGACCATTGCCTCCGGCGAGGCAAAGGAAAAGGAACAGCGCATCTTTGGAAACGAAGGGAAATACACCTCGGCCGAGGAAGCCGATGCTCATATGAGCGAGGTTACCGTAAAGGTATGGAAAGTGGACGATGCCGGAGAGTATTATTCCTCTACTCTAACCTTTAAGATTAACTCTATTTTGAAGGATGATATTATTGCCATCTTTGATGAGATTTATAAATCCCCCTATAAAGCACCCTTAAAAGACGTTACCGCCTATGCATGGAGAAGCGCCATGTCCAGCGGCAACTACTCCGACCATAACTATGGTACCGCCATTGACCTGAATTATAATGAAAACTACTGCGTCTACGCCAGCGGCACTGTGGTGGGAAGCTTCTATGATCCGGATAATTCTATCTACTCTTTCCCGAAAGATGGTATTGTAGTTCAAACCTTTGCCAAATACGGATGGCTTTGGGGCGGCAACGCCTGGGTCAGCGGCACCGTAGATCACATGCACTTTAGCTACTTAGGGAAATGATGATTCATAAACGAAAAATATAAACCCCGGCAATGCCGGGGTTTTGTTTTTTAGTGAGTGCAGATTACTGAATTTTCAAGCACGACCGGAGTACGTCATCACAGTTGATAATTTTCTCCGCTAACATACTCTTATTGAAGTAGTAATGATTTGCGGCCTCGTAGCCGATGGTGGCATTCTTCTGCATCAGGTGATACATCAAGATGGTATTTTCCCGCTCCGCCTTGACGATTTCAGGAAGTACCGCCATATTTCCGGCGTTCCGCTCCCGAATGAACTTCACCAAGAGATAAGAAGAATGCATCAGGGAATAACCCGCATATGCCATCTGCTTGAATTCGCAGTCCTCCATATCCTTGATCAGTTCAAGGCCGTCCTTCCAACGGGTGCTGATGGTTTCAAACATTTCCTCAATGGTTTCCTCGGGAAATCCGGCGCACCAGGTCTTCAAATCGTCGTAGGCATAACAGGTCATGGAGGCATGGAGTCCGGTATCTTCTAGGTAGAATAGTGTAGAAGGCCCTGCATTCTGGGGTCCATTATACATCACTCCGGTTCTTGGCAGGAAGTTCTCAAAGGCCTCGGAGAAGATTCTTGCCGCCTCTTTGACCAGTTTTGCATTCTCGCCATACTCTGCCTTAAGGAGTGCATCGTAGGCTTCCTCACTGGGATCTTCCAAACAGGCGTTTGCCACCTTCAGGTTTATCGAAGGCAATCCGCCCAGAGTCCAGCTCATCATAATATCATCAATGCCCAGCTCGTGAAGTCCGGTCATCCTCTTTCGAATCAAATCAAAGACCGGCATAGCGGGAACAGTACTGCACTCCCAACTGGTATTGAGCTGTACCTTGGCGCAGTTTTTCATGCCCCGCGCTTTTGCATAATCCCAGTATTTTTTTGCAGCCTCACTGGGGCCGGGCTTGGCAAGACTGTAGTCGCCAACCACCGACTCCTGACCGCCTGCAACGAAAGGTACATCTTCTTCACTCTTGGTCTGGATGAGAACATTTTTGTCCAAAAGATCAATACACTTGTAAAGATTCTCCCAGCTTCCGCAAGCGGATCTCCATGACCATACCCAGGCAATCACCTTGATATTGGGGTCGGCACTTGATGCCCCCTGATAGATGGCATTGACCGATCTTGCAATCAACTCATGAGGCGGAATTTCCGCACAACGAGGACAAGCAATTCCCTCTTTGGGCCCTCTTGATTTACAATGGGTCAGGTTCTCGGACTGGGTAATCAAAATCAAACCCCCAATACCCGGAACATCCTCGCAAAGTCTTTGTACTGAAGTTTTCAGGTTATCCACAACCGCCTGCTGACTGGTACAAAGGGATGCGTCTCGGTCTCTGGTAAACCCCTGAAGTTCAGGGTGCTTTTCAAAAAATTCCAAAGGCATAGAGCGAGGCTCATTCAGGTAGAGATATACCTTGATTCCGTACTTTTTGCCCAGAGCAATCAATTCCCGCAGCTTCTCCTGACGTCCTTCCCAGCCGGCAGAATAGCTCTCATCAAAGGCAAAGGGCACCATCTGGTAGAGAATTACCGGAATCCAAACCGCATTGACACCGGCTTTCTGGTAGGCTTTCATCAAGGCTTCCGGGAAGGAAATAGAAATATCCTCGTCCAACACATTGGTGTAAAGACCGCAGAAGGAGTAAATGGCACGCATACCATCTGCCGGTTTTACCGCCGGTTTTTCCTCCATATTGGAGAAAAAGTCAAAGGCAGGAACCCCGTCAAAAAGACCGGGAAGCTCATCCATAACCCGCTTGATGGCGGCAAGTTTTTCCTTGCCCTCTGCATCCAAAGGCTCTTCACAAATGGGTGCACAGGCAGGCTTCTCTCTGAGCTTGATATCCAAAAAGTCTTCCTCTTTCAGAACAAACTCCAGTTTTTCCTGGCTCCAGCCCAAAACACCCAACAGTTGTTCATAGGGCAGGAGATTCCAGGTGTTCCTTATGGTGGTGATATATCCTCTCTTTTCCCAGACATCCATATTTTTTTGGGCACCTAATCCCATATCCTCTGCCGCTTTTTTCACAGTTTCCAGAGGAAGATTCAGTCCCTCCGCAATCTTTTCTGCCTTCACCGTTTCCCAAAGGCGGAGGATTGCCGCATACATTCTGTTGGGAAAATGGGGAATGGGAACAATTTTATTTTCATCAATTGCCGGCAACATTGCAATTACCTCCTTATTTAATCTTTTCTTCCAAATAAGCCAAGGACTTTTCCACCATTTCCTGACCAATCTCCACGGATGCCTCGGCAGCACTCTTGGTGAACCAATGGTCGATATCTCCCAGACGGTCCAGCTTTACCGCATCGGGATAGAGTGCCATCAGAATGGAGCACTCATACTTGCCGGCGTGGTCGTAACCGGTAGCGTTCTGCACCTCGGTGCTCATGGTGGGGATTACCTTGATCCAGGAGAAGGGATCATCTCCGCCGCCTAAATTCTCGTAGTAGCTGGCGTAGTTCTCGCTACCCCACCAACCCTTGCCCTGGGTCTTTTCTAAATACCGCATGGTGGCACGCTTTGCCGCTTTCATATAAGACAGAGTCATGGGCATCAGGTTCTCCTGCTCGAACTGGTGATGAATCACCACATAAATATTCCGAAGACCCGCATCCAGCATATTGGTAAAGATACCAAAGAGATAGCTTTCAAAAACATCCTCTTCGATATGTACGGTGCCGGAGGTCTCGTCGGCTACTGCATAGCTGGAAGGACTGTAGTAGATGGTGGGTGCAATCATAATTTCTTTCCGCTCCGCCAATTTTTTAATCAGACCTTCTGCAACCAAGGTGTCGCACCCATAGGAGCAGTGGGGACCGTGGTATTCCACCGTACCGCCGCACAGTACCATGGGAATCCGATTCTCCTTGACCTTATTCAGTTCTCTAGGGAAACTCATATTCCATTCCATAATATCTCTCCTTACTCTGCGTAACCCAAGGTGGTATAGAAGGCAAGATTTGCCTGGGTATTATCCAGTCTGCCATACTGTACCACTACCGGTTGGTTGGATGTTAACTTCATGGCATACTGGGTACAAAGAGGTACCTCAAAGCCACACATATCCTCTAAGCGGTTCATCCGGAAGCAACGAACTCTTCCCGCCTTTACGGTCCAGGTAATCTCCTCGTAAGGGTCCTTGTCCGTAAAGAAGACCTTTACCTTAATTTCCGCGTCCTGATCACCGTCATTGACTACAATTACCGACTCATGACCCTTTGCTACCCCTTCCCCCGGTTCGGGAAGCTCACAATCAGGAATAAGCCATACTTTTTTACCTACTGCCATTTTCTTTTCCTCCTTTTGAGAAAGGGGTTGCAGCAATGCAGCAACCCCTATGAATCAATCAAATTAGAAATCCAGTTCGATAAGACCCTTCTTCAGGTAATCGGTCATGGATTTGCAACCATTTTCGGTAACAACGATACCCTTTTCCCAACGAACGCCGAAGCCATTGCCGGAAATAAAGGAATCAACCTGGAAGGTCATATTCTTTTCCAACATATAATCAGAATCAGTTTCCATCCAGGGCGGTTCTACCTCGATCATACCGGTTCCATGGCAGGGGCCATATACAAAGTTGTCTTTGTACCCTGCATCCACGAACTTCTGATAGTAACCCTTTGCAATATCGCTTGCCATGACGCCCGCCTTAATCTGGTCCACGGTCCAGTCGTGAGCCTTAAGACAGAATTCTACGATGTCTCTTCTCTCGCCCTCCAGCTTACCCATAACAACGGGCAGACCAACAGCCGGAGAATAACCGTCAATCTTGGCAGACAGGTTGAGCTGAACAATGTCGCCCTTGTTGATGGTTCTGTAACCGCTACGGCTGATTGCATGACTGGTGGATTTTTCGCTGAAGACATACATAGGAAGACCCTCGTACTCGGCACCCTCTTCGTAGATGACTCTCTGGGCAATACCTACCATCTGGAGTTCGGTAACACCGGGCTTTAAGTTCCGAATCACCTCATCGGTAGCCAGGTCAACAATACGGAAACCTTCCTGGATACAAGCAAGCTCGTTTTCGGACTTAATCTTTCTCAGGTTTACCATGATATCGTTACACTTTACGATTTCAGCCTCAGGATAGCTGTCCTTTAACCCCTCATAGATCGGCAGAGTACACTCAACGTAACTACCCAGACCAATCTTAATCTTATCGCCGGTTACACCAATTGCCTTGAAGACATCGTTAAAGGTGTTTGCTTTCAGCTCGGGATAGGAGGGGTCAGCAGATTCTCTGAATTCTCTCAGGCAGAAAACCTTATCAATCTTACCTACATCCTTTGCAAAGATAATACACTCCGGACCTACCAGCAACGCTGCATCACCGGTTGCAGAAATCGCAACACCGGCACGCTCGAACAGAGGCCAGAAACCACTGAAATATCTTGCATTTGCATAATCCGATTCGGTGGAGCAAACCACCATAACATCCAGACCCTTGTCAGCGACCATTTTTGCTGCTCGCTGAATTCTTTCTTTGTACTCGTAATCAGGGATACAAATTCTTGACATCATAACATCTCCTTCGATAAAGATTCTTCGTTTACTCTTTTTTCTATCATAGCACAGGTTCCTGTTTTTGTATTTAGAAAATTTTCCGTTATTTTTGCACAATATTCAATTTCTTGATTTTTATCCATAGGTTTTTGTTGCTATTTTTGACGGAAGGTGTTACAATAGTGTAGGGAATGCATCGATGCATTCCGAGGCGGGACTGATCAATCCGTTCCCTACAATTATTTTGGTTCCTACAGAGAATCATCAGGCGGTGAGGAAATTGGAATTTAAACTGAAACGATTCGAAAATGTTCTTCGTGTGAGCCACATTGCCAACATTCACTACTTTGAATTTACCCAAAAGTATCACACCTTCCGGGACAAGCACAGCTTCCGGGAGCTTTTGTATGTGGATAGCGGGTTTATCCATGTGGACGGCGAAAACTATACCGGAACCCTCCAGGCAGGAGAACTGCTGATTCACCAGACAGATGAAACCCATTCCCTGACCTGTCCCGAGGACGAGGCCGCCAATGTTATCATAGTGGGATTTTCCTGCAACACCCAGGAATTGGATGCTTTTTCCCACAACCCTACCCTGCTTTCGGATGTGCAACGTCGCCTTCTGACTGAAATCATTATGGAGGGCAGAAGTGTTTTCCTGCCTCCTTACGATATCCCCAACCAGCGGGATATGAAGAAGCGAAAAAACTACCCTTATGGTGCCGACCAAATGATTCAGCTCAAAATGGAAACCCTTCTCATCGACCTAATTCGCACCAATCAGACCCTGGATGATGCTGTGCAGATGGAATTTTCTGACGAGAAGATTCAGGCTCTCTGTTATTACCTGAACGAAAACTACAAAGAAAAAATCCGGCTTTCCGAGCTGTGTTTTCTCTTTGGCACCAACAAAACCACCCTATGCGACCGCTTCCGGGTCGCCACCGGGGAGACCATTGTTTCCTATGTGAATCATTTGCGAATCAAAGAGGCCAAACGGCTGTTACGCCGGGGAAATCATAACTTGACCGAAATTGCCGCCATGGTAGGGTTTTCTTCGGTTCACTACTTTAGCCGCACCTTTAAGCAATATGAAAATCAGGCACCCTCCGCCTATATCCGGACCATCAAGGCACGGCTGGAGGTGTAAAAAAAGACTCCGCATGCGGAGTCTTTTTTTGTTATTTTACAATTACAATCGTCGCTTCAAACAAGCCATTATTCTCTGCTCCGGTGATGGATAAGTTCATGCCTTTTTTCAATTCTCTTGCCGCAATGGCAGTGCCAGAACTCTTTAAGAAGTTGGTCTTAGAATTGTAATAAACATCCTGTTCTGTACCATCAATGGTTACCACGGTGATTACCTTGTAGCTGGTGTTCACACTGAGAATCTCGGCGGTAAACTCGCCTTTCTCGTTGGTAACAAAGGTAGTAGCATTGATACTCCTAATCTGGTCGCCATCAATGGTTCCGGAAACCTGAACACCGGGACGAAGATCGTAAATGGTTGCTTCCATGCCGGAAACCTTTACCTTTACATTCGACCGGAGTGTGTAGCTAACTTCTTCGTCGTCTACCAAAATGGTAACAGAGGGCTGTTTCGCAATAACAATCTCCTGCAGAACACCACTGAACTTCTCCAGAGAGCTGATGGCAGCTACCTTGGTTACTTTGCCATAGGTCAGGGTCAGGGTTACCTTATCGCCTGCTGCCAGATCCCGATATTCTGCTTCCTCATCATCCCGCGCTACCTTGGCACCCTTGTTGGAAACCACATAGGTCTGTCCCTCTACGGTCAGGTAAACATGATTCTCGCTGTCAAATTCTACTTCAGAGAGTGTTCCCTGAATCGTTTCTGAACTCTCGGAAACCTCAATCCGAGCAATCTTGCCGTCTTCAATGACAACCTTAACAAAATTACCTTTTTTCATATCAGCAAAGGTTGCCTTGGCACCATTCACATAGTACTCACAGTTCCCTAGTGCAGAATAAGTTGCTGTATTGCTGGAGTCCTCGGTATCTGCTAAGGTAATCTTCTTTCCTGTAGCATTGGAGGACACCTGAGAAATCTTAGCATATACAACAGTTCCGGTTTCTTCCTCGGGATCATCCGGAGTTTCAGGGGTAGCACCCTCGCCCAGAACACCGATTGCCTGAATATGTCCATCAATTTCCACTACAACAACTTGACTACCCTCCTGAAGAGAGTCCAGATTGATTTCCATGCCTTCCTGCCGAGCTACGGTATCAGCATTGATTTCCCGCTCGGAGTGGGAACCATTCTTGTCCATCAAAATCACATTGTTATCAAAATCCAGTGTGTCAATGGTTGCAGTATAAACCATCTTGTTGGTAAATCCAATCATCCGAGATAGAAGCATGGCCATTTGTGCCCGGGTCAAAGAGGTTGTGGGGGAGAACTGGGGTTCTCCGGCCTCATTAGCATCCATACCATTCATAATGCCCTTTTCGGTAACATACTCCACATAGGGTTTGGAGGTGGCAGGAATTAAACCGCTGTCTGCATAGGTCTCGTTTTCTGGAACAAACGCCTTTGCCGCAGTGTTCTGACCCAACATCTTAGCCATCAGTACAGCCGCTTGATGACGGAACAGTTCGGTATTAGCGTTGGCTGCAGATGCATAAGTTGCCAGATCGCTCTCGTTGATGATACCTAGATATAAAAGGTAGCTCAGTTCGGTTACATAGGTTCCGTTATACTTTGCCGCAAGCGTTCCGTACTGCTCCTTTGCCGCTTGAGATACTACCGCATAATCCTCTTCCTCTGCACCTAAAATTCTGCCCATCAAAAGCAGACATTCCAGTTTGGAGATGGCCCGGTAAGGCTTATAGGTTCCATCCTCGTAGCCTTTGATATATCCAGCATCCGTCATCTTCTGAATTGCTTCCTTGGCCCAGGAAACAGTGGGGTCGCCCTCAACATCGTTGAAGGTCAACGCAAAGACAGAAGTTGATGCACACATCAGCACCAGACAGATGCTTAAAATGCCACAAAGCAGTCTTTGTTTTTTCATAATTCATTCCTCCTATTGTTTCAAAAAAATTCTAAAATACACATCATATTCCGCTTATTTTATTTCACTATACCATATCTTCTATTATAATTCAAGAGTCTATCACAATTTTTTTCATAAATATTTTTTAAACTTTTTTTGCCAGTCTTGGCAGAATGTTGGGTGTGTATTTTTTCTTCCTCTGCACAAAATAAATGCGTAAATAGACAAAAAACAACAATCAAACAACAAGATTATCATTAGGAGGAAACCATTATGTTAAAAAGATGTATTTCTTCGCTTCTTGCCATTTGTTTGGTCTTCGGTTTGGGAGTTCTTCCCGTCCTTGCAGAGGAATCTGTTTTTATGGAAGAAAACCAATCCGTATCCGGCTACGGCGAGGGCGAACCCTCTGTTCCCACCATCCCCGGAGCCGGGAATTCCGGCACCACGGCTCTTCAACCGGGAACAGCCGGCCGTATGACCTTTGACGGCACCAACGCCGACGGCACGTTAGATCTTGCTGAAGGCATTAACACCAATTTAATTGAGAATAGTTCCAAGTACAACGGAATGGCGGCAACTCCCGTTCCCGAAACGCCGGCTCTTTCCCGGTACAGCACCAGGCAGGTGAATCTTTCTCCCGACATTGTGGGAACAAAGTACGAAGAGGCCGCAGAACTTCTGGGTGCTTTGGGCATCATGGTCGGTGATGCGGAATCCGGTGCATTCCGACCCAACGACAACATTATTCGTAGCGAGATGGCCAAAGTTGCTGTCTATTCGGTAGGCCTTGAGGACATCGCTAAGGGTTCCACGGGTTCTACCAAGTTCCCAGATGTTCCCCTCGGCCATTGGGCTACCGGTGCCATCAACGTAGCTGACCAGCAAGGTATGGTTTTGGGCGACGACACCGGTTCGTTCCGTCCCGATGATCCGGTTCTTCTTCAGGAAGCCGTTACCATTATGGTTCGGGCCTTAGGGTATGAGCCTGCCGCAGAAGAAAAGGGCGGTTATCCCACTGGATATCTTTATGTAGCATCCAACAACCAACTTTTCCGCGGTCTTTCCGGAAATGCAGGAGACCCCGCCACCCGTGGGGATATTGCTCAGTTAATTTTCAACGCTCTTACCGTCAACCTAATGGAACAGACCGGATTTGGTAGTTCCACCTCTTACGAGGTAGTAGACAAAACTCTGCTCTATGACAGATTAAATGTAGAAAAGGGTTACGGACAGATTACTGCCACAGCAGAAACCGCTCTGGATGGCGGCTCTACCACCGACAAGAACACCATTATGATTGACAAAAAGTTCTATCAAGAGGGAGAGACCAATGCAAAACAGCTTCTTGGTTACAACATCCTCTATTATGCTCGACTGGACAAAACCACCGACGAAAAGACCTTAATCAATGTTCGACCTCAGGAGAACAAGAACAAGGTTATCACCGCCAACTCTGACGAAATTGTTTCGGTAACCGGAGATGCCGACCAGGTCAAAACCTTTGAGTACTGGGCAGCTCCCACCGACAGTCGTACCAAAACAGTAACCATTGCCGCTGATGCCACCTATATCTATAACGGCAAGTATAAAACCGGCATCACCAATGAGACCTTAAAGCCCACTGCCGGCAATGTCATTCTTCTGGATGCAGACACCAACGGCGTTTATGAAATTATTTTCGTAAACCATGTTACCAACCTGGTGGTAGATACTGTTTCCACCGTAACCGGCAGAGTAACCGACAAATACCTGAATGGTTCTCTGGTCTTTGACGAAAACCAGGAATCTGTTCTCTTTAGCCTGATTAAAGATGGTGCAGAAATCAGCGTTGCCGATCTGGTTGAATGGAATGTGATTTCCTACACCATCAGCGATGACAAGAATTTAATTAAGGGGTATGTTTCTGACGATTCTGTTACCGGCATGGTAACCGAAGCCACCACCAACGGCTATCGCATTGGCGAAGGCACCGACCTCTACAAGAAAGCGGCCAACTACCCCGGCACCATCGCTCTTCGGGATCGCGGCACCTTCTATCTGGATATGGAGAACAAGATTGCAGCGGTAAACACCAATGCAACCGTTGGTACCGACCAGAACCAGAACAAGAAGTACGGTTACCTGATTGGCGTTGCCACAAACGACAACTTTGAATCCACGGTCCAGTTCCGGATCTTTACCATGAGTGGAGAAACTCAGATTCTCACCAGCACCAACAAGATGCGTCTCAATGACCAGTATGGTCAAGATCCGACAACCGTTATGAACACCATTACCGGAGGCGGAACACTAACACCGCAGCTGGTAGTCTACGAAACCAACAGTTCAGGTAACATCAATGCGATTGAAACCGCCACCGACAACACCTCAAGCGGAACTCCCAACATTGAAAAGTTCACCATGAACATCAAAAAAGACAACATGATCTATAAAACAGCCTCCGGGAAATTAGATAATGTTACTATTTCCGATAAGACTATTATCTTTGACATTCCCGAGGGTGCTGGCACAGACACCGAGAAATACTCCATCCGCACCAAGAACACCCTGTCCAACGACTCTTCCTACGACGCCATTGTCTACGATCTTCAGGAAAACTATGAGGCAAACGTCATTGTGATCACCAGTTCTGTTGGCGTAACCGCACCGGAATCTCCCATTTTGGTAGTAGATCACATTGGTGCTACCCAGAACGAGGATTATGAAGACACCGACCGGGTATACGGATGGCAGAGCGGAAAGGAAGTCAGCCTTCTTGCCTCCGACAAATCCGTTCTCCTTAAAGTTGGCGGAAGCGGCACCGTAGCTCTGACCAAGGGTGATATTATTCAGTATCGAACCAATAGTAAGGGTGAAATCGACAGCATCAATCTGCTCTTTGATAGCAGTGCAAAAACTACCGAGTTCATCACCAATGTATCGGATGATCTAACCTGTGTTTACGGACGGGTAACCCGGAAGTTCAGCGGAAGCATCAACATGACAGTAAATGGTGCTATTCACAACTTTACCGTTGGGAACGACACCCTGGTTTATCTGTATGATTCCACCAGAAACAAGGCAGATATTCAGGTTGTATCTCCTGCCGACATCGAAATCTTTGAAGAGGGCAACGAAGCTCGCCTCTTTGTGAAGATTTATGACGATGTGGTTCAGGAAATGGTGATTGTAAAATAATCACAAAAAAGAAAGGGGATGAAATCATCCCCTTTCTTTGCTACAACTTACTTGCCTTTTTTTGGTTCTCCAGTTGGCTTCCGTAGAGTTCCTCCCGGAGCAGCCGTTCATAATAGGCAAGATACGTTTCGGTCTCCCGATTGGAAAGCTCCAATCCTGCATTCTGCAGCATTTTTCTTTCCGCCTCCAGCGAATTCAAAATATAATTCCACTGGTCTTCATGCTCTGTAACCTGGTAATCCTGACTGTACTGGGCATCTTTCCAATTTTTTGCCCAAGCGGTTTCATCCCGCTCCACATTGGATTCAGCCACCGCATTCACGTTCTCTCGCTGTTCGGCATCTGCCGAAGCAGCATTTTGGTATGCGGTGTTATATAAATCCACCATACTATCTACCAGGTCCAGATCCGCCTGATACTTTTCCATATATCGCTCAAAGGCCTGCTGAGCAAGTTCTGGAATCACATCAGTCATCTGCTTAGCATAGTATTGTCGGGCCTGGGCACCAGCCGTTACCGCAGCAGAGCTAGCATAACCGCCGGTCAAGGCTGCCATATCGGCAACTGCTTCCCGACCTGACCGCTCTCCCTCCAGCTGATACTTATTCCGATAAGCCTGATAAACCGGATCGCTGTCTGGATGATAGGAAAACTCTTCCTGATATGCCAGTTTGTTCAGCAAGTTTTTTGCCCCGGACAGATATTTTCTTTCATAGAGATTTACCAGATCATTGGGTGTTTGAAGTTCTTCCTGTTCTGCATAGTCAGACACAGCATCTTTTACCGTGTTCTGTCTTGCCCAGGCTTTTCCCTCATCATCAATGTAAAGAACAGAAATAGGCTTTCCTCCCACCGAAACAGTGCCGTTTCCATAAGTCAATGCATCAGCGGTCAGACCGTATGGCCCTGCTGCTGCCGCATAGGCATCACTGACCCGAACCACCGGGTTGGATGAGTTTTTGTAGTAATCTACCACACTTTTTTGAATATCCCCTGCTTTGGCATAGGAAACTCCAGCCTCCTCATCCAAATATTCCGGCTTCAAAAGTGCTTTTCCACCTAGGGTTACGGTGTTTGTGTCCTGATGATATCCAATCTCGCTGTCTGAAAATCCCATGTCCCGCAAGGTCTTCCGGACTCCCACCATACCCTCTGTGGGGTTCTTCTTTATTTCTTTTTCCTGATTATTGTCCATAGTTTCTTCCTCCTTGATGAGTGGTAATTTCCAGATCGTGCAAAATCACTTTTCCAATTCCCGAAATCCTGAGTCGGAAGCTGTCGCAGTTTTGGAATCGAATAGGGATCCGCTTTACGCCAAAACCGTTCTCAGCCGGCAGAACGCCGCAACTTACAAACTCCTTTCCATCATGGGAAATTTCCACCAACACATGAGCATCTGTTTCCCGCTCCAGCCGGAGCCAAAGACAGTTTACTCCCTTATGGTTCATGGTAGCATAGGTCAGAGGAGCTGTCGTCATAGACCAAGACACTGGTTCCTCTCCATGGTCGAACGCCCAGACTGCATCCGCAGTCGCGCCGTAGAGCCTGCCGCCCATGGACAAAAATCCCAAAAATGGGGTTGCATCTTCCCGGTGCCACACCCCATAAAGAGGGTCATAAACCAGAACATCGCATCCTCCTTCCGGAGTATAGGCAGCAACGGTATACCGACGCCCATCGGTTCCGGCTGCTGCACGAATGTAGTTCTTTCCCCAAAGCTGATGGCAGATCGCATAAGGCTGACCACCACTATATACCGAAAACCCGGTAGGAGACAGATAGTAAAGTGTCCCTCCAATCTCTGCGATACTCCGTCCGTCCAAACATCCGCCCACGACTTGCTTGGGAATCGAGAAATTTCGCGGTGCATCTCCGTACACATGATGAATACACTCCCGCTTAAACGCCACCACAGCAGAACGATAGCTACAAATTCCGGTAAACTCCCCGGGGGTTCCTAACCGTCCATACCAGCTATCGTCCGAAAGTCCCTGATAAGAATAAAAATTCAGGCAATCCCCCAGTTTGGAGGCATAGAGATACTCCCCGTTTTGAGCAGTTCCCCAGAGTCGGTTATTGTGAACACAGACATGGTTCATATCTGGAATCCTGACCCCAATGGAAACGGCACCGGACTCGGTGGTGTTGTAAAAATTGGCATATCCTCCCTGTTTGTTAAACAGAAGAAGATTTATCCGTGTGCCCTTCACCGAATCTACCACCGCACTGACAATATCCTCCGAAGAGGCATACTCCTTTCTGCCATCTAGGATACAGGTATTGTTCCTTTCCTTACTGCAACCACGAATAATCAGACTATCCCCCGCCTGAAACCGGGAGAAATCCGCTCCACTTTTTTGGAGATAGGCCGTATAGGCCCCGGTAATGGTATTGTAGTTGGAATAGAACTGTACCCCGGAAAGGGTCATGGTTTTTTCCATGGATTTTAATTCCTTGCTCACCGCACCCGTATCTGGGTCGGGCAAATAGTCGAAGTATACTTTATCCGGAAAGATACAAATCTTACCATTAAAATCTGCAATAGATTTCTCTCCCACCGTTAAGGATTCTCCGCCGATTTCCTCTCCCTGATAGTAAAACTTACCCTGTCGGACTCCGGTAAATTCGGTTAAAAGTTCTCCGGAATACTCCGGAGCGCAGATGGCGGAAATTCCCTGGCTATCTACCACCTTGGTTCGTGGTTTTCGGGAGGTTAACGCCGGATAGGCATCTGCCGACAGGTTCTCTGCCTCACTGAGACTTCCCTGTCCGGCCTTAGGACGCAGATCCAGACCGCCAAAGCGGAGAATCTGCGACCCTTGATTCTTCTTTAAGTTAAGAGGCGGTAAAATCATTTTGCTACCTCCTTATACTTCCCAGAAGTTCCGTAACTCTGACACTGGATTTAAGGGGGCTCGGGTTTTGTAATCCCGGCGAAGTCCCTCCCACAGAAGATTATACTGGGTGGTATGTGCAGAGTAGGCAGTGTAATCCCGCTGATAGAGTGCCATTTTGGCCAATAGATATTCCACATACATACTCTCGTAGGGAAGCTCGTCGATTTCGGTCAGATCATCAATCACCCTGCGTATGGCAAGGGGCGCTCCGGTCTGGGGGATGAAGGTGTTCTCCTCCACCACCAGTCCGTCATAGACCTGATCTATGATATAAGTACGATTTGCATGGTTCCAATCCGGTTCCTCACTCAAATCCGATAAAAGAACCCATTCGATGCAGTCTCCCGGATATAGCTCTACCCCATCAATCTTAATGAAGTTCTCGCTGACATCGTACTTTCCTTTTAGGCTCAAATACCGGACTGGCATCGCTCGAGTTAAAAAGACCAGCCGAATCTTGGCCGGAAAGGTCATCCCCGCCGGAACATTCCCCTCTGCAAAGCTCCGGAAATCCACCTTGTCCATCAGCTTGCCGTTGATATAAGCCGTTTCGATGTCGGCAAAATCAATATCATCGGGAAGCACCAGTTCTTCAGGGCAATTCACCCGGGTTTCTATGGTGTTATAAATTTTCTTAATCTCCCGGCGGATAGAGGCAGATACCTCATCACACCAACGAAGCTTTTCCTCCTGGGTGTAGGGGTTGGGGCAAAGAGCATCTGCTGTAGAAATCACTTGAAGTAGTTCCATGGCCAGCACCTACCTTTTCAGACTTTCCAGATATTCCTGTGCCTCCATCTCCTGCTGGTGGCTGCGCTCCAGAACCAGAGCAACACAACGGGGTACCATCACTGATACACCACGCTGAATCTGATAATTGATTCCGTTTACCGTTACCGTTACATCATCCTTGTAACGATTATGATCCTTGATGAGCATCACCGGAACCAATTCCTTATAATAATCTTCCGGCGTACGCTTCTTTTCGGTTGTTTTCTTTGCAGACATGAAAATCCCTCCTTTGGTTCTGCTGTCGGGGCGGAACGCCCGCCCCGACCTTATTTATGAATTAATAGCTACAGGTTGTTTCCACACGAACCATGAATTCCGGCGAGAGAATCTCGGCTGTCTGGGTGGCTTTCCAGCCAACGGTACTTCTCTGATCCAGAGGGTCGCCGGTACCGGCGCTACCCTTCTGTTTTAAAATGGTCTCCAATCCACCGCCTACAATACTGGTAACACCGTAGGCGTTCTGACCGATGAAAAGTGTGGAATAGATATCTCTGCCGTCGGCGCCTGCTCCGGCAGGATAGATGATAGCATCAGGAGTAACGGAAGCATCGGGATCTTCTGCCAGAATGATGGTGGCAGTACCCGCTTCCCCTGCGGTAGCAGAGGAAATCGCATAGTTAAACCCTGCAATCTGGATGCTCTTGCCGGAAAGGTTTGCTGCATCACTTTCGGAGATATCCTCTCTAACCGTAATGCTCTTGCCCTCTACAGCGGCTACAGTTAAGGTTTCCGGATCGCCCTTTTCCAGAGTTTCGGGATTCCGCAAAGTTCCTGCACGGAAAACCTTTGCCTCGGTAGATTCTACGAAGACAACGCCGTGAATCTTACCAATGGCGCCCTTGTACCAATCCTCTGGGTCCACATTCTGCTTCACCGCCATCCAGTCTGGGTCGTTGGTCAAATCGTTGGCAACATCGGGATGAATAATAGCAACATAACAACCGTCCTTAAAGGGAGCCGCATTGTTTCTCTTTAAGGTAGCAACGGCACGCTTTACCGCTGCAACAGAGAGATAGTCATTCTTGCTAGCGTCTTCATCACCGCCGATAAGCAGGTTTCTGTCTGCTTTTCCGTTACCATACTGAACATTGGTACCCGCATTGATTTTTTCACGAATTACGGTGTCCAACGTTCTGCCCGCCTGATCTCCCAGTACGTTCTGTGTCTCACTGACAACCGCATCCACAGAGGAAAGGGTCAGCATATCGGACATGGTAACATAATCACCATACTGTTCTACGGTAGATTCTACCGTGGTAACATTTAAGGTATTGCCCTTGGGTGTTACGCCCTCGGTCAGAGGGGTCAGTGCCTTAGGCAGAGGGCTGAACCGACGAAACTCGATGGTCTTACCATTGCCGGCAGGAATGGGCTTCTGCTGACCAAACTGAGCGTGAACCAGCTTGGGGCTAGCGAAACGAATCAAAGCACGGTCATAGTAGGTTTTCATTTCCGGAGTCAAATTATTTCCGGAACGGTCGGTTGTAGTGGTTTGCGTATTAAGATAATTCATCAGTTAAAATCCTCCTTTTTTCTTGCATTCTATGATACGGATTAGACCACCGCTAAAAGGTTACCTTTTCGCCACGTCTCACCCGTTCGATGATTTCGTCTACCTCTTTGTCAGACAAATCCTTAGGATTCTTCTTGGCAATGGCGGGACGGTTCTTGCTTGCTCCGTTTTCCGGAATCCGCTTTTTCCGCTCCTCCATAACCGCCTCCGTTTCCCGACGAGATTTCTCCATCAGTTCTTCTCTGTGAACCAGGAAGTAGGCTTCTTCCACAGTCAGACCTTTTCCCCAGACATAAGTTACAAAGTCAGCGTTTTCCATTTCTTTTTTCATATCAAAGTCAGGGTTCTTGCGACAAAACTCCAAGCGCTGCTGTTCGATTTCATCAATACGCTGCTCCAACTGGGGATCAATCTCCTTTGCCATAGCGGCCTTGGTCTCTAAGTCTTTGGAAGACTGTGCATTCTCACTCTGCTGACGAGGTTTCTGGCCGGTTGTAAAATTGAACATAAGGTTCCTCCTCTCCCGCTTGATCGCGGTACAATTTTTTCATGAATCCATTCTCCGGAGATGTTTCATGTACCCGGATTGTACCATGGTTTTCGGTGTCATGGCGTGTCAACCCATCCTTAAAGAAAAAAACAATTCAAAACGGCACGATTTTTCCCCCTAACTTCCTGTTGTCATTTTGATTTTTTTATGGTAAAATAAAAAAGAACCGCTTTCGCGGTTCTTGATTTGAACTTTAATCTCTGGTTTTTCCCAAAACGTTATCTTTGAAGAAAAAGGTAATGGCCCATAAACCACCTAAGGCAACCACCGTGAAGATAATCCGGGACATGACGGAAAGCTGACCGCCAAACAATGCACCTACCAGGTCAAGACCAAACAGGCCGATGCTTCCCCAGTTTAGAGCACCAACAATGACGAGAATCAATGCCAAAGCATCCATACGAAGCTCCTTTCTATGTGCAGGCCGTATTTCAGATGACCCTCACATCATTTTTTATTTTTAGTATGTCCCTTTCTCTTTGATTCATACCATTTTGAAAGATTTTAAGCAAAAAATTCTGATAAACGAAAGGACCCGCAACCATGAAAAAAAATTGGATCTATTCCATACTCTCTCTGTTCGTTCTGGCAGGAATTCTGGTCGGCTTCTGGATTGGCGGCCTGATTTTAGAAGGCTCCACCTCGGATAGCATTTCTGCCCGGGAAGAAATTGATTATGTCATTGTTCTGGGTTGTGGCCTCAAAGAGGACAAGCCTGAACGGATATTACAGACCCGGATTGCGACCGCTGTGGATTTTCTCAAAAAGTACCCGGATGCAGTGGCAATCTGCACTGGCGGAAAGGGAACGGACGAGCTAATTTCCGAAGCGGAAGCTATTGAAAAAGCTCTCTTAAAAGCAGGAATCTCCCAAAAACGGATTTTGAAAGAAACCACCTCGATAAACACCTATGAGAACTTCAAAAACGCTCAGGAATTAATCAAAAAACCGAAGGAGAAAAAAGATCCTCGGGTTGCTATTGTAACCAGCGAGTTCCATCTCTATCGCTCCTATCAGATGGCAGAACTGAATGGATTCCAAGCCCCCATCAAAGTAGCCGCTAGCACCCCGACTCATCTGTTTTATCCCCACTTCTTCCGGGAAATTGCTGCTGTGGCCGTTATGGATTTCAGGTATTAATCATAAAAAAAGCACTTGCAATTAGCAAGTGCTTTTTTTGGAGCTGCCCAGCGGATTCGAACCGCCGACCTCTTCCTTACCAAGGAAGTGCTCTGCCTGCTGAGCTAGGGCAGCAAAAACTGTTTTTCTTGGAACAGCCTATTCATATTATCACAGATTGTCCGTCTTGTCAATATAAATTTGAAAAAAAATCAAAAAAAATCCCGACACCATAGGGTATCGGGATTTTTGATAGAAATCTGAACTTATTTCAGCTCGATAACAGCGCCAACCTCTTCCAGCTTGGTCTTGATATCTTCTGCTTCTTCCTTAGCAACAGCTTCCTTCAGGGTCTTAGGAGCGCCGTCAACCAGAGCCTTAGCTTCAGCCAGACCCAGACCGGTCAGTTCTCTTACAACCTTGATTACCTTAATCTTCTGTGCACCAGCGTTAGCCAGAACTACATCAAATTCGCTCTTCTCTTCAGCTGCGCCAGCTGCAGCACCTGCAGCACCTGCTACCATAACGGGAGCAGCAGCGGATACGCCGAACTCTTCTTCTAAAGCCTTTACCAGGTCATTTACTTCCAGTAAGGTCAGTTCTTTGATTTCATCAAGAATTTTTGTTACATCAGCCATTTTTTTATCCTCCATTTTAAAATATTATTTGGTTTAAATTGATGGTAACGTTTCTGTCAATGCCTTAGATGTCAAACAGAGTCATTACTCTGCGTCTGCAGGAGCTTCCTCAGCGGGAGCTTCTTCTGCAGCTACTGCTTCCTCTGCGGGAGCAGCGGTTTCTTCAGCGGGAGCTGCCTCCTCAGCTGCGGGAGCGGCTTCCTCTACAGGAGCAGCTTCTTCAGCGGGAGCCTCTTCAGCCTTCGCCTGGCCGGGAACGGCCTCGTTGTCAACAATAGCCTGCAGGGTACGAACCAAAGCACCAATGGGGGACTGCAAAGAGCCCATCATCTTGGAGATCAGTTCTTCCTTGCTGGGGATTGATGCGTAGGTCTTAACCTCGTCAAGAGAGATTACCTGACCGTTTACAAAGCCGCCCTTGATTTCCAGAGCTTCGTTTGCCTTTGCAAACTCAACCAGGATTTTAGCGGGAGCAACCACGTCATCAGTACTGGTAGCAATTGCGGTGGGGCCCTTCAGAGCCGCATCCAGACCATCCAGACCTGCAGCATTTGCAGCGAACCGGGTCAGGTTGTTCTTCAGTACAGTGTATTCAACACCTGCTTCTCTGAGCTTTACACGCAGAGCAGTGTCCTGCTCAACGGTGAGTCCTCTGTAGTCGGCCAAAACACCCGCCTGGGCATTCTGGAATCTTTCTGTAAGCTGTGCAACAATCGCCTTTTTGCTTTCTAAAACTTTTTCGCTTGGCAATGTACATCCTCCTTTCTGTTTTTTCATTCCACCCATGTCAAAGACATGACGCGAGAAAAAATCCCTCGCAGAAATGCGAGGGACAGAATACACAAATACGTAGCGTATCGTCATCCTCGGCAGGATTTACGGCTATCGCCACCTGCTGTCTGCGGAATGTTTATAGCATATTATTTTTTGTGAAGTAATTGGCTTAGCCTTCCACCTTGTTGGGGTTGAGCTTAATGCCGGGACCCATGGTAGAAGCTACGGTTACAGACCGCAGATACTGACCCTTTGCAGCAGCCGGCTTTGCCTTTACGATAGCGCCCATGAGAGCGTTAAAGTTAGCAGCAAGCTTTTCACCGCCGAAAGAAGCCTTACCAATGGGACAGTGGATAATGTTGCTCTTGTCCAGACGGTACTCAATCTTACCGGACTTAATCTCCTCGATTGCTTTTGCAACGTCGGGAGTTACAGTACCAGCCTTGGGGTTAGGCATTAAACCCTTAGGACCTAAGATTCTACCGATACGACCTACAACACCCATCATGTCAGGGGTTGCTACAACAACATCAAAATCGAACCAGTTTTCAGACTGGATTTTCTGAGCCAGCTCCTCAGCACCAACATAGTCAGCACCGGCAGCCTTAGCCTCGTCGGCCTTACCCTCTCTGGCAAATACCAGAACCCGAACCGCTTTACCGGTTCCGTTGGGCAGTACAACCGCACCACGAACCTGCTGGTCCGCATGACGGGAGTCAACACCGAGCTTTACATGGAGTTCCACGGTTTCGTCGAACTTTGCGGTTGCAGTCTTGCATACCAGATCCAGTGCTTCAGCCGGGTCGTATAACTTACCCTTTTCAATCAGCTTTACGCTGTCTTGATACTTTTTACCTTTCTTCAATGTTACATCCTCCTATGGTGGTTCTACAGAACACAGTTTGTGTTCCTCCCACTATTTTCAAATACTTGTAACCGATTGGGAATTACTCCTCAACGGTAACACCCATGGACCGAGCAGTACCGGCAATCATGGACATAGCTGCCTCAACAGAACCTGCATTCAGGTCGGGCATCTTCTGTTCAGCAATTGCCTTTAAGTCAGCCTTGCTGAGCTGTGCAACCTTGGTCTTGTTAGGAACGCCGGATCCACTCTGGATCTTACAAGCCTTCTTAATCAGAACAGGTGCGGGGGGAGTCTTGGTTACAAAAGTGAAGGATCTATCCTGATATACGGTGATAACAACCGGAATGATCAGACCAGCGTCCTTCTGTGTCTTTTCATTAAACTGCTTGGTGAAGTCCATAATGTTAACACCGTGCTGACCGAGAGCGGGACCTACCGGGGGTGCCGGAGTTGCCTTACCTGCGGGGATCTGCAGCTTAATGTACCCTGTGATTTTCTGTGCCATTTCAATACACCTCCTTGTTTCACAAACGTGGTATTATCGGGAGCAATCCTCTGTTGCATCCCTCCCACAGACCAATGGCATACGCCATCGGAATATAAAAACGGAATCATCCGTGTGGGTAACAGTTTTAGCGATTATACCAAAGCTTCTACCTGGTTGAATTCCAGTTCCACATCGGTGTCTCTGCCGAACATGGAAACCTTGGCACGAATCTTCTTTTTGTCCATCTGGATTTCGGTAATTACGCCGACAAATCCTTCCAAGGGGCCGTACTTGACCCGGATATTGTCGCCGGCTGCGAAGTCCAGCTCGATGGTGGTGCGCTCTAATCCCATGCTCTCCACCTCGGCCTCCGTTAACGGCACCGGGCTGGAACCGGGACCTACGAAACCGGTAACACCACGGGTGTTCCGGACTACATACCAGCTCTCGTCGGTCATAACCATCTTAACCATAACGTAGCCGGGGTAGATCTTCCGCTCAACCACCTTTTTTTGGTTATCTTTCATTTCGATAACCTCTTCCATAGGAACCCGAATCTCCTGAATGATATCAGCCATGTTCCGATTCTCTACAGTCTTTTGAATATCCGTCATCACCTTGTTCTCATAACCGGAATAGGTGTGGGCGACATACCATTTTGCGTTTGCCATAATATTGGGGAACGAATCCCTTCCCTCCTATTATTAATTATCGGTTAATGAAGAGCTTCATGCCCCATCCAAAGAGCAAGTCCAGACCCCAAATAACCAGGCCAATGACCAGAACATAAATGATAACAATCAAAGTATTCTGCTTAATCTTTGCAAAGGTAGGCCATACAACCTTCTTGAGTTCGGACTTAACTTCTTTAAAGAAATTTCCGATTCTTGCAAAGATATTCGGCTTTTTCTGTTCCATTTCTTACAACTCCTTTTCTACAGGAACTCTCCTGCGTCGGATTCTTACTTGGTTTCCTTATGCAGGGTGTGCTTCCGGCAGAATCTGCAGTACTTGTTCATTTCCAGTCTGTCAGGGCAGTTCTGCTTGTTCTTGGTAGTATCGTAATTTCTCTGCTTGCATTCAGAGCACGCTAAAGTGATTTTGGTTTGCATCTTTTTCACCTCGTCCATCTAATTTCAAAAGACCTAGAAACCCCAAATCTTTTGTTCACACAAATAAAACCTCTTTCGAGAGGTAGTAGTATTCTATCACAGTCCGCAAGGTTTGTCAATCTTTTTTTGAGAAAAAAGCTAAAATTTTTCAAGAGTACAAGATATGGCGTTTCTAGTCCTTTTTAAGCACAAGATTGAGGGAGTCATGATTGGTTTTTTTATATCATATATATAAGGAAAGAACCCATGGACAAAATAGGAGGCGAAAAAATGAAACAGGGATTATCCTTAGCATTTGTTTATATTGGCTTGGTGATTGGTGCCGGTTTTGCATCAGGACGGGAAATTATGGAATTCTTTAACATTCCCTCCGGCACCGACCATAGCGGAATTGTTCTTGCTACCTTTCTGCTGGTTCTCGTTTGCTATCTGATTCTCCGTCGGGCGCACCTTGGCGGCATCACGAGTTGCGACGAGTACCTAAAGGCGGTAGCAGGACGGTTTTCCGGACCCATGAAGCTCTTTCTCTTTCTCTATCTCTTCTGCGGCTTTTTTACCATGCTATCAGGAAGCGGTGCGCTCCTCTCCCAAAGTTATATGCTACCAACCTGGGTAGGGATCCTGCTGCTGGCAGGCATCTGCTTTCTGGTTCTTTCCTTTGATTTGAAAGGAATTGTAGCTGCAAATGTTATTATGGTACCCTGCATGATTGCCGGAATTTTCTACATTTGCTTTTCTGCAGCAGTTTTTGGTACCACCCATGTTTTTTCTTATCATGGCATCACCGGGGGAATGCTCACTTCGGCCCTTTGCTATGTGAGCTATAACACCGTATCAGCATCTTCGGTTCTGGTTCCTCTGCAAAAGGGAATTACGCCCCGGGGCATCAAGACGGCGTCCCTGGTTGGAGGATTCTCTCTGGGCCTTTTGATTCTGATTATCTGGTCGGGACAGAACCTAGCCTTTGACGCCCTATGGGAGAGCGAACTTCCTATGCTGAAGCTAGCCGCTATAACAGGCAGACTCCAAAAAAGAATCTACACCATGGTGTTGCTCATGGCAATTCTCACCACTGCCGTCTCCCAGGGATTTGGCATTCTCCAGAATTTTACCCTCTCCACCGGGAAGGAAAAGACTTGCGGTTCTGGTCTTCTCTGTCTCTTTGCTATTCCCTTTGCACTGGTTGACTTTTCTACTCTAGTCAAGCATCTCTACGGATTTTTTGGCCTTACCGGACTTATCTGGATGGGGTGGATTTTTCTGGAGTATTTGTTGTTTCGAAGAAATTTGTAACAAAAGTGTAAGAAAAGAACCCACATCTTCCTTTGACAATAAAAATCCGTTATGTTAAGATGAAAAAAAGAACATTTTCAGAAAGGCGGATTTATTATGAAAAAGAGACTTCTTTCCGTTGCGCTGATCGCAACGATGTTATGCACTCTGTTTGTGGTTCCGGCTTTTGCCAAGGACTTTCCGGACACCGCAGGACACTGGGCGCAAAACGCCATCTCTGTCTGGAGCGACAGAGGGGTTGTCAATGGTGATGATGCAGGGAATTTCCGTCCCGGCGACCCCATCACCCGTGCGGAAACTGCCAAGATGATTGATAATCTGATTGGATTCGAGAAAACCTCCAACAAGGTTTTCTCTGATGTGGGTGTCAATGATTGGTACGCCCTGTCCGTTTCCAAATTATATGCTGCCGGCGTTTTAACCGGATACGAGGATGGCACCATCCGTCCCGGCGCTCGCATCTCCCGACAGGAAGCGGCGGTTATCATTGGCCGTGCCTTTGATTTGGATACCACCAATGTTGACCAGAGTCTTCTTGCCGGTTTCTCCGACAATGACCAGATTCAGGATTGGGCAAGACCCACCATTGCCTATATGGCAGGTCTTTTGTTTGTTCAGGGCAGCGACGGAATGTTCCGTCCGGGCGACCCCATCACCCGTGCCGAGATGGTAACCATCCTCAACAATATGGTCGGGGTTTATGCAGATGGCAGCAAGGACTATTACAACGGAAACTATGGCGACAAACTTGCCATTATCAAGGCACCTACCACCTTTGACGGGGTTGTTCTGGGCGGTGCTGTGATTTGCCCTGCGGTAGAAGGAAGCGTGAATTTCAATAGCAACAGCTATATCAATGGTCGTCTTTGCGTCCTTTCCCCGGATGCGGTCGTGGGTGTTATCGGTGCAACGGTTGCATCTACCTCCAATAAATACGGCGCTATGATCAATAGCTCTAGCTACAGCTCCGGTTATAATAACAGCTACAACAGCACTCCCTCTCTGGGTGGCGGTGGCGGTGCCAGTGGTGGCGGTGCCGGCAGCACTACCTCCGGCTCCACCAAGAAATATACCGTGGCCTTTTATGGAAACGGCGGTGCATGGAAGAATGGCGAAACCATGGTAACCGTAAGATGCACCAGCGGAAAAACCTATGCCCTACACCAACCTCTCAATCCTAGCCGGACAGGTTATTCCTTCAAGGGATGGTATGTCAGCGAAGACGCTGCGAATAATTTAACGGAATCCAAGAAGCTGCAAACCACCGATGTGGTAAGCAGTGCCAGCCCCAAGGAACTGTATGCCGGTTGGCAGAAGAACTCCGGTCGTTACGGTACGGTGAAAGTGGCAACCGGGGAAAATGTTGCCGGTCGTGGAAAATCTGCTGCGGAGCTGATGGATAGTGTTGTTCTGACAGAAAACACTCTGTCCGATGGTTACACTGCAACGGGCGGTCTCCGGTATGTAACCGGGCCATGGGACTTCCCCAACCTCAATGCCGAGGGTAACTTCTTAGCACTGACCTATACCTTACCGACAAACATTGCTAATCCCGAGGCAGCTATCCTGAAGACTGGTTTTAACGACGGAACCTTTGAAACGCCCTATGAAGACTTTACCGAAGAAAACCTCAGCCATACCCGGGTCTTCGAAATCGGTGCTAGCGACCTGACCAAAGACATCGTCTTCACCGTGGACCTTGACGGTACCAACACATCTACCCACACTCTCACCGTTGACCTCTCTGGTCTGGTTCGGTATCGTTCCCAAACAGTAACCACGCTGGAGGAATTTAAGACCGCTCTTGCTGACAACTCGGTAGAAAGGATTACGGTGGATGCACCGCTCACCCTGACGGATGGCACCTATGGCTCTGCAGATACCCGGAAAAAGGTTGTTCTCAACCACGGCTTCCTGATCGACAAGGACGCAACCGTTACCCTGCAGCAGATGGATATTACTGCAGATGGCACTATGGCTGCTATGATTGCCAATGCCACCGAGATTCCTGAGGGAGAAACCGAACCTGTAGCAACCAAGGCGGCAAGCCTGACACTGTCCGACCTCTCTGTTACCACCGGTGGTATGGATTCTGTTCTGAATGAACTAAAGACACAGAACTTGACCGTGAAAAACTGTTTCTTCTCTCACAACACCGAAGATGCTTGTTGTGCCATCACCCTTGGTACTCTCGCCGAGGGAGACACCGTTGTGTTGGAACATAACACCTTTGACAGCTACACTGTTGCACTGGAATACAAGGATATCACCGCACTCAACACCGGGGAGAATATTCTGGAAAAGACAACCTTCCTGAACAACACCACCGACATCAAGTTGAATGCATCCGATGTCATTCCTAACATTGCCTACAACTACTTTGATGAAGCACCGGTGATTGCCGGACCCGCGGACGCTATTACCAACTACTACGGTCCACTCTACACCGATACAACCTTGGGTGATAGCTCACTTTCCGAGAATACCCATGATGCTTACGTTTTTGTAGACGGAGTTTTGAAGGGAAAATTCTCTGCAATCGATTCCCTCTCCCTGACCTTTACCGCTGAGGAAACTCCCTGCGAGATTGTGATTGCTCCTGTGGATATCCGGGATACTGCAGTTTCTATCAACGAAACAGAGGGGACAACCGCATCTCTCCTTAAAGCAGACCTTCCTGCAGAGTTGACCATTCAGGTAGGAGACGGCCCCGCAAAAACTATTGCAGTTTCGGAACTTGTTGCAGAATAAAAAATCAATAAAAACGGAACGGAGTTTATCATAGACTCCGTTCCGTTTTCTTTTTCCAATATCATTTTTTCTACCTCTCATAATGCGATTTCTTCCACTTCGTTTTGTTTAGAAAATACATTGTTAAAAAATTAATAAAATATGCTGAATTTCTGTGTTTTTTTAACACAATTTATTCATAAAAAAACCAGAAAACCCATTGACAATAAATGGCTGTCCTTATATAATAAATGTAAAATATCAATTCAAAAAAAGGAGAAGATTAGAATGCGTAAAAACGGAATTGGTGTCATTTATGAATTAAAAAAGGCTCTGGATAACGGAGCAGGCCCCTTGGTGGAATTAGGCCTTGACTGTGTTCAGCTTCGGTGCTTTGAGCCGGACCTCTTGACCAAAGAGAATGCAGAAAAGGTTAAGAAGATTATGGACGATGCAGGTATCCGGATTTCCTCCTTCTGGGCAGGCTGGTCCGGTCCCATCTTCTGGAACTTCTGGGAAGGTCCCTCCACCTTAGGTCTGGTGCCTGAGACTTACCGGGCACAGCGCCTTATCGAACTGAAGAAGGGTGTTGACTTTGCAGAGTGGATGGGTGTTAAGAACGTGGCAACTCATGTTGGCTACATCCCCGAGAATCCTGCTTCCACCGAAACCAAATCCCTCTATTCGGCACTGCTGTATTTGGTAAAATACTGTGCGTCCAAGGACATCAGCTTTAACTTTGAAACCGGTCAGGAAACCCCTGTTACCCTGATGCGTATGATTACCGACCTGAACGATCCGGAGCACGTTGGCATTAACTTAGACCCTGCAAACCTGATTATCTATGGCAAGGGCAATCCTGTGGATGCTCTGGGCATCTTCGAGGGTTACATCAAGGGTGTTCACGTCAAGGACGCTAACTACACCAAGGACTTCCATCGTCTTGGTATTGAGCAAGTGGTAGGCGAGGGTCAGGTAAACTATCCCGTCTTCATGCCCAAGCTCTTAAAGCAATATGATGGCGATCTCTACATTGAACGTGAAATTTCCGGCGACCAGCAGATTATTGACATCAAGAAGACCATTGTCTATATTAAGGAATTCTTAAACGCTGCAGAATAAGGAGGAGCAACTTATGAAATACGGTACCTTTTATCAGCAAATTACCGGCGCGGTAAAATCCGGTCAGGTAGAAAGCATGGAAAAGGCATTTGAGGAGTTCAGAAATTTGGGTCTTTCCTATGTGGACATTGATTCCGGTGCAGCCAAATCCGATATGCCAGTGAAGGAAATCTATCAGCAGTTAAAGACCAACGACATCCATGTAGGCTCTGTTTTCTGCTGGCATCGGTTCCCCCATCAGACCGAGAACTTTATGGCAGAAATGAAGGAATACACCAAGAAGCAACTGGACTACATTGCAGAACTGGATTGTAAGATTTACATGCCGGTCCCCTTTGTGGGCGGTGTCCACGAGACTCCCGAGGCGCGAAAAGAATGTCAGAAGAAAATTATCGAGTACTTAAACGATATTGTAGAGCAGTCCAAGTCCTACGGCATCCAGACGGTACTGGAGAACTATTCCGCAACCTCCTGTCCCTTTGCCTATGTACAGGATATTGAGGATATTCTCTCTCAGGTTCCCAATCTTCACTATGTATTAGATTGCGGTAACTTCTGGTTCAGCAATTCCGACGTGTTGGAAGCGGCGCGGAAGTTTGCTGACATCACCGACCACGTTCATTTGAAGGATCTGGCTCCCAATCCCGACGGCGTCATCAAGGTAGAGGGCAACAACGCCGACAGCGTTGCCATCGGCGCCGGTATTATTCCCTTCGAGGAAATCTTTGATATCCTGAAAGGTGCAAACTACGAAGGCGGCCTCACCATTGAGATTAACTCCTCTCAAAACACCTACCAAGAAACCATTGAATCTCTCCATTACCTAAATCAGGTATTATAATTAAAGCCAACATTTTGTTTCTTTATTGCAAGGAAGTCATTCATGGCTTCCGCATCGCGGAATGGATAAATCCATTTCCTACACATCATTTTGTTAACGCGCAAATTTCCAAAACAGAAAGGATGAAAAATTCCATGAAAGTCATTGATAAATTTATTGACAAGCAGGAGAATCCGGTATCGGCTCCCCCCATTACCATGGCATTCTTCGGCGATAGCGTAACCCAGGGTTGTTTCGAGCTATACCACACCGATGAAAGAAAGTTCGAAACCGAGTTCCGGGTTTTTGAGGGTTATCACAACAAACTTCGGAAACTTTTGGAGATGACCTATCCCTCGGTACCCATTAACATGATTCACGCTGGCATCAGCGGCGGCAGTACCGGTGCCGGAGTTGAGAGAATCGAGCGGGACGTTCTCAAGTATCATCCCGACCTGACCATTGTTTGCTTTGGTTTGAACGACTGTTGCGGTGGGCCTAAGAACCTGGAAAACTACAAGAACAACCTCCGGATTATGTTCCAGAAGCTTCAGGAAATCGACAGCGAAATCATCTTCATGACCCCCAACCTTCTGGCAAACGAATCTACCTGGGAAGAACCCAGCGCCTACTTCCGTGAAGTATACGCCGGCATTGCTCCTCATCATGACGATTTGTATCTCTTTGTAGAGGGCGCCAAGGAAGTATGTGCTGAGATGAACGTTCCGGTCTGCGACTGCTTCCATAAATGGGATGTCCTGAAAAAGAACAAGGTAAACTTTATCCGGCTTCTTGCTAACTTTGTCAACCATCCTACCCATGATATGCACTGGATGTTTGCATGGTCCTTGTTCGAAATGATTCATGGAATGTAAATAATAATTTTTAAAATAGAAAGGTGGAAAACACAATGAAAACAATCAAAGACAAACAGTTACTGGTCGGCGCAGACTTTGCAGGCTATCCTTTGAAAGAGGCAGTTTGCGAATACCTGCGTGGCAAGGGTTGGACCATTACCGATATCGGCGTCAAGGCTGACTCTGATCCCGACGATACCGATCTGATGTTCCACAGAGTTGGTCTTCGCATTGGCTCTATGATCGCTGAGGGCGAGTTTGAGCGTGCTCTGGCATTCTGCGGTACCGGTATGGGTATCCACATTGCGGCAAGCAAGTGTCCCCATGTTCACGCCGGCGTTGTTGAGAGCGTTCCTGCAGCCCTCCGGGCTATCACCGGTAACGGCGTTAACGTACTGGCGATGGGTGCTTTCTACGTAGCTCCCAAGATGGGCTGCGAAATCGCAGACGCTTACCTAAACGCAGAACTTGGTTCCGGCTACGAATGGTGGAAGAACTTCTACGAATTCCACAAGCTCTCCATTGACGAAATGGAAGCCTTTGACTACGAGGAATACAAGAAGAACGGCTTCAAGGTAAACAAGCTGGGCGACTACCCGCTCCAGTTGGAAGACAAGCCGGACGATATCGACTAATCAAAACACAACAAGGAGAATTACCATGAATCAGGCAAAATGGATTTGGCATGGCGGCAATTATACCGTCAATGAATATGTAGATTTTTCCCGGGAGTTCACAGTAGATGCAGTAAACCCAGATGCCGAAATTAAAATCAGCATCGACACCGAGTACGCTCTCTGGCTGAACGGTACCCTCTTGGGTTGCTGTCAGTATGACGATTACCCCGATACCAAGGTCTATGACACCTACAAAATCGGGGAGCTTTTGAAACCGGGAGAAAACCAACTTTTCATTAACGGCTATTTTCAGGGCAAGGAAAGTACCCAATACCCCGGCGGTATTCCGGGATTGTGGTTCTGCCTGGAAAACGGCGACCAAACCGTTTTGAGTGATAACGAGGTTCTCTGTCGGAGATCGGCAAAGTACCAAAACGGTGAAGTAGAACTATTTACCAATGAATTGGGATTCTCCTTCCATTACGATGCCCGGGGTGAGGAATTTCCCTGGGAAAACGCAGCTGAAGTGGGCAGAGATGCCACACTTTCACCGCGCCCCATTGCGCAGGTAAAACTGAACGATTTTATCCCCGGTAAGCTGATTACCCAGGGATACTTTATGCGACAAAGCTGGGAGGGGACGGTAGCCCAACAGATGATGAAGGACTACCTCTCCTTCCGCCGCACTGTAGGAAACGAAAAAGTTTTCGACGGAAAAGCATACCCCATCACCATCACCCCAGGCGAGGGCGACGGTGTTTACCTGATTTTTGATTTGGAGAAGGAACGGACCGGATACCTGACCTTCGACCTTGCCGCAAACCGCGGTGCTGTACTGGAAATCGCCTATGGCGAACATCTGGAGGATATGCGGGTTCGCTCCCATATCGGAACCCGGCATTTTGCTATTTCTTATACCTGCGCCGAGGGAGAACAAACCTTTACTCATTGGTTCAAAAGGCTGGGTGGCAGATACCTTCAGGTACATATCCGGAACTTTACTGAAGTTACTTTGAAGAAAATCGGTCTGATTCATGCAGACTATCCTTTCAACTATCATGCAGGACAGTTCCATTGCGAGAACGACCTGCACAATAAGATTTTTGAGGTGGCAAAACACACCGTAAACCTCTGTGCCCACGAGCACTACGAGGACAGCGTTTGGAGAGAACAAGGCCTTTGGGGATTGGATTCCCGGTTCCAGATGCTCTCCACCTACTATGCTTTCGGCAACTATGAATTCCCCCGTTCCAACCTGGACTTGCTGGGTCAAAAGCCTTTAGGCAATGGACAGATCCGGATGTGCGGTCCCTACGGAGGTCCGGAAACCATTCCCACCTTTAATCTTTGGTGGGCGGTTGCCATGGCGGAATATGCTAGATTCAGCGGCGACCTTACCTTAGCAGAAGAGCATTGGGACACCCTGATGGATATGCTCACCACCAACGTAAGTTGGGCAAAAGAGAACATCGTCAGTCCCATGAACCTCCCCAAGTGGTGGCACCTCTACGAATGGACCGAAGGTCATGGCGGTGCTCCTCATACCCTCTCGGAGGAGATGAAATCCCATTATGGGGAAGACGGATTCCATGTGGGAATCTATCACCTGATCTTCTGGATCACCATGAACCATATTCTAGAGCTTGCCGAAAGCCTGAAAAAAACTGATGTGATTGAAAGATACCAACCTTTGGTTGAGATATATGCTGATGCCTATGTAAAGCGATTCTGGGACGAGGAGAAACAGAACTTCTCCGCATACGATAACCATGGCGAGAAGGTTCTTTTTGGAGAACTGTCCCCCACTCTGGTGCTTTGGTCCGGCATCTGTAAGGACGAGAGAATCAACGAGATTCTCTATCAAAAGCTTTTAAACAAGGAATATCCCATTCCCACCATGCTCAGCAATTCTGCTTTCAAGTATGAGGCACTGATTCGCTATAACCCCGCATGCTCCAAGGAAGTGTTCCGGCAAATCGGAGAGCGTTGGGGTGCAATGCTTCAAAAAGGCGCCACCTCCTTCTGGGAAACCGACTTGGGACCCGAAGACTTTGCAGATGGCGGCAGCTGTTGCCACGGCTGGTCAAGTATTCCCATCTACCTCTACCTCCGGTACGGCGCCGGCATTCAGCCGGATGGCTCGGTGGAAACCTTTGGCAAACCCTTCCTCAAGGTGAGTGCAACTGCAACTCTCCGGGGTAAGGATATCCAGGTAGAGCAATAGGAGTGATAGTATGAACAACGGAAAATGGATCTGGTGGGGCGGCGAAAAAGACGTCAACCAGTATGTAGATTTTAAGAAAGAATTCACGGTGGATTCTGTGGATGAAACCGCCGAAATCAAGATTTCTGTTGACAGCGAGTATGCCCTTTTCTTAAATGGAGAAATCTTAGGCTGTTGCCAGTATGACGACTATCCCGACGCCAAGGTTTATGACACCTACCAGATCGGGAATCTGTTAAAACCGGGCAAGAACGAGATTGCCATCCACGCCTATTATCAGGGTGTGGAGAGCTTTCAGTACGCCATCGGCACCCCCGGGCTTTGGTTCTCCCTGACCAATGGCGACCAGACCATCATCAGCGATGAATCGGTTCTTTGCCGGAAGTCGGCACAGTATACCTGTGGCGAGATATACAAAATTACCAATCAAATTGCCTTTGGCTTTCAGTATGATGCATCCAAGGAGAGCAACCCCTGGGAAAAGGCGGTGGAATCTCCCATGGAAACCACCTTATCTCCCAGACCTATTGAGAGAACGCTACTTCCGGAACCTACCTATGGCAAGCTGATTTCCCAAGGGTACTTTATTCGGAAACTGACCGAGGGTACTGTTGCCCAGCAGATGAAGGCGGACTTTTTATCCTTCCGCCGGAATTCTGGGGCAGAACTTCCCTTTGGGGGAACCGACTACCCCTACGTTGCCAAAGACACCGAGGGGGACGGCGTTTATATGCTCTTTGATTTAGGGCAGGAAATGGCAGGACTTCTCACCATGACCCTCACCGCCAAGGCCGGTGCCATTGTGGAGATTGCCTATGGTGAGCATTTAGACGATATGCGGGTTCGCTCCCACATCGGGGGAAGAAATTATGCCGTTTCCTATGTTTGTACAGATGGGGAACAGACCTTTACCCATTGGTTCAAGAGGCTTGCCGGCAGATATTTAGAGCTGAGAATCCGAAACTTCGGGGAGATGACGGTTCACGGGGTAGGTCTTATCAGCACAGATTATCCCCTGGATGATACCGCCAGTGAATTTACCTGTCCGGATTCCTTACACAACAAGATTTTTAAGGTCAGCAAGCATACCGCCAAGCTCTGTATGCATGAGCATTACGAGGATTGTCCGGGGAGAGAACAGGCCATCTATGGCGGCGACTCCCGATTCCAGATGCTTGCCACCTACTACGGCTTTGGGGAGTACAAATTCCCCCGGGCATCCCTTGATCTGTTGGCTCAGCATCCTCTGGGCAATGGGCAGGTGCGGATGGTGGCTCCCACCGATACCAGAATGGTGATTCCCTCTTTCAGCCTTTGGTGGATTCTGGGTATGAAGGAGTACGCCCAGCATAGCGGTGATTTGACCTTGGCGGAAACCCATTGGGATTTGCTGATGGATATGCTAAAAACCAACCTGAGCTGGGAGAAGAAGGATGGCATTATTACCCCGCCCAACATTGACGGATTCTGGCATTTCTTTGAATGGACCCCCGGACATCATCCCAGACCCGACTCCATCTATCGCAAAGAGATCTATGACGAGCCGGACTTCTTAGCCGGCATCTATCACCTGGTCTTCTGGAACGCCATGAAGAATCTGTTAGAACTTGCAACAATGCTAGGCAAGGATGAGGTGGTAGCAGACTATACCCCCATCCTGAACCGTCTGGCAAAAGACTACTGCAGCAAGTTCTGGGATGAGGAAAACCAGGCATTTGCCGCCTATGAGCGACAGGATAAGCTCTTCCAGATTGGTGAGTATTCCCAGATTTTTGCCCTCTATTCCGGTATCTGTCAGGATGAACGAATCAAGGATATCCTCTTTGAAAAGCTTCTCCATAACGAATACCCCGTTCCGGCAATGTTGAGTGTTGCTTCCTTAAAATATGAAGCACTTCTGTGGCACAAGCCGGAGTGTGCAAGGGAAGTATTCCGGCAGATTGGGGAACGCTGGGGGGCTATGCTCCAAAAGGGCGCTACCTCTTTCTGGGAAACCGATTTAGGTAGCGAAGACTTTGCTCAGGGCGGAAGCTGTTGCCACGGTTGGGCAAGTATTCCCATCTATCTCTATCTTCGCTACGCTGCCGGCATCAAGCCGGACGGCAGCCTGGACCAACGCTGGGATGTTTTTGATAGCTTTTCGGCAAAAACCATGCTTCAGGACAAGAAAGTTGAGATTCACAAATAATTGGTGTTTTTTCTGTATTTTCGTAGAAAAGAAGTTGGAAATTCGGGCTGTTTGTATTGACAGAAGCAGATTTCTGGTGTATAGTAAAAACAGTATATTATGCAAGGCAAATCTGCCCTTGCTATCAACCGAAAGGGGATTTTAGGAATGAATGTATTAGCAATTTGTTGTCATCCGGACGATGCCGAAATCAATTGCATTGGCACTCTCTTAAAGTGTGTTGCCCGTGGTGATAATGTTACCGTATGTCATGTCTGCAACGGCAACATGGGACACGAGATTATCTCTCCCGAGGAACTCCGTGAAATGCGTGCCCAGGAAGCTCAGAATGCTGGCAAAATGGGCGGCATCAAGGTAGTTACCTGCGATATCGGCGACCTTCGTGTTTATGGTGATAACCCTGCACACAGAGATAAGGTAGTAGATGTGATTCGTGAGGCTCAGCCTGATTTCATCATTACCCACGCACCCAACGACTATATGCCCGACCATGTGGCTGTGAGCCAGTTGGCATTTGATGCGGCATTTACCGCAAGTTGCCCCCATTACGAAACCGGCGTTCCCGGCAAAGCAGGTGTAACCCCCATCTACTATATGGACAACCTGGCAGGTGTTGGCACTCTGCCCACCGAGTATGTGGACGTATCCGAGTTCATCGACCAGAAGTTAGAGATGCTGGAATGTCATGTCAGCCAGATTAAGTGGATGAGAGATCATGACGGCATTGACTTCCCTGAATTTGTGAAGACCTGTTCCCGGTATCGTGGTATCCAGTGTGGCGTTCAGTATGCTGAAGCCTTTACCCAGTGCTTAGCATGGCCCAAGGTTGTACCGGCTAGATTACTTCCGTAAAAGAATTCAATTTACATAAAAGGAGAAAAAGATTATGGACTTTTTATCAACTGTAAACGGTTCTCTGCTTGAGGGTTTCTATCCTAAGGGCTGGGACATGAAGAAAATTGACGAGTGCTGCGACAAGGGCGTTGCTAGAGAAGATTTCTGGAACAAGGACTTCAACCTGGTAGAGTGCGACAGCATCTACGATTTCGATACCATGATGGGTCACGAAATTGCACAGCAGATTAAGCTTGCTGGCGAACGCGGTGAGAAGCTGGCTATGATTCTGCCGGTAGGTCCTATGGGTATGTACAAGTGGGCAGTATACTTCCTGACCCAGTGGAAGGTAAACTGCTCTCACGTTTACACCTTCAATATGGACGAATGGGCTGACGCAGACGGCAACACCCTGCCCTCTGACAATCCTGCATCCTTTGAATACAGCATGAAGCAGGCATTCTTCAATCCTCTGGGAGATCTGACCATTCCTCCCGAACAGAGAAACTTCGCAACCAAAGAGAATCTTCCCACCTATCCTGAGAAGATTGCAGCATTAAAGGCAGAAGGTGCAAAGCTGGTTCTGGTATTCGGTATCGGCAGAATGTGCCACATCGCTTTCTGGGAACCCCAGTTTGCTGACGATTACGCAACCGAGGCTGAGTGGAAGAGCGCTTGCTACCGCATCGGCGCAAAACTTCATCCTCTCACCATTGAGCAGAACGCATTGACCAGCTTCAAGAGCCGGACAACTCTGGTTCCTTGCCGTGCCAACACCATTGGCCCTGGTCTTTTCCTGCAGGCTGATTACATCATCGGCGGTGCTGATGGTCTTTTGGGACGTGGCATGCAGTGGCAGGGCATGAGCTTCCTGACCACCCTCCACTATGGTCCCTCTCCCTCTATCACCTCCACCTATATGCCTACCCTTCCCGGTAAGCTGTTCTACTTAAAGGAACTGGCAGGTCCCCTGGTTGCAGAATGTAACTAAGGATGAAAACGAAAAAGAACCGCTAATGCGGTTCTTTTTTTATGCCGTCAGCCAGGTTTTGAGCATCTTTAAGAACATCTGCCATACCCCAATCCGAGGCACCTCGGTTTTAGTTAAAAGTTCCTTTCTAGCCACTTCTTCTCCCTCAATCCGGAAAACAATCTCTCCCATTTTCTGATTGGCCTTTACCGGTGCCTTTAAAAATTCCTCTGTCCGGATTTCGTATTCCACCTTGTTTTGGTTTCCTTTTTTTACAATAAAACAAGCGTCCTCCTCTTTGGGACTAACCGAAGCCACAACTCCGCCCCGGACCGCCACTTGGGGCAAAGTTAACCCTAGCTTCTCGCTATCTGCCACTGCATAATTGGCAAATCCGTAATCCAGAAGAGCGGTTGCACTCCCAAATCGTTCTCCGGTAGAGGGTGCCGCTAAAACTACCGCAATCAGTTGCATTCCGTCCCGTTCTGCAGTGGCGGAAAGACAGTATTTGGCCGTACTGGTGGATCCGGTCTTTAATCCGTTCGCTCCTTGATAGAACCGAATTAACTTATTGGTATTGGAAAGCCCAAAAGCTCCGTCTCTGAGGCTATCCATCCAGATGGTGGTATAATCGAAGATTCCGGGATGGGTAAGCAACTCCCTGGAAATTGTGGCAACATCCCGGGCAGAGCTGTAATGGTCCTCGGTTTCGTCCAAACCGGTACAGTTAATAAAATGGGTGTTGGTGCACCCCAACGCCTCTGCCTTTTCGTTCATTTTTTCCACAAAGGCTTCGTGAGTTCCGCAGATATGTTCCGCCATGGCAACTGCGGCATCGTTTCCCGAAGCCACAGCAATGGCCTTGAGCATATCATGAACTGTCATCTGTTCTCCTACCTCCAAAAATACCTGAGAACCACCCATGGATGCCGCATTTTCGCTAACCGTTACCTTATCTTCTTTTTGTATTTTTCCATTCTCCAACGCCTCCATAATCAGGAGCATTGTCATGGTTTTGGTTACGCTGGCAATCTGGTGTTTCTCATCTGGATTCCACTCGTAGAGAACCTCTCCGGTTTTTGCCTCCATCAAAATTCCAGCCTCCCCCTTAACCAGTTGGGTGGATACCTCGGTATCCACCTGTGTAGAGGGTTCGGCCATAACCGGAACTATGCCAATACAGAACATTACCACCAGTAAAAATGCCATGATTCTCCCGTATCTACCCATCTTGATTCCTCCCAAATCTCTTTTGTTCCTATTCTATGCAATCAGGGAGAGAAAATAGGACAGTTTTCCTATTTTCCTTGCTTTTTCCTTCTCTTCGTGGTATAGTAGAACCATCATATATCGGGAGGTTGTTTTATGAAGCAACGAATTTTGTCTATTTTATTATGCTTTTGCCTGATTTTTTCCGGCATAACGGTCTTTGGTGCCTCGGCATCAGGTGGCGGTGGCGGTGGCACTTCGTCCAGCGGAGTGGTCAAGCCTTTTATCCCCAATTACGAATATTTTGACCAAGAAGGGTATTATTATGGATTCTTTGACCAGGATTCCCTCTATAACAATGGGGATTATATTGACGCATACCTGAATATCTGTACCCCAAGTGGTATTGAGGGTTCCGGTGCCGAAGTAGGGTTATACACCAAAGTGAACGGAAAAACCTATTCTTCTCTTTCCAAGCTGATGGCAGCCATTCCCCTAAACGTTCCGGTTCGGGTGAAGGTGGAGGAGATTCAGATTGATGAATATGGCTACACCGATGGCATTACCGAAATCTATGCGGATACCACACCGGTGTCCTATTATGGCAAGACCTATTCTCCTACCACCGGAACCTTCCAGGGGGTTTCGGCAAATGTAGCAGATACTCCTGTCTACTATTGCATCGTAGACGATTGGGATGGGGAGGTATACTATGACTGGCTCTATCCTTACCTGGACGGAAATCACACCTATGATGTCGATGTCTATGATTATGGTATTGTGATTACCAATATGTTTGCCATCGACAAACCGGCAACCTTGGTGTCCATCCATACAACCCACACACCCAATGGAAAAATGACATCAGACATCCGAGTAGAATGCTATCCGGATTACGATCTGACCGGTTACGCCGGAGAGCTGTATGATGACTCTGGCACCAAGCTCCAGAGTAAGACCGGCACCTTGGATCAATGGGGCAACGGAATTGTAACCTTTACCGATCTCCCCAAGGAGGAAGGCATTTATACCATTAAGATATGGGGGCTTAGCGGGAGTAGTGTCAAAACACCTGTCTATACTTATGATTATGAGAAGTCCGAGTTGGAGTTCCACGAGGGAACGGTAACACAAATTGAAGATGAATCCTTCTCCGACCTGCAAATCGCACGGATTTATGTTCAGCGGGATGGAGAGGCCTGGGAAACAGACTACTACTGTCATTTGCCGGTTGAGGTGGGCGATACTGTTTGCACCACAGTAGACCAACTGACGTCAGTGATGCCGATTGGCTCCTACGTCACCGTTGCAGTAGGAGATTATAGCTATGCCTTTCAAACGGGTACTGCCCAGACATTTTATGAGAATTATGGAGCTATCTCTGAATTTCAATTAGCGTATGATTCCACTGAAGATTATGTGGCGATTCGCCTAGGGTTGCCCGATGGAACCATGGGAGAATATGCCATTTATTCCGGAGCAAAAATGGGCGATGATATTCTGGACGACATCAATGAGATTTATGACTATGTCAAGAGAAACGACGGAATGCCCGCTACCTTCAATGAGGAAAATGGGGAGATTACCCACTTCACCGTAGGCGAGGGAAGTACTGACTATAGTGACCAGAATTACAACGAATACGACAAGTCTTTCTCGGATTTGAGTACCAAGGAAAACAAACTTCCGGTTTACTACAATGACGGATACGGAGACGAATTCTATGAACCCTATCTGGATCAAAACCACTGGTACGATGTGACTGTATTTGAGTATGGTATTGTGATTCGTGAGATGAGAGCAAAGTATATGCCTCATACCATCGAAACCATTAGTGCCGATGCGCATGCCAATGCTAACCTCAAACAGAATTTGGCGTTTTTCTGCAACACAACCTATGTGACCGAAGCAGGAAGTGCCTTTGTTGGAAAGTTGTATGACGAGAACGGAAGAGAAGTGGCAGAGGCAAGAGAAGAACACGAAGGCACTATGGCACAGCTGGAATTCATTGATCTGCCCAACACAGATGCAACCTACCGTTATTCGCTTTGGCTGGAGGACGGTGCCGGCAGCATCATTAGCAATTACTATGAAAAGGAAATCAGCGTCAAAGCACTTCCCAGCGGAACCGGTACCATTACGGCAACCCGGGAGGAAGAAGGGGACTGGGATAGCGAAGTCACTGTCCTGATAAAAATTAAGGATGACAAAGGAACAACCTACGAAACGCAAACTACCTATCGGTTCTACATTGACGGAGAAGGATATGACGACACAAGCGAAATCTATGAATTGTTACCGGTGGGAACCAAGATAGCATACATCGGTGATGCCGAGGGTAACCTGGTGGCGGTGAACCGGACAGATAGCGTCTTCTCCTACGGATGTGTTGTTGAGTATGGTTATGATATCGGTATGCCCCAGGTAACCATTATGGATGCCGATGGCTCAGTGAAGAAATACGATATGGATCTGGATAGATTCCTGAACGGACATCGTATAGGAAGCTATTCCTACTTTGATTTAACCATGGAAGATAATACCTCCGGATATGTTGCTTATAAAACAGACGGAACTGTCATTACCGAACTGAAGACAAACCAAACGTCTGCAAATTATGCTGAACTGACCTATTCTCCTTCCACCCGGAAATTCAGCAGTCTTCCCGATTCTGCTAAGAACCTGCCGATTTACTATATTCTGGCAGGAGCCTGTGTGCCCCCCATTCTTGACGGAAATCATTTCTATGAGGTAACTCTCTATGACTACGCCATCGAAATTACCGACATGAAAGCACAGAATATGGATGCAACAATCTGCTATGTGGAAGCTTCCGGCGAACTGAACAGTAAATTCTATCAGGATATTACAGTTGCTCTCTATCCGGTTCTCAACAAGAGCGGTGCTGTGTTAAAGGCACAACTCTCAGACGACAAGGGATATCCGATTGCAGAGCAGACCCAGAACGCTTATAACGGTCGCTACCAATCCATTATCTTCTCCAACCGTGCCAACCAGGATGCAGATTATCGGGTGAAGGTTTGGGTAGAGGATGCAGACGGAACCCGGATTAGTCCGGTTTACACCAAGACTTTCTCCACTCAGGAAGCCAAGGTAACCTACGGAACCATTACCGATGCCACTACCGGAACCGATGAGTATGGTTACGACTGCCTGATTCTGGAAATTACCATTCCCGGTTTAGCAGATCCGGTCTACGTTACCTGTCCTCTGGGAGCCGTCATCAACGGCAACGAGATTCTTTCTCTGGAAGATTTGCAGGCAGCTCTCCCCGAAGGAAGCTATGTGAAGGTAGGCGAGAGCGATGGTTATGCCGGCAACATTCAGATTGTGGATTCTATGCAGACTGTTACCAATGTAACCTTAAGCGGAACCTCTGTTTCCGCCAACATTAACATGGTAAATAAGAGCGGAGAAACCATCACCGGCACCGCCTATACCAGCGTCTACACCAAAGCAGGGGTGCTGAAGAAAACTACTACTACGCCTTTCAGTATTATATCAGGCCAGCCCAATGACCCAGTTCCGGTCAACGTGGAGGGCATTACCTATCAAGAGGGCGATTACCTGAAGGTGGTCTGCATGGACGAAAATGGAAAGCCGTTGTGTAATGTCATGAAAGTAGATATCGAATAAGAAAAAAAGTCGGCATTTTGCCGACTTTTTTCTTATTTCATCCAGTCGTGCTTGAAAAGTGGCGAACTTGTCCCGTGCCATCGGCTTGGCAAGCCACTCACATACACAAAGTATCGTTCTGCCTTGCCAAACCTCGGCCCGAACCAATTTCATCCAATTTTCTTCGCACTCACAAGTGCAAAAGGCATATCTCACTAAAATTTCTTCGCACTCGCTTTGCGATACATGATCCGCCACGGAATGCATGAATGCATTCCCTACAACCAAACCATATAACATTACAGCATCGTAGGGGACGGCCTCCCGGACGTCCCGATCTATGCGGGAGGGGATGGAACCCCTCCCTTACAACCAAACCCTATAAAATGCGACATTGTAGGGGACGGATTTATCCGTTCCGCCACGGAATGCATGAATGCACTCCCTACAACCAAACCATATAACATTACAGCATCGTAGGGGACGGCCTCCCGGACGTCCCGATCTATGCGGGAGGGGATGGAACCCCTCCCCTACAACCAAACCCTATAAAATGCGACATTGTAGGGGACGGATTTATCCGTTCCGCCACGGAATGCATGAATGCATTCCCTACATAAAAAGGGTTCAAAAATTTCCCTGAAATTCTTGACTTTTTCCCAAAAAACGGGTAAAATAAAGATTTAGAAAGAACCTATGAAAATTAGACGAAAGAGGTAGCAGAAATGGATTTCAATCGTTTGGCGGAACTGCTCTTTCCGCATATTACCAAATCCCCCGAGGATTATGAAAAAGAATATCCCCAGCGTAACCTGCCCGAGGGTGCCAAGGTAACCAGAATCGGTCCCAGCCCCACCGGCTTTGTTCATTTGGGTAACTTGTATAACGCCATCATTGGCGAACGCCTTGCTCATCAAAGCGGTGGTGCCTTCTTCCTCCGCGTGGAGGATACCGACGCCAAGCGAGAGGTTCCCGGTGCTGTGGAACTGGTACTCTCCTCCATGGACTACTTTGGCATCACCTTCGACGAAGGCGCAACGGTGGACGGGGACAACGGAGCCTACGGTCCCTACCGTCAGCGGCAGCGGAAGGATATCTACCAGTGCTTTGCCAAAGAGTTGGTGAAAAAGGGTTATGCTTACCCCTGCTTCTGTACGGAAGAAAGGCTTGCTGAAATGCGGGAAACCCAGATTGCCGGCAAGGATAACTTCGGCTACTACGGAAAGTGGGCGCTTTGTCGCGACCTCTCTCTGGAAGAGATTGAAGACCGGATTGCCAAAGGCGAGGAATACGTTCTCCGGTTCCGCTCTAGCGGTGATATCGAGAACACAGTAGAACTCTTTGACGGAATCCGCGGAATGCTGAAACTTCAGGAGAACTATCAGGATTTCGTTCTGTTAAAGTCCGATGGCATCCCCACCTACCATTTTGCTCATGTGGTGGATGACCATCTGATGCGGACAACCCATGTGGTTCGTGGCGAGGAATGGCTCTCCACCGCTCCCATGCACGCTCAGTTGTTTGATACCTTGGGTTGGAACCGTCCCATCTTCTGTCATACCACTGTTTTGATGAAGATGGATGGCGACACCAAGCGGAAACTTTCCAAGCGGAAGGACCCGGAGCTGGGTCTTAACTACTACCGGGAGGCAGGCTACGTTCCCGAGGCGGTCTGGGAATACCTGATGGTTGTATTAAACTCCAACTTCGAGGAATGGCGCCTGGAAAACTCCGATGCACCCCTTGATGAGTTTGAGTTTACCTTGGAGAAGATGGGTACCTCCGGAGCCCTCTTTGATATGATGAAGTTTGACAATGTCAGCCAGGAAACCCTTCTTCGGATGCCGGCATCCGAGATTTACGACAAGATGTCTGCTTGGCTTCAGGAATATGATCCGGAATTCTATGCTCTCTTCACCCGCGACCGGGCATTCTCCGAGCGGATTATCGATGTAGGAAGAACCGGGGACAGACCCAGAAAAGACCTGACCAACTGGAAACAGGCTCGGCAGTTCCTGTCCTTCTACTTTGACGAAAGCTTTGTTCCCGAAAGTCCTTATCCTGAAAACGTCAGCCAGGAGGACAAGAAGGAGATTTTGACAAAATACCTGGAAACCTACGACCACAGCGATGACAATTCTGCCTGGTTCCAAAAGGTGCGGGAGATTGCAGAGAGCCTGAATTACGCCTTAAAGCCCAAGGATTACAAGAAAAATCCAGATCAGTACAAGGGCAGCATCACCGATGTAAGTAACGTGATTCGCGTTGCGGTGGTGGGCAGAACCAATTCTCCGGATCTGTGGGAGATTAATCACATTATCGGCGAGGATGCCATGCGGAATCGCATCCAGAAAGCCATGTAAGAAAGGAAAAACACAATGGGAAAAGATAACCGTCCCGACAATCGGGACTTTCGAAGAGAACGGGAGAATATTCTGGATCTGCCAAGACCGGAGTTCCCCAAACGCGCCGTCATTACCGGCGGTATGCCTTACGGCAACAAGAAGCTCCACTTTGGTCATGTAGGGGGTGTTTTTGTCCAGGCTGACGTGATGGCACGATTCCTCCGGGACCGAATCGGCAAGGATAATGTGGTTTTTGTGTCCGGGACCGACTGCTATGGTTCCCCCATTGCGGAGAGCTACCGTGCTCTCTGTGAAGAACAGGGTTACGGCGGCTCCATTGAGGACTTTGTCCGGGGCAATCACGAAAGCCAGAAGAAGACACTAAATGATTACAATATCAGCCTCAGCCTCTTTGCGGCATCCGGCTTAGACGATGCCAAGGAAGAACATGAAAAGCTCACCAATGAGCTGATGGAGCTTTGGTACGAAAACGGATATCTGGAAAAGCTGGTTACCCGGCAGTTCTATGATGCCAAAGCCGGTCAGTTTTTAAACGGAAGACAGGTTGTGGGCAAGTGTCCGGTGGAGAATTGTAACTCGGACAAGGGTTATGCTGACGAGTGTTCCATGGGACACCAGTATATGCCAGAAGATTTGATTGACCCCAAAAGCACCTTAACCGGGGAAACGCCTGAGATGCGGGATGTAATCAACTGGTACATCGACCTGACTAAGTTCCAGTCCTTGATGGAGGACTTTGTCAAGGAGATTTCGGAGCGGGAGGATGTCCGTCCTCTGGTTGCCAATACCATTGGGGAATTCATGACCCCGCCTATTATCTATGTCAAGAACGAGTTCGCTGAGATCTATGAGGAAATCAAGGGAGAACTTCCCGCTCATGTCCTCAATACCGCTGCCAACAAGACCTCTTTTTCCCTGGAATTCAAGGATTTGGCGGAGCGGGATCGCGCCAAGGCAGCACTCAATGCCCATGATATCCGGTTCCGTGCCGGAAAGACTTTGGTTCCCTTCCGGCTCACCGGTAACATCGAATGGGGTGTTCCGGCGCCGGTCATCGATGGAGAATCCGGACTTACCATCTGGGTGTGGCCGGAATCCCTCTGGGCACCCATCTCTTTTACCAAGACCTATTTAAAGAGTATCGGTAAGGATGAAAACGAATGGAAAAAGTTCTGGTGCAGCAAGGACGCCAAGGTCTACCAGTTCATTGGCCAGGATAACATCTACTTCTATGGCATTGCGGAAATGGTAATGTTTATGGCAACCCAGGGCAAAAAAGAGGTGCTGACGGCATCCCCCAAGGATGGACAGTTGACCCTGCCTACCCTGGTTGCAAACAACCATATTCTGTTTTTGAACAAAAAGGCAAGCTCCAGTGGAGCGGTAAAACCGCCCATGGCAGAGGATTTGCTGGACTACTACACCGCAGAACAGCTCCGTGCCCACTTCCTGAGCTTAGGGTTAGGGTTAAAGAGCGTCAGCTTCCAGCCCAAACCCCTAAACCCCATCGCAAACGAAAAGGATGCCGATCCGGTGCTGAAAGAGGGCAAACTTTTGTCCAATGTATTCAACCGGGTGGCACGTTCCTGCTTCTATACCGCCCAAAAGTACAATGAGGGCAAGCTCCCCATGGGTGAGATTTCCGAGGAAGTACTCAAGGAAGGTAAGGAAACCATCTTAAAGTTCGAGCGGTTCATGTACCGCCAGGAATTCCACTCGGTGATGAGCCTGATGGATACCTATATCCGGAACGCCAACAAGTACTGGGCAAAGTATATTGCCGAGGCAGATAAGGAAGATAACAACGAAAAGCGGATGCAGGTGCTTCGGGATGTCTTCCACATGGTAAGAGTGGCAACGGTACTCATGCACCCGGTAGCGCCTCAGGGTACGGAATTATTGCTTTTCTACCTGAATATCGGCGAGGAATTCTGGGATTGGAATCGTATCTTCGATACCCTCTATGACTTCGTAGGGGAGAACCATGAACTGAAATTCTTAGAACCCAGATTTGACTTTTTCCCCATGCACGAAAGTCAATTACAGTCGTGCTAGAAATTTGGCCACCATTGTCCGAATCGTCGACGAGGAATGACAGTCATATACTGTAGGGGAGGGGCTTGCTCCTCCCGCTTTTCGCCTTCCATTCCTCATCTCCTATCGAACAAATATCACAATTTTTTTGCGCACTCACGAGTGCAAAAGGTGGCTCGGCAAGACAGTTGCGCACACTGTAGGGGATGGCCTCCCGGACATCCCGTTGCCAATAGGGAAACCCTTGCGGGACGGCGTTCTCGCCGACCCCTACAACGAAACCATAAAACGATTCGTCCATCATCGTTGCGGAACGGATTCATCCGTTCCGCAACGGAAGGCATCAATGCCTTCCCTACAATCCTTGCAGCACGACATTGATGGAGCGTTATCGCTCCTCTGCACACTTGTTTTAGCCCCCTTGTGCAAAGGGGGCCATTTTTATACAAAAAACACCTTCTATAAAAACTTTTTAAAATATTCTGTCGAATCCATTGACAGGCTCTATCAAATAGTGTAAAATAGTTTTGTAACACACTTGTAACACGTTTGTAATATTCACAAAGGAGCACACAATCACATGTTTGGACAGGACATTGGAATAGATTTGGGGTCATCCACCATACTTTTTTATGTAAAAGGCAGAGGAATTGTTGTTCGGGAGCCGTCGGTTGTAGCGGTAGACAAGGACACCAATCGTCTTTTGGCAGTTGGTCGGGAGGCGCAGCAGATGCTGGGCAGAACCCCAGAAAACATTATTGCCGTACGACCTCTTAAGGAGGGCGTTATTTCTGATTATACCGTTACCGAGCGGATGCTTCGGTATTATCTCCAGCGGTTAACCCGCCGGGGCTTTTTTGCGAGTCTTTTAAAACCTCGGGTGGTGATTTCAGTCCCCTGCGGCATCACCGAGGTAGAGGAACGTGCGGTGATTGATGCAGGAATGCAAGCAGGTGCCAGAAAGGTCCACCTAATCGAAGAGCCTTTGGCGGCGGGACTTGGCGTGGGCATTGATTTAAGCCAACCAAGGGGAAGTTTTGTGGCAGATATTGGTGGCGGAACCTCAGATATTGCCGTGCTGTCTTTGGGCGGCATTGTAACCAGCCGCTCTTTAAAGATTGCTGGCAATAATTTAGACGAAGCGATTATCCGTTACATACGGAAGAAGTATAATATCCTCATTGGCGAACGAACTGCCGAGGAAGTAAAAATGAAGATTGGCTGTGCCAGAAAACGGGACAAGCTCCTTGCCATGGATGTTCGTGGCCGGAGTTTGATTTCCGGTCTTCCTAAGACCATTCAGGTAACCTCGGACGAGGTTTATGACGCCATGATTGAGACCATCATGTCCATTGTGGACGAGATTCGAAACGTACTGGAAGAGACCCCTCCGGAATTGGTGGGAGACATCAGCAACCATGGAATTCTTTTAACCGGTGGAAGCTCGGTTCTCTACGGACTAGACAGACTAATCCAAACCGAGACCGGCATCAAGACCATCGTGGCAGAAGAACCGGAGACCTGTGTGGCTCTGGGAACCGGAATCGCTATGGATAAGCAAGAAATTCTAGACGCCTATCTGGGCGCCGAAGCAAGGGAGAATTAAACACATGGAAATGAATATTCAAGAGATTATGAACACCATCCCCCATCGGTATCCATTCCTGCTGGTGGATAAAATTATTGATTTAGAACCGGGCAAAAAAGCCGTCGGCATCAAGAATGTTACCATGAACGAGCCCTTCTTTCAGGGCCATTTTCCCGGACGTCCCATTATGCCCGGTGTCCTGATTTGCGAGGCGCTGGCACAGGTGGGTGCAGTTGTGATTTTAGGGGATCCCGCCAACAAGGAAAAGCTGGCGGTCTTCACCGGAATCAATAACTTCAAGTTCCGGCATCAGGTAGTTCCCGGCGAAACACTTCGTCTGGAGGCAGAACTCACCAAAATGCGCGGTCCCATGGGCAAGGCGGAGGTCTGCGCCTATGTGGGTGATGAGGTGGCGGCGAAAGGGGAGATTTCTTTCGCCCTCATTGATGGTTGACAGTCGTGCTTGAAAATCAGGCAATCTGCGTCCAAGTCTGCAACGAAAAAATGGTGGTCATGTACAACAACGTACACACCCACCATTTTTTATTTTGTCTTAAACCTATCTCACCCAATTTTCTTTTCCCTCAAATTCATAATGTATTATCTGTCAACCATCGTAGGAGAGGTTCTCTGTGTCCTCCCTTTGCTATTGTGCAAACTATGCGGGTCGTCAATTACGCCGACCCCTACAACCAAACCATAAACCCATCCGTCAATCGTCGTAGGGGCGATTCACGAATCGCCCGTTTCCATTTGCAAAGACCCTGGCGGGTCTTTATTACTTTGCCATCTGCGGATTGTCAGTTCTTTCTAACAGATAATCAATCGAAACTTCAAAGTAATTTGCAATTCGTATCAACTCCTTAATACCCGGTTCATGTGCACCGGTTTCGTATCTGCTTATGGTGTTTTGTGTTGTATCCAATGCCATTGCTAATTTCAATTGGGAAATGCCTTTTTCTTTTCTTAGTTCTTTTAACCTCATAAAATCACTCCTTGACAACAGTATCCCATAATGGTATAATTAAAATATCCCAATTCGGGATATTCGAGGCACTCTTTTGCTGCGACATATAAAAGAGTAGGGGAGGGGTTTGCTCCTCCCTTTGCTATTGTACAAACTATGCGGGTCGTCAAGGATGCCGACCCCTACAACCAAACCATAAACCCATCCGTCCAACATCGTAGGGAACGGATTCATCCGTTCCGCAACGGAAGGCATTTATGCCTTCCCTACAATCTTTGTGGTACGGCATTGGTGGAGCGTTATCGCTCCTTTTTTTGTTTCAAAACGCCGTGTTTTTTGCCGAGATTTTCTCCGTGATAATCTTCAAAAATAAGCCAAAAAAATTACAAAAAATGCTTGCCCAATTCTACCCCGTATGGTATAATAAATGTGATAAAACAGAGTGAATTTTTGGTCTTTTTAAAATACAGAAAATAGGAGGATTTCCCCCATGAAAATCTTGTGCGAAAGAGACAGATTAAACGAGGCAATCGGGACGGTTTCCCGGGCGGTTTCGGGACATAGCAGCCTGCCCGTTTTGGAGGGCATCTGCTTCCGTGCCGAGGCAAACGGAACCCTGACCTTAATTGGTAACGATTTAGAAATCGGTATTGAGGCAAAAATTCAGGCAACCGTCGCAGTTCCCGGCGAAGTGGTTCTAAACGCCAAGATGATTGCCGGCATTGTCCGGACCCTTCCGGTGGAGCAGGTGAGCATTGAGGTAAACGACAAGAATCTGGCTCTCATCAAGAGCGGTGCTGCCAAGTTTGAGATTGCGGGGCTTCCTGCTTCCGACTTCCCCGAACTTCCTGTGGTGGATTCTGACTATTCTATCAGTCTGCCCGGCGGACTGCTCAAGGAGATGATTGCAAAGACCACCTTTGCCATCGCCGTTACTGACAACAATCCCATCCTGACCGGATGTTTGCTGGAAATCGAGAAATCCGGCCTTACCATGGTAGCCTTAGACGGCTACCGGATGGCGTTGCGCCGTGCTACCTTAAAGAACGACTTCGAGGAAAAGAAGATGATTATCCCCGGCAAATCCTTAGGGGAACTTGCCCGGATTTTAAGCGACGGAGAAGATCCGGTTCAAATTGATGCTACCTCCCGGCATGCCATCTTTATCTTTGAAGGATTCCGGATGGTAACCCGCCTGATCGAGGGGAACTACATGAACTATCAGAGCGTGATCCCTAAGGAAAGTTCCATCGAGCTGACCTGTTCTGCCGCTAAGATGACTGAATCCATTCAGCGTGCATCTTTGATTATTTTAAACGATCTGGTAAAAAGTCCTGTGAAGTTCAAGATCGAAGACGGCAATATCAATATCTCCTGTGCCACAGTTGCAGGTTCGGTAGACGATAATATTCCGGTGGACATCAAGGATGCATCTTTGGAGATTGGTTTCTACAACCGCTACCTTTTAGAGGCCTTCCGGGTGGTGGACACCGAAACAGTTCGACTTCTCTTTAACAGTCCTACCAGTCCTCTGGTGATTGTTCCGCCCAAGGGTTCCGGCGAGGATGATTTCCTCTACCTAATTCTTCCCTTGCGATTGAAGGCTGACTAATGGAAGCGAAAAAGCTTACCTTAACGGATTTTCGCAACTATACCGAGCAAACTGTGGAGTTCGCTCCCGGCATCAATATTCTTTTGGGGGACAACGCCCAGGGGAAAACCAATATCTTAGAGGCGGTCTACCTCTTTTCCATGGGTAAGGCAAACCGCGCCCACCGGGATGTAGAGTTGATTCGCTACGGCCAGGAGCAGGCAAGTCTTTCTCTGGATTTCTTTGATGGGGAGCGGGATTGCACTGCGGATATCACCCTCTTTAAGAACCGCCGGAAGACCATAACCTTAAACGACGTTCCTGTCCGAAAGAACAGCGAATTGGTAGGACGGTTCCGGGTGGTCTACTTTGGACCAGAGTATTTAGGGCTTGTCAAGGAAGGCCCCAAGATGCGGCGGCGGAACTTTGATATTTTAATCAGCCAGCTTCGTCCCCGGTATTTTGCGGCACTGTCTGACTCCAAAAAGCTGGTGGACAGCAAGAACGCTCTTTTGAAGATGGACAGACCCAACCTTGCCATGCTGGAGATTATTAACGAAAAACTGGCAGGAATTTCCGCGGAACTGATTGCCTACCGCACCGAGTATATCCAAAAAATCGGTACTCGTGCTGCCGCCCTCCAAAAGGAGATTTCCGGCGGACAGGAAGTGCTGGAGCTCCGGTATCTTTCCTGTATCGGTGATACGAAAGGCTTGAGTCTTGCGGAAATCAAGGAAAAACTATTACAGAAATTAGCCGATTCCCAAAAACGGGAGTTGGATGCTAAGGAATCCATGGTGGGTCCCCACCGGGAGGATGTGGCGTATGATATAGGCGGCAAGGATGCCAAACTCTATGCATCCCAGGGCCAGCAGAAGACGATTGTGCTTTCTCAGAAACTCTCAGAGGTGGCTCTGATTCAGGAAGAAACCGGGGATTTGCCGGTTCTGCTTCTGGATGATATCATGAGTGAACTGGACCGGAACCGCCGGAGCTTTATCTTAAACCACATCCGGGATATGCAGATTATCATTACCTGTACCGATGTGGAAGGGTTTGACCTAGGGGAATCTACCCGCCTCTTCCATGTGGAAAAGGGAACTTGTGAAATACAGAATAGAGAATGAATTTTTGAGCATGGATGTAGCACGACAGGAGGTATCTTTATGTACCTGCACTTAGGCAGCGACACCGTAGTGAATACCAAGAACATCATTGCAATCTTAGATTTAGAGAGTACCTCCATGTCCAAGAACACCAAGGACTTTTTAAAGATTGTGGAGGAAGAAGGCTTTGTCCGGAATGTCTCGGAGGAACTTCCCAAAACCTTTGTTTTATGCGAAATTGATGGTCAATCGGTGATTTACATTACCAACATCTCCTCCAAGGCTCTGGCAGGCCGTGCCGAGCGATTCAAATAACGAAAAACACTTCGCCGTCTTACAAGACCTGCGGTAAGACATCAGGGCAGTTTGATTTTGCAGGTCAGAAAGGCTTGATTCTACCATGGCAGAAGAGCAAAAGAACATCTCCTTAACCGAGGAGCATATGACCAGTGTTCCGGTACAAACCGAATACGACGAGAATCAGATTCAGGTATTAGAGGGTCTGGAGGCGGTTCGGAAAAGACCTGGTATGTACATTGGTTCCACCACCTCCCGGGGTCTGCATCATCTTGTTTACGAGATTGTGGATAACTCCATCGACGAGGCGTTGGCGGGTTACTGTACCAAAATTGAGGTAGTCATTGAGGAGGATAACTCCATCACCGTTACCGATAACGGACGTGGTATCCCCACCGGTATCCATCCCAAGGAGGGAATTCCAGCGGTGGAACTGGTCTTCACCAAGCTTCATGCCGGCGGTAAATTCGGTGGCGGCGGATATAAGGTATCCGGCGGTCTTCACGGCGTTGGTGCTTCCGTTGTTAACGCTCTTTCCACCTTTTTGGAGGTAGAAATCTGCGACGGCACCAATGTTCACTATCAGCGGTACGAGCGCGGTCATCGGATGGAACCCTTAAAGGTAATCGGTACCACCGACAAGACGGGAACCAAGGTTCATTTTAAGCCGGACGGAGAAATCTTCGAGGATTTGATTTATAACTTTGATACCCTTCTGCTGAGATTACGGGAGCAGGCATTCTTAAATGCCGGCATCAAGATTGTGCTGAAGGATGCCCGTCCTGACGCACTGGAGGCGAACAAGGAGGTTTCTCTCCAGTACAACGGCGGTATTCGGGAGTTCGTAGAATATGAGAACCGGAACAAGGAAGCCATCCATCCTGACGTGATTTATGTCAATGCGGTTCGGGAAACCTGCGAGGCAGAGGTTGCCATGCAGTATAACGACGGCTATAGCGAGAATATTATTAGCTTTGCCAATAACATCAATACCACCGAGGGTGGTACCCATGAAACCGGTTACAAGGCGGCTCTCACCAAGGTTATCAACGACTATGCCAAGAAATACGGCTTCTTAAAGGACAATGACGATAATCTAAAGGGCGAGGATGTCCGGGAAGGTCTGACCTGTATTATTTCGGTGAAGGTTACCGAGGCGCAGTTTGAAGGACAGACCAAGACCAAGCTGGGTAACGGCGAAATCCGTTCCATGGTAGAAAAGATGGTCAACGAGAAGCTGGGTGAGTTCTTTGAGGAGAACCCCAGTGTTGCCAAGATTGTAGTGGACAAGGCATTAACCGCCTCCCGGGCAAGAGAGGCAGCAAAGCGTGCCAGAGAGAATACCAGACGAAAGAGTGCTTTGGAGAGCAGTACCCTGCCGGGTAAATTGGCAGACTGTTCCGACAGAGATAATACCTACACGGAAATCTATATCGTCGAGGGAGATTCTGCAGGCGGCTCTGCAAAGCAGGGCAGAGATCGGCGATTCCAGGCGATTCTTCCTCTGTGGGGTAAGATGCTGAACGTAGAAAAGACCCGGATTGATAAGGTTTACGGCAATGATAAGCTGATGCCGGTTATCACCGCTTTGGGTGCCGGAATTGGCGAGGATTTTGACGTTTCCAAGATCCGGTACGGTAAGGTTGTGATTATGGCCGATGCGGACGTGGACGGTGCTCACATCAGAACCCTGATGCTCACTTTCTTCTTCCGGTATATGCGCCCCTTGGTGGAGGAAGGCCATGTCTATATCGCACAGCCACCCCTTTACAAGGTCAGCCGGGGCAAGTTCGAGAAGTACGCCTATACCGACGACGAACTCCAGGAGATTCTCAATAGCCTAGAGGAGGGCAAGCAGCCCACCATCCAGCGGTATAAGGGTCTTGGTGAGATGAATCCGGAGCAGTTGTGGGAAACCACCATGAATCCGGAAACCCGGATTATGCTTCAGGTTACCCTAGAGGATGCCCGGCAGGCAGATGAAACCTTCACCATCTTGATGGGTGATAAGGTAGAACCCCGCCGGAAGTTCATTGAGGATTACTCTTCTACCGTAATTAATTTGGATATTTAATCGCCTTCCCCTTAAGGGGAAGCCTTTCGGGAAAGCGAATAACGGGAGGTGCTACCCATGATATTGTTAGATAAAACCCAGGTGATGAATTTCGAAGGTGCCATCCGGGGTGCCCGGAACCCTATGAACAGCTGGGACAGAATGGACAGCAGTTACGATAAGAAAGGGAATTTTGTCTTAGGTCCCAACGACCTTGGGTTGGCAAAAAAGCTCTGTAAAGCGGGGTCTGACCACCGGAAGTTTATTCGGCAGATTTTGGTTTGCGTGGATATCACCGCACCTATGTACTGGTGGAAGGAATTTGACACCTACAAGGTGGGAACTGTGGCAAACTCCACCAGCACCATGCACAAGCTTTGCAGCAAGCCCTTTGAACTTACCGATTTCAGCCATGACCAGCTGAGCATTGATGCCCTAGCGGCACTGTCCTCCTACATGAATTTCATGGAGGAAAAGCGGTTGTCTTACTTAGAAACCAAGGATAAGGCGGATTGGTATGACCTGATTCAGCTTCTGCCCTCTAGTTATAACCAGACAAGAACGGTAACCATGAACTATGAGAATCTGCAGAATATGTATTTTGCCCGGCGGAATCATAAGCTCAACGAATGGCATACCTTCTGTGATTGGATTCTGGAGCTGCCTTATACCAAGGAGTTCTTCCTTCAGGATGAAAATTCCCTTGACAAATAGCGGAATTTGTATTATGATGGTAAAGTAATTTGAATTTTCTTATGTGAGGTGAATCAGAATGGCTTACACAATCAATGACGATTGCATTAAGTGCGGTGTTTGCGCAGGCGAGTGTCCTGTTTCTTGCATTACCGAAGGCGATGCAAAGTACGAAATCAATGCTGATGAATGCATTGACTGCGGCAACTGTGCCAACGTATGTCCTGTAGATGCTCCTCAGGCATAACATAACAAACAAAAGGGGCGTATCCTCGGGATACGCCCCTTTTTCATGGATATAGGAGGGTTTTTATGAACAAAACCTTGTTTCAGGATGGACTCAAGGAGCTGGGCGGAATCATTTCTGATCGCCAGCTCGCCCAGTTTGAACAGTATTCAAATCTCTTAAAGGAATGGAACCAAAAAATGAATTTGACCGCCATCACCGACGATGACGGGATCTCGGTAAAGCATTTTCTGGACAGTATTCTGCCCCTTTATTCCATGGAGATTCCCCAGGGTGCATTCATGGCCGATATCGGCACCGGGGCCGGATTCCCGGGGATTCCCTTGAAGATTCTCCGGCCTGACCTGACAGTAACCTTGGTGGATTCTTTGAATAAGCGGATTACTTTTTTGGAAACCGTCTGCAAAGAACTTGGTCTTGAGAATATTACCTGCATCCACGGCAGAGCCGAGGAACTGGGCAAAGACAACAAATTCCGGGAGAAGTTCGATGTGGTTACCTCCCGCGCTGTGGCAAATCTTCGGGTTTTGGGAGAATACTGCCTGCCCTTGGTAAAGATTGGTGGGCAGTTCCTTGCCCTGAAAGCCGATGGTGTGGACGAGGAATTATCGGAGGCAAAACCCATGCTGGGTTCTTTAGGCGGGGGAAAAGCACAGGTCATTTCCGCTCCTTTGCCGGGAAGCGACATGACAAGAAAGCTGGTGGTGATCCCCAAAGACAAACCTACACCGAGCCAATTTCCTAGACGAGCCAACAAGATTAAATAACAGTCGTGCTGGAAAATTGGTGCACTTGATTGCATCATGTTAAATGAATGGAGTATTGTAGGGGACGGCGTCCTCGACGTCCCGCAAAATGTGCTGACTCGATATGGGAAAATGATGTGATTTATCAGCAATACGAAAAAAGGCATCCCAAAGGATGCCTTTTATTTTATTTCTCATCAATTTCGTATTGCTCAATAATCTTTTGCATGGTTTCCATAGCAGGCCCGCCAACAATCTTTCTTTGGTTGACGCAGGTCTCTAAGGAGATTGCCTGGTAAACGTCCTCTGCAATCAGGTCGGAGAAGGATTTCATCTCCTCCATGGAAAGAGCATCGATAACGGTGTCCTTTTCAATGCAGTAGGCAACCATCCGGCCAACCACACCATGGGCATCCCGGAAGGGAAGACCCTTTTTCACCAGGTAGTCCGCCACGTCGGTAGCATTGGTGAACCCACCCTTGGCACCGGTGAGCATCTTGTCCTCCCGGACTTTCATGGTGGCGAGCATCTTTCCAAAGACGGGAAGAACCATCTTCACCGTATCCACCGCATCGAAAATTTGTTCCTTGTCCTCCTGCATATCCTTATTGTAGGCAAGGGGAAGACCTTTCATCATAGTAAGAAGTCCCATCAAAGAACCAAAGACCCGCCCCGCCTTGCCCCGGGCAAGCTCAGCAACGTCCGGATTCTTCTTCTGGGGCATGATGCTGGAGCCGGTGCTATATGCATCATCCATCTCCACAAAACTGAACTCATGGGAACTCCAGAGAATCAGTTCTTCCGAGAATCGGCTGATATGTACCATAATCTGAGATAAATCAAAGGCAAGCTCGCAGGCAAAGTCCCGGTCGGAAACGCCGTCTAGACTGTTCTGGGTAATGCCATCAAACCCCAGCTTTTCTGCTACAAACTCTCTGTCTAAGGGATAGGTGGTTCCAGCCAAGGCGCCACTTCCCAAAGGCATAATATTCAGCCGTTTTCGACAATCCAAAAGCCGTTCTCCGTCCCGACGGAACATTTCGTAGTACGCCATGACGTGATGGGAAAGGGTAATGGGCTGTGCCTTTTGCAAGTGGGTATATCCCGGCATGATGGTAGCAAGGTTCTTCTTGGCAATCTCTAGCATCACCAACCGTAACTCCTTGACCATCTGAGCAATGGTATCCAGCTCCTCCCGGAGGTACATCCGGATATCCAGCGCCACCTGATCGTTCCGGCTTCTGCCGGTATGAAGACGTTTCCCTACATCTCCGATCCGGGAGATGAGAATGGATTCAATATTCATGTGAATATCCTCGGCATCAATGAGGAATTCAACCTTGCCATTCTCGATATCCTCTTTGATTTCGCCTAGGGTCTTGACAATCAATTCAGCATCAGCCTTGGGAATGATACCCTGTCTGCCCAGCATCTCAGCATGAGCCTGACTGCCCAAAATATCCTGGGCGTACATCCGTGCATCAAACCGGATGGAAGAATTGAAATCGTCTACTAATGTATCGGTGGCTTTGGAGAAACGACCACCCCATAGTTTTTCTGCCATAGAAATACCTCCAGTCGTGCTTGAAATTTGACGACCTTGCCTCGTGTCATCGGCTTGCCAAGCCAGTCACATACACAAAGTATCGTTCTGCCTTGGCAACCTTCGACCCAAAGCAATCTCATCCGAATTTCTTCGCACTCAAATGATTAAGTATTGTAGGGGAGGGGCTTGCTCCTCCCGTTGCCTTTGCGATAAACCCTCCGTCAAACAAGCGGGGGTTCAAAGGGGGCGCCAGCCCCTTTTGTCGAATCCACACCGAAGGGGTGGAACGAACCGCTCGGGGTCGGCGAGCGGAACAGGGGTAGGCAAAACAATCTAAAATATTTTTGCTTCGGCTTGTGATATAGACAGCCCCCTTATGAAAGGGGGCTATTCCGTCTTGTTTTTTTGGTCAAGGCTACGCCCTGCTCCTTTTCATTGCCGCACAAAGCTTGTGGCTCGGCAACCTGTGGTAAATCCTTAGCGCAAAGTAAGCCCGGCAATGGTCAAGGCTACGCCTTGTTTTTCTTCTTCATAAGAGCCCGGACCTTGAGAGGCAGACCGAACAGGTTGATAAAGCCCTCAGAATCCTTATGGCTGTACAGCTCGCCGCTATCACCAAAGCTTGCAATATCCTCATTGTAGAGGGAGTAGGGGGATTTTGCACCTGCAGGAGATGCAACGCCCTTGTAGAGCTTCAGACGAACTTCACCGGTAACGGTTTCCTCCATGGAATCTACCATAGCGGACAGTGCCTCGCGAAGAGGGGTATACCACTTACCATCATAGAGCAGTTCGCTGAACTTGATAGCCGCCTGACGCTTGAAGGACTGGGTATCTCTATCCAGACAGAGGTATTCCAGTTCCTGAAGTGCGGTGTACAGAATGGTACCGCCGGGGGTTTCGTAAACGCCTCTGGACTTCATACCAACCAATCTGTCCTCTACGATATCTGCAATACCAATGCCGTTGGCGCCGCCCATTTCGTTCAGCTTCTCAACCAGGGGCCGTGCCGCCATCTTTTCGCCATCAATGGATACCGGAACACCCTTCTCGAAACCAATGGTAACATAGGTGGGGGTATCAGGTGCTTTTTCAGGGGATACGCCCAGCTTTAACAGGCTATCCAGCTGAGGCTCGTTTGCCGGATCCTCCAGGTCCATACCCTCGTGGCTGATATGCCAGATGTTCCGATCTCTGGAGTAGAGGTCGGTCTTGGTAACCGGAATCTCGATGCCGTGTGCCTCTGCGTAGTCCACAGCGTCCTCACGGGATTTGATATCCCAGATACGCCAGGGAGCAATAATCTTCAAATGGGGAGCCAACGCCTTAATGGTCAGCTCAAACCGAACCTGGTCATTACCCTTACCGGTTGCACCGTGGCAGATAGCAACAGCGCCTTCCTGCTCCGCAATCTCAACCAGACGGCGAGCAATGATAGGTCTTGCATGAGAGGTACCCAGTAAGTATTTACCCTCGTAAACCGCACCAGCTTTTAAGGTGGGGAAAATAAAGTCTTCTACATATTCGTCCCGTAGGTCTTCAATATAACACTTGGAAGCACCGCTTGCCTTTGCGCGTTCTTCCAAACCATCGGTTTCCTTGCCCTGACCAACATCACCGCAAACTGCGATTACCTCGTAGTCATAGTTCTCAATCAACCAGGAAATGATGATCGAGGTATCCAGACCGCCGGAATATGCCAGAACAACTTTTTCTTTTGCCATTGTAAATTCCTCCAAACTATGATAGAATAGTTTTAATCAATAAAAGTATTATATAACAGACAGCCAGGTTTTTCAAGTCTTATTCGAAAAAAAGTAACGAATTTTAGGTGAAACGTATGATTATTTTAGGAATCGACCCCGGATTTGCCATTGTGGGGTATGGGGTATTGGAATACAAGAACAACCATTTCAAGGTTTTAGACTACGGAGCCATTACTACCGACGCTAAAACACCCATGTATGACCGGTTTTTGTCTATCTACAACGACTTAAACCGGGTGATTGAAACCTACCACCCAGACTTCATGGCAATTGAGGAGCTTTTCTTCAATACTAACCGAACAACCGCAATCAATGTAGCACAGGCAAGAGGGATTCTTCTGCTCTCCGCACTCCAGCATGATGTGAAGGTCTTTGAATACACTCCCCTTCAGGTCAAACAGGCAGTTGCCGGCTACGGCAGAGCGGAAAAGCAACAGGTTCAGCAGATGGTGAAAATTTTGCTGAATCTGGATAAGGTTCCCAAACCGGATGATACGGCAGATGCACTGGCAATTGCAATCTGCCATGCCCATTCCTACAATCCCAGGCGTGCTTGAAATTTCAGCAAGCTTCGCTCGTAGCATCGGCTCGGCAAGACAGTCACATACACAAAGTATGCTCCTGCCTTACCGAACCTCGCTCCAAACGAATCTTACTAAAATTTCTGCGCACTTAAATAACTACAACGTGGGGGAGGGGCTTGCTCCTCCCCTACAAACAAACTCATCTCGCAAAATTTTTCAATGGAGGAATTATTATGCATACCTATATCCTAGCCAGCAAAAATGCCCACAAGGCTCAGGAAATCAAAGCAATTCTAGGGGAGGAGTATCAGATTCTCACCCAAGTGGATGCCGGTGTTGGGGATGTGGACGTGGTAGAGGACGGCACCACCTTTGAAGAAAACGCCGCCAAGAAAGCCGAAACCATCATGAAACTTACCGGAAAACCCACCATTGCCGACGATAGCGGTCTTTGTGTGGATTTCTTGGATGGTGCGCCAGGTATCTATACCGCCCGGTATGCCGGAGAGAACGCTAGCGATGGGGAAAATATCGAAAAGCTCCTGAACGCACTGAATGGCGTTCCCTGTTATAAACGTGGCGCACAGTTTGTCTGTGTCATTGCGGTAGCCATCCCCGGAGAGGAAACCATGTTGTTCCGTGGTGAATGCCCCGGACGGATTACCGAAGAGCCAAAAGGGGAAGACGGTTTTGGCTATGATCCGGTGTTCTACTACGAAAAATACGCCATGACCCTGGCAGAGATGGAACCCCACATCAAAAACGCCATCAGCCACCGGTCTCAAGCACTTCGCAAGATGGCAGAGGGGTTGGGGAAGTAAGGAATGAAAAGAATTGCATTGATTGACTTAGGCTCCAACTCCGCCCGGATGTCGGTGGCAGAATGGCTGCCCGGACAAGGATATACCGAGCTCTATCGACGGCGGGAGATGGTTCGGCTCTCTCAAGGAATGAATCTGGATGGAACTTTGCAGGAAGAACCTATGCAGCGAACCATCTGCACCCTGAAAAAGTTTGCCGAGGAAGCCAAAAAAGATGAAGCAGAGCTTCGTGCAGTGGCAACGGCGGCAGTTCGCCGTGCCAAAAACGGGGAAGCGTTTTGTGCCAGAGTCAAAGAGGAAACCGGCATCGAGATTCAGGTAATCTCCGGAAAGGACGAGGCGAGATATGACTTTTTTGGGGTGATTTCCGCCATTCCTGATGCCAAAAACTGCCTGATTACCGATGTGGGCGGCGGCAGCACCGAACTGATTCTCGCCCTGGACGGGGAGATGCAAGGAAAAATCAGTCTGCCCTTCGGGGCTATGACCTTAACGGACAAGTATTTCCGGGAAACGCCGGAGGAGGAATTCGCCAAGGAGGAAATCCTCTCCCTCTATCGGGAGGTGGGACTTTTGGAGTCTGCGAAAGGGTTTCCTTTGGTTTCCTTAGGTGGTAGTGCCGGGTCCTTACCCTATCTCGATGCCCATTTAAAGGGTGAAGCTATCATGCCGGAGATTCACGGCTACCGGATTACCCGGAATCGCTTGAGGGAAATCCTAGAAGAACTGAAAAAACGAACTCCAAAAGAGCGGGTTGCTCAACTTGGGTTAGAGCCGGGCAGAGCCGATACCATCTGTGCCGGGCTCTTGCCTTTGGTGCTTTTGATGGAGGAGATGCAAGCACCCCATCTGACGGTTTGTACCGCCGGACTCCGAGAGGGAATCCTGTATCTTCTTTCTCAAAACATATTGAAGGAAATTCCGTAAAAAAATTTTTTGTAGACATTTTATTGTTCTTGTGATATGCTAGCAGGAGAGAGACGAAAGGTTTTCAGAAAGGTGGAATGTAAAATGAAACGGACCTTTGTCCTTTTCTTGGTTTTTGCAGTGATTCTGGGAGGTATGATTACGTCGGCATCTGTAACCGGAGCGTTGACGGAGGAAACCGAGGGAATTTATACCTACACTGTGGAACACGGTGAGGCAACCATTACCGATTGTGCCGAAAATGCCTCTGGTTTCATTACCGTTCCGGCAACCCTGGGTGGCTATCCGGTTACGGTGATTGGCGCCTTTGCCTTTCGGCGTTGCGAGGGAATCACCGGATTCTCTCTACCAAGTGGGATAAAGGCGATCGAATGGAAAGCTTTCGAGGATACTGCCTTTTACGAGAATACTGTCAACTGGGAAAATGGAAGCTTGTACATCGGGGAATATCTCATTAAGGTCAAGGAGGAAGTGGAAGGGGACTATGTAGTCAAGGCAGGAACTACCTTGATAGCAGACAGTGCTTTTGCACACTGCGAATTGATAACGAGCCTTTCTTTGACGAACAGCTTGCGATATATTGGAAGAAGTGCTTTCAATTGGACGGATGCAATTGAAGAAGTGCGGATTTTAAACCTGGAAGACTGGCTTGCCATTACCTTTGCAGATTTCTCGGCAAACCCCTTGGGGAGCGGTGCTTACTTGTTTATCGGCGGACAACCGGTTACTGATCTTGTGATTCCGGATGGAACAACCAAAATCGGTGTTGCTTCGTTCTGCTATGACCAAATGACCAGCATCACCATTCCGGATAGCGTGACAGAGATAGGAGCGGAAGCGTTTTTCCACTGTCAAGATTTGGAAAAGGTGGTAATTGAGGATTTAACCGCATGGTGTAACATCAAATTTGCAGATGCAAGCGCCAATCCCATCAGCACCAATGATGCGGGATTATACTTAGGGGAACAGTTGTTGGAGGATGTTATCGTTCCGGAAGGGACGACCCGAATTGGAGAATATGCATTTTATAGTTACAACTCTTTGCGAAGTGTGAATATTCCCAAGAGTGTAACCTACATTGATGCAACGGCATTTCGCTCCTGCCATTCCTTGTCTGGCATTCTGGTTGATGCCGAGAACGAGGAGTACAGCGAAGAGTACGGCGTTCTTTTTGATAAAAACAAAGAAACCTTACTGCAATACCCGCCTCTGAAAGTCGGAGGAGCAGAGTATTCGGTGCCGGATACCGTGCGTACCATCGAAGCCTATGCGTTTTATAACAATAACAATTTGACGGCGGTTACCATACCGGACCGTGTAGAAATCATTGGAAAGAGTGCCTTTGATGGTTGTGATAAACTTGCAAGGGTAGAGCTGGGTTCCGGAGTAAAAACCATTGGACATGATGCCTTTAATAGCTGTAGATCCCTAACTGAAATTCTGATACCCGATAATGTGGAAACCATCGGAGATTGTGCTTTTAGCGGTTGTGATAAACTTGCAAGGGTAGAGCTGGGTTCCGGAGTAAAAACCATTGGACATGATGCCTTTGATAGCTGTAGATCCCTAACTGAAATTCTGATACCTGACAGCGTGGAAACCATTGAGGTAATGGCATTTTATAATTGCCGAAAGTTAGAAAAGGTAACCATCGGAAAAGGGGTCAAGACCATTAGAAGCAGTGCATTTGAAGGATGCGAGGCGCTGAAACGGTTGAAATTCCATTCCGGATTGACCATCCTGGAAGATTCTGTTTTTCAAGGATGTCAGTCATTGAGCTGTTTGATTCTGCCCAGTGGTTTAGAAACCATTTTGTGGCGCATGGTAAACGATTGTCCGGCGTTGGAGGAAATTTATTTCTGCGGAACCAAAGCGGAGTGGAACCAAATTTCCATTGATGAAGATAACGAAGGCTTGGCAGAAAAAGAGATTATTTTTGTGCCGGAGCAAAGCAGTCGAACAAAGGTTTCCGAAGACAAAAGGACGTTGAAAGTGAATGTATTTCACTTTGAGGAAGAAGGGACAGTAATTTTGGGTCTTTACAAAGGAAAGCGGTTGGTAGAGGTTCAATCCTGTTCTTACGTTGATGAAGAACTGGTCTTTGAAACCACTGCGGATTACGATACCGTCCGCATAATGGTTTGGGACGATACACTCGGTTTAATTCCCCTGATGAATCAGGAAACTCTTTTGGTATCATAAGTTCAAAAAAGGCCCTGGAATGATTTCCAGGGCCTTTTTTTTACTGAATCTCTTTGTGGAATTCCTGCAGCGACTTCACCGAAATCTTGCCTGCCTTCTTGACTGCCTTGATACCGTCAGCTGCTGCCTGGGCCTCGGCAATGGTAGTCATATAGGGAACTCTCTCCTTGATGGCGGTCTTCCGGATGTAGCTATCATCCTCTGCGCCCGCCTTGCCTACCGGGGTGTTTACAACAAAGTCTACCTCGTGGTTGGTAATCTTATCGGTAACATTGGGTCTGCCTTCGCTGATTTTTGCTACCCGCTCAACCGGGATGCCGGTTGCCTTAATCATATTATAGGTACCGCCGGTTGCCATCAGCTTAAATCCACATTCGTGGAAGGTTCTTGCCACGAAGAGTGCTTCCGGCTTATCCGCATCGTTCACACTGATTAAAACGGTGCCCTCCATGGGAAGCTTACTGGATGCAGCCTCCTGCGCCTTGATGAAAGCTTCACCAAAACTTGCCGAAATACCCAGCACCTCACCGGTGGAGCGCATTTCTGGGCCGAGCAAGGGGTCAACCTCGGGGAACATATTGAAGGGGAATACCGCTTCCTTGACACCACAGTGGCGGAGTTTCTTCTCCTTGAGGGAAGGAACCGGAGATTCCTGACCGGTCAGCTCTGCCGTCATAATCTCGGTGGCAAGCTGAACCATGTTGATACCGCAAACCTTGGAAACCAACGGAACTGTCCGGGATGCACGAGGATTTGCCTCCAGTACATAAACCACGCCGTCCTCGATGGCGTACTGCATGTTCATCAGACCTACAACATTCATCTCTTTGGCAATCTTCTTGGTATATTCCTTGATGGTGTCCATCTGGGTTGCGGTCAAGCTCTTGGGAGGAATCACACAAGCAGAGTCGCCGGAGTGAACGCCCGCCAGTTCGATATGCTCCATCACAGAGGGAACGAATACATTGGTGCCGTCGCTGACTGCATCGGCCTCGCACTCGGTGGCACGGCCTAGGAATCTGTCAATCAGGATAGGACGATCGGGGGTTACACCAACTGCCTGCTGCATATAGTAGGTCAAGGACTCGCTGTCATAAACCACTTCCATACCCCGGCCGCCTAGCACATAAGAGGGACGAACCATAACCGGATAACCAATCTCCTCGGCAATCGCCAGTGCCTCTTCGGTATTGACTGCCATACCGGATTCCGGCATGGGGATTTCCAACTTGTCCATCATAGCACGGAACAGATCTCTGTCCTCTGCTAAGTCAATGGTTTCGGGGGTAGTACCCAGGATATTTACACCGGCAGCCTTCAGGGATGCTGCCAGGTTCAGGGGGGTCTGTCCGCCAAACTGGGCAATCACGCCAACCGGCTTTTCCTTATCGTGAATGCTTAAAACATCCTCCAAGGTCAAAGGCTCGAAGTAGAGTCTGTCCGATGTGTCATAGTCGGTGGAAACCGTTTCGGGGTTACAGTTGACAATGATGGTTTCAAAGCCAAGCTTTTTGAGTGCCTTGGAAGCATGAACACAACAGTAGTCGAACTCGATACCCTGGCCGATTCGGTTAGGGCCGCCGCCTAAAATCATAACCTTCTGCTTGCCATGGTCGGTAGCAGGTAAATCTTCTTCAATATTATAGCTAGAGTAGTAGTATGCCGCATCCTGGGTACCGCTCACATGAACGCCTTCCCACTTTTCAACAATGCCGGCATCCTCTCTCGCCTTCCGGATTTCCTCCTCGGAAATCTCTAAAATCTGTGCCAGATACTTATCTGCAAAGCCGTCCTGCTTTGCTTTTCTCAAGGTATCGCTATCGGGAACACTACCCTTCTTCGCCTTGAGCGCTTCTTCTTCCTCCACCAGTTCCATCATCTGCTGAATGAAGTAATGCTTTACCTTGGTTCTCTCATGAATCTCATCCACAGTAGCACCTTTCCGGATTGCTTCATACATAATGAAATGCCGTTCGGAGCTGGGGATATTCAACATGGTTAAAAGTTCGTCCTTGGTCTTTTCACCAAAGTCCTTGGCACCGCCTAAACCATACCGACCAATTTCCAGAGACCGGATGGCTTTCTGGAATGCCTCCTTGTAGGTCTTACCGATGCTCATAACCTCACCCACTGCACGCATCTGAGTGCCCAGCTTGTCCTGAGAACCCTTGAACTTCTCAAATGCCCAACGAGCAAACTTCACTACAATATAATCTCCGCCCGGCTTATACTGATCCAGAGTGCCGTGCTTACCACAGGGAATCTCATCCAAGGTCATGCCGCTTGCAAGCATTGCGGAAACCAAAGCGATGGGGAAACCGGTTGCCTTGGACGCAAGTGCGGAAGACCGGGAGGTTCTTGGGTTGATCTCAATGACAATAATTCTGCCGGAAACCGGGTCATGGGCGAACTGTACATTGGTTCCGCCGATGACCTCAATGGCTTCGACAATCTTGTATGCCTGGCGCTGGAGCTCTTTCTGGGTCTCCTCTGAGATAGTCAGCATGGGTGCACTACAGAAGGAGTCGCCGGTGTGAACGCCCAGGGGATCGATGTTCTCAATAAAGCAAACGGTAATCATATTACCCTTAGCATCCCGGACAACCTCTAATTCCAGCTCTTCCCAGCCGAGAATGGACTCCTCAACCAGGACCTGTCCTACCAGGGAAGCCTGAAGACCTCTTGCACAAACGATCTTTAACTCCTCTTTGTTGTAAACCAGGCCGCCGCCTTCGCCGCCCATGGTGTAGGCAGGACGAAGTACTACCGGATAGTTCAGCTTTTCTGCAATGGCGAGCGCCTCGTCCACAGAATAAGCTACCTCACTCCGGGCCATCTCGATGCCAAGCTTGTCCATGGTCTTTTTGAACTCGATTCTGTCCTCACCACGTTCGATAGCATCTACCTGAACACCGATTACCTTCACACCATACTTATCCAGGACTCCTGCCTGATTCAGCTCGCTGCAAAGGTTCAGTCCTGACTGTCCGCCTAAGTTAGGAAGCAGTGCATCGGGGCGCTCCTTGGCAATAATCTGTTCCAACCGCTCCACATTGAGCGGTTCAATATAGGTAATGTCTGCCGTATCCGGGTCGGTCATGATGGTAGCAGGGTTGGAGTTCACCAGAACAATCTCGTACCCTAAGTTCTTCAGCGCTTTACAAGCCTGGGTGCCGGAATAGTCGAACTCGCAAGCCTGACCGATGATAATCGGACCGGAGCCAATGATCAATACCTTATGAATGTCATTTCTTTTCATAGATTCCCCATCCTCTATTTTAGATTTTAATCGCAATATACCTATCCTAACAATTATACCATAATCATTCCCAGAATCAAGAGGTTTTTCGAAATTTTTCAAAAATGGGAATTTTGTATCAAAATAAAAAGAATTTTTAGAGAAAATTCTATATTTCTTGCTTTTTTCTAAATTTATGATATACTAGAAAAAAACCTTTGATTGGAACTTTTTCTATGAAACGATTCTTAGTTTTTCTTCTGCCCTGCTTGATTCTGACCGGGTGTCAGCTTCCGGGAAGGACACAGGAATTTTCTAAAACTGAATTTTTAATGGACACCGTCTGTACCATTCGCTCTGATTCGAGTTCTGCTATCTCCGCCGGATTTGATACCATTGCAGAGATTCAAGCAGCCACCGACTTTTATAGCGACGCCTCTACGGTTTCTGCCTTTAACAACGCCTCCATTGGCGAGGCAGTCCCTTTGGATATTCATACAGAACGGATTATGGAGATTGCCCTGGATGTGAGCGAAGCATCCCAAGGAAAGTTTGATGTTACCATCGCCCCAGCTTCTTCCCTCTGGAACTTTACCGAGGGAGCAGAACCTCCAAAAAGCGAGGAGCTTGCTCAAGCGCTTCCTTCGATTGGCTGGGAATACCTTCTTTTAAACAGAGAGAACCACACTCTAACCAAAACCAAATCCGGCGTCCGGATTGACCTTGGCGGCTGTGCCAAAGGCTACGCCGCAGACATGGCAAAAAACGTCATGATAGAATCCGGAGCCACCTGGGGTGTTTTGGATTTGGGTGGCAATATCGTGGTCTTTGGGAAAAACCCTAACCGAAGGGACGGAAGTTGGGAAATTGGACTCCAGGCGCCCGGCGAAGACACCGGAACCTACTCCCAAACTGTTTTCATCGAGGACTCCGGGGCTGTTGTAACTTCAGGAACCTACCAGCGCAACTTTACCTACGAGGGTCAGGGCTACCATCACATTTTAGATCCGGAAACCGGATTTCCGGCCAAAACCGAGACCCGAGGCGCCTCGGTTACCTGTAGTTCGGCACTTCTTGCCGACTGTCTTTCCACCGCCTGCCTGATTCTTGGCAGGGAGGACGGTACTGCCCTGGCAGATTCTTTTCTTGCAACGGTAATCTTTATGGATTAGGAACATCCCTGTATGTCCCGCAAGGGTTTGCGAGATAACAACGGGACGTTCGTGAACGACCCCTACAAAATAAAAAGGACAAAGGTCGCCAATTTTCAAACACGGCTGTCAAACACACGAATGGAGGATTTTTGATGGAACTTTATCTGATACACGGAAACCTTTTGACCATGGAGGGACCTGACTACCCGGACGGGTATCTGGCTATCCGGGACGGAAAAATTATCGCTCTGGGAGATATGGCCGATATTCCGGAACTTCCTGCCTGCACCGAGGTGTTTGATTTAGCCGGAAAGACGGTAACCCCCGGTCTGGTAGAGGCGCACTCCCACATTGGCATCTGGGAGGATGGTATTGACTTCGAGGGAGACGACGGAAACGAGGACACTGATCCTATTATGCCTCAGCTCCGTGCCATTGACGGGGTAAACCCTCAGGACAGAGCTTTTTCGGAAGCATTATCGTTTGGTGTTACCTCGGTGGTAACCGGTCCTGGAAGTGCCAACCCCATGGGAGGACAGCTTCTCGCCATGAAAACCTATGGAAGCTGCATCGACGACATGAAATTACTAGAACCGGCCGGCATCAAGATCGCTTTTGGCGAGAACCCCAAGACGGTCTATCACGACAAAAGCCAGACTCCGGTAACCCGGATGGGAACCATGGCCCTATTGCGGGAGGCACTGACCAAGGCAAAGCATTATATGGAGCAGGCAGAGGACCCGGAAGAATCTGCCCCGGATTGGGATATGAAGCACGATTCCTTGTTGCCGCTTCTCACCAAGAAAATTCCCCTCTACGCCCACGCACACCGTTTGGACGACATCTTCTCTGCCCTGCGTCTTGCTAAGGAATTTGACCTAAATTTAGTCCTGGTACATGGCACCGAAGCACACCTGGCAGCAGAGCGGCTTGCCCTGGAAGGCGTTCCGGTGCTGTCTGGACCCATTCTCACGGACCGAAGTAAACCGGAACTAAAAAATCAGACGGAGCAGGCACCCAAGCTTCTGACCGACGCTGGAATTTCTACCGCTATTATTACCGACCATCCGGAGACACCCCAGAAGCACCTACTTTTGTGTGCCGGAACTGCCATGCGGGCGGGTCTATCGAGAAAAGACGTTCTTGCTGCCATCACTCGGGTTCCAGCGGAAATTTGTGGAATTTCCAACCGGGTCGGTTCTCTAAAGGCTGGAAAGGATGCCGATTTGGTGGTCTGGAATGGCAATCCGCCGGAGCTATCCTCTGTTCCCCAGATGGTTCTGGTGGATGGAAAAATCGTGTATCACGAATGAACAAATTATGAATCCTTCTTAAAAGTAGTCGGCATTTGCCGACTTTCTTTTTTTGCAAGGGTAATTTATAAAAACTCATATATTTTCTAATACAACGTTATTTATGAAAGTACATATATTTTCAGTACAACAATATTTATGAAAGCACATTTTTTCTACTACAACGATATTTATAAAAGCACATATATTTTTAGCACAACGATATTTATGAAAGCACATTTTTTCTAGTACAACGATATTTATAAAAGCACATTTATTTTCCAGTACAACCATATCCACAAAAAAAGAGACCCCGAAGGGTCTCTTTTCATTTGACTTAGTTTGCTGAGTATGAATTACTCACCTTCGCCCTCGCTAACGGGAGGTACATAGGTACCAGCGTTAACGATGTACTTACCGAAGTCGTAGTTCTTGAATACTACGATGTCAGCAGCGGACTTGTTGTAGTATCTTACAAATACGAAGTCCATCATACCAAGTGCGTCATCACCGGTTGCGGTCAGGAAGGAACCGTCCTTCTTCAGGGTTACATAGTAACCATCCTTAGTCAGAGCGGTATCTACGTTTGCATCACCGAGAGAACCAACGCCCAGACGATATTCGTCCTTATTGTTTACATTGTAAACGTATGCAGCGGTTCCGTCAGCTTCCTTAACGCTCTTAACAACGCTAGTTACAGTATCGGTATCGTCTTCCATCAGTCTAACCTGAGCTGCGCCGTTAGATCTGAAGTCAGCAACAACACCGAAGTAGAACTCTTCGTCTTCACCAGCAACTGCGGTGTTCAGGGTGTACTCAGGCAGAGCCAGAGTTGTGCCATTACCATATGCTGCTGCATAGAAAGCAGAGGTAGCTCTATCGAAGGTCAGAACCTTCTTAACGCCAGTAATGGTGTCGCCTTCCAGAGAAAGCTTAACGATATCGCCCTGCTGTGCAGCCTCAAAGTCATAGCTGGTGTCGTCAAGGTCAACCTTAGTGGTTGCAGTCTTCAGTTCGCCGTTCATGTAGAATGCTACGGAGAATACAGAGTCGGAACCGTTTACTACGGTTGCGCCAACGCTGTCGATAACTGCGATATGACCAGCCTGGTCGTACTCAGCATCTTCGTTCAGAAGAACGATTACTTCTGCTTCGTCGTTTGCATCACGGCCGATAGCAACTACGTTCTCGTACTTCGCATTGTCAACCAAGCTTGCGATGGTGCTTACTGCACACTTATCGGAATCTGCCAGTGCAGAACCGTCATAAGAGATGGTGGATTCACCGTTGATGTAGAATACTACGGTATCCTCATTAACGAATACATCACCCTTGCTGAAGTTCAAGCCATCCTTGTTGTACTTGTTGTCGCTATCGCTGATGGTATCCAGAACTTCCATAGGTCTCTTATCGCTGAGCTCGGTGTCGCCGCTCTGAGGAAGAATGATGGTCTTAACCTGACCTGCACTGTTACCCTCGTAAGCGATTACGGTGTTAACCAGGTAACCAGCCAGGGTATCCAGATCAGCTCTTGCGATATTAGTTTCCTTGCTGAGGTTTACAGAAGTGTTCTTACCAACCTTTACTTCAGCACCGAACAGGTCGGTGTACTTGTCGTTGCAAGCCAGGTCAGCATTTACGAACTTAACAGTGTTTGCAAGTTCTGCTTCATAAACTTCGCCGGTCTTGTCGAGAAGCTTAACGTTGATTACTTCTGCCTCGGTATCCCAGTTGCTTGCAACAGGAGTAGCTGCAAGAACATATGCGTAATTGTCAACAACAGTGGTTGCGCCCTCAACTGCTACAGTGTCGTCCAGAGCAACGATCTTGCCATAAGCGTCGATGTAGAATCTACCGCTCATGCCAGGCTGTGCATCGCTCATAGCAAACTGATATGCATTGTTAGCAACCTTGTAGCTTTCGCCATTGGAAAGAACTACGCTGTCAGACTTAACTACATTTACGATAGCGTCAACATAGTTGTCTTCGGACAGAACCTTTACATCGTAGTATTCCTTGTCGCCGTTCCAGAGAATGGTCAATACATCCCACTTCTTCAGTTCGGTGTAGTCGATTTCTTCGCCATCCTTGGTCAGCTTGATAACAGCAGTGGTGTCATCAGCATCAAATGCCAGACCAACACTGGTGTTGTCCTTGGGTTCCTTCACCAGAGTGTTGAAGAAACGAACCTGACCGTTGGAAGATACTTCACGAACAACTGCACTTACAGCTGCGTCGATGATAACAACTTCGTAGCCTGCAACGGTGTCAGCATCCATCAGGGTAACCTGACCGCTGAGGTTGTTGTTCTTGGTGATGAAAGCATCAAAGAATGCACCCAAACCTTCTTCAGACTTTACGCCATTGTAGATAATGGTGGGGTTCTTCTGAATGGTCTTGGAAACGGTTGCACTGCTGGTCTCGTTCTTGGAGAACTTAACAGCAACAGAACCATTGGTACCGGTGGTCTTCTCTACATACTGGTCAAGACTGAAGGTTACTTCGTCATTGATACCAGCCTTAACGATAGCCTTGATGGTACGGATGTTCTCGAACAGGTCTTCCTTCTTAGCGTACATCTCTACAGCGTAGCCAAGGAAGCTATCTGCATCGAATTCGCCCTGGTACAGAACCTGTGCGTAATCGTCCAGATTGATGGAACCATCTTCATCGGTTACCATGTTGAGGTAAGCTGCGTTCTCTACAGTGTAGAAGGGAACGAAACCGATGGTCTTCTTAGCTTCGGTGTCGATATCACCAGAGTAGCTGTTCTCGGTTACAAGACCGGTCATACGAACCATCTTCAGATCACGGGAAAGCAGAGTGATGTAGTCCAGCATAGCGTTGGAGCCATCGAATACTGCGTATTCCTTGTTGTTACCATAGGTAACTACATCCATGATAGGAGCATTGATTGCATTGTAGGTCATCTGTGCAACCATGCCTCTGGGAGCCTCTACGCCAACTGCACCGCCGATTACATCGTCCAGTACACCATAACGGGTAGCTGCGGTAACATAGCCGGTGGGGTAACCGCCGTTGTCGTTAGCAAAAGGTCTGTAGCCCAGGGTCTCCATGAGCATCTTGAGCATCTGTTCATACTGAACGGGATCCTCAGGACCAAAGTTGCCATCGCCATAACCATTTACGATACCCTGCTTAGCAGCCTGTGCAATGTAGCCGGATGCCCAGTGAGTTGCAGGTACATCGTTGAACTCGGTTGCTGCCTGACCTGCTACATCCAAGCCCTGGATTCTAGCAATAATTGCAGTAACTTCTGCTCTTGTAATGGTATCCTCAGGTCTGAAATCCATTACGCCGTCGCCGTCCTCGTCATCACCAGTGATGATACCGAGATCGTTCAATACTTCGATCGCTCTAGCATAATTGTCAGTCTCAGCTACATCGCTGAATGCGCCTGCAAATGCAACGCTGCTAACCAGCATAGCAAAAACTGCTACTAAAGCAATAACTTTTTTGAGATTTCTCATTCTCAAATCCTCCTTAAATTATAAAAATTTTTATTTTTTTTACAAATTCATTCTGCACCGCAGTACCCGTTTCTGCGACGACTTTGTTATCAGTCCGATATCAACCTTTGATATCATCCCATTAACTTTGTTCAAATTATAGCACTAAAACAGGGCAAATGTCAATATTTAATTTGATTTTTAATAGTTTTGTAACAAACTAACCAAAAAAATGCAGCCGCTCTACTGTCCTGTAAGTGAAACCTACCGATTTCTCCACCAAGAAACAACGGTTTTTCGGGGAATCTTCGGCACGGGTCGCCATTTACCGACGGTTTTTGGGCATAAAACACCCAATTCCCCCTCGGCATTTGTCCATTTTAACCTTGAAACCTGCTTTTGTCAACCCTTTTGAAGAAAAAAATCAAATTTTTTTGAATTTACCCGAAATTCTTCTCCTAAAATGCGTGTTTTCTGCAAAGCAAGGCTTGCATGAAACCCTTTCATACAGATTAGACGACAGCTCTTTCAATTTTGTTCCAAATTTTTTGTGTATATATATTATATATTATAATAAGGAAGAAAACCTCTCGCTACTCAACCTTCGAACACAAGTAAAACGCACCTTGCATTGCACAACAATCATTCCCCTGCCGTCAGGCGTATTCCATTGAAAAAGCGACAGAAATCTTTCGATCCCCGTCGCTTTTTTGAAGATACCGTCTAATTTTAATACAAAATTTAGTAGGGGGGTCAAATTTCTCGTTTTTTGGGGTTAGGGGGGTCAAAAATGCCGTTTTTCGACCCAAGGGGGGTCAAATGCAAAAATCGAGTCATTTTTACACCTCATCTTTGTACGGATCAAGGGGCGGCTTGTACTTTTTCAACATCTCCTCTTTGCATAAATGCAGTTCATTTTCGTTGATGATACCACGGGAGTGCATCAACTTGAACATAATGACAGCGTTCATATAGTGGAGCTGTCTTTCGGTTTCTTCGGGGGTCATCCCTGGC
>JAZQHD010000093.1:0-76704 GCA_045540375.1 Ructibacterium sp. | reverse complement strand
TGATCTTGCCGATGTTCTCACTGATCTTGATCTTGGCAACGATCTCGCCATCATCATTTTCCACTGCTACCACCTTATAGACACCGCCGAAGACAGGCTCGGAACGGACAGTAATGAGCCGTTCGCCAACGCCAAACAAATCGATGGCAGCACCCTGACGGAGCAGGTCGGCAATGATGTACTCGTCCAGAGAGTTGGAGACGGAGATCTGGCAGCTTTCCCAACCAGCTTCGTCCAGCATCTTTCTGGCCTTTTTGGAAAGGAAGGCCATATCACCGGAATCCAGACGGATACCGCACTTGGTCAGGCCTCTGGGCTTCAGCACCTCATTGAATGCCTTGATGGCATCGGGGATGCCTCGTTTGAGGGTGTTGTAAGTGTCCACCAGCAAAGTGGGGTTATCGGGGTAAGTTTCGCAGTAGGTCTTGAAGGCTTCATACTGGGTATCGAACATCTGCACCCAGGAATGAGCCATAGTACCGCCGGCGTGGACACCGAACAGCTGATCGGAGAGGGTACAGGCTGTACCGGCGCAGCCGCCGATGTAAGCGGCTCTGGCACCCAGAACAGCACCGTCCACACCCTGCGCACGGCGGGAACCGAACTCCAGAACAGTTCTGCCCTGAGCGGCTCGCACCACCCGGTTGGCCTTGGTGGCGATAAGGCTCTGATGGTTCAGAGACAAAAGCAGATAGGTCTCAATAAGCTGTGCCTCAATGGCAGGGGCACGAACCGTCAGCATCGGCTCTTTGGGGAAGATGGGAGTACCTTCGGGAACGGCCCAGATATCGCCGGTAAAATGAAAACCCTTCAGATATTCCAGAAAATCCTCGGAGAACTGATTGCGTCCACGGAGATAAGCGATATCTTCCTCTGTGAAATGGAGGTTCTGGATGTATTCCACCACCTGCTGCAGACCTGCGGCAATGGCAAAACCGCCGCCGTCGGGAACGCTGCGGTAAAACACATCGAAATATGTAATTTTGTCCTTGTAACCGTGTTGGAAGTAACCGTTGCTCATGGTCAGTTCGTAATAATCGCAGAGCATTGTCATATTCCAGGGTTGTTTGACATCCATGGTAAACACCTCTTGTGTATAAGTTGACATCATTATATCACCATATTTCTGAAAAGACAACTGTCTTGTCACCCTATCGTGGTTTTCGCCTGTTTTACTTAAAATTTTGAAATCCGCAAAGCCTTGGTATTACTGGGTTTGCGGGCTGATGTTGTAAGTTTTTACAACACAACATCACACAACTTTGGCTCACGAGTTTACCGCTTAAATCGGCTGTTTTTTGCTCTCCTATGCCCCTTTTGTTGTATCAATGTTGTACAAATTTGAGTTGCCGGGTGGTTTGTACAACGTCAATTTACGATTTTGTGTTGTAAAAATCGGTTCCGCGTTGTGCAAAATCGGGGCAGGGGAGAGCTGAAAACAGCAAAATCAACAAAAAAGTTCTAAAAACTTAGTTAAAGTAGGGTAAATTGAAATTTCGATGTTGTAAAACTGTTGTACAACGCGGAACAAAAAATAATAAATGCGGGTGCTGCGTTGTATCGGCGATCATACAGATCGGGGGAATTTGATGACATTGTTTCGAGGGTCCAGCTCATTGGTGGAGAACAGCTTTTGCACCTGGTGGAACGCATCCTCCTGCCGGTTCGCCCGGTCGAAGTGGGTGTACACACCCAGCGTGGTGCTGATATTGGCGTGACCGGACAGGGTCTGCACGGCCTTGACATCCAGACCGGACTCCACGAGCTTCGTTACATAGGTGTGCCGCAGGGTGTGGGATGTAAAGTTCTTGGCGAACTCCGGGTCGTGCTTAGCACAGACCTCGCGGATATGCTCCCACACCGTATCAGCGATGCTCCGGGTCAGATGGCCGCCCCTCCAACGGAGGACGAAGCCTGCGTACCCATGCGCATCACCGAGGGTCTCCAACAGGGCGTAGAGGTTCGGCGGGATGGGCAGGGTGCGGATTCCGTTTGCGGTCTTTGTGTAGGGAACCAGCTTGTACTTGCCGTCCTCGACGGAGAGCTGCTGTTCCACATGGATCGTGCGTCGGGCCATATCGATGTTCTTCCACTCCAAGGCGAGGACTTCACCGCGGCGCATACCGGTCTCCATGCCCACGGTCAGATAGATCTGCTCCAGAGAGAACGGCTCCAAGCCGTCGAGAATGTCACGGTACAGCCGGTCGGGGAGAATTTCTTTCTCCCCGCGTTTCTTTCTCGCGGACGGTAGGTTTCGCTTTACCTGCAGAGGACTGCGGGAGATACAGCCCAGTTCAACAGCCACGCCGAGAATATCTCGGAGATAGGACTGTATCTGACCGACATGGGTGTATTCCTTTTTCACCGCCTCGGCGAGAACCGATTGGCAGATCAGGGGCGTGATGTCCCGGACTTTGACCGGCGCCAGATACTTCATCAGATGCCCGTTGACCTGACAGCGCAGGTTCGCCAGAGAGGAGGGGCGCAGGTAAGGGGCTTTGTACTTATCCAGCCAGACCTTAGCGACTTCCCCGAAGGTGGTGTCATCGTCGGGGATCAGGCCGCCTGCCAGTTCCTCTTTGTACTTTTGCCGCTTCCGTTCTGCGTCGGCGACGGTGCGGCCGTAGAAATACTTTCTCTTGCCATCGGGCAGGGTAAGGGTCTTTACGATGGTCTTTGGGGTCTTTTTGTTGCTCATGTGATGTGCCTCCGTTTCATGATGCGGGTGCCAGCCTACAACAACAGGAAGGAGATATATCACATATGAGTAAAAGAAGGAGTTTTAGGTCTCTGTTTCCTTGGCCCGGGAAGCTGTCTGCTGGCCAAAATAAACGGCAAAGCCTATAGAGACAACGGTAATTGCTATCGTACTGACCAGCTGTATGCCGTCTGTGTATCCGCTTCTAAAGTTATACACCCCAACGAACAGCGAGTATACTGCCGACACGAGAGCGAGCAAGAGGCAGAAGACTGGGTGTTTGTCTTTTAAGATCGCCCGAACCAACATAAATGCGATGCCCGCACCTAAGGCGGAAGAAGCGATATGTATCCAGTCATTTGAGCTTCTGTAGTACTGAGGGCTAAAAAGGTTTGTCAATTTCAGCAGTAAGTCGATCAGGATAGGTGCGAATAAGTAGGCCACTGCAAAAGCGAGAATTGCACACGGGAATTTCCACCAGGGGGTTTTCAATGGTATCACGGCCTTTCTGATAATAAGTTAGTCAAATTTTGTAATTATTTGCTATTGCCTTTTTAGAACATATGTTTTATTATAATGCTACCGATTTGATTTCGGCGAGAGCGAATCACGCGAGATAAGCATACATAACCCCTGCGCAATTCTATTTTGGAAAGGAACCTCGTCATGGATGATCTGAACCGTTTGATTGTAGAGGAATTTGAAAAGCTGCCCCGAGAAAGGCAGGAACTTATTTTGCTGATTGCTCGTTCATTAGCCGGATCTGAGCCAGAAGAAGCCGCTTCTGGTCAGGAGAGAGCCGGTTAACCTCAGCCAGCAAATCATCGGTAAGTGGGTCGGAGAAGTTCGGACGGACTTCTTCGGCCTCTTTTCTTTCCATAGGAACATCGTAGCCCATGAGCCATGCTTCGGATACATCGAGTGCTTTGCTGATTTTATAAACGTTTCTTTGCTTGGGCAGATACTCGCCAGAAAGGTAGGTGCTTATTGAGGACTTGCCTATACCTGTAATGGCGGATAGCTCGGATTGCTTCATATTTCTAATTTGCATTGCTTGTTTCAGCCGCTCTGCCGTGTTGGACGGTCTGCGGGATTCGGTCTGCTCTATTTCATCGAAGGAAATTTCCTGCATGTGATCCCACGCTCGCCTAATAGCGATTACGTCATTGTTGTGTATCTCACGCAATGCTTCGAGCTGCGTGTTGGGGATGTCATCCAGCGTAATCAGATCTTCGTCTTCCATATCATCCGATTCGAGAGCTAACCACGCGGGGTCAACTTCAAGAATCTCGGCGATCACTTTGATGAGGGGCATCTTAATTTTGGTAAAAGCGCCCTTTTCATAGCGCTGGATAGTGGACGCCGCTAATCCGGTCATGTCTCCTACTTCTTTCAAAGTGAGACCACGGAGATCCCGCGCTTGCTTGATACGGTTTCCAATTTCTTTACGATGTGCTTCTGTAAGCAATCATATCACCTCCGCGTATATTGTATCATATATTATTGCATAACGCAATAGGGTTCGATAAAAATAATTTGCGCAACGCTATTGACAAACAGTGTGTAACCATGATATTGTTAAATTGCGCAACGCAAACTGTGTGTTAAACAGAGGAGGTGAGGTTATGCCAAATACACAGCGAATTAAAGAAAGAATGACAGCACTTGGCGTCTCACAGGCAGATGTGGCGGCACACTTAGGTATTGCCCAGCCCACGGTCAGTCAGAAGCTAAGTGGTGTTAGACCGTTCTTCCTCGATGAAGCAAAAGACCTTGCGGCGATGCTGAAAATAGAAGCACGAGAGTTTAGCTCATATTTTTTTTAGTTGCAGAATTGCGTAACGCAAATTAAACCTAAACAAACCAATCTGTCAAAGGGTGCCAGCCTACAACGACAGGAAGGAGATGTACCACATCTAAGAAGGAGGTAAAACACAATGGCCAGAAGAGCACTGAACACCGGCAGGATCGTCCTGCCCAACATCGCCACGCCGGAGCGCGTACCGGAACATGTCCGCATCACGCCCGAAGCCGGTATGGTCATCAACCGATTAAAGGCGCTGACCGGTCTGAGCCGGACGGAGATATTGTCCGAGATCATCATTCAGGCCGAGCCGCTGATCGTGCTGGAGGATGAATGATGGATCACAGCAAAAATGAACCGGCGTTCCTGAGCATCCGTGAAGCAGCGGCTCGGTGGGGTGTGAGCCAGGACATCGTGTATGACCTGGTCGGCTCCGGTGAGCTGGAGGCTTTCAAGATCGGCAGGAACTGGCGGATCACCATGCAGGCACTTCTCGCTTATGAGAAGTCCCACAGCAATCAGAACCGACCCGAACCGCGACAAACACTCGCTCAGCGGAAGCCGGTGCTTCGGTTATGAACCCACGCAGGCACGTCCTGCAAAATCGTACATAAAAAAAAAACAGAAAACCACCCGCGGCTATTTCACGGATGGTTTCCCCCAAATTTGTTTACCCAGCGGCACTGCAGACCTCGTTAGCCCATGGTAAGGGCACAATCAAAGAACTGGTAGTCTTCTCATGTTTACGATGGTCGCAGGCAAAATAGCTACCTGCTTCTTGGTGCGGTACTTCACTTTGGCTGTATGGCTCAGCCTCGCCCTCACGCATCAGTATCTGCACCGGGAACGCATAGGGTCAAAAGTTTGGTCACTGCGACCACTCCTTTCTTGCCTATGCAGGCAAGTACATTTTATGTCGATTTTGCAGGACTGTCAACTTTTTTCGACAGGAGCGTGACCGATTGAACGCTCCCAATAACTACGCAGGCACGTCCCACGGCGTCAAAGAAGATATTAAAAAGCCGTCCGTGGCTGTTTCACGGACGACTCTCCCCCATTTGTTCACCCGATATGCTTTGCAGACTTCGTCGACCCAAGGTGAGGGTCCAGATAAAACGAGGTAGGTCTTATCTGTTTACGATGAGTCACAGGCAAAACAGCTACCCGCTTCTTGGAGCGGTGCCTCACTTCAGGCTGTCAGGGTTCAGCCTCGACCTTAACGCATCGGCGCTTACACCGGGAACGCTGGGTTCAAAAAGTTTGTCATGACGACAACTCCTTTCTCGCCTCAGCAGGCAACACTATTCTACTTTGACACCGTGGGACTGTCAACATTTTTCGACAGGAGCGTGATCGCTTGAACATCCCCGATAACTACGATATCTGGCTTGCGGAACAGGAGTACCGGGATCGGCGGCTCGCTGAAAGACCGATTTGCTCCTGCTGCGAAGACCCCATCCAAGATGAACACTACTACGAAGTGGACGGACAGCTGATCTGCCCGGACTGCATGGAGACCCATTTCAGAAAGGAGATAGAGCTATGAGTACTTACTACCGTACCTGTCCCGACTGCGGGGCAAACCTTGATCCTGACGAAGTCTGCGATTGCCAGACCGAAGATAATCAAACCTAAAACTACATAAGGAGGAAAACAACCATGATTCGATTGCAAATTGAGTGCGAGACTATGTCGGATGTCATCCAACAGCTGACCGAGCTGACCTGTAGCTCCACCCAGCAGCTCGAAGATGAAGTCGCCGGACTGGGGAACTGCCTTGGTTCAGCGGAGGAGCTGCTCGCAGAGAAGAACGCCCTCATCGAGGAGCTGAAAGCGAAGATTGCCGAGAGGGAGAAACAGCTCGCAGCGATCAATGAGGAGATCTGCGACCTCGCCGAGGCGGAAAACAGGATCGCCGGATACGAGAAGCTGCTGAAGGTCAAAGAAGCCCGTATCACCGAACTGGAGGCCCTGCTGGACAGCTGTGCCGGGGGTGCGGAGTATGGCGTTTCAGAAACCCCTACGCCTGCTGCCGAGACCGGAGAGACTGCCTCTCCTGCTCCGAATACTGGTACGGCCGAGGAGCCTGGGGCTGAAGAAACGCCCACCTATGATAAGGCGACTGTTCGTGAGTTCCTGAGCCGTGCCAAAGACAAGTACGGCGTGAAGATTACCGACATCTGCAAGCGTTTCGGCGGCCGCTTCCAGGATGTCAAGTCTGAGGATTACCCGGCTCTTATGGAGGCCGTGCAGAAGGCCATCGACGAAAAGGAGAAGCAGTAATGCCCCCCGTCAACCATGCTGTGCTGTCTGCATCCGGCGCGAAACGGTGGCTCAGCTGTCCGCCTTCGGCGCGGCTGGAAGAGAAGCTGCGGAACAGGCTCGGACTGGAAGACACCAGCAGCGAATATGCCCGAGAAGGCACGAAAGCCCACGAGCTTGCCGAGTTGAAGCTGCGGCGGGAGATTGGCGAGATCAACGACTTCAATTTCGCTGAGAGAGTCAAACGGCTCGGCGGCATCCCGAAGGAAATGAACGAGGCCACCGACTTCTACTGTGCATTGGTCATGGAGCGGCTATTCGAGGCAAGACGAACCTGCCCTGACGCCAAGCTGCTGCTGGAAACCCGGCTGGACTTCTCGCCGTGGGTACCTCACGGCTTCGGTACGGGCGATGCTACGATCCTCAGCGATACCGTGCTGGATGTGATTGACTTGAAGTACGGTAAAGGCGTCCCCGTCGATGCGGTGGACAACCCTCAGACCCGGCTCTATATGCTCGGTACGATCAACCTGTTCGGCTGGCTCTACGGATTTTCCCATGTGCGGGGCACGATCATTCAGCCGAGACTGGACAGCGTTACCGAGGAAACCCTGACACGGGAAGCCCTGTTGGGTTGGGCGGAAAATGAAGTGGTGGATCGGGCGAAGCTGGCGTGGGAGGGCAAAGGTGAGTTTCTCCCCGGCGACCATTGCCGGTTCTGTGCCGCTAAAGCTGTCTGTTCCGCCCGTGCGGCTGCTGCTATGCAGATATTCCAGACGGGGCTCGACCAGCCTGCCCTGCTGCCGGACGACCAGATCCCGGGTATTCTCGCTTACGCCGTCATCGCGAAGAGCTGGATCAAGGATCTGGAGGACTACGCCCAGGCACAGGCAATCAGAGGTCAGCAGTGGAAAGGCTATAAGCTGGTCCGGGGGCGGAGCGTCCGCAGCTGGAAAGACCCGGAGGCTGTCGCCGACAACCTGCTCCGCGCCGGTTATAAACGGGAGGACATCTTCAAAAACGACCTTCGGAGCGTCTCCGAAGTCGAGAAGCTGCTTGGCAAAAAGAGCTTCCGCACCTTTGCGGAGGAGTATGTGTTCAAGCCGGAGGGCGCCCTGACCTTGGTACCTGAAAGCGATAAACGACAAGCTGTTGATCCCGCGGAAGCGGATTTTGCAGACCTTATTTCAGATTAAACGGAGGTACATCAAAATGGCAAAGAACTTCAACAAAAACATCAGTGATACCAGCGCTCGTATCGGTGAAGTGCGTTTCAGCTACGCATACCTGTTCGAGCAGCGCAAGGATGATGACGGCGACGCCGACAAGTACAGCCTGTGCGTCCTCATCCCCAAGAGCAACACGGAAGCGATTAAGCTGCTTCAGGAAAAGATCGAAGCCGCTAAGGTGAAGGGCAAGACCTCCACCTGGGGCGGCAAGGTTCCCGGCAGACTGAGCCTTCCTCTGCGTGACGGCGATGAGGAGGACAAGGGCGAAGAGTTTGAGGGCATGATGTTCTTCAACTGCTCTTCTAAGAAGAAGCCCGGTCTGAAGATCCTGGAGGACGGGAAGATGCAGGACGCACTGGACGAGGAAGACATCTACTCCGGTGCTTGGGGCTGCGTTTCCGTCAACGTGTTCCCCTATGACAGCAACGGCAATAAGGGTATCGGCATTGGCCTTAATAACGTGATTAAGACCCGTAATGACGAGAAGCTGTCCGGCGGCTCTTCCGCAGAGCAGGACTTCGCCGATCTGGAAGATTAAACGCAGAGCAAGGCAGGGGCTTCGGCCCCTGGCCGTAATGCGGGGACGGCGTATCGCCGTCAAGGTTGCAACCCCTGCAAAATCTGAAAGGAGGTATGCCCTCGTTATGCCCCAATTTGAAGATCTGACAGGCCAGAGATTTGGCAGGCTGACAGTGGTGTCGCGGGCACCCAATAGAGGTCGGGCGACAACGTGGAACTGCCTGTGTGACTGCGGAAACGAGGTCATTATCCGGGCTTGTGATATGAAGTCTGGACGCTCCCGTAGTTGTGGCTGTTTCAGAAAAGAGGAAAACCACCGCCGCTTTTTTATTCACGGGATGAAAGGGTCTGGGATTTACACATCCTGGTGCAATATGGTAGCTCGGTGTGAAAACCCAAAGAAGCCTGAGTATCCGCAGTATGGCGGCCGCGGCATCAAAGTGTGCAATGCTTGGCGCTCTTTTGAAGCGTTTTATGCAGACATGGCCCCGACCTACTGTGAGGGTCTTACTCTGGAAAGAAGAGACACCGACGGCGACTACATCCCCGAAAACTGCCGTTGGGCAACTCGAAAAGAGCAAACCAGAAATCGGCGATGCACCTACTTAGTGGATTGCCCGCCCTTCGGGCGTATTCCACTCGCTGAACTTGCCGAGAAAACGGGCATCGGCTATGACCGCTTGCGCTGGCGTAGTTTGTCCGGCAAACCCTTGCTCACCGTGGAAGAGCGTATCAACCTCGGTATACCGGAGATTCAGGAGGTGTCTGATCGATGTACCTCGGTATAGATTTGGAAACGTTCAGCTCAGTCGACATCGGCAAGTGTGGCGCTTTCAAGTATGTGGAGAGCGACGATTTTGAGATTCTCTTATGCGCTTATGCGTTCGACGACGATCCTGCGAAGCTGGTCGACCTGACCGCGGGAGAGCAAATACCTCAGATAGTGTTGGACGCGATCTACGATGATACTGTCACCAAGTGGGCATGGAACGCCGCTTTCGAGAGAGCCTGTCTGGCGAAACACTTTGGCACCTACTTCCCACCAGAACAGTGGGAGGATGTCATGATTACCGCGGCTAATGTGGGTCTGCCTCTCAGCTTGGCGGGAACCAGCGACGCCCTGGGCCTTGGAGAAGACAAGGGTAAGTTGAAAACAGGTAAGGCACTGATACGAAAATTCTGTGTGCCTTGTAAACCAACTAAGGCCAACGGGGGACGCACACGAAATTTACCGGAGCATTACCCGGAGGACTGGATCGACTTTTGTACCTACTGCACTCGAGACGTGGACAGCGAGAACACCATCCGACAGATGCTCAGCAGATATGTTCCCAGCGAAAAGGAGCACCGACTGTGGTGCCTGGATGCCCGAATCAACGAGCGCGGGGTACCATTCGACCGGCAACTCGCCGAACAAGCAGTTCGGCTGGACACCGCATACAGGGAAACGCTGATTGAGGAAGCCGTTGCACTGACCGGTTTAGAGAACCCCCGTTCAAATGCACAGGTCAAGGCTTGGTTAGAAGATCAGGAGGGCATCGAAGTCCCCTCCCTTAACAAAAAAGCCATAGCGGATGTGGTGGCTCAGCTCTCTAAGGACGATACCAAACGGTTCATGGACCTGCGGAAGGAACTGAGCAAGACCTCTACCAAAAAGTACGAGACCATGCTGAACACTGGTTGCAAGGACGACCGCATACGCGGCACTATGCAGTTCTATGGGGCCCGAACCGGGCGCTGGTCCGGTAGGCTTCTACAGGTGCAAAACCTCGCACAGCCCAATTTGGAGCAGTTAGACATTGCCCGGACATTTGTCAAGAAGGGCGACGCAGATACAATTCGATGCCTATATGAGGAAGGGTTAAGCGAAATTTTATCTTGTTTGGTACGCACAGCTTTGACAGGTGGTACCGGGCGATGTCTATACGGCGTGGATTTTGCAGCCATTGAAGCTCGGGTCACCGCTTGGCTGGCACAGGAGGAATGGCGTTTAGACGCATTCCGAAACGGCGATGACATTTACTGCCGAAGTGCCTCCGCCATCTACGGGGTGCCGGTGGTCAAGCACGGCGAGAATGGTCATCTGAGGCAACACGGTAAAGTAGCGGAGCTCGGATGCGGGTTCAGCGGGGGTGTGGGTGCCCTAAAAGCCTTTGGTGCTGACAAGTTCCTGACGGATGAGCAAATGGCCGAGGTCGTGGCACAGTGGCGCGCAGCCAGTCCGAAGATCGTAGGCCTGTGGAGCAGCTTAGAAAAGGCGGCGACAAAGGCGGTGGCGCGAAAAACCACGGTACGATCCAGTGTTGGCGAGATCATCTACAGCTACGAGGACGGCATTTTGTTCGCAACGCTTCCGTCCGGGCGGCGCATTCCTTACTGGGGTGCTTTAAGCAGTCCCAGTCGTAAGTTCCCCGGACAGCGTTCTTTAAGCTACATGGGCATTGACCAAAAAACAAAGAAATGGACACGCCTTGAATTATGGCGAGGTATTCTGACTGAAAACGTGGTCCAGGGCATCGCCCGAGACATCATGGCGGAGAAGTTAATGGCTCTGGATAGAGCAGGTTTTGAGGTCATCTTTCACGTACACGACGAAGCTGTTATCGCAGAGCCGATCGGAGGTAAAAGTTTTGAGCAGGCACTGGCCATCATGGCCGAGCCTGTGCCCTGGGCTGAGGGACTGCCTCTATCAGCCGATGGCTTTCAAGCCTTGTTTTATCAAAAATAAGAGAGGTACTACTGATGAACAGAAAGAGAAATTCCACATACGCACTGCTTCTGGTGTTAACGATCCTGTTATGCGTTGCAACAGTGATCCTTTACATCAACGCAAAAGACCTGCTGGATCGGGCGGAGCATACTTACGCAGAGGCTGAGGATCTGTTTGCCGCAGCAGAGATCCTGCAAGAGCGAACGGTGACAGCTCAGCGAGCCGTAGAAACCGCCGAACCTGACCAGACCACGACGCAGGCGTATACCGTCGAGCTGGTTACATTGGCTCAGCGAGCCGAGGAAAAACAGGAAGAAGCTGTACCCGAAGCCCCTCAAATCAGCATGGGTACCTATACGATCACAGCCTACTGTCCCTGCGAGATCTGCTGTGGGGCCTACGCACTGACCCGACCGAGGGATGAAAACGGCGAGCCTATCGTGTATACCGCCTCTGGGGCAAGAGCCGAGGCAGGTGTCACTATTGCGGTCGATCCGTCGGTCATTCCCCACGGAACCTCTGTTTGGTTCGAGGGTCCCGAGGGCGTACAGGAGTACAAGGCACAGGATACCGGCGGCGCGGTAAACGGGAACCATATTGACTTGTACTTCAATTCACACATGGAAGCACTGGCTTGGGGTTCTCAGACCCGCGAGGTGTTCGTAAATCAAACAGGAGGCTTTTGATATGGCCGAAATGAACAGGCAGCAAATTGATTTGTTGGATGAAATCATCGTTGACAACTTTGCGGGCGGCGGTGGTGCCAGTACCGGAATCGAACTGGCCACGGGCCACCCGGTGGAGCTTGCAATCAATCACGACCCGGACGCCATTCTGATGCACAAGACCAATCATCCATACACACGGCACTACTGTGAAAGCGTGTGGGACATCGACCCCAGGGAGGTGTGCGGAGGACGGCGCGTGGGCTTGGCTTGGTTTTCCCCAGATTGCAAACACTTTTCAAAGGCAAAAGGCGCAGCTCTTGTTGACCGGAAAATCAGAGGGCTTGCGTGGATTGTGTTGCGCTGGGCGGGAACCGTAAGACCCAGAGTGATCATGCTGGAGAATGTGGAAGAGTTTGTGACCTGGGGGCCTGTGCGAAAGGGTAAACCGGTCAAGAGTAAGGCTGGGCAAACATTCAGAAAGTGGAAGAAACAGCTGGAAGACCTTGGGTATAAGGTCGAACACCGGGAAATCGTGGTGGCGGATTTAGGTGCGCCAACTACCAGAAAGCGGTTTGTTTTGGTAGCCAGATGCGATGGAAAACCTATCGTCTGGCCGGAACGAACCCATGCACCCAGAGACAGCGAAGAAGTCAAAAGCGGAAAGCTGCTCCCCTGGCGGAGTGCTGCGGAGATCATAGACTGGAGTGTTCCTTGCTTCTCCGTATTTGCATCCAAACAGGAGATCAAAGAAAAGTATGGTGTCAATGCGGTTCGACCTCTGGCAGAAAACACCATGCGCCGCGTGATCCGAGGCGTGGACAAATTCACGATCAAGAGCGGAGAGCCATTTATTGTGGAATGCAATCACAGGGGAAGTGGTCACATGATGGGAGTGGACAAGCCTGTTAATACTGTCACGGGAAAATATACGGGAGGTATTTGCAGCCCTGTTATGGCACCGTTTACTTTCAGCAATACCGGCGGCAGCGTTGGCGCTGATGCAGGAGATCCTGTACACACGATCCGCACAGCAGGTGGACAGGTATTGGCTTCCGCAAGCCTTATGAGCATTGGGCAGACTGGGGGTGGAGACAGAGTTCGAGATGTGCGCGAACCTTCTCCCACAACAGTTACAAAGCAGGAGGCATGTGTGGTAGTTGCCAATTTGATCCAGTATCACACGGAGCAGACGGAGAATGTTCGGGCAAATGAAGCAAACGCTCCTTTGCCTACGGCAGATACTTCCAACCGCTACGGACTGACTACAGCCAATCTGGTGGAGTATTACGGAAATGGAGTTCCCCCTGATGTGAACGAGCCTATGCACACCGCAACGAGCCATGACCGGGAGGCACTGACCCTTGTTCATGTTCAAAAGTATTTTGGTGGAGTGGTTGGCGAAGATGCGAACGAACCGTTACCGACCGTAACCACGGTAGATCACAATGCTTTGTGTGCAGCCCATGTAGTTGAGTTCAAAGGACAGGACATTGGTCAGCACCCAGATAAGCCGTTACGGACGATCACCGCATCCGCCGGTGAGTTCGCAGCGTGTCATGTGTACATCGCAAGAGCTGATGGGAGAGACCTTATGCATTGGCCGGAAATTCGCTCTCTGCTCAATAAGCACTGTGGATACACCTTGGCAGATGACGAAGTGCTTTTGCTTCTGATCGGCGGCGTGTATTACTTCATTGCGGATATCCTTTTGCGGATGTTGACACCAAGGGAACTGTACAGCGCCATGGGCTTTCCACCGGACTACATCATCGACCGGGACTATATGGGCAATGAGTACGGAAAAACGAAGCAGGTTGCCCGGTGCGGCAATGCAGTTCCGCCGCCTCTGGCAACGGCTATCGTAAGAGCAAACCTGCCGGAGTGGTGCGATAGAGAAATCAAGACAATGGCGGAATTCAACACTGTACTATCCAAAAGGAGAGCTGTCCAGTGAAATACTGCCCAAAACCGCATCAATCTCTCGCAGGGGACTTTTTGAAAGGTCATCCCCGGTGTGCCTTGTTTTTGGACATGGGCTTGGGAAAGACAGTGGTCACGCTCACCGAGATCTTTCAGAAAGTACGGTGCGAGTTCGCAATCGACAAGGTGTTAGTTATCGCACCGATACGGGTAGCTGAGGACACGTGGAGCAGGGAAGGAGAAAAATGGGATCACCTCCGGGGCCTCCGCATCAGCAAAGTTCTCGGCACCGCGAAACAGCGGATCGCGGCACTCGATACCCCGGCGGATGTCTACATCATCAATCGGGAGAATGTAGTCTGGCTGGTGGAATACCTCGGTCAGAACTGGGACTTCGATGCCGTTGTTATCGACGAGCTGTCCTCCTTTAAGAATGCCGGGGCAAAGCGGTTTAAGGCTCTGCGGAAAGTTATCAAGCGGGCTTCTTATGTGGTCGGTCTCACCGGGACGCCCGCCCCAAAGGGATACATTGACTTGTGGCCGCAGATGTATCTAATCGACGGAGGGCAGCGACTCGGAAGAACCCTGACCGAGTTTCGGCGCAGGTTCTTTCACCCCGGGCGGGGCAAAGGGCATGTGGTCTATGAGTGGCTTATCAACCCGGGTGCAAAAGAGGAGATCGACCGACTGCTCAGCGACATCTGCCTATCCATGAGTAAGGAAGACTGGCTGGATATGCCCGATATTTTATTCAACGATGTGGTCGTCAAGATGGATGGCAAAGCCCGAAAGCTCTATGAGGAGTTTGAAAAGGAAAAAGTGCTGCCTCTGCTGGAGGGGTTGGTCATCGAAAGCGTTGAGGACGCGGATCGCTTTGTCGCAGGTACCACCGCCGCCGCTTTGAACAACAAACTGCTTCAGATGGCGAACGGAGCTGTGTACGACGATGAAGGAGGCACTTTCCACATCCACGATGCGAAGTTGGACGCCTTGGAAGAAATCGCTGAATCCAATCCCGGTCAACCGCTGCTGGTGTTCTACGCATATAAGCATGATCTGGATCGCATCAAGGCGAAGTTCCCCAGCGCGGTAGTGCTGAACGAGGGGAACACACAAGGCACGATATCTCAGTGGAACGCAGGGAATATCGAAATGCTGCTATGCCACCCGGCCAGCGCAGGACACGGGCTGAACCTTCAGGAGGGCGGCCACATAGCAGTGTGGTTTGGGCTGACATGGAACCTGGAACTGTACCAGCAGGCAAACGCACGGCTGTACAGGCAAGGTCAGGAGCACAGCGTTATCATCCACCACATCTTGTGCGAAAACACGCAGGATGAGCGAGTGATCCGGGCGCTGCAGCAGAAAGATGTTACGCAGAAAAGTCTTTTGGACGCGCTGAAAAACTACCTCGACGGGAGACGATGAAATGCAGGATGTTAAGAGAGCCGACCCGGCACGTGAGTTCCTCGGAAGCTACTGGGAACTGCGAAACGAACACGGTCGGCTGGAACGGAAAATTGAAGAACTGGAGTCTCAGTGCCAAAAGGTCACGGCGAAATACGGGGCCGGTATTGGCGGAAGCGGCGGTCGGAACAGCGTGTGGGATGCACTCATCGAAGCCCGGGAACGGGCAGGTGTGAAGCTCACCGAAACGCTGAGCCGGGAAGCCGAGGTTGAGCGGTTTATCGAACGCATCCCGGAGAAACGATGCCGACAGCTGCTCCGATACCGCTATCTGGAACTGCTCAGTTGGGAACGTATCGCGAAAGAAATGGGGTACTGCACCCGGCAGCTCCGCCGGCTGCACGGGAAAGCCCTTCAGGCGGCGCGGAAATTATGGAGTAAACAACAAGGAGGTACTTCACATGAAAATCATTGAACCGAGTGCGGCGATCCTCGCTGCACCCAACACACCTGACGAATTGCTGAAGCACATCGAGCGGTGCGGGCGTGTCTGCTATAAGTCGGAGGATAAGATCACCGAGGATTCTGCCGAGAAGTTTATCGGCGGCATCATCAAAAGAGGGCATGAGGCCGTCCTGGAACACGGCGACTTCTGCTTCTCAGTGTCTCGGGGGCTGTGGGAGTGGCTCGAATACAAGGCACGGGTGATGGAGCTGCACGGGAGAAAGTGCTACCTGCGCACCACGAAACCCGGTTTCGAGGACTGTCAGCTGTGGCTGGTATCCGGCAATGCAAGAGCGTGGCGGGATTTCCTCAAGTTTACTTACACACAAATCGGTTGGCTCCCGGTACATTTCAAGAGCTTTATAAAGCAATACAAGGTGATCTTCCCCGAACTGCAAAGCGCTACCTACCTGGAACCCGGTGTGGAATGGAATACAAAGTTTGAGCAGACCGCCGACTATTCCGCACTGACGAAGACGGAACGCCGCGTACATCAGACCGTGACCGGGCTCTTTATTTGCGACCGTGGTGTGTCCCATGAGATCGTGCGGCATCGACCGGCTTCCTATTGCCAGGAAAGTACCCGATATTGCAATTACAGCAAGGACGGATTCGGCTCGGAAATCACCGTAGTCGAGCCTCCGTTCTTTGACGGTGCCAATTATCTGGCTTGGCTCAGTGCGATGGAGGAAGCAGAAGTAGCGTATCTGTCTTTGCTGAGCAGTGGAGCGACTCCGCAAGAAGCCCGATCGGTGCTGCCCAACAGTCTGAAAACCGAGGTCGTGATGACCGCAAACCTGAATGAGTGGCTCCATTTCTTCAAGCTCAGAACCGCGGCGGCTGCTCACCCGCAGATGCGACAGGTGGCCGTGATGCTCAAGGACGAGATGTCTGATATCATTGCCGATCTGCTGGAGGATTGCGACGATGGCAAAGAATAAGAACCGACACAAGTACAAGCCCCTGCCGACGGGTATGACCTATGCAAACAAATTGGCTCGGGATCGCATGGTCAAAGAAGCAGTGGAGAAAGCAGCCAAGGATGACACTGTGAAACTTCGATCGGATATTCGCTTGCAACAGGCTCTGTGGCTCCATGTGGTCGCCATGGCAAAGACATTCGGCTTCGGCCCCACACGGGTGCAGCGATTTCTGAATGGGCTTGCTGACGCGTCTGACGAGTTCGTAGGACTGGTCGAGAAGCACGGACAGCAGTATGCTCTCGAGAAGTTGAGGCAGGAGGCGGAACGGGTCAGCGGCATACCGATTGAATATCTCTACGAAAAGGACATCCGGGAAGCCCGCAAGCGTAACGAGGAGCGCGGGGTGTTCTTCTCGGTGATAGAGGAGGAGAGCGTATGATCTTAAGCGGGGAAGAGCACATACTGTCTCTTAGTTATGGCAAAGACAGTCTGGCTTGTCTGTTTGCGATTGAGCAGCTCGGCTGGCCGTTAGACCGTATTATTCATGCCGAAGTATGGGCTACCGATGAAATTCCTGCCGATTTACCGCCTATGGTTGAGTTCAAGGCTAAGGCAGACAAAATCATCAAGGAGCGGTGGGGGATTGAGGTTGAACATCTGTGCGCAGTACGCAACGGTGAGAAGCTGACCTATGAGAAGCTGTTTTACCATGTGCCTAAGCGGAAAGACAAGGGACAGTTTACAGAAGGTTCTCCTGCCGGTTTCCCCTATACCAAGGGCGCGTGGTGCAATGACCGTCTAAAAACAAACGCACTTGACTCCATTTCGCGGGGGGGGGGGGGATCGCTGGGTTCCCATTCACAATCGGGAGTTGGTGCAAGAAACTCAAGGATGGCTCTTATCAAAGGGTTCCCCTACATCACGACCGTCAGTTGGTGCAAAGACCTCAAACGGAGGGTTTTCTCAAAGCTCCCTTGCACGAGGAGCGAAGAAAAATATCGTGCAGTACCTCGGCATTGCGGCGGATGAGCCTGAGCGCATAGCCAAACACCAGAAGCCGGGGTTCAAGATGCCGCTTGTGGAGATCGGATGGGACGAAGCGTACTGTCGGAGGTTGTGTGAGGAAAATGATCTCCTATCTCCGATCTACACGACATCCACAAGAGGTGGATGCTGGTTCTGCCACAACCAAGGTGTAGATCAGCTGCGAATACTTCGCAAGACATACCCGGATCTGTGGGGATTGCTGATGAAGTGGGATTTGGATAGTCCTACGACATTTCATGCAGACGGAAGAACGGTACATGATTTTGACCGAAGGTTTCAGCTGGAGGATGAGGGCAAGGTTCCCGTTGGTCGTAGGTTCAGATGGAAAATGATACTGTAGGAGGAAAACGCATGACAATTATTTGTATCTCGGGTAAAGCCCAGCACGGCAAGGACACCACCGCCCAGTTCATGAAAGAGGCGATGGAAGCCAGCGGCAAAAAAGTCCTCATCGCCCACTACGGCGACTTGCTGAAGTACATCTGCAAGACCTTCTTCGGCTGGGACGGGCAGAAAAACGAGGCCGGGCGGGGTCTTCTTCAGCGGGTTGGGACAGACGTTATTCGAAGGCAGGACGAGGACTTTTGGGTGCGGTTTATTGGCAATATACTGCAGCTCTTTTACGCCGAATGGGATGTCGTCATCCTCCCGGATTGTCGTTTTCGTAACGAGCTGCGCATTCTGGATTTTATGAGGAGAGTCAATGACCCCCGAAACCTTGCTTCCGTCCATCTCCGGGTCATCCGTCCTGACTTTGACAACGGCTTGACCGAAGAACAGAAGGCACACCCCTCCGAGACGGAGCTGGATAATGTAATGCCTAACGCATGGATCTGGAACGATGGCGACCTTGACGACCTGAAAACCGAAGTCCAACGGTGGGTGGCCTGTTTCCTTATCACGCAGGAGTTGGCGGAGGCAACGATATGAAAAATGGGAAAAAGCCTTCCGTGAGACAATGCAAGCTGATGACTAAGTGGAGGCTTAACTATAAGGACTGGTTAGTCGTAAAAGACACCCCGGAGAAAATGGTGATTGTTCACCGTCACTCCGATAGAACAATACGAATCATCCCTAAGGAGGTATAAACAAAATGACTACCATGGAAAAGAAACTGGATGTTTGCCTGCGTTTCATCACTGCCCCCGGAGCAGCAGAACGTAAGGAGGTCGCACAGGAGGCAAGAGAGCTGCTTCAGTTGCAGGACGGCTCTGCCTGTGTGGATAAAGATAATATGCTCCGGCATACAACGGAAGACCTGCTCACACAGGTCGGTGTTCCGCTTCATATTAAGGGCTATGGGTACCTTGTATCCGGTATCGTGCGGCTGATTAACGACCCTGACGAGTATGGGCACAATCAAATCACAAAACAGCTATACCCTTCCATCGCCGAAGAGTTCCACGCAACCACCAGGCAAGTCGAACGCTGCATCCGTCACGCCGTGGAATACGCCTTCGATAACGCAGATATGGACGTGCTCGGCAAGCTGTTTGGCAACTCGATCTCGGCTAATAAGGGAAAAGCGACCAACGGTCAGTTTATGATGACACTGGCTCGAGAAGTGCAGCGGCGGATCTGCGCGGGGTAACGAATGTTCAAAACAACGATTTCTGCTCCTACGGCGAACGGGAGGGAAGAAAATGCGGCTGATTGATGCAGATGCTCTGAAGCGAGTGAAATTTGAGTTCGGAGAAGATTTCAGTGTTATTGACATGGCTCGTGCCTTGATTACGGCTATTGACATAGCTCCCACCATCGACCCCGAAAGCCTCAGACCCAAGGGGCGAATAATTGAAACGATTGAAAATGGCAAAATGAAGCGTGTGTTTTCTTGTTGCAACACAGATTTTACACAGATGACCATGTGGATGAAAGCAAAATACTGCCCCAACTGCGGTGCGAAGATGGAGGGATAGATGTGAGAAACCCATGCGTTAAATGCAGAGAGATCTGGCTTTGCTCAGCCTATGGCGGATATTGTTGGAAAAGCAGGTTGTTTTGGTGGTTAAGAAGAAGGAGGAAGCGCAAATGACAAAACAGTATGCAGAACCTGCCGCCTATGAAGCAAAACTGGAAAAGGTTATGGCCCGCCTCGGGGTTGAGCAGTACGACTACGATTGGAGCCGCTTTGAGTGCTGGGTATCTTTCGTGTACAAAGGACAGGCATATCGTTTTCAGCACAGCGTTGAAAATGCGAAAGCCCACGGTGTCAATATTCGCTATGGCTCAGATGTGTTCGCACAGGTAGTGCTGTCCCTCGAAGACTTGGCCCGTATGGTCGAGCGTGGCATCTACGATCTTTCCACATGGGCAGCCGGAATGAAGTATCTGCCGGAAGCAAAACCTCTGAAGCCTTGGTTCGCAGGTCTTGGGTTTATCGAGATGCCAGAAACTGTCGGGGAAGTCAAGTCTCAGTACAAGCGGATGGCAAAAGGGATGCACCCGGACTCAGGCGGAGATGAAAAAGCGTTTGTAGCACTCTATGAAAACTACTGCAAGTGCATGAAAGAAATGGAGGGTGAGGAATGAATGAAAATAGTAAATAAGATTATGCGGTTGCAGGTCGGAGATAAAATCCGAGTTAATGATTGGGAGGAGATATTTACTGTATGCGGCGTGTCGGAAAATTATGTGTTGGCACATAGTGGTCAAGAGTACACGATCATTGCAAAGAAACCGACAAACTACCAATACAACGGAATTATGGCCGGTGCTTATGTCTGCGCTCCAGATTATCTGCTTTTTGGTTATGCGGGCGGATATCACTTTGATAATGCAGAATGGGTAGATAGCTACCTTAATGAGCTTGAGAGCGGAAAAATCGAGATGTCAATCAGGAGACGGGCTGAAATCCATTCTTTGGAAATGGAGGGCGAGTGAATGACCGACAGAGAAAAGGACATTAAGGGAAAGTTGGTGGAGTTGCTTTGGGAATATGACCAAATGCGGATGATGCGAATGAGCATTGAAGAATGTGCAGATAGACTTATCTTAAAGGGTTTGACCGTTACAAAATTCGAAAACGATACAAAATGTTTCGATTTTGAGGTTGGAGGAGCAAATAATGGCTGACATAAGAGAAAAGCTGATTGAGATATTACGCAAAACAAGATATGAATACCGCCGCTACATTGCTATGAAAGATTATGAAAAACGGATGGCTAAAACCGATGAAGAATTTTTGGCGGTTGATGATTCCATCGTGGGCGAAATACCGTTTTGCGCGGACTACCTTATCGCCCACGGCGTAACGGTGCAGGAGTGGATACCCGTGACGGAGAGGCTGCCGGAAGAAGGCGAAACTGTATTAATATTTGGCTACTGGCACGAAAAATTCCAGCCGCTTATGTGCTACCTAAGTCCTCACAGAAAAGGCGAATGGTTTACAAGTGTTGCTGGTCAGCAGGTGTACACGGTTACCCACTGGATGCCGCTGCCTGAGCCGCCGAAAGGAGAAATGAGTATGGAGGTGCAAATGTGAAAGCTGTGCCAGAAAAGGGCTGCACAGACCGAACCAAGCAAGATGACAATCGGATTGTTACTTGCTGTTCCGATTACATGGAATACAAAATGACCAACGCAGACCGCATTCGGGCGATGAGCGACAATGAGTTAGCGAGATTCCTTACTGATAAATTAGCAACCGAAAGTCAGAATCGGTTAAACAATGAAGGTTATACGCCGACGGCAACTGAAATCGAATCGATTAGGCACACTTGGTATCGTGCGTGGATGCAATGGCTCAGACAGCCTGCGGAGATGAAGGAGAATGAACATGGCAAAGATAAGCGAAAGAACGAAAAAGGCTGTGGCTGATATCCTGACACAGTTTATGTTCACAAAGGACATGGACGATGTGATGAAGGTGTGGGAAAGCATCTACAGTGAGTACGATTTGTGCCGAGATCCGTTCACGGGTACGCCTTGTACCGAAAACGACTATTGTCATAGTCGCATTGAATACGAAAAGCAAGCAATGATTGAAAAATACGGTCATTGTGATGGACTGTAGGAGGTGTGAAGAATGAAAGCAACGATTATGAGAGCCGCAAACACTGTTATTGAAGGACTGCTTTACGGCGTCGGCGTCGGCGACCCCGATTTCACGGATGACGTACTCGACCACATTGTGGGAGGCATGCCTTTTGAAGCCGAAGATATCACGAGCACAGAAAACGAGGAGGATTAACACATGAATGAAAAAGACTTTGTATCCCTGTGTAAGAGAACAGTGGCGGAGTATGCCAATGCCCATCTGGACAAGAGCGATGGTAAGCGGATCTCCGAGGACGATGTGTTTATCGTCTGGATGTGCAAGACACTCCAGAACAGCAAGGCGATGGCCAGCACCACACTGTTCGATGGGATGTACTACGAGCTGACCTACAACGGCGACAAAGAGGAACTGTACCTCGATGCCTACAAGAAGTGGGAAAATCAGTGCATCAAGCTATGAGGAGGAAACCATGAATGAAATTGGTGCGCTGCTCCGTGAACTGCGAGCGAGCCATCTTTGCATCACGACACAGAATGACTGCAACCTCTGCGGTGTGAGCGACCCGGTAATGTGTCGGCAATATCAAAGGATCATAAAGAAAGCCGCGGATCTGTTGCAGGAATACATCAAGGTTGGGCTGTCCCCCGCAGAGGTCGCCGAGTTGAAGTTCCGCATGGAGGGTTTGGAGAAATGAGCGGGCTGATTAGTGAAGTTTGCAAGGCTTGCGGCGTTCAGTTCAGCGAAGAGACCTGCGAGCCGAACGAGTGCCTTATCAGACAAGTCTGTGAGAAGTTCGACCCAGCGGGAGCGGATGAGACAGGCGATCAGTCGGTATCTGATTTACAGGAAGCAATCCGCCGGTGGGACGAGTTCACCGAACCGCTGCGGCAGAAGTTTGGTATTCCGGTTTGGCGTCCTGAAGCCAACAAGAAGCGATACAAATAGGAGGTGGCTCTGTGAGCAGAGACACATATCGAATCGCCCGGGGCGCGAGTTGCCGTGCGGCGAAATGGAAGCCGGTCAATTACACGTGGGCTGACTTCTTACAGAAGCTCAACTCCCCTGCCCGAACAGGGGAGACTGTAGCGGAATATAAGCGTATGACTAAAGCCGAGAAGTCCCTTGTGAAGGACGTGGGCGGCTTCGTAGCAGGCGAACTGTTAAACGGCAAGCGGAGCAACCGTACTGTCAGATGCCGGTCTATGGTCACGCTGGACGCTGACAAGGCCTATCCGCAACAGTGGGAGGACGTGACGCTCCTCAGCGAGTACCGTATGGCGATGTACAGCACCCACTCGCACACCGCCGATGCTCCCAGACTGCGGTTCATCATACCGCTGGATCGGGATGTCAGTGCGGACGAATACAGCGCGATCGCCCGTCGGCTGGCTGTGGACATCGGCATCGAGACCATGGATCGCACCACCTATGAGCCTGCAAGGCTCATGTACTGGCCCAGTTGTCCTTCCGACGGGGAGTACCTGTTCCGGCACCAAGAGGGGCCTGTTGTCTGTGCCGACGAGATCCTGGCCAGCTATGGCGAAGACGAAGCGTGGCGGGATGCGAGCCTCTGGCCGACATCTTCCGAAGAAGCCGAGGTCGTGCGGCACGAGCTGAAGGAGCTGGGCGACCCCCGGGAAAAGCCCGGTCTTGTGGGTGCGTTCTGCCGAACCTACGGTGTTGAAGACGCCATCGCCGAGTTTCTCCCGGACATTTACGAACCCTGCGAGACTTACAGCAAGGAGCCCCGGTACACCTACACCGGCGGCAGCACATACGGCGGTGTCAGCATTTACAACGAGGGTCTGTATCTGTTCTCCCGTCATGACACAGACCCGGCAGGCGGCGGTGTACACTGCCAGAACGCCTTTGACATGGTCTGCATCCACAAGTTCGGTCATCTGGATAAAGGCAACCTCTCCCCGGAGGTAACGCGGAGAGCCAGCTATAAGGCGATGTGCGAATGGGTCGCGGGGCTGGAGCCGGTGAAACGCCTGCTTGCCGATGAGCGGATCGCCTCTGCTATGGAGGACTTCGCCGATCTGATAGAACCGGAAACGCCGCAGGGTGACGTCGGAACGGAAGTTGAGGGGAACATTGTTTCCCTCAGCGCGGAACAGGACGATGGGGCATGGAAACAGCAGCTGGACTATCACCCCAAAACAGGTGACCTGGAAGCCACTGCGGCCAATGTGCTACTTATCATGCGAAATGACCCACTTCTCAAAGGGACTTTCGGGTATAACGAACTGCTGGAGCGAGTGGTATTTCTGAAGCCGACACCCTGGCACAGAAAGATCGAGAACCGCACCGACGGCGATCCGTGGATCGACTGGGACTCCGCAAATCTCCGTGTATATATGGAGCAGTATTGGGGTCTGAAAAACAGGGCGGATATGCAGGATGCCTTTGCAGTGGTGCAGGAAGAAAACAAATTTAATCCCCTCCAGGACTACCTGAAGGGGCTGACATGGGACGGCATCGAGAGACTGGATACATTACTGATCCGCTATCTCCGCGCCGAGGACTGTGCGTATGTCCGCGCCGTGACGAGAAAATGGTTTACTGCGGCAGTCGCTCGGGCGATGTCGCCGGGTCGGAAGTTTGACAATATGCTGGTGCTGGTCGGCGATCAGGGCGTCGGCAAAAGTACGCTGGTACAGGTCATGAGCAAGGGTCGGTTCAGCGATTCCATTACAGACCTGAAAGGCAAAAACGCATACGAACAGCTGCGGGGCGCCTGGCTGGTGGAGTTCGGCGAATTGGCGTCCATGAAACGCGCCGAGGTCGAAACGGTCAAGAACTTCGTCAGCAAGACGGAAGACAGCTACCGACCGGCCTACGGAGAGTTCACCCGTACCTACAAGCGGACCTGTGTCTTCTTTGGTACTACAAACGAAATGGAGTTCCTGAAGGACCGTACCGGCGCCAGACGCTTCTGGCCGGTGCAGGTACGGCTGAAACTGGCCGATGTGGTGGAAGCAGGCGGCGCGCTGATCGGTCTGGAGAAAGAAGTTGACCAGCTGTGGGCTGAGGCCGTGGTGCGGTGGCGTGAAGGTGAGCCGCTGTGGCTTGCCGATGCGGCAGTCAATGAGGCGGCTGTGGAGGTGCAGGAGCTGTTCACCGTGCAAGATGAGATGGTCGGACAGATCGCCGAGTACCTGGATACGATGCTTCCCGATGCGTGGGATACGATGTCGCCGGAAGACCGGGTGGGCTTTATACAGGGGTATTCTCCGCGGGATCTGACTGCCTGCACCAAGCGTCGGGACGTGGTGTGCATCTCCGAGATCCGTTGCGAGATGTGCGGAGACAGCAAAGCCCAGAACGGCGGCAACGATTCCCTGAGCCGCCGTATCGCCGGTATCATGAACAATATGCCCGGCTGGGTGAAGTCTGAAAAGCGGATTCGGGTACCGGGGTATGGCAGACAGAGAATCTATCTGCGTAAGGGTACTTACGGGGATAAAGACTTGCGGCTAATGACACCCGAAGAGTTAGACCGCTATATACTGAGGCGGATGAGGGAGATGCGAAGCGGTTGTCACCCCGAAGCAGCTGAGTGGGACAATGGGGACAATAAACCCAGCAACTTATAAGGCAGCGGTTACATATTATACCGGGACAATGAATCGGCTTTTTCGGCATTGTCCCAGTCATTGTCCCGGTCATTGTCCACCCCTCAAACCATTGAAAACACTACATTTTTTACTATATGGGACAATGGGGACAATAATTATATAAATTACATACGAGACGAGATTAGAAATAGCGTAAAAAAAACATATATCTTATACTTGTAGTACTTTATAGAAAATATCGTCCAGCACTGTCATTGTCCACTTTGGGGGTGGTTCGCCGTGCAGCTGGAAAAGGATGTGGAAGGCTATCTCGGTCGGCAGGTCGGTAAGTTGGGTGGTCAGTGTGTCAAGTTCCTGCCTGATATCGAGAACGGATTTCCCGACAGGCTGGTCTTGCTGCCGGGCGGTGTATCGGTATGGGTAGAGCTGAAAAACGGCACGAGCGAAAAGGCCAGACGGCTGCAGAGGATGCAGCATCGGAAGCTGAGGAAGTTAGGACAACGGGTGGAAGTTGTGCAGACTAAGGAAGCAGTGGATATGTTACTGAGAGATTATTCACCCGGGTAAGAAAAAAAGTGACCCACCGTATCAGGAGCTGATACGGTGGGTCGGGGGTTCAGTTGTTTAGGGCGTCATCCAGAGCCAGCAGCGAGTCCGGTAGTTTTTTACTGTCATAGTTGACGGGCATTAGCACCGCGACACAGTCGGGACTGAACAAGAAGACCGGGGACTTTTTGCTTGATCCCATTATGCTGACCGGGTGGAATGGTTCCCAAAGACCGCCGTTGACGAGGACGATGTTGTTTTGATGTTTACCCGACGGTCTGAGAACGCGGCACAGGGATTTATGGCGAGGAATGAGGATGCCGGTGTCTCGGGTGTCCACGGCGTCTGCGGCTTCCCTGAGGAGTCTCAGGACCGTGTCAGCACAGGCTGCGGGCTCCAGGTTTACCCTCGGACGACTTTCGAGTTCCTCCAGCAGGGAAACACCTTCGACCATCAGGCCAAAGTAGCACCGTCGGTCGATCAGAAACAGACGGTTGTCCTTGATTTGGTAGCGGAAATGGTTTCTTGCGGCTGCGCAGAGCGCAGGAACGGAATAGGATCGTTTCATGATATTACCTCCTAAGTGATTTATTTGTTGAATGGGCTGGGACCTGATAGGCTCAGATCCCGGTGGCATTGTTTTGCAACCTCCTTCTTCAGTAGCTTCCATATACCTGCACATGGGCGACATGCTGGTTGATGTTCATGGGCTTGTAGACATCATGGGCGTTCGGGTTGGGGCGGTAGAATGTAATGGTTTCGCCGTCGTTGGTGAAGTAGCAGGTCACCAGATGCCCGTTTGACAGGGCTTTAATGGGCTTTGCATCGGCGGGGATGCCATCCAACTTCCAGAAGCCGTAATCCTCGCTGATAATGCGGTGGCTGGTTCTGTATTCTCTCCAGATGCCGCAGCGTTCAGTTTCTTTCCAGCTTTCGGCGGTGTAGGTGAACCCCAAAGTCTGAGCAAAGAAGTCCAGCTGTTCAATGTTTTCAAACTCGGCGAAGTGGTAGAGGGTGCCGTCCGCCCGGTGCATTATGATGGGGGAGCGGTGCCACTCGCTGTCGGTCCGTTCGACCATCGTTAAGAGATTGTTGTCTTTCATAGTGTTTTCTCCTTTCGGTTTTTGGTTTATGGGCTGGGACCTGATAGGCTCAGACCCCGCAGGAAGCCGTTTAGATATCGCCCCAAGGAAAGTTTTGGTACTCTTCGGTGTTGACCACTAGGAACGATTTGTAGACCCGGGAGAATTCAATCAGAGCCAGCAGCAAAGGGTCGCTGCGTGTTGCATCTTCGCTGGCTTGGTAGATCAGACAGTCAAGGAGTTTACATAATTTATAGTGCCAGGGGATCAGTACTTCGTGGTGGTTCCGGCATTGGCGTTCCTCGATCAGCGGTGGTACCTCGGGCATATCGGGGACGGTCACGGGATCGGTGTTTTTGTATCTGGCATTTGTGGCGGCTTCGTTGAGGGCGTACAGCCGATTGAAAATCAGCCCAGCGGAGTAAAAGCCGTCGCGGTCGCGGCAGTCGGCAAGGGCTTTGTGGAGGCTCTGGGGAGCTTCAAAGCCGAAGCGATTGAAGCCGCTGTTCATGATGTACTGGAGAGAGTTTGCAAGCGTGGCATGGGATCGGGTTGACATGATAAAACTTGACATTGTTTTAGCTCCTTTCTTTTTCGACATACGGTTGTCAGTATGCTATATTTTTAAGGGCTGTTATTTAGCCCCTAAAAATTTGTAAATCGCCTCTTTTGGAACATCTGACAGGCTCTTTCCTTGAACCTCGCATTTTTCTTTGTAGGCTTCGGCGTCTGCCTTCGGTAAGTAGATCGTTAGTCTGGTGTAGTTTGCTGCCTTCCAGCGATCCTTTACTTCGTTACTGGTTTTTCCTATTGACTTCAACCCCCTTTTTCGTTTATACTAAGGGTGCAAAGGGCGAAACCTCCTTTCTCGGCGGTCAGCCCGGTAAGTAGATAAGATCTAAACTAAAAGCTTAGAGCCGTCACCGTGCCGGGTGGCGGTTCTGCTTTTTTACTCTGACTGTGATGGTGTAACCGAACACATGGAATGTCAGCGTAATAGGCATTTGCTTCACCTCGCTTTCGCTTGGTGTTGCTGACCGCCTCGCCCTTTGCGAGCTTAGAATAACATACGGGTGTCAGTATGTCAAGAGGTTTTTTGGGAAATTTTTTTTGAAATTTTCGACACAACACGACCGAAAAGATGTCCGACAATGTCCGCTTTTAATGTGTTATACTGGTATCATCAGAGAAAGCGAAAGAGAGAAAGATCACAGAAGAGGGAGGCGGAAACGATGGCGAATGAGGGAAATCTGATCCCGTTTAACGAGAGATCGAAAGAAGAGTGTCGGGCGATCCAGTCGGCCGGCGGTGTTGCTTCAGTCGCGGCACGGCGTAAGGCCAAGAGTATGAGAGAGGCGGCGCAGATCCTACTTTCCGCCGCGCTGACTGACGCGCCCGAAACCCAGAAAGCCTTGGAAACTCTCGGCCTGGAAGCCGACCAGCAAGGTGCCGTGCTGCTGGCCTCGCTCCGAAGAGCTCAGGCGGGCGACATTGAAGCGGCGCGCTTCGTCCGTGATACGAGCGGGCAGGCTCCGGCGCAGATGGTGGAGCTCGGCGGCATGGATGGAAAGCCGATCCAAGAGCTCAACTTGTCGGAACTCAGCGATGAGCAACTGCAGCAGCTACTCAGTAAAAACACCGAAAAAAGCGGCTAATGTTGTAGCGGCGTTGTAAAGCAACAACTGAATAGCGAAACCCCGAACCGGGAAACCCAGTATTTCCAATGGCTTCGGGGTTTTGTCATACCCATTTATGATAAGATATTCAGATTGCATACACCTTGCCGCCGCGGGTCGCGGTGGTCAAAGCCTCCCCCGTGCCGCCTGCCTGGGTGTGCGTGGTGCGCCGGGTCGCTGGTCCACCTACCACCTACATACGCAGGCAAGACAATAGGAGAGGGGGTACCCCCATTGCCCCCTTTTCGCGGAGAGGTACCCCCGGTGCAAAAGGCGACCCAACAAAATTTGTGGGTATCTGAAAAGTTATCCACAGTTTTTCCACAGATTTCACGAACCAAGCGATTACAGGAGGCGAGAGGCACGTGGCACAGTCGGACAGAGATCTCCTGATCGCCGAACTGGCAAAACGCGAACTGGCAAGACGCTCATACCCGGAGTATCTGGCGTATGTACAGGGGCAAACTTGGAAACGCACCAGACTCAGTGAATACCTCGCGTCCGAAGTGCAGGACTTTGTAGAATCTGATACCGGTCATGCCGTGGATATTTTGGTCGTCCAGTGCCCGCCGCAGCATGGAAAATCGGTTTCTCTGACTGAGTCATTCCCTTCGTGGTACATCGGCAAATATCCGCTTCGGCGGGTCATCCTTGCCGCGTACAATGACGAGTTCGCCGAGCGGTTCCTGCGCCGGAACAAGGAGAAGGTTAAAGAGTCAGGCAAAAACGTATTCGGCATCGAGGTCGGTAAGATCGACCGAGCGACGGAGTTCGAGCTGACGAACGGTAAGGGACGTATCATCTCTCGCGGTCTCCGCTCCGGTATTACAGGTAACCCCGGCGACCTCGTCATCATTGACGACCCGATCAAGGATCGTATGGAGGCATACAGCCCGGCTTTCCGGGAACAGCTGTGGTCTGCGTGGCTTGGCTCCATTAAGACGCGTTTCTCGGCAGGCGCAAAGGTCATAGTCATAGCGACTCCGTGGCACTTTGACGACTTGATGGCGCGTATCATTGCCCGTGAGTCGAATGTGAAAGTGATCCGGCTCCCTGTTGAAGCCGGTGCGGACGACCCGCTGGGGCGTGTTCCCGGCGATGCCTTATGTCCTGAGCTTGGCAAAGACAAGGCTTGGCTGGAGGAGTTCAAGCAGGCGTACCTGAACGACCCGGGCGGCGGTCCGGGAGCTTGGGCAGCCATGTACATGTGTAATCCTCGTATTGAGGGTGGCAACATCGTCAAGAAGGGCTGGTTCCGTTTCTACGACCCCAAGGACATAAGTGAGTGGGGCACGACGATTATCTCTGTCGATGCTTCGTTTAAGGGAAACGAGAACAACGACTTCGTGGCGATCACGGTATGGTCAAAGCTGGGCGCAGGTTATTATCTGCGACACTGTTCTAACAAGAAATTGGACTTCCCTCAGACCTTAACTGAGTTGCGGATGATAAAGGCAATGTACCCAGAAGCCTTCACCGTGTTGGTGGAGGATAAGGCGAACGGCTCTGCCATTATTGCAACTCTGCGGAAAGAGATGCCCGGTGTTTTGGGTGTGAACCCGAAAGGCGGCAAGGAAGCGCGAGTCAATGCCGTCTCGGGTGTCATCGAAGCAGGAAATGTGTTCATCCCCGAACACGCACCTTGGAAAGAAGATTATCTCGACCAGTGGGCCGGTTTTCCGGCTGTTCCCCACGATGACATGGTGGACAGCTCCACACAGGCTCTCAGCCACATGCTCTACGCTTCCGGCGATCCGCTGTTTAAGGCGCAGGTGTTGTCGGAGGAAGAGCAGCGCGCGCAGCAGGAGCAAGAGGCGTTCCTTGACGGCGACCGCTGCTACGATGTGTATAGCCAGATGGACGGTTATTACTGATAAGGCCGCCTAAGAATTGTAGCTTTGTCGGTATCAGTAATAATTTTAGCACGGCCAGTAATTAAAGAAATGCCTGCTTTATTTTACTTAGCTCCCGAGCAGGGAAGTGTAATTAAAGCGGGTTTAATATTGGGATGTAGCCAAGCGGTTAAGGCATCGGACTTTGACTCCGATATACGTTGGTTCGAAACCAGCCGTCCCAGCCACACGGCGAAGTGACCGGAAATGGCCCCGGTGCGGTTCTTTTCCTTTCTGCCGCAAGATACGGGTTCGAGTCCCGTCTTCGCCACACGCCCTGTTAGCTCAATCGGTCAGAGCTGTGGACTTATAATCCGCCGATGCTGGTTCGATCCCAGCGCAGGGCACCAACCAAATAATCGCATAGCGGAGGTCAAGTCTATGATTAACGCACTTTATGGGGCATTAGGAGCGATCCTTGTGCTCTTTTTATTTGCCGCAGGCGTGTACACGGGGTGCAGGCTTTACGCCAAGGCAAGGGACACGGAGGAGGCGAGACGGCCGAAAGCCGAGCCGCCCGGGGAAACGGAACGGCGTCAGCTAATCGCAGATCAGAGGGCGTTCCGACAGCTAATGAGCTACAACGCAGATGTAGCATATGACACCGACTTTAAGTCAGATCAATTCACAGCAGAGGGTGGTGAGGGCTAATGCCTGAACACGATAAAGTCACATTGGCGTGGCAACGGTACGAAGCAGGGCGAATGTACAACAATAGTCTGACGCCTAATCAGTACAATCTGGTCAACACCAATGTGGAGTTCTTTGCAGGTAATCAGTGGCTCCACTTGCCGCAAACGGCGGCAATGAGCCGACTCCCTAAACCCGTATTTAACATCATCAAGCGTATCGCCTCCCTGTTCGTGGCCTCGCTGACATCCAGCGGCGTCACGATTCAATTTGACCCGCTGACCTATTACGATGCGAGCAGCGGTAACGGCAAAGACCCCGAAGAGAATGTGGCGGCTATCGCCACGGCGGAAGTTCAGAACATCCTCGAGAAGGTGAAGATGGACTACCGCGTCCGTGAGGCACTTTTTGACGGCGCACAGACCGGCGACTATTGCGCTCACTTCTACTTCGACGCCAATGCGCTCCCCTACGGCGGCGCCTTCGGTAATTACCGAGGCGAGATCCAGATGGAGATGGTGGACGGCATCAATGTGATGTTCGGCAATCCGGCTCTTGATGAGGCGGAGAAGCAGCCCTACATCCTTCTGGTTGGTCGAGACACCGTAGACAACCTTCGGGCTGAGTACAGACAGCATAACAAGAAGAAAGCGGACTTCGGCGACCATCTTATCCAGTCTGATTCGGACTACGGAGAGCAGGCAGGTGTAGGCGGCAAGACCGAGCTTTTCAGTACGGACAATGCTTCGGGCAAGTGTCTGTATGTGTACATGTACGAGAAGAAGACCCGGGAAGAGAACCTCATGAACCCTGAGACAGGTAAGTCGGTGATGGAGGAAGTTCTCGACAAGGACGGTAAGCCCGTGCAGGAGACTGACAAGGACGGCAAACCTATCATCAACCCCGACGGCTCTCCGGTTTATAAAAAGCGAGCCGTCAAGCATCTGGTCACTACGGTCCATGTGACGAAAGCAACTAAGAACTGCGTGATCTACGAAGATGTTGACACGGGGCTGTCCCGATATCCGATTGCCTGGGGCAACTGGGAAAAGCAGAAAAACCAGTATCACGGTCGAGCTTTGGTCACAGGGATCATCCCGAACCAGATCTTTATCAACACCATGTTCGCCATGGTTATGCGGCATCTTCAACTGCTGGGCTTCCCCAAAACCGTGTATAACGCGGATCTCATTAGTCAGTGGAGCAATGAGATCGGACAGGCCATTGGAGTTAGGGGCATCCAACCGGGCCAGTCGATCAGCCAAGTGGCGGCAAATCTTCAGCCTGCAAACATGAGCGAGCATATTTTTGCTGCCATTGACCGCGCGATGGCATTTACCAAGGAGTGTCTTGGCGCTACGGATGTTCAGATGGGCAATGTCAACCCCGACAACACCTCTGCACTGATGGTGTTGCAGGCGGGTGCCGAAGTTCCTTTGGAGAACATCCGCGCAGGCCTGTATGAGTGGATCGAGGACATCGGTGCGATCCTGCTCGACATGATGGGTACCTATTACGGAGAACGCCCCCTGCTGAGGGACAAGACCTTCCAGGAGCCGGTTATTAACCCAGCTACCCAAAAACCCAAGCGGAATGCAATGACCGGACAGATGGAGATGAAGACCGTCACACGGCGCGTAAAGGAACTGTTTGACTTCAGTAAGTTCAAGCATCTGTGGCTGAATGTCCGAGCCGACGTCGGTGCGACGACCTACTTCTCCGAGATCGCTATGGTCCAGACTTTGGATAATCTGATGGCCAACGGAACTCTGGACATCCTTCAGTATTTGGAGCGTATCCCGGATAAGCTCATCCCCAAGAAGAGTGAACTCATTGAAGAGATCAAAACTAAGATGGGACTGCAAGCGGAGCAGCTTGCTGCGCAGAACAGGCAGGCGCAGGCAGGTGCTGCCGCAGGTGCAGCGGCCGCTGCACAGATGATGGTTGAAAACGGGAGCTCCGGCAGGAAAGCACCTACTATCGGCGGCGGTTTGAGTGAGGACAAAGCTGTGCAGGTGTTACCGGAGAACGCGCAGAACGCCTACACCAACTTGCCGACTAAGGCAAAGAACGCACTTCGTCAGAGTGCGGCAATGAAACTCTAACCCGTGTAACGCACCAATGGGTGATTACAGATAATCTTTCGTACCAAGAAGGAGAAAAAATCATGAGCGAAAACAACTACTTGGAACCTGCTGAGATGGAAGACGCAGCTATTCTGCCCGACGGCTGGGCAGAGGATACTGACTATTTCGATTCCTCTACTTGGGGGTCTGAAGGTACCGCAGCTAAAGAAGACGACTTCTTTGCTGATGTGCTGGACGATGATCCCCGGGAGGAGCCCTCGGCCGGTACACAGACCGACGCAGAGCCTACCACAGCTCGGGCGTTTGGTGCTGTCCAAACCGACGAAGCTGGCACTCCCGCTGATGTAGATACCCCTCCTACCACAGAGGGCGAACCTGCCGCAGCCGAGCCCGTCAGCAATAAGCTCCGTTTTAAGGCCCGTGTCGATCATGAGGACACGGATGTCGAAATCGACGAGAGCGATCTGCCTGCAATCTACCAGAAATCTACTGTGACGGATCGCTACCAGAAGAAGTTGGCCGAGGTCAATCCCACGCTGGAGCGACTGGAACGAATGGCAAAGAACAACGGATACGAAACCGTTGAAGCGATGCTGGATGCACAGGAGTCCTACGACCGCGAAGCGGCTGTGGGTAAGCTGGTAGAGGAAGGTACACCCCGAGTCATCGCTGAAGACTACTACGACCGTACTCACGGACGATCTGCGCAAGCTCAGACTGCGCTCGACGAGACTGAGAAGGCAGCAGAAGCGATCGGCGTTAAGACCGATGCGCAGACGAATAATCCCCCGGCCAGGGATTTTACTGCTGAGGTGCGAGAGTTGTGGGCGATGCGACCCGACTTGAAAGGCACGACCATCCCCAGTGAGGTTGCCAAAGCGGCAGCCGAAGGGCAGAACCTGTCTCTCGCTTATTTCGCTTATGAGGCGAAGCAGGCGAAGGCAACAGCCGAACAGCTCCGACAGGAGAACAATACCTACAAACAGAATGCGGCTACCGCGGCTAAGGCCCCGGTAAAGGGCGTGTCTGGGGGCGGTGCAACTGACACCAAGCCCGAGGACTCGTTCATTACGGGTTTTAACTCCGTCTGGTAAGTCGCTCAACTACCGAAAGGATGATTTCAATGAGCAAGAATCTGGCATCTAAGTATGCAAAGCATGTGGATGAACGGTTCCACAAGGTGTCTCAGGCAACTATGGCACTGCATAACGACTATGAGTTCACCGGTGTTCAGACCGTCAATGTGTACTCCATTCCCACCGTCCCCATGCGGGATTACACCCGCAGCGGCAAGGATCGTTACGGTACCCCCGATGATCTCCAGCGCAATGTGCAGGCTCTGACTGTCAAGCGCGACCGTGGCTTCACCTTCATCATCGACAAGGGCGACAAGCTCCAGTCCGAACTGGTCATGGACGCAGGCAAGGCACTGGCCCGCCAGATCCGGGAAGTCTGGGTGCCCGAGTATGATGCGTATGTGTTCCGTACTTTGGCCTACCACGCAACTCTGCGCGGCAATGTCGGCACTGTCACCATCACCAAGTCTAATGCCTACGAGCAGTTCCTGAACGGTATGGAGAAGCTGGGCAACAAGAATGTCCCCGACACCGGTCGCGTCTGCTTCGCTTCCTACAAGTTCGCCAACTTCCTGAAGCAGGACCCCTCCTTCATGAAGTACGGCGATAAGTCCCAGGAGATGATCGTCAAGGGTGTTATCGGCGAGGTGGATGGCTGCAAGATCGTAAAGGTTCCTTCCTCCCGGCTGCCTGCTGGCTGTGCGTTCATTATCACGCACCCCTGCGCTGCTACTGCGCCCAAGCAGCTGGAAGAGTACAAGACCCACGACAATCCCCCCGGCATCTCCGGCTGGCTGGTCGAAGGTCGTGTCATCTACGACTGCTTCGTGCTGAACGAAAAGGCCGACGCCATCTACTATCACGGCTCTCAGCCTGTTCTGAAGGAGCTGACCGTTCTGACTGCTCCTTCTGCGACTTCCAACGCCAAGACTGTTGTCATCATCAACACCGAAGCTGAGACCGGTCACACCTTTGTGTGCAAGGCCTATAAGTCTACTGAGGACGCTCCCGAGGTTGTCCACGGCACTGCTTTGGCTGACTGGGCTGCGGTCACCAGCGGTGCAGAGGTGGTACCCGGCGACGGCAACACTCTGATTATGGTTGCGGAGATCGATGCGGATAAGAAGCCCGTCGGTGTCGGCACTACGAAGGTCAACTTGGCCTGATTTCACAAGTACATCGAGGCTCCCATTTTGGGAGCCTCCTTCTATTAGGCGAGTGTCTGCGGGACTTACGCCCTGAAACAAGTCGAACCTCCTGGCTTGTGCGTAACTCGGTTCAACTCCGGGGCTTGCCATTTTACTTTAATGACCGGGGTGGGTGCATATGCAATACCTTGACTTTAAGAACCGAGTCCTCATGCTCATCAATCAGTATTCCATCGCTGGTGAGGACATCGCGCTCTCCTACAACAACCAAGAGGATTATGTTCTGAGAATTCCCGCGCTTCTCAATACTGCACAGAGGTATCTCGCCACGACCACGAAGCCCATTTACTCATCTACGGAGCTGAACTGGGACGAGGCAGAGAAGAGAGACGGATTCTATATTTTCAAGATGCCCAGCGACTTCTATCAGTTGGTAGGTCGGGGTATCCCTGTTCTGAAGAACGGCGAGTTCACTATGTATCACCGATATCGCTGGATGGGCAGAGACAAGATGGTCATTCCCGCAAAGGACAAGGCGCCGATGGAAGTACATTACCATCGGTACCCAGTGGAGATACCTCAAGACCCCGCAGACGAGCTGGAGTTGGACAACGCGGCAGACGCACAGGAGGCTGCGGCGTATTATGTCGCGGCATACCTGATTATGCACGACAATGCGTTTGCATATCAGGCCTTGTATAACGAGTTCGAGGCCCGCAGGCAGCAGATGTACGAGAGACCGCAGACGGAGTATGACCGCATCGAGGATATATATGGTACTCCCGGTTCTGGGTTATACGAGGTCTGACGAAAGGAGAGTTACCGATGGGATTTGTAAAACTTTCCAATCTGCCTAACCCTCCGAAGCTCCGGGTCAGCTCTGTGCAGAACATGAAGGGTGGTCTGAACATCCACGACCTCGCTTGGCAGATTAAAGCTGACCAGAGTCCCGAGATGAAGAATATGTGGTGGCGAGATGGCGTTCTCCAGTCTCGTCCGGGTTTGACTGTTTACAATAACGGTATGATTGTGCCTACCGAGGAGACTTCTGAAACGAAGCTCAACTATCTTCGTTCTTACGGATATCCTTACCACGGTTGGTACATTATTCACGACCCGGTTGGTAGCCGATTTCTCGCAATCGCTGAACGGAATCTTCAGTACAGTATCCCGGTCGGCGATAGTGCATCTGCGGGACTTACTTTCACAGTAGATCGCCCCGACGGCACGTTCTTTCTCCACGGCGACACGCTCTACTATAAGTCCAAGGGCGGTTATTACGAGATTACGTTGAGCGAGGTAAGCGACACCAATTACTCGGATCTGAAACTACCTGTCGCGAAGAACGTAAAGGGTTACATCCCCACGACTTATATCAACGCCAAGCCGAATAATCGGACAGTAGATGAAAGCTCTGGAACCTTCTTTGGGGGTGGCGATGCTTATCAGCCGGTCAACCGAATTTCCCCGTGGCGGTGTATCACATATAATGTCTCGACCGAAGCCGATGCCCGGAGCCTTTTTATTCCCGAAGCTGTTGTTGATGAGGAACCGTCGGCAGCAGATGCGGATGATTTCAGCGTAAACTATCAGTGTATTACGTTGGAGTATTTAGGCTCCGATGGTCGTTGGGTAGAAATGCGTATTCCGTGGGTTTACTATAACTCCGTGAGAACGTGGATATACTTTGGCCGCGGTGCGCCTTCGTCCGATGCAACGAGGTTGTATGATGCCTTGGAATTTGCCGGGACGTTGGGAAAGACCAACAATGTGCGGGTTACCTACATGGCTGCCGATGACAAGTACACCGCGGGCATCATGGATTGCAATATCGCCGAGGTGTACGGCGGCGGACAAGGACTTTGCGTGGTTATGGCGGGCTGCGGAGTTCAGCCCAACGCATATTTCTGGAGTGGCAACACCGATGTCGCTATGGACCCGACCTACTTCCCGGTCGAGAACTATAATCTCGCAGGCAATGTGAGCGACCCAATTACAGCATTCGGTAAACAACAAAATATGCTGGTCATCTTCCAAGAAAGACAAGTCGGTCGGACTGTATTCGGCACGACTGAAATCGACGGTCGGGTTTTCGTTACGATGGATTATACGGTCATTAACCCTCAGATGGGTTGCGATGTTCCGAATTCGGTTCAGCTTATCGAGAACAACCTCGTATTTGCGAATACGAGATCAGGTGTCATGTTCATCAAAGACACCTCTTCCGCCTACGAAAACAACATCGTCAATATCAGCTTGAATGTGGAAGCTCCTCGCCATGCGCCCGGTATTTTGCTCGACATCAACGAAGCACCGAGAGCGGTCACGAGTATCGATGATGGCAAGAGATACTGGCTGTGCGCCAATGACCATGTTTGGCTCTGGGATTATTCCCTTGGCGGTTCTATCAATGACCCGAAAGCATTGAGTTGGTATTACTTCGACGCGGTTAAAACACCGAGTGCATGGGTCGGCTTAGACCGAGAAATTCCTGCTTATATCGATGAACTTGGATACCTGCGAGAGTTCAAAACGACCGTAGAAGATACGGACGATGTAAAAGGCGTGAATTTCGAGAAAGTGCTGGCTCTTCCTATCCAGGACTTCGGTACTTACGAGGTGCTGAAGAACGTGGAGAAGACCATCTTCGTGGTCAAGAGTTCCGGCGACTCCACGACCAATATTGAGTACGAGACGGACTACGGCACACGGACAGACAAGACTCCTATTAAGACTTATGGCGCAAAGGCATGGCTGCCGAGAGACTTGACCAAGGGTCGCGCTCTCGTGTTTACGAAGTTCGCTGTCACAGAGGTGCGGAAACCTCGCTGTCTCCATGTCCGGCACTTCCTTGTGCGGCTGGTAAATGACAGACGAAACGAGGCGATTTCCTTTATTTCCGCACAGATTTATTTCACCTTGCAAGGAGTTGATAGATAATGTCTAATGTTCCTGATTTGGACCTTGGAAAAAGCTGGCGTTCTCGTGCCGACTTTCCCAGTGTGCAGCCTAACGAGGACATTGCGAGAGAGGATATGCAGTGTCTCTTCGATGTGATCAGAGATTACATCAACAATAACCTCGTCCCAAACGCCAATGCCGCCAAAGTTATCGGTCTTGCCGTGAACGGAGACGATGAACTGGTGGTCACGATGTCCGATGGTACCGAGCGGAACCTCGGTAAGGTCGGCGGCGATAAGGGCAGCCAACCTACAACGGACTACATTAACGACAGTAATATGTCTACACCCGCCAGTAGCTATTCTGTACACCAAGTGTATCGGCTTGCCAAGAGCGCACAGGACGTGGCAAACAAAAAGGTTGCCTTGCCCTTGAACGCAACGGGTTCGGCGGTGGACAATGGCAGGCGGGGCCAACTTGCCGTGTCCGATGGTAGCGGCGGCATACAGTGGAAATCCGCCGGTGGATGTTTGAGCATACCCGGTGAACCGGTGTTTAACGTGCGCAGTACATACACATATTACGCCGATGAATTCAAATTGGGCATCGGCGGCGCTCTCGTCGCGGATCAGGATGCTTCGCGTGGTACAGCTATAAGGCTGGCCGCGTTGGATCAATACGATCCCAGTGATTTGCAGCTGACCTCTGGTGAAAGCCATCCTGTCTTAGTGAGACCAAACGCCGTGGAGATCGGCAGCCTTACCTACGATGCGTTGGCAGCTAACTTGAATAAGGGATACAAGGCTTACGAATTTAAGAACGTCGTACTCCCATCTGATCTGGCGCAAGTCTATATGTTCAACTGGCGCGTGCAAAACGTAGCTATCACTGCACTGGCAGGACAGACCGTAGACCTCACTATTTATCTTAAGGTCGAGGGAACCGACCTCGCAACCGATCCTGTGTATTTTGTAGACAGGATGGTTGCCGCCGCCCCGTCGGATAAGTTTGCTGGCATTTCTTCCCCTGTCTGCCATGCATCAAAACTCGGAGACGTGTTCTGTTTTTCCGGTGAGTTGAGTATTTCCGAGGCCGGCTATTGCGTAGATGTGGCCTTTGACATTGGCGACGTCGGGATAAGTCTGTTCCTCTCTAGCCCAGCGTTTCCTTGTTGGGCGCAGGTTGGCGACGGAGAGAAGCCTGTTGTCGCAAGGTGGAAGATGACCAAGGACACATTGACGGTAAGTTTGGACAGTGCAAGCGGTTTCGCACAAGGCGATCATGTGCAGTTTAGTGGCTCGTGTGTTGCATAGTACAGAAATCTGAGAAGGAGTGATTTGTTATGGCATCTTTTTGTTTTAATGAAGCGGGCAGCTACCGAGTAACCCTCGGCAACCGCCTCCCCCACATGGAGTTCGTTCTGGACTCCGAGGCGGATCTCACCAATCTGCCTACGAACACTGAACCTGGCACGGTCGGCGGTGAAGAGCTCGGCCCTTGCGCTCCCGGTTCGGTTGCACTTATTCCGCTCACGGGGGAGATTTTTATGATGAACCCCGCGGGCGAGTGGAACTCTATGTAAGGATGTGGTCGCATGAATATTGTTGACGTGCTACTTGGTAGGCTCATGACTGCCCGCACAGCAGACCCGAAGTATTTTGATATCACCTCGGGGGGACTCGTGTCGCTGAAAGCGGCGTATCGAGGCTCGCCGGCAAATACTACGTATTCTTATTCGGTGAGTGATAATGGCAAAGAAAAGGAGGGCAGCTTGGTTAACGAGCTCCCCAAAAAGCTCATTATCCCCGATGCCATTAACGGTACGGAGGTAACAGGTTTTCAACCCGGCGCGTTCTATTATAACCGCCACGTTCGGGAGATTGTTCTCCCGAACACCGTAACCTCTATCCCGAAGGCCCTTTGCTACGGAGCTATTAACCTGCGGTCTATCGGCAATACGGAGCAAATTACCGCACTCGGCGAAAGTGCTTTCCAGTGTACAAAAATCAAGAATGCTCTGTTTCCGAATTTGCAGAGCCTGGGGCAGAGGGCTTTCGACCAATGTCTCTACTTGGAGACTGTGGATATCGGCGACGAAGTGACCGAAGTCCCGTACCGTTGCTTCCAAGCAAATGTGAACCTGACGCAGGTTAAAGGCGGCAGTCGCGTCACTAAGATTGGTGTGCAGGGTTTCAAGGGAACTTACAGCCTGAAAAGTTTGTCCTTCCTGGAGAACTTGACCTATGTCTCCGAGTATGCCTTCTTTAACAGCCGTATTCAGGCAGACTGGGATTCTATGAATTGTGAATTCCAGCTCACTACTGTCAACGGGGTGGCGGTAAACCGCGCAACGCCGATCAGTGACAATAGTTCTCGCTATTGGGAGGGCGTTGCGTATAAACCCTGTGAGCATCGGTTGCTTACGGCCATGAACCAACGAAACCCCGCATGGGCTGGCAAGACATACGGCACAACCGGCGTAGATTACACAGCCAACGGCTGCGGCATGATGTGCATGATGCATATTCACTCTGCCTTTGCCGATACACCTTATGCATCCCCGGTGGTCTTTGCGGAAGAAGTTGTGAGCGAGGATGCGAGCCTCGTGTCGGTAGATCCCTCGAAGGGCGACAATTATCATCGGTTTCTCGCAGCTCTCAACCACAAGGTTACCCTTATCGAAAACGCTGCCGACCCCGGTGCGCTTGAGACACTTTACAGTGCGTTGGCAAATGGGGCATACGCCATTATTGCCATGAGTGGCATGGGCACAGCCATTGACGGCAATCATGCTGTGGTTGCATATGGCGTAAATAACCTTGGCGAGTTGCTCATCCTTGACAGCGACAACGGCGCACATCTGCTTGAAGTCTATGATGATTTGAAGGTGCTGACTTCCAGCCTGCCGATTCAGAACTTCACCGGGCCGGGCAGTAACATTTACATCGTTGAGAAAAGCTCTTGAGAAATTAAGTCTTTGCACCGTAGGTTCCCGGTGAAACGGACGAGTAGGCCACCGAACCGCTGGCTCGGTGGTCTTTTCTACATCAAATGCACAAGGAGTGGTTGAAATGACAGTTGGCGAGATTATTGCGCTGCTGAGCGGCGGAAGTTTCGGGGTTATGACAATTTTGGAGCTCTCTAAGATTAAAGTCAACCCTTGGACTGCCATCGCGCGGTGGCTGGGTCGAGCTATCAACGGCGAACTTTTGAAGTCGATTGAGGATCTCAAAAAAGAGGTCAACGACATTAAGGAGAACGCGGAGGAGCAGGTCGCCGTGGATTGCCGGGCGAGAATACTCCGCTTCGGCGATGAGATGATGCACAACTTTAAGCACAGCAAGGATCATTTTGACCAGACTTTGCTGGATATTAAGATCTACGAGCGATACTGCGAAGAGCACCCAGAATTTGAGAATAATATCACAGAGTTGACCAGTGAGCGCATCGTTAACGTTTACAGAGCTCGGCTGGAAGATAACGACTTCCTGTAAAGCGTGGTGGCCGGTTGATGAAAAGAAACAAAAGGGAATTTTCAAAAATTACGGTCACTGCTATCGTGCTTCTGTGTGTCTACTTCGTTTTGTGGAGTACTCACGCCATGGAGCAGACCGGTGACTTGAGCCCCATCCAGTATCTCGCACCAACGCTTTGCGTTGCGCTTGTCTTTATCGTCATCGGGTACTTTTCCCGGGCGAAGGCGAAAGACAAAGCGGACTTAGAGTATGAGAAAACGAAGCAGCTTTCTAAGCTGAAACAACAGTACGGCGAAAACTTTTACCCTTACAAGGAAGAACAGGAAGAAGACTTTGATTTCACAGGAGGACTTAACTTATGAATGTAACGATCCAAGATGTTCTGTATGTTTTTATCACCGTGATGTCGCCGCTGCTTCTGCGTTTTGTGTGGCAGTTCGTATCTGCGAAGATAGCGGACAGCAGATACGCCGCTGTTCTGAACTCCATTTACTGCGCAGTCGAGTATGTCAACCAGACTTTCGTCGACGCTCTGAAGGCGAGTGGCAGTTTCGACAAGCAGGCTCAGGCTCATGCGCTTGAGAAAGCGAAGGACGCCGCTCTTAATCTGCTGACCGAGAGTACATATAACTGGCTGGAGAAGTCCGTGGTGAACCTGGATGAGTGGATGACGGTGCAGATTGAAGCTGCCGTGAGAAGCGCAAAACCTGTCAAGGAGGCGGCGTAACCATGAAGATTTTGCTCATCAGTGGTCACGGCGCCGGCGACCCCGGCGCTGTCGGTTCGTACAATGGCAAGACCTATAAGGAAGCAGACCTGACCCGCGAGGTCGTAAATGGCGTGGCGAAGAAGCTGAGAGAGTGTGCCGATGTCACGGTATATGACCAGAGCCGAAACGCATACACCGACTACAAGAACGGTGTGCTGAACAAGAATGCGAACTTCCCCAAGTACGATTTCGTGCTGGAGGTTCACTTCAACGCATTCAAAAAGGACTCCGGCGATGGTAGGGTCAAGGGCGTGGAGATCTACGCAAAGTCCGGCAGCAGCATCGAGAGCAACATTCTCAAGAACATCGCCGCTATCGGTTTCACCAACAGATGTGTGAAGTCCAACGGCTTTGCGGTAATCAATACCGCCCGGAGCAAGGGTGTGAGAGCTGCTCTGCTGGAGGTCTGCTTCATCGATGATGCGGATGACATGAAGCTCTACCTCGCCAATAAAGAGCGAGTTGTGGATGCTATCGTCAGCGGCTTTGGGCTGAAGAAAACCACCGACCCTCTGGCAGCGCACAAAGCGAATATCAAGCAGAAGGCGGGCTTATCCGATAGTACCATCAAGTATTTGGAGGATTATCTGTACGGTGCGGACCTGCTGAAAAAACTTAGCAACGCTATGAAATGATGAAAAACTAAAAGGGAGGAGCACCGTGCTTCTCCCTCTTTCTCCATAGTCAACCTAAAAATCAACGCATAGGAGCGTGAATGAATTGTCTACTAATCGGTATATTCCTCCCGACCCTCTGGCTGGGGGCTCCACTAACCAGCCCCAGCAGAACGGCTATCAGCAGCCCCAACAGCCTGCACAGCAGAACAGACCTGCGGCATCCGGCACCTACACCATAGGTTCAGAACTGGGCGCACAGATCGCAAATAGCCTCCGTCCCGGTCAGTCCACGAATGACGCCTCCTATAACGGCAACAGACCTGGCGACCAATCCGTTTGGTGGAGAGATGCAAATGGTCAGTTGTACGTTGACCATCAAGGTCGGACGATGTACGGCGAGGTTACCTATCAGGCTCCCGCGCAGCACAACTACAATCAGCAGATTAACGCCCCGACTGGTGTCTACACCATCGGTTCTTCCGCAGGCTATGAACTCGCCAACGGTCTTACCCCTGGAGGGCCCTCCACTCAGGCAAGTGATAAGTCTGTGTGGTGGAAGGATGCAGACGGCAACCTGTGGGTTAATCACCAAGGTCAGTTGATGCGTGGCGAGGTCACATATAACCCTCAATCACAACAGCCGCAACAGTCTGTCAGCCAGACGCCAACTACGCAGTATCAGCCCATCACCACGACTCCCATCGTCCCCGGGCAGTCCGCTATCACCCGCCCCAGCCAGTCAGAGAACCGTCTGACCGCTGATGATATTAAAGCCGTGTACCAGCAGATGCAGGATCAGCAGAACCAGAAAATCGACTACACGGTGCAGCAGGCTGTTGACGAACTCACTCGGGCGCAGGAGGAGGCTCAGAAGGGCTTTGACACTAACCGTAACAAGGTCAACATCGACGAGGCTCAGGCGAGAGACGCACAGGTACTCTACGCGGCAGCACGAGGTGACCGAGGGGGCATTACTGGTCGGCAGTATGACAGCATCTCCAACACCGCGGCGAACAACCGAGCTGCCATTGCGGAAGCCCAGCAGAAGTTGGCGACGGACACGGCACGGCAGATCGCCGACCTCAGAGCACAGGGTGAGTTCGAGAAGGCTGATGCGCTGCTTCAGATCGCACAGCAGCAGTTGGCACAGCTTTGGGAACTCCAGAAGTATAACGACAGCCTTTCCTTGCAGGAACAGCAGCTGCTCATGCAGGAGTCTCAGCTGACAGGGTCTTACAACGGCAAGCCTACCCTTGACGTCCAGCTGGCTGACAGGGAGTACAGTTATAACACGCAGGCGGCTGAACGTGAGTGGCTACAAGCCTTGAAGGAATGGGATTACACTACTGCACAGAATGAGCGTGAATGGGCATACCAGATCGCCATGCAGTCTATTCAGGCCGGTGTTACTCCCGACACCAGTACACTTGCTGCCGCAGGTATTTCGCCTGATATGGCAAGCCAGCTGGCCGGTGTCTACAAAGCCACCTTGGCGGCGAAGGGTAGTTCCGGCGGCGGTGGTGGCAGCTCGACCACGGCAGGTACGAAAATGAGCCTTACTACCGCACAAAACATGGCCAAGGCAGGTCAGTTTACTGACGAAGTGTTGCAGGTTCTCTATGAAGCAGGGTATAACGATGCGTATCTGTACGAGACGTATGGGTATGACCCGACTGGGCTCTTGGGTGACAGCCTGCCGATTGACCCTTCGCTCCGTGGTCAGAATAACGCTAACAATCGGCGCAGCTGGGAGGAGAAACCTTTGGGAACTACTGTGCCTACGCTGACCGTGGACCAGTACAACGCCCGCATGGCGAGTATCGCAGCTCAGCTTGAGTCTGGTAAAACGCAAGAGGCGCTGAACCAAGTGGCGTATGTTCTGGCTAACTACACCCTGTCCGCAACATGGAGAAAACAGCTGAACAGCTTGATTGAAAAATACCTTGAAGAAGTAAATCCCAACTAAAGGAGGATGTTGCTCATGGCATTAGTATGGGATAAAGACGGTAAACTCCAGTATGTCCGAGAAGATGGTTCGATAGCCGCGTCGTCTACGGTTAGTCGGATTACGAAGCCGCAGACCCCGACCCCGACCCCTGATACGGCCCCCGCGCAAACACGCGGTCTGCAATTCGCCGAGGACGGTAGGCTCCAATATATCCGAAAAGATGGTTCTGTTGCGGCGACCTCCTCGGTAAGTCGGTTCGACAAGGCGTTTACTATTGATCGTACCGCGGTCTCGTTCACGAACTGGATGCACGGGCTCGATACTTTCTCTCGGCAGGTAAATGACTCGTACAGTACGAGGGACGGAAAGTATCAAACGCCCGGTGCGATGAAGACCTCTCAAAAGCAGACGAGAGACCGCATCGCCGAGATGCAGAAGCAGTCCAAGCAGTATCGAGATTACTTTACCAAGAGCAAGGACAGGTATGGAGGCGAAGCCTACTCTCAAATCCTCGCAGCCCTAGATGAGGCGGACCGTTATCTTGAGTCCGTCCGAGGCGACTTGAACTCCGAATACTCCTATTGGACTCAGTGGGCAACAGAGGAAGATTACAACGATTTCCTGCGTGTGTCTCAGCTCGATGTGGGGGCCTCCAAGGAGAAAGTCGCTCAAATGGAAGAGACCTTGCATGGCTTGGAAGATAAGGTCACCTACTATTATGGGTTGGAGGATTTTTATACCACTCAGGGCGAAGCCGAAAAAGCGGAAGACGCAAGGAGAAAGCGAGAGGCGATACAAGCTCACCTGAAGACGTTGGAGCCTACTCGTAAGCGCATCGATGCTCTAAATAAAGACATCGCCTCAGCAGAGCAGATGGCCGAGAGCAACCGCCTGCGTGGTCTGGATGTAAATACCCTGCGAGCCGATGTCGGTAGCTGGGAGACTGAGCTGCAGACCGTAGAGGAGCAGATTACTGCGCTTCACAAGCAGGTCAGTATGTACAACAACAGCAATATGCTCGACAAGGCGCAAGAGGCACAGAAGCGACTGGAGGCGGCGTATACCAAGCGAAACGAGCTGAAAGACAAACTTGCTTCCACAGGCTCCGTCCTTGTCCAGCTCGAGAAGATGCAGGAAAACAGTGCGTACAAACAGCTCATGTTTGAGGCAGACTTTGAGGAGTTTTCTGGCAAAGGTGCGGCTGTGGCGAACAACCGGGCCGCGGATGCCCGAAACCATCCTGAGCGGTTCGCAGGTAAAGCGGACGAAGCGGAGGAAGGGAAAAGGTACGTCTCGTATGTACACCACGCCGAGGACAGTACGGATGCCGCTGAGCACAATCGCGAAGCACTCGATAAAGAGGCAAACAAGGCGAGAGCTAATTCCGGCGACGACCTGTTCCTCTACATGACCGAGGACGAGTTCGGTATCTACAACTACTTGCTGGCAAAAGAAGGAACGAAGTCAGCGAATAAATACTTTAAGAGCATCAAAGAGCGGCTGAGCTACCGAAAGGCCGAAGGTATTTCCGCTGAAGTAGACGGAAAACTGGAGCGTTTGGGTCTTAGCTTCAATGCCGGATTGACTCAGTTCGGCCATGGCATTGCCCAGCTTTTCACGAAGGAGCAGTTGCCGATGTCCGCGACGCAGATCGCGGCGCAGATGGAGCAGGGAGATATGTCCGGCTTCGAGAAGATCGTGAACCAAGCAACTACTACTGTCGCTAATATGCTTCCCTCTATTCTGGTCTCTGCCGTCACGGCTGGCTTCGGCGCACCTGCTGCGCTCGCCGGTGCAGTGGGCTCCGCTGCGATGGGTCTCTCCGCGGGCGGCAACTACTACTCTGAGGCACTGAACTACTACTCTCCCGAAAAGGCGAGACAAATATCGTTTGTAGTCGGTGCGTCCGAAGGTGCGTTGCAGTATCTTCTCGGCGGCATCGGCGGTCTGGGTGGTATTACAGATGACGTCCTTTTGGCAAAGACCACCGGTATCGGTAACGCAGTCGGTAGACTCTTTGCTCGAGGTGCGATTAAACTCGGAAGCGAAATCACTGAAGAAGAGTTGCAGGCTTTCCTCGAACCTCTGTTCCGAAAGATGATTCTGAGGGAAGACTACGATGCGCCCACATGGCAAGAGGTCGTTGAGACTGCCCTCGTCACCGCTATTTCCACGGGGCTATTGGAAGGTGGCAATGTTATCAAGGCCGAGGTCGATTACGCCCGATACGGTGAGATGCTTTTGGAAACCCAAAAGGAAGCGTCGAGACTTGGCGAAGTTTTGGCGAATACTCCCGACAGCAGCACCGCCCATAAGTTAGCACTGGAGTTGGAGTCCGAGTTCGTCGCAAATAAGAAACTTGATCCCGCTGAACTGGGGCGCCTTTGGGTTCTTTACGGGCAGGAAATCCGCACTGTGGAGGACACCGAGAAAGATAAGGCTGCTGCGGAGACCGTGCTGAGAAATGTGAGAGCTAAGGATGCCGAAACGGCCACCCTCGAAAACATGGCGAAGTCCGAGGATGCTGATACCGCTGAGTACGGCGTCAGTAAGATGGCTCATAAGGACACACCGATGGTCAGTCCTGTCGCGCAACGGCTCATGAATATGGGTGTGAAGGGCGATACCGCAGTTGAGCAAGCCGACCTTATCAACCGAATTGCTTATGGTCCGAAGCTCTCGAAAAACGAGGTCGATGCTATTCTTCCAAAGATCCTGCTCTCCAACGAGGCGGTACGAACTGTATTCTCCGAGGCGACCGGCAAGAATGTAGCCGCAGGGGATGTAAAGACCAATGCTCAGAAGCGTCAGGTCATTCGCTCAGCTGCAGAGGTAGCAAAGGCAAAAGAAGACACCGCTGAAGCCGAAAGGGCGAGAAAAGCCGCCGTGGAGGCTGAGAGAGCCAAACAGGAAGCAGTCCAACGGGCTGAACAGCGCCAGGCGCAGGCACAGGCGATGTCCGACCTGGAAGAGGGCGCTTATGTACAGCATGTTCTGAATATGGCAGGGCAGGCTGTTGCCCGAGAGGAGACCAAGTTCAACGGAGAAACCATTGTGTTTGAGGACGGCTCTACCCTCACTCTGCCTGAGTTCGAAAAGGCTTTCCGCGCCAGCATCCCGAATGCGCCTGCACAGGATATCGTTACGGCTTTCCGTGAACGGCAGACCCTCAATATGATGGGTCGTAAACTCCCCGGTTCTGCGTCCAGTTTCGCAGTTGATCCAGATGCCATTCAGCGGTACAATCGCTCCAAAGCTGAAAGCGAGAAACGAGAAAGCATTGAGGACAAGGACAACAGACCTGTCGTTAAGACCGACGCAGCCGGAAGAACCGAAGCCGGTAGAGCGAAAGAGCGTGAGCTTACTCTCAAGCGGCTGAACTCTTGGGCAAGTAAGTACGGCGTCACCGTTAAAGTTCAAAGCCCCGACGGCGAAGTTCTGCACGGAATGGATAACGGCTACTACGATGCTGCCACTAAGACCATTGTTTTGAACGCAGAGAGAGCGACCAATCAGTACCTGATGACCTACTACTTTGTCCATGAGCTGACCCACCATGCGCAGAAGCTGGACAAGAGCGTCAAGGACGGTCTGACTACTGACCTCATCAAAGCGATGCGTGATCCGTCCATCTCAGCGATACTGGCAAGACCTGAGTTCTTCGGCATAGGTGACGTGGACAGTATCATCGACCGCACCCGTAAACGGTACGCGAAAGCGTACCGGGAGACTGGGCGAAATGTGAACCTGCTGGACAAGCCGAACTTCATCGAGGACGAAGTCGCTTGTGACTTCATGATGAAAGCCATCGGCGACCGCACCCTGCTCGACGCACTTGCCGGAGTAGAGCCAAGCGCACACCGCGGTCTTATCGGCATAGTCCGTGAGTTCCTCAAGAGCGCGAAGAAGACCGACCCCGGCGTCAAGGAAGCGCGGCGATTGATTGATAGGCTGCGGGCTTCTTTGGATGAAGCACAAAATAGATGGTTGCAAAAGAATGAGAACGATGGTACAATAAAATCAAATGAACGAGAGGTGAGGCACAGTGTCGAACGCAGCAAACGAGACAAAGAAAGCTCCAATCATCGAGGACGGCAAGACCTTGGACGAACTGGCACAGGGACCCACGGATCGGAGAATTATCGCAGCAGAGAGGGCCTTGGGGTTCTCGGACGAGGAGATTTGGGAAGGCATGAAAGCCTGGTAATACCCAAAGAAACAAGAAGCATAATGAACGAGAAAGGCATCCCGGACATCGGACTTATAGAAACCGATGATCGGAGTGCCTTTTCTGTCGCTCTGGAAGCTGCTAAGACTGCAAATCCTAACGGCGGTATGGTCGATAGTCAGAGTGTTGAGTCGCTGTCTCAGAACGGCGCACGTGTCTTTATGCGTCCCGATGGCGGCGCGGGTGTTTCGGTCGAAGCGGATGGCAATATTGTTGGGGTGTTCAAGAACCCGGACATCCTGAAAGCAGCTCATTCCGTGTATGACTTACTCTACTCAGCGTTGGCACAGGGGGGCGACCATTTAGACTGCTACGCGACTTACGCCGCGCATGACCTGTCCAGTAAGTATGCTCAGTTTGGTTTTGAGCCAGTTGCATGGCTCGAGTTCAACCGTGAGTTTGCACCCGAGGACTGGAACTATGAATTGTGGGGCGAACCCGATGTCGTTATGTGGGTTCACAACGGCGATACCGTAGAGGAAATCATCAGTCGCGAAGAGCCGTATCGTGTGTGGACGAAAGAGGACATTCATGCACTTCCGAAGTTTGAGGACTACGATGAAGCCAAGGCATATCAGAACAAGGTACGGGAACAGCAGAGGGCGAACCGCCCCGGCAAGGGTTCTTTGGAGGGTGTGGAAGAAAACAAAAACACCGCTGCTGAGAGCGGTGAGAGGCGGTATTCGTTCGAAGGATATGACGAGGAGACTGGCCGAGGAATTTACCGTTCTAACTTCCCGAAGGGTACGCCCAAGGCCGCAAAAGCAGAGCGCATTTTGTGGTACATTCAGAATGTCTGGAGTAAAAAGCCCATTGACCTTATCATAAGGAACAGCGACGGAAGTACCCGGAGAATTAAGGCGCAGTTTGATCCAGATTACAGCGCAGACAAAAATGTGAGAACTGACGCAAGTAAGCTCATGGGCGGTAACCGCCACGGCACAGCTGCGGAGCAGCGAGTGACGCTGGACCTTGCGGATGACTACTACCGTATTGCGTCTGAAGCCAATTATAACTACTCAAAAGATGAAACCGGCAAGGGTAACTCCACTCACAAAGACGTGCGGCAGTGGCATTATTTTGTGAATGACATTATGTTTCAGGAACAAGAATCCGATACACTGGAACCGTACCGTGTCACTGTTAATGTGAAAGAACGACCCGACGGTGAGTTTGTGTATAGCTTCAATGCAGAAAGACAAAAAGAAGATCAGAGCACCCGGCAGACTTTACATGCTGACGTGAACCAGGTCGGGGATACCGACCAGGCAAATGCTCGATCTTCTAATACAAGAATACTCCAAGACCGGGAGACTGTCAAGACCCCAAAACGCCATTCCATCTCCGAAGATTCTGTCGGCAAGCAACTCACCACGGATACCGACTCCACTTTTCACCCCGGCATCCGATACAGCCTTGACTGGGGCGAGCAGATCGGCCATTTAATCGCCGGCGATATCGACCAGACATTGAAGCCCCTGGGCAACCTGAAAAGCGTCCTGTATGTTATGCCGGAGCCTACAGCGATTTTGCAGCAAATCGATCTCTCGGATCTGGCTCTGGTCACCACGCAGAAACACGCTCGGCAGATGTTGGAACCGCGGAAGATCGTAAACGGAAAGGTGCTTAACCCCCACGCGCACCAACTCAGCGAAGCACAGGTTCGACGGCTCCCTGAGTACATCCAGCAGCCGCTCGCGTTGTTTAAGTCTGACCCGAAATCTAAATCTCGGGGCGGTGTTGTTATCCTCACCGCTGAGACTGATCCTTTCGGCGATCCGGTTATCGTGACAATCGCACCCGACCAACCGCGTTTCAACTACGACGGAACCATCGGACCGGCGCACTTTGTTAACATGTACGGATTCAGCAATGCGAATAATTGGCTGGAGACACTGTTCAAAAATAGTGCGGTTATATACCTGAACAAAGAAAAAATCAACACCGAACTTGATCCGCATCTGGCCCAAATCATAGCTGGGCATTGTGCGAAGTACGGTGTTGATTACAACCGTATTATACGCACGAAAGACCCGACTGTCAACCCCGGACAGAGAAGATTCTCAATCAGCGAAGAGACCGGCTACGAGGAAGGCAGCACCGAAGACTATGTGATGAAGCTGATTAAAGCTGGCTCGGTGGATGATGCTATCACGCACCTGAAGCAGTGGGCAGAGGATTACCAATCCGGAAAGCTGACGCTCTCTGCGGAAGACGAGGCTCTCGCCAGTAAGCTCCTCAGCTACAAGTTCGTCACCGAAGAAGATGCTGCGGAGAACAGGAAGAAACTTGATGAGCTGATTGAGCGGTATGGTAAGCTCAAGACCAGCGCAAATGCGAGAAGTCCTATGAACCTGCCGAAGAAACTCGATGCACTGATCGGCGTATCCAAGTATGCTCAGACCATTGCCGAGGACCCCGGTACTCCCGAGTGGATGCGAGAGGAAATCCAAAAGGCTATCCTCAACGGGGACGCAGGCTTCACGCACGAAATCATCTCCGACAAGAGAGCTATGGGTTATCTCGAAAAGATGCGTGAGGAGAAGGGCGACAACATCGTTGAGCTGCTGAGGGTGTGGGACGGAGTTCTCGAAAACAGTAGTGACAAGCTGTTCATCAAGAAGGGCGATATTGCTCTCGGTGAATACCTGTACACGCAGGCCATCAAACGCGGCGATGTCCCGGCAGCCATGAAGCTGGTCGCCGAGCTGTCGGCAATCGGCACTCAGGCAGGTCGGACACTCCAGGCTATGCAGATGTTGAGCAAGATGACCCCCGCCGGTCAGCTGTACTACCTGCAAAAAGCCGTTGACCGCATGAACTCGAAGAACGTCAAGAAGCGGTCTAAGATGTCCAAGGATGAGGTCAAGAAACTCAATGACCTGAAGGCACAGCAGTATCAAGCGGAACTCGCCGCGGAAGAAGCTGAGAAAAATTATGAAGAGGCAATCAGTATCCTCGAAAAGACCAAAGCGACATTGGGCGAGGCACAGAGCGCAAATTCTGCTACAAAGCTGGCTGAGGCTGAGACCCGCCGCGCTGAAGCGCAGATTAAGAAAATCCTCGATGCGCTGGACAAGGTTGACTCCGAGGTCATGATGTCCGAGTTCGAAGGTGTGCAGGGTCAGCTCGAAGAGGTGAAAGCCCTGGAAGCCGAAGTCCGTCGTGCCGAGAAGCAGATGGAAGCCGCGAAGAAGCGACTTGCCGATAAGGACATCGAGGCTATCAAGAAGAAGTCCTTCGCTACCAAGGCTGAACTGGAAAAGGTCAAGGCTCTGGAAGCTGAGGCTAAGAAGGCTGAAGCGGATCTCCGCCATCTGGAGAGACAGTTGGGGGCTGCAAAGGAACGTCTGAGCAAGCACGACACCGAAGGCACGAAAGCAAAAATCGCTGAGACCAAGGAGCAGATTTCTCACTTCAAGGCTCTGGAAGAGAATGCAAAGAAAGTGGAGGCTATGCTCGACCGAGCAGTAGCGAAGCTGGGTAAGCTATCCTCTGAGTGGGAGGCTTCTGTCGAAGACCGAGCCAAGGTTGTCACCGATCTCGCTGCGGTGAAAGCCGCCATCCGCGAAGCCTACGATATGAAAGCCGACTTCCGAAAGGTCAAAGAGAAGCTGAAGCGAGCCAACAAAACTCTGGAACGGCTGAACACCGAATGGGTGCAGATGAAGCCGGAACGGGAGAGAACTGCGGCTCAAATCGAAGCGATGGAGAGACGAGTGGCAGAACTCAAGGCAGAGAAGGCTACCCGCCAAGGCGAACTCAACGCTATCAAAAAAGCCGTGGCCGAGTTCAATGGGGATATCGAAGAGCGGAACAGTAAGAAACGTTGGTGGGGTCGTAGGACCAATCTCATCACCATCAACACTGGCCTCGCTGAGGCTCTGCTGAACGCGAAGACCGAGAAAGAAATGGAGGATGCAAAGAAAGCAATCATCCAGGACATCGCCGAGCAGACACCGGTCACACTTATGGAGATGTGGAACACTTGGCGATATGTGGCTATGCTGCTTAATCCCCCGACTCACCTCCGAAACATCGGCTCCAACATCGCAATGGCAGCCACCGCACTGGTCAAGGATATCACAGGAGCCAGTCTCGAAGGCGGTGTGATGTTGGCAGAAAAAGTAGCTAATGGGATTGCAAAAGAAAAGGTGGAGTGGGACTACCGCACTAAGCATCTCGGTGAGGCTCTACTGAACATTACCTATGCGCTCTCCCTCGGCAAGGTGAAAGCCGATAAATACATCAAATTCGCGGCAGAGGATGCCAAGGAAATGAAAGAGGTGTTGACCGGCGGGGGCAAGCACAACCCTGCCGATCTGATAAGAGATGCTCGAAAGATTTTCCAGTCGAAGTTGGGTGTGTTAGGCAAGCCGCTTGACTGGCTGTCGAATGCAAACAGTAAGGCACTGGAATGGGAAGACTGGCTGTTCTTGAACGCCAACTACACCCGTGCTTTGAGCCAGTATCTCGCCGCACACAAGGCGGATGTAGCCACGTTGACCAGTACCCCCGAAGGTATAGACCTCCTGGGCAAGGGTCGCCAGTGGGCAGTCAAAGAGGCTCTGGAAGCCACCTTCCGCGATGCTTCCGCAGTAGCAAGTGCGCTGAACCGTTTGGAACATTCCAATGTGGTTTTCGGCTTCATCGTTGGCGGCGTCATGCCGTATAAGAAAACGCCTATCAACATCCTCAAGCGTGGCGTTGAGTACAGCCCCGCAGGTGTTGTCAACACCATCAGGCAGATGACCAAAGATGAAGATGCTGCGGCCTATACGATCGACGCTTTGGCGAAAACCATTACCGGCACGGGACTTGCTGCCCTTGGCTTCCTGCTGGCGCGGTGGGGTCTGCTCCGTGCGCTTGGTAGCGATGATGAGAAGGAGCGTGAGTTCGAAGAACTGCAAGGTAAGCAACAGTATTCGCTCCAACTACAGAACGGAGGAAGCTATACCGTGGAGTGGGTATCGCCCGCAGCTATGCCCATGCTATCCGGTGCGCTGTACTACGAGACCATTACCGAAGGTAAGAACGACCTTACTCTCGGTGAGTTCAGCGAGGTGCTTTTGAACCTTGCCAGTCCGATGTTCCACATGTCCTTGATCGATGGCCTTAATAGGACATTGTCGGCAGTTAAGTATGCTGAGGAGGACCGAGAGGTCCCGGCCATTCTAGGTGCGATAACCACCAGTTATTTAGGACAGGCCGTTCCTTCCTTCGCTAAGAAAATAGCGCGTATCGTAGATGACACCCGCCGAACAGTCTACATCGATAAAAACAGCGACGTCCCTGTGGAAGCACAGAGGGCTTTGCAGAACTTTACCAAGGATTTCCGTGGAGACAATGCCGCCCCGTACATCGATGCTTGGGGTAGAACTGATACGGAGAGCCGCTTTTGGGTTCGCCTCGTGGAGAACCTCTTTTCTCCCGGTTACTATGAGATGAGCGAAACCTCTGCAATGGAGGAGGAACTGAACCGACTCTACAAGGCGACCGGCGAAAGCAGTGTCCTCCCGAAGTCTGTGCCAAAGTATTTCAATGTGGACAAGGTTCGCCTTGACCTCTCTCAGAAAGAGTGGGTACGCTACCAGACTGTTGCAGGACAGGGCGCGTATGAACTGCTGACCCGACTGACAAACAGTAGGGCCTACCGAAGCCTCACCGATGAGCAGAAGGTTTTAGCTGTCAAAGACGTCTACACCTACGCCAACGAGAAAGGCAAGGACGCCGCGGTGTCCGAGTACAGCATCACCGAGTCGTGGGTCGCCAAGGCAGACAAACTGGCGGACAGCGGCGTCAGTGTAGAGGAGTACATCGTGCAGTCCCGCATCTCCAAGGACTCGGGCGAACACAACATCACCGATGTACTGGGAATGGAATGGCTCGAGGATAAAGACAAGGCGCTCCTTATCGCCGACGGGTACGCTAAGAAACTCACCAAGAACACTTTTACCGATCCAAATCGGACGGGCTACGAGTACACGCTGACCGATGAGCAGGTCAGCCAATACACCTCCCACTACGATGAGCTGTGGTTGAAGGAATACACTGCCCTCATCAGCAGCACTCGGTTCAAGCGATCCAAGCTCGACGAGCAGACCGAGATGATCGATGCACTCCGAGCAGAAGTCGCAGATGACACCCGGAAGTGGATGGCACGATACCTCAGACAGAAGGGTATCCGATCAACGAAGAAAGAGTAACCCTTAAACGCACTAAGCCCCGGAACAGTGATAAGCTGTTTCGGGGCTTAATTTTATTTTATCTTAAGGTAGCATCATTCGTACCGGTGTGTTATTATATCTTCAAAAAAAAAATAAAATAAAATCTTTTGTGTGGGGGGCCCTATGAGTACTTTTCTGACCGTAGTTTATGTTGTTGCAAGTATATATGTGTTGGCTATGATTGCCACTTTTCTTACCAGCGTTAGGGAGTACGGAGGCATTGCTGGTATAGTCGAGGCTCCAATCGTAAATAAGCTCACGCCTATACTTCTGCTCCTTTGTTTGGTTATAGCCCCTGTTGAATTGTACTGCGATATTGTAACGAGGGTTCCAGAGACAACCTACAAAATTAACGGCATTCTTGAGATAGAGGGAGACGGTAATTCCTACTCCGTTCCTATGAAGGTCGATTATTTTGTTGATGTAGAATATACGTCTGATGACAAACACGATTATCTATTTGACGGCGGGGATTTTATGGAAGTGAACGCGGAAGGTGTGTTTCTTGTACTTGATGTAACGTCCCCGGCCAAGATAAGTGTCCCCAATTTTATATTTGAGGGCATAGACTATCCTGAGACCGTCGAGAGTAATAAGACGTACGCGGTCGACGTGTACGGTGCCTATATAGACAGGTACGACAGACACGGAGACCCTGAGACCACATACGGCTACGCGGATGGTACCTTGAAAATTCCACCGCTAACACGTGAGAATTTGGGTATTAGCATTGAAGATCAGATGGCTTCCATAAGTATAATGGGGTATGCTGAACACGCTGTTGTATTTGTGCTTTCTGCGGTGTGCTTGCTCCTGTACTGGTGGTCTCGAAAAGCGCGGGAAGATTAACCCCTAAACGCACTAAGCCCCGGAACAGCGATAAGTTGTTCCGGGGCAAATTCTTTTTGTCTACTCCCTGCTCTTGTAGGCTGGCACGGTGTTCAAAAGTTGTAAATCAGTTGTTGATGTTGTAAGTTTTTGAAAAAATCATATTATCGTGAAACCCTTGCACTGCAACGGTTTACCACCTTTGTGTTGTGTTTTGCTTAGTGATGCAACTGTCTTGTCACCTCGCCGAAAGAAATTTCGGCGAGGTGATGGGGTTCTTAGCCCTTGCGCATGGAGTCCATCAGTTTGCCGGCCTCGTGCTTAATGGTCTGTGCGGCATCGTCGGCCATGCGGTAGGCATCGGAGTGCTTGGGCAGCATCAGAACTGCTGCTGCGCCTGCTGCCATGCTCAGACCAACCGTGGCGATCAGAGATTTTACCTGCATCGTTCATCCCTCCCGGATTAGTTTATGCAAAATTCAAAAATCAACAATGTTCATTTTTCGGCAGTTGTGTTATAATCAAGAAAAAACAAAAGAGGCAAAGCTATGACTACAATTTATTTGATTCGCCATGCAGAAGCAGAAGGCAATCTTTATCGCCGGATGCACGGACATACAGACGGTATGATCACTCCCAACGGCATGGATCAGATCCGTGCGCTGGCCAAGCGGTTTGAGGATATCCATGTGGATGCCTGCTATGCCAGTGATTTGATTCGTACCCGTACCACAGCACAGGCGGTCTATGTTCCTAAGGGGCTGGAACTGCATACCGATCCACGGTTCCGGGAGGTCTATACCGGTGTGTGGGAAGATGCCCCCTTTGGTCTGCTTGGTACCGAAGAACCGGAAAGTCTGCAATGCTTTGTCAAAGATCCGGAAGGTTGGCAGGTGGAAGGCAGTGAACCCTTCATGGTCTACACCGGTCGTTTTCTGGAGGCTATGAAGGAAAACGCGGAGAAGCATGATGGCGAGTCCATTGCCATTGTGACCCATTCCGTGGTTTTACAGGGTGTGGTCAGAAGACTGTATCCGCAGACGCCTTTGGGACTGTGCCCCAATACCGGTGTGACCAAGCTGGAGTATGAAAATGGGGAATACCGACTCGTTTATCTGTATGACGGCAGCCATCTGGAGGAAATGGAACGGAAGGATTCCTGCAGAACGAATTATGCGCTGTGGTTTGCACCCGGCTTGACAGCGGTGGAAGATTTGCTGCCGCCGAACGCTGATACATACTATACGGCGATGTATGGCAAAGAACCGGTGGGTATTCTTGCCCTGGATGATCAGACCGGAAGCGTGGTCTATATGGGACTTGCGGCAGCGCAGCGGGGAGAACGGGTTTCTGTCCAGCTGCTGGGCAAGGCTATCTGGCATTTCCGTGAACAAGGCAAGGAAAAACTCCTCATTCAAAGACCGGAAAACGGCTGTCTGGACAAACTCCTTTCCCAGATGCAGCTGAAATCGGATGAAAACGGACTTTGCACCATGGATATCCACCGGAGGGTGATTCCTCTTTGATATGTATTTGCAGCCTGCGGTGTTTCCGCAGGCTGCATGGCTTTTATCGACCGCCGGTCATACCGGTGCCGGAGTTGGCATTGCCGCCAAACATGCTGCCGCCGGTGCTGTTGCCGTTGCCGGTCATGCCGCCATTGTTGCTGCTGCCGAACATACCGCTGCCATTGCCGGTCATGCCGGTGCTGCCGGATTCATAGCCGCCGCCGTTGACTCTGCCGTTGGGTGTGGTGGAGACATTGCCGTAAGCCCGACCGTCATCCATGGACATAGAGCCGCTGCAGGCAGTGAGGACACCGGTGAGCATCATGGCTGCCATCAGAAATGCGATCATGCGTTTCATAGAAATTCCTCCTGCATTTTTCTTGTGCTGCGGAAATAGTATGTGTCAGCGTCATGTTGTTATGCTGGAAAAAGTTGTTTTTTGACAGATTTCAATTTCTTCGATTGATTTATGCAGGAAGACCATGTATAATATAAAAAGATTATGACACAAAGGGGAGTCACCATGAAAAAACTGACTGTGAAAAAGGGCGCTGAGTGCATGGCATGTCTGGAATGTGTCCGTGCCTGCTCCAATGCTTTCTATAAGGAATTCGATCCCGACAAGTCCTGCATCCAGATCGTGGATTTCAAGGGCAAGGCCAAGCCTATGGTCTGTGTCCAGTGCGGCAAGTGTGCCACCGTTTGCGAGTATGGTGCCATCACCCAGAATGCAAAGGGCGTTTACATGATTAACAAGAAGCTCTGTGTCGGTTGCGGCAAGTGCAAGGATATCTGTCCCTTCCATGTTCTGGTCAAGGCAGAGGACGCACCCAACGCTTCCAAGTGCATTGCCTGCGGCATCTGCGTCAAGGCTTGCCCTATGGAGATTCTGGAAGTCGTCGAAAAGTAATACATAAACAGACTGAAAATATGCGTAGAGTTGCCCTCTACGCATATTTTGTATATTCGGATAGGGAGTGAACCCTTTGAAATTCTTGCATTTATCGGATCTGCATCTGGGCAGACGGCTCTATGATGCTTCGTTACTGGAGGATCAGCAGTTTATTTTGGCACAGATTTTGGGCTTGTTGGATGCCCAAGGTGCTGATGCTGTGATTTTGGCGGGAGATATCTATGATAAGGCCGTGCCTTCTGCAGAGGCAGTACGGCTGTTGGACTGGTTCCTGACGCAACTGGCTGATCGAAAGAAACCTGTGTTTATGGTCAGCGGCAATCATGACAGTGCTGAACGAATTGCGTTTGGTGCCAACCTTTTTGATGAAAAAGGTGTTTTTGTATCGCCTGTTCTGGAAGATGTTACGGCACCTGTGACCCTTCATGATGCCCATGGCCCCGTGCATATCTACCTGCTGCCTTTTGTGAAACCGATCCATGTCCGCCGGGTGTTTCCGGAAACAGAGATCGGGGATTATACCGAGGCTGTGGAGGCTGTTGTAAAGGCATGGTCGCCCAAAGAAAAGGAGAGAAATGTACTGGTGGCGCACCAGCTGGTCACAGGTGCGGTGAGAAGCGAATCCGAGTCTGTTTCCATCGGTGGTCTGGACGATGTTTCAGCAGCAGCTTTTTCGCCTTTTGACTATGTGGCACTGGGACATCTCCATAGGGCGCAGTCTGTATGCAGAGAGACTGTTCGTTACTGCGGAACACCTCTGGCCTATTCTTTCTCAGAGGAAGAACAGAAGTCTGTTACCTGGGTGGAATTGGGTGAAAAGGGTAGTATTTCAATTTCTCAGACACCCTTGGTGCCTTTGCATCCTGTCCGTACGGTCAAAGGCTTATTTGATGAACTGATGAAACAATCGTCCGAAGATTATCTGAGAATGATCCTGCTGGATGAGGACGATGTACCCTATGCCATGACGAGGCTCCGCCACCGATATCCCAATCTGCTGCGGCTGGAATATGACAATCTGCGCACCAGAGCGCAGTTGAAGCTGCAGCCCTTGGAAACGCAGGAGCTTTCTCCTTTGCAAATGCTGGAGGAATTCTACCGTGACCGAAACGACCGCCCCATGCCAGACCCCTTGAAAGAGATGGCAAGGGCATGGATGGCAGAGATTTGGGAGGATCAGCTATGAGACCTTTGAAACTGACCATCAGTGCCTTTGGACCCTACGGTGGGGAAGTGGTACTGGAAATGGATAAGCTGGGAAATCGGGGCCTGTATTTGATTACAGGAGATACCGGTGCCGGTAAGACCACCATTTTTGATGCCATCTGCTTTGCTCTTTACGGGGAGCCCAGCGGTAATAATCGCAGGTCCGATATGCTGCGCAGTAATTTTGCAGAAGGAAAAACTCCCACCTTTGTGGAACTGGAATTCTCCTGTGGCGGAAAAGTTTATGTGGTGCGGCGCAGTCCTGAATATGAACGCCCCAAAGATCGGGGAGAGGGAACGAGAAAACAGCCTGCGGAGGCTTCTCTTGTTTTTCCTGATGGGAGACAGCCTCTGACTAAGAACCGAGAAGTCACAACTGCCATTACGGATCTGATCGGTCTGGACAGGGAACAGTTTTCCCAAATCGCCATGATCGCACAGGGAGACTTTCTGCGGCTGCTTCTGGCAAAGACAGAAGAACGCAGTAAAATCTTCCGGGAAATTTTCCACACAGGACCCTATCAGCGTTTTCAGGATCGGGTGCGGCAGGAAGCGTCGTCTTTGCGTGCTGATTACGAGAACCTGCAAAGAAGTATGGAACAGTACGTGCAGAGCATCCAGTGCGATTCTGTCAGACTGGAGACAGTTACGGCGGAGGATGGCGCACTGGAACTGCTGTGTGAGCTGCTGAAAGAAGACAGGGAAAAACTCCAAAAGCTGGATCAGGAATCGGCAGAACAGGATCTTGCCATTCAGTCCCTTGACGGACAGCTGGCGCAAGCAGAATTGGCAGACAAAAATCGCCGGGAACTGGAAGAAGCTAGGAGACAGCTGCCGGGACTGGAAGGGCAACTGCAGCAAAAGAAAGAAGAGCTGTCTGCCTGCGGAGAACTGGAAAAGCAGGCGAAAGAGCTGCATCTGCAGGCAGAAACACTGCGGCAGACACTGCCCCGGTATGACCGGCTGACACAGCTGCAGAACCGGAATGAAAGTCTGCAGCAGCAGATCCTGCAGGGTAACAGACAGCGGCAGCAGGCAGAGAATGATATGCAGGTTTCTCAGAAAGCCGTTACAGAGATTGAAGCGGAAACGCAGATTCTTCTGTCTGTCTCTCAGCGTGTCGGGCAGCTGGAAACAGAAATTAAGGTAGCCGATGCGAAGCTGGAAAGCCTGCGCCGGTTGAAAGAAATCGGTCATAACCTGCAGTTGGCACAGGCTTCGTTGGAATGCGGTCAGAGAGAATATCTGTTAGCAAAAGAAGAAGCGGAGCGAATCGCTCAGTCCTGCGGAGAGAAGGAAAGTCTGTTTCTGGATCAGCAGGCAGGGGTTCTGGCAGCCGGCTTGGAAGACGGTAAACCGTGTCCCGTCTGCGGTGCTGTCCACCATCCTCAGCCGGCAGGAATGGCCAAGGATGCTCCCACACAGTCAGAACTGGAACAGGAACGGAAAGAACTGCAAAAAGCCAATGAACGCCGCGAACGGGCCAGTATGGAAGCACACCGGCTCAAGGGTCTGTCAGAAGCCACTCGGGCACAGTTCCTGCAGTTGGCATCGGACGTTCTCCATGTGCAGGACCAGGAGACCGCCATGGCGCGTCTTGACAGGGAAACCGATTTGGTCAGAGAACGAACAGCAGAACTTCGCAGGGAGTATGGTATTTCTGAAGAAAAACAAAAGCAGCTTGAAAACCGGCAGGGGAACCTGAGTGTGCTTCGTGAAAAAACAGAGCAGGCTGCCCTGAAATGCCGGGAACTGGATATGAACCTTTCTGCCTGGACAGCGGAACAGTTTGCGTTGGCGGCTGAGATTGAAAATATGAAAGAACAGCTGCAATTCCAAAGCCGCCGGCAGGCAGAACTGCAAATAGAAACTCTGTCCGGTCAGGCGATGCTGCTGGAAAAGAAACTGCTGACGGTGCAGGAAAACTACAGCAGTGCAGAGCGGATGCTGCATCAGCAAAACGCCCGGATCACCATGTTGGAGCAGCAGCTTGCCGTACTTCCACAGTCGGATCTGGAGCAGCTGCGGCAGCAACGCAGTCAATGGGCGGAAGACCGCCGGAAGAATCAGACGAGCCGGGAACAGACTACTCACCGTCTGACGGCCAATGCTGCCATTGAACAGCGGCTGCAAAGAGGCAATGAAAAGCTGCGAAAACTTGGCGAAGTCTGGACCATGGTGCGTGGCCTTTCCGAGACGGTCAATGGCGCCATCAGCGGCAAAGAAAAAATCATGCTGGAGACTTTTGTGCAGATGACGTTCTTTGACAGAGTCCTGCGCAGAGCCAATGTACGGCTGCTGGAAATGACAGGAGGACGGTATTCTCTGCAAAGAAGGACAGAAGCCAACCGTCGAAGCCAGTCCGGTCTGGAACTGGATGTTCTGGATCATGGAACCGGCATGGCCAGAAATGTTGCCTCTCTCTCCGGAGGCGAGTCTTTCCAGGCTTCCTTGTGCCTGGCGCTGGGTATGTCCGATGAATTGCAGCCCATCGGCGGTGTCCGTTTGGAAACCCTGTTTGTGGATGAGGGCTTTGGTTCTCTGGACGAAGAGTCACTCCGACAGGCCATGCAGACGCTCCATGGCCTGTCAGAAGGGGAACGGCTGGTTGGTATCATCTCTCATGTGGATCTGCTGAAGCAATGGGTGGATCGCCAGATCAGAGTGGTGCGGCAGCCGGATGGCCAGAGCCTTGTCAGAATTTGCACAGAATGATATTCTTTTGTCGAAAGATGTCGAAAAACGTCGAAAACTGTCGAAAGAAGTCGGCAAAAAGTCAACTTTTAGAGCATAAAAACTGTTGAAAATGATGGATATATGTGCTAAACTTGGATTATCGCAGCGATGATAAGACAGTGTCTGAAGGAGAACAAGAACGAATATTTTAGGAGAGGGCTACTTATTATGAATAATCGGAAGAAGATTCTGATTGCTGACAGCAATGAAGTATTCAGACTTCAGCTGAAGCAGGCAGTAGAGCTGGTGCCGGATTGGGAGGTTGTCGGTGCGGCGGCTGATGGAGAAGAGGCCATCCGGCTTTTGGAGCAGACGGCACCCGATGTGATTTTGCTGGATCTGATGCTGCAGAAATTGGATGGTATTGCCGTGCTGAGAAAGGCAGCGGAATTGGTACCGGCACCGGTGTGTATGGTGCTGACGGGATTCTTGACGGAGTATGCAGCCACAGCAGCTGCCGGACTTGGCGTGCGTTACTTTATGACCAAGCCCTGCAAATTTGATGCTGTTGTGGAGCGGCTCGGTGAGATCTTAAAGGGAGAGGAATCGGGCAGAAAACAGCCCCTTCGCCGTGCGGAGGTCAATATCGAAGCTATGGTGACTTCTGTGATTCATGAGATCGGTGTTCCTGCTCATATCAAGGGATATCAGTATTTGAGAGAAGCAATCAAGATCGCTATCAATGACATGGAGGTCATCAATGCCATCACGAAGGTATTGTATCCGCAGGTGGCAAAGGCATTTTCCACCACACCTTCCCGTGTGGAGCGTGCCATCCGTCATGCCATCGAGGTGGCCTGGGACCGTGGCGATCTGGAAACCCTGCAGCGGTTCTTCGGCTACACGGTCAGTAATACCAAAGGCAAACCCACCAATTCGGAGTTTATCGCACTCATCGCAGACCGCCTGCAGCTGCAGCTGCGGGAACTGGAACGGGCCGTGCCCCATCAAATCGGCTGATTTGCCCCAAAATCATAAAAACACCACGAGCAAAATGCTCGTGGTGTTTTTGTGTTATTGAAGAGCCCGTAGCTTTTCTATCATAGGAGTCTGATCCATGGCCTTAGCCTTCTGACCGATTGCTGCGATCAATTCATCAATATGGTTTTTCTGACACCTGTCATACAACCGGCAGGTCGGGTGACATTTGCGGTCACACTGCAGGACTATAGGATCCAGAAGATTGCCCTTTTGGGACAAGATGGTGTACAGGGTATCTACAGTCTCCGGCTTGTGGAAGCAGGTGAGAATCTCTTTGATCGTTTCGTCATCGTATTTGTCAATGAGCATGGTCAAATACCGCTTGACACAAAGCAGATACTCCGTATCTTCCTTCGGATTGAAGTGGAACATTGCATTGATGCAGGAAAGGGTATCCTGTTTCTTTCCGAGGGTGTAGCTGACATGGGCAATTGCGGCATTTTTGAGGTACATGTCCTCATCCAGAGAGATCATGGCGGGAATGCCTGTCTCCTGAATAAAGGTGTTCATATTGGCACCGCTGTGCCGTTTGCTTTGTGCCATGTGCATCATAAAGCCCATAAGAGCATCAACAGAAGCAGAAGCGGGATTTCGCAAAACATCTGCAACATAAGAACTGTAGCGGATATCATTATGTTTGAGGGACAGACGGTTGGGGAAGGCTTCACTGTAGCCGGGGATGATGATCTGATAAGTGGGGAAGCCCAGACAGGAACTGTCGCGAACCAGAATATCGTAGCCCTGATCCTTAAAGAATGCGATGCAATTGCGAAGCATTTCTTTGTTGTCTGCTCCGGTCAGGTCGGGGATACGGTCATAGCTGCAGTCGGTATCAAGGAAGAAAGTGGGTAGCTTTTCGGAGGTGCCATAGACCAGCTCGGTCATCTGGTGAGCCAGATCCATGGCCTGATTACCTCTGCGGCAGAAATTATCATGACTGGCAACGGTCTCCAATTTTCTACCCTGGAAGGTTTCAGTCAGGGTGCGCTGCAATGCAATGTCAAAACTGGGATGCGCGCCGAAGTGCGTATGGTAGCGTCCGGTTTTGGTATCAATCAGACAGACGCAGATCACCGGGAAGTTGGTGCCGAGAGAACAGTCTTTTACAATCACTCGGAAACCTTTACTTCTCAAAAATTCGATGATGTCATAGCCGATGGAGCTGGATCTCAGAAAATCCTCTGGGATTCTCGGTGTAGCCGTACTTTCGGAAAGAATACGGAGCTTATGGTGTCGCTCTACGATTTCACTGAGAGCCTGCACCATAGCCTCTTCCATGGTGTTGCCTGCGGCGCCGCCGCTTGTAACATACACGGTATTAACAAGGGATGTGGGAATGTGTTCAACGGTATCGGTGGTCACGCAATAGAATGGTGTTGCACGGACATTTCCGTCCTGATCGGCAAATTGACGGACAATGGCTTCCGGTGCAATTTCTTCACCGGTGCTGCGCTGAACCCCTTTGGCATAGACCTCACACCAACGGGGCTTCTTTTCGGTGATAGAATCTGCAGAGACCAGAACACTCTGAAGTTCGCTGGATGAAGCTCCGTTTTCCACACTCAGCTTACTTCTCCAAACGTGACCCAACTGGAGACGTTCTGCCAGCTCGCCGTAGGCACTGGCCAAGGCATAGTCTTTGTTGGTACCTTTGCCGTTGGAACCGAAAATCGTTCCTGCAACGGTAACCCGAATGGAATAGCAGTTGGGAACATGCGATTCATACCATTCTTCCACAGTTTGAATATCGTTTTCTTTCAAAATACTCTTGATCCGGGCAACGGTATCCAGAGGCTGTGCATCCTTAAAGAAAATGTTGGAAGCAAGAGACATATGTTGTACCTGTCTTTCTTTAGAGTGTGGAGGTTATCTGAAACTATTATCGCTTTGCAATCACTTCGCACTCTACCAATGCGCCCTTGGGAAGATTTGAAACTTCCACACAGGAGCGAGCCGGGGGATTGGCAGGGAAGTACTCGGCATAGATGCCGTTGAAGGTGGCAAACTGGCTCAGATCGGTCATGAACACGGTGGTCTTAACCACATTGGAGAAGTCCAGACCGGCTGCATTCAGCACAGCCTTAATATTGGAGAACATCTGTCTGGCCTGTTCTTCGATACCGCCTTCTACGATCACACCGGTTTCAGGAACCAGAGGAATCTGACCGGAACAGAATAGAAATTCACCGCAGTCAATGGCCTGAGAGTAAGGCCCTACGGCAGCAGGTGCCTGATTGGTTTGGATAACCTTCGCCATAATACATCCTCCATAGTTAACATAAATAAATTATTTACAACTTACTGGCGCTGAAATTTCCAGGCCAGATACTCGTCATAGGTACCCATGCGGTCGATGATGGAACCGTCGGGTTGGAATTCAATAATGCGGTTGGCAACGGATTCCAGCATTTCGTGGTCGTGGGTGGCCAGCAGAATGTTGCCGGGGAAAGCGATCAGACCTTTGTTGACGGCCTGTATGGACTCCATGTCCAGATGGTTGGTGGGCTGATCCATCAGCACCACATTAGCACCGGAAAGCATCATTCTGGAGAGCATACAGCGGACTTTTTCACCGCCGGAAAGAACATGGACGGGCTTGAAGGCATCTTCACCGGAGAACAGCATTCTGCCGAGGAAGCCGCGGAGATAGACATCATCCTTCTTGGCGGAGAAATCGCGGATCCAATCCACCAGAGATTCTTCGTGACCTTCAAAATACTCGGTGTTGTCCTTGGGCAGATAGGTTTGGCTGGTGGTCTGACCCCACTTGACAGTGCCTTCGTCCGCCTCCATTTCGCCCATAAGGATCTTGAACATGACAGTCTGTGCCAGTTCGTTTTCGCCGACAAAACCGATCTTGTCACCCTTCTTCAGGTTGAAAGTGACCTTGTCCAACAGCTTGACACCATCCACGGTCTTGGAGACATCGGTGACGAAGAGAATATCCTTACCAACTTCGCGCTCAGGGGAGAAGCCCACAAAGGGATAGCGGCGAGAGGAGGCAGGCATTTCTTCTATGGTCAGCTTGTCCAGCAGTTTTCTTCTGGAAGTTGCTTGTTTGCTCTTGGCCTTGTTGGCTGCGAAACGGGCAATAAAGGTCTGCAGTTCCTCGATTTTTTCTGCGTTGCGCTTGTTCTTGTTCTTAATGAGGCTCTGAATCAACTGAGAGGACTCGTACCAGAAATCGTAGTTGCCCACATACATCTTGATCTTGCCGTAGTCGATATCCACGATGTGGGTGCAAACTGTGTTGAGGAAGTGGCGGTCATGGCTGACCACGATGACGGTGCCTTCGTAATCCAGCAGGAAATCCTCCAGCCAATTGATGGCTTCGATGTCCAGGTTGTTGGTGGGCTCGTCCAGCATGATGATATCGGGCTTGCCGAAGAGGGCACGGGCCAGCAGAACCTTCACCTTCAGTCGGGGATCGGTGTCGCCCATGAGGTCATAGTGGAGCTCCACAGGAATACCCAGACCCTGCAGAATGCGGCTGGCATCGGACTCGGCTTCCCAGCCATCCATTTCAGCAAATTCTGCCTCCAGCTCGGCGGCACGGAGACCGTCCTCCTCGGAGAAATCCTCCTTGGCATAGAGGGCATCCTTCTCCTGCATGACGGCAAAGAGCTTTTCATTGCCCTGAATGACCGTATCCATAATGGTCAAAGCGTCATACTGGAACTGATCCTGCTTCAGAACGGACATACGGACATCGGGCTGAATGGAAACATGACCGGTGGTGCTGTCCAGATCACCGGAAAGGACTTTCAGAAAGGTGGATTTACCTGCGCCGTTGGCACCGATAATGCCGTAACAGTTGCCGGCCACAAACTGCAGGTCTACCTGCTTGAACAAAACGCTTCCGCCGAACTGGACGGAGAGATTACTGACTGTTATCATATTGATATTACCTCGCATAGTTATTCATATTAATTATAACACAAAAATACTGTTGTGACAAGAATTAGAGTCGTAATTTCTAAAGGAAAAGGTCTGAATTTGCCAATAACAAATTCAGACCTTTCTTGTGCTTGGTGCTATTTTAAGTTTTGGCCACGATAGAAGTTTAAAACGTCTTTATCTACATGGATGAGAGTTTTGTTAATAGGCGTTTTTAAATGCAGACCGTCTAAACTTGCGCATCGAGAAAGCGCTACATATGTCTGCCCATCGGCAAAAACACCTTGGAGATCACAGCTGATATTTTGATATGTTTGTCCTTGCGATTTATGAATTGTGATTGCGTATGCGGGAATGATGGGGTACTGAACTACAGTCAAGATATCTTCGTATTTGATTTTCTTATCCTCTTCGCTATATGTTGCCTCTTGTTCTGAAAATTCAAATGGATGGATATCGTATGCTTGTCCATTTATGGCAACAGAAATATTGTCATTGGAAAGGTCATTGACGATCCCTAGTGTTCCGTTTACCCAGCGATGCTCTGGATCGTTAGCGACCATCATCACAAGTGCACCTTTTTTAAGGCTAAGCAAATTTAATATCGGGAAAATGTTCTCAATCTGCTTCTTCTTGTCAGGATATTTGTCCATGATGGTATATGCAGAATACTTATATTCTTGTGTTGGAAGATTGGCAATGCGTTGGTTGTTGATGTATTCTACATCCCCCTTTTTGGGTAATAAAGTGGTGTATCTGTCAAAAATGGTTGAAGATTCATCGACTCTTTTGTTGAGCATCGTGATATCTGCATCTGTAAAACTTCCATCTCGCACACGATTCAGCAACTCGAAATATGCAGAATCGGCTTCTTGGCGATGATTGATTGTCAGTTCGAGGAAATTAAAATCTCCTTGTTTGTAGGCATTGGACAAAAAGAAGTGTTTTCCTCCAAATCGATTGAGCAGGAAAAGTAGTTCTTCATTCTTGGCGATAGGTGGTAATTGAAATAAGTCACCAAATAATATAATTTGCTTTCCACCAAAAGATAAGTCTTTTTTGGTGATTGCTCGAAGTATTTTATCTATTTTTTCGAAAGTATCGGCTCTTACCATGGATATTTCGTCAATGATAATGGTGGATACCTCTTTTAAAAGCAGTTGTTTTTCACTTTTCAGTCGAATGGTATCTAAAGATATCGAATCGATATCCAAATTGACAAGATTGTAGTATCCGAATGCCGAATGTAACGTGACTCCGTTGACATTTAATGCAGCAATACCGGTCGGAGCAAGGACAATGTGCTTTTTAGAGGTCGTTCTTCGAAACACGTCTAATAAAAAACTTTTACCAGTTCCGGCTTTGCCTGTAATAAAAAAGTTGTGGTTGCTTTGCTCCATCTTATCGCAGGCGAGTGACTGTTCGTTATCCAGTAAGGAGGCGATCTTTTTTGTAGGTTGACTGGAAGAAGATGAGTGGTTTTGCTCTTTTCTAGAAGAAAGAACCTCCTGTGTCGCTTGCTCTATAAGTTTGTTTGTGGATTTGTCATCAGTAGCGTTTAATTTACCAGAATCCTCTTTAATATTTTTGTAGAAATCCAGTTCGCGCTTTTGTTGCTCGATCGTTTTTTGTAGATCTGATTTAATGTTGTTGTGTTCTTTCTTTTGGTGAACAAGCTGTCTCCACATACAAATGAGGACGATAATAAGAATGGCGAGTAAGAATTTCATATCTTTCCTCCTTCTTAATGGTCTGATTTTGTTTAATCATAGCATACTTACACCCTTGCCACAAGAAAGAAAAAGCCTCCCCTTGAGGGGAGGTGGCATTTGCGCAGCAAATGACGGAGAGGTGGTGCAGGTAGTTACTGCCAACAGACACCTCTCAGTCTCGCTGACGCTCGACAGCTCCCCTCGAGGGGAGCCTTGACCCTTTATCCGTTTTCCTCTTTCAGATTTTCCAGAGCCACGCGGACAGCCTCTACCACGAAAGCGGAGAAGGTGCAGTCCCGACCGCGGATGGCATCTTCGATCTGCTCGATGAGATCGTTGGGGAAACGAACACTCTTACTGGTCGTAGGTGGTATGTTAGGAATTATAAATTTAGCCATATTTGCCAACCTCGTCATGCAATTTGTAATATTATTGTATTGCAGAATTCGACAAAAGCTTGTACAATAAAAGAAAGACAAATAAAAGACGATAGAAAGACGAGGCTTGTATTATGGACAGCTTGCCCAAGTATTATACCCTATTATACAATGCGGTGACCGATGCACTGAGAGAAATGGAGAAGCAGAATTTTGGTATGGCTGTCGAGCTCCTGCAAAAAGGTCAGTCCGATGCCGAGGATGCTTACCTCAATCTATGCGAGGAAGAAAATTGAATTTTTTGTAAACGCCCTTGCAAATTCCAAATAAGTGGTTATAATTAGGTTAGCACTCTTGAAAGAAGAGTGCTAACCTAATTTGATTTTAAGGATGTGTACCCATGGAGAAAAAAGAATTTCGGGCGGAGAGCAAACGGCTCCTCGACCTGATGATCAATTCCATCTATACCAATCAGGAAATTTTCCTGCGTGAACTGATTTCCAACGCTTCCGATGCCATCGATAAGCTGGCTTACCGGGCTTTGACCGACCAGAATGTGGGTCTGAACCGGGGCGATTTTGCCATTTGGCTGAAGGCAGACGAGAAATACCGCCTGCTGACCATTTCCGATAACGGTATTGGTATGTCTAAGGAGGAGATGGAGGAGAACCTCGGCACCATCGCCAAGAGTGGTTCTCTGGCCTTTAAGAAGGAACTGGACGATAATGCCGATGTGGATATCATTGGTCAGTTCGGTGTCGGTTTCTATTCTGCCTTTATGGTGGCGGATAACATCACCGTCGTTTCCAAGAAGTATGGCAGCGACGAAGCATGGATGTGGCAGTCTGCCGGTGCTGACGGCTATACCCTGACTCCCTGCGATAAGGAAACTGCCGGTACGGAGATCATTCTGAAGCTGAGAGAGGACACGGAGGACGAGCAGTATTCCCGTTATCTCAAGAATTGGGAACTGCGTAATCTGGTGAAAAAATACTCCGATTATATCCGTTATCCCGTGAAAATGGATGTCCAGACCCAGAAGATGAAGGAAATGCCGGAAGGCGATGAAAATGCCAAGCCGGAGTATGAGACTGTCACTGAGACGGAAACCTTCAACTCTATGGTGCCTCTGTGGCAGAAGCCCAAGAAGGACATCACCGAGGAAGAATACCACGGCTTCTACAAGGATAAGTTCTTCGATTTCGAAGATCCTCTGGCAACCATCCATTTCAGTGTGGAAGGTGCTGTGACTTACAAGGCCATGCTGTTCGTTCCCGGCAAAACCCCTTATAATTACTACACCAAGGAGTATAAGAAGGGTCTGCAGCTCTATTCTTCCGGTGTGCTCATCATGGAGAACTGCGAAGACCTGCTGCCGGAGCACTTCCGCTTTGTCAAGGGTGTGGTGGATTCTCAGGATCTGAGCCTGAACATTTCCCGTGAAATGCTCCAGCATGACCGTCAGCTGAAGTTCATCGCCACAAATCTGGAAAAGAAGATCAAGGCAGAGCTGGTGAAGCTGCTGAAGAACGATCGGGAGAAGTATGAAAAGTTCTTTGCTGCCTTTGGTCGTCAGCTGAAATACGGTGTGGTGGCGGAATACGGCGCCCACAAGGATCTGCTGCAGGAACTGCTGATGTTCTGGTCTGCCAAGGAAGAAAAACTGGTGACTCTGCAGGAATATGCCGATGCCATGGGCGAAGAGCAGAAGTATATTTATTATGCTGCAGGTGAGAGCCGCAGCCGTCTGAGCCAGCTGCCTCAGGCAGAGTTGGTTCGGGAAAAGGGCTATGACATTCTGTATTTTACGGAAGATGTGGATGAATTCGTCCCCCAGACCCTCATGCGGTTTAACGAAAAGGAATTCCGCAACATCGCCACGGAGGATCTGGATCTCCAGTCCGAAGAGGAGAAGAAGCAGGCAGAGGAAAATGCCCAGAGCCATCAGGCGGTTCTGGACTTTGTCAAGGAGACTCTGGGTGAAAAGGCCAAGGAAGTTCGCATCAGTAAGACCCTCCGCAGCCATCCTGTGTGCCTTGTTCCCGAAGCCGGCATGAGCTTCGAGATGGAGAAGTATATGAAGCGTGTCAATCCGGAATTTGCCTATGAGAGCGGCAGAGTTCTGGAGCTGAACGCCTCCCATCCTGTGTTCACGGCTCTGGAAGCAGCCATGGACGCCGATAAGGAAAAGGCAGAGAAGTATGCCAAGCTCCTGTGGTGTCAGGCACTACTCATCGCCGACCTGCCCGTGGACAATCCCACAGAGTACACCGATCTGGTGTGCAGTCTGATGGTCTAAGCATAAAAAAGAAGCACCGAAAGGTGCTTCTTTTTTTATGCTTATTATTCGGGCTTTTCCACGATCTCGGCTTCCACAGTTTCCACGAAGTCTTCTTCGGTGACTTCTACGATGTCGGCGTCGGGAGTATCCATATCCACACGCTGAGCCTTCAGCTCTGCAATGTAATCCTGCAGATCTGCAATGGTCTGCTTGGCCTCGTCGATCTGCTGACACCAGGGCAGGTATTCGGCTTCGTCCAGCTCTTCACCGACCACATAATCCCGGTAGTACAGCTTGCCCAGTTCCTGCTGAGCCTTTTTGATCTTGTCCTCCTCGGAGTAGATGGACACATTGGCCTTGGCGATCTCTGCCAGCTGCTTGGTCTTTTTTGCAGCGGCCTGAGCAGCTTCGGCGGCCTTCTCGCGGATGGTATCAAAAGTTTCGGAAAATGCCATGATAAAGTCTCCTCTCACAGGTCATTTTTTCTTATTATAGCATATTTATGGAGAAAAACAACGAAAAATCTCAAATCTCCTGTGCTTCTTCCTCGGTCTCTTCCTGCACCTTGCGGAGTTTGTTTGCCCACAGCTGCTCTGCCTGAGGTTTTTTCACCTTGAGGATATAGACCATCACGGCGATGGCCGCCACAGCAGACACCGCTGCCAGCAGTTGGCTGACCCGGATGCCGGTGCCAAACAGATACAGACTGTCTGTCCGCAGCCCTTCGATCCAGGCCCTGCCAAGACCGTACCAGATCACATAACCGAGGAACACCTGACCGTCAAACTTCCGTTTCTTGCTGACAAAGTGCAGCAAAACAAAACCAACCAAGTTCCAAAGAGACTCATACAGGAAGGTAGGATGATAATAAACCACCTCTCCGCCGGTGACAAGACCCATCTTCAGGAAGGAATCCGTCACAGCACCGTGAGCCTCCCGGTTGATAAAGTTACCCCACCGACCGATCATCTGACCGATGAGCAAACCCAGCGCACCGATGTCCATAAGGGGCAGAAGGGGTACTTTTTTGATCTTGCAGAACAAAATTGCCGCAATAATCGAGCCGATGACGGCACCGTAGATGGCGATGCCTCCCTCCCAGATATAAAGAATGGAAATGGGATTGTCTTTATAACTCTCCCATTCAAAGATGCAGTAATACAGTCTGGCACAAATGACGGCAGAAGGAACTGCCACAAAAATGAAATCCAGAATATTATCCTGCACCAGACCGAATTCATCCACACGGCGCATGGCATAAATGACAGCAAGTGCAAAGCCAAGAGCAATAATAATGCCGTACCAGTAGATGTCCTTGCCGAACAGGGAAAAGGCCACCCGGCTTGGATTTAGTTCAATACCCAGATTGGGGAAAGTGATGGGACTCATATTGCAGCCTCCTTAACCAATGGGACGGATGACGGACATGGCACATCGGTCTTCTATGACGGTTCTGTTCAGGAATTCCGCCACCTGCTCCATGCCAATCTCCCGGAACCGCTCCGGGAAAGCCAAGCAATCCGTTCCTTCAAAATGATAAGCACACATGCGATAGCAAATGCTGGAAAAACTGTCCAAATTCCGCATCCTCCGGCCAAGGGCAGAGCGTTTCAGCCGCAGGAACAAATCTTCGTCCAATCCGTTTTTGGAAAGAGTCTCTGCTTCTTTCAAAATGGCTTCCAGAACAGCTTCCGGATCACGGCTGTCGCCGCTGGCAGAGATCATGGCTGCACCCTTGAGACCCTCATAGCCCACAGAGAAACCGGAATCAATCAGATTATCTTCGTACAGCGTTGTATACAGGGAAGAAGATTCACCCATGAGAATCTCCGCTGCCAGATCGCCGATGATCTCCTGACGCATGGTGTCATCTCCGGAAGGTGCCGGTTCTGTCTTGAACCCCAAAGCGAACATAGGCATGGAGACTTCCATTTGCTTTTCCGTCCGTTTACGGACAGGGGACATCAGCTCCTGTTCTCCATAATCCCGGACAGGCACTGCGTGGCCCTTGGGAATGATTTCTTCTGCCAGATCAAAGATCATTTGGGGATCCACATCACCGGTTACGCAGAACATCATATTCTCAGGGGTATAAAATGCCCGATAGCACTGATGCAGGGTCCCGTCGGTGATCTCCTGAATACTCTCCACCGTGCCGGCGATGGGATTGCGGATGGGGTGATTTTGGAACATGGCAGCAAACAGCTCCTCAAAAATACAGCTGTCGGGGCTGTCCTCATACATCCGGATCTCCTGGGCGATGATGCCCCGTTCCTTTTCCACACTTTCTTTGGTGAAATAGGGTGTGGAGACATATTCCAGCAGAATTTTCAGGTTTTCCTTCACATGGTCGGTGCATTCCACATAATATGCCGTCATATCGTAACTGGTGAAGGCATTGGGGCTGCCGCCAAACTCGGAGAACATATACATGGCATTACCGTTGGGCATGTCAAACATCTTGTGTTCCAGATAGTGGGCGACACCTTCCGGTGTGAGATAGTTCTTGCCGTCCAGCGTGAAACGGGTGTCCATGGAACCGTAGTTGACGGCAAGGAATGCGTGGGTTTTGGTAAATCCATCCTTGGGTATGACACGAACCAGCAGTCCGTTGTTCAGACGGGATTCGTAGACCCGTTCACCCAGATGGGGATATGGTTTCAAGATCATGCTTCCACTCCGTTAAGAAAATAAACTGTGTCAAGAGAAAGGCTGTTGGCGGCCTCTACGACCTGTTCCCTGGTAACAGTCTGCAATCTGGCAGCAAAGTCATCCATGGTGTCGGAAAAACCGGCAATGGCCTGTCCGATGGCATAATCATCCAGCCTTCCGGGGCTGTCATTTCCGGCTTTCAAAGAGGAAATGAGATAAGAACGTGCAGACTCCAGTTCCGCTTCAGTGATCTGTCCCTGCTTGCACAGCTCCAACTGATGGAGGATGCCCTCCAACGCGATCTCATAATTCCGGAATTCGATGCCGCAGTCTACCATCATGACGCCTTTGAACTTATCCATGGAGGAACTGGCATAGTAGCACAGGGACTGCGCTTCCCGGATCTCCACAAACAGCTTGCTGGTCATGCCGCTGCCGTAGACCGCGTTCAGCATAGTCAGGGCAGGATAACGAGGATCTTCCACGGTGATATCTGTCCGCAGACCGATGGTCAGTTTGCCCTGGGTCACATCCATGGCTTCCTGCACATACTGCACATCCCGTTGGGGGCGGATCACAGCGGTTCCGGGCATGGGCTGCACCTGACGGGCAGGCAGCTGCTTCAGCAGCTTGTCCATGGCCTGCAATACTGTTTCTTTGGACTGCTGTCCCAGATAGAACAACTCGATGGGGGAGGTGGACAGCATCTTCTGCCACCGCTCGCACAGGCTTTTGCCGTTGATGCCGGACAGCGTTTCCTTTTCTCCCAGCCGAGGAACGGAATAGGCTTCCTCTTTGCACATGTGATGCAGCAGTCGGTTCACTGCCCATACGCGCTTGTCGTTGATGCGGCTATCGAGGGTGTTGGCAAGGTTCAGTGCTTCGCTTTCCACATATTCCTCTACAAACCCCTCCGGTGCGCCGCAGGGGGAAAAGAGCAGCTGACCCAGAAACTCCATCATCTGAGAAAACAGCGGTTCATTTTCGGCATAGCGGTCTTCCAGAAAATCCGTGTACAGACCGACCGTCTGCACCTCGCCCTTCTTACGGACAAGGGTTCCTACGGTGGCACCGTAGAGATGATCCAGTCGGTGGGAAATGGACTGCATATCGGGATAAGCCCGGCAGCCACGTAGAAGCACACTGGGAAGTAGCGCATTGGGCGCAGCGTCTTCCAATGTTAAAGGCTGCAAAAGGTTAAAACTGAAGCAGCCGGTTTTGAAGCGGTCGGTCTGAAACATATTCAGAAAAACACCGGGCATCAGTTGGATTCGTTCAGTCAGCATATCAACATTCCTTTCGTTCCCTTATTATACAATCATTTTCTCCAAAAGTAAAAGGAATTGTCAAAGAATATACTTGTACTTTCCTGCAGTTTCATGTAAACTATTTGTAATACTTTTTTGATTTGGAGAACCCTATGCAGTGGCTTGAATTGACGATAAAGACAACTTCTGCCGGTATCGATACCGTAGCAGAGCACCTGACCGTTCTGGGCTATGACAGCTTCATCATGGACGATCAGGCTGATTTTGAAGATTTTCTGGAAAACAATAAGCAGTATTGGGACTATGTGGACGAAGATCTGGCAAAGAAGATGGAAGGTCTGTCTCAGATCCGTTTGTACATGGAAGACAGCCCCAATGCCATGGAGGAAGTATCTGCTCTGCGGGATCAGCTCCGTGCTCTGAAGACCCGAAAGGAAGGCTTAGATCTGGGCTCTTTGGAGGTCGAGCTTGCCAATCTGCAGAATGAGGACTGGGAGAATAACTGGAAGCAGTATTATAAGCCTCTTCCCATCGGTGAAAAGCTGCTGGTTGTGCCTATGTGGATGGCCCCGGAGAATGACGAAGGCCGTCTGGCTGTCCGTCTGGATCCCGGTATGATCTTCGGCACCGGCAACCATGCCTCCACCCAGATGTGCATGATGGCACTGGAAAAGGCTGTTTGGGGCGGCGAAGAGGTCATTGATCTTGGCTGCGGCAGCGGCATACTGTCCATTGGGGCCCTGCTTTTAGGCGCAAAGACTGCCGTGGGT
>JAZQHD010000092.1:0-7444 GCA_045540375.1 Ructibacterium sp. | reverse complement strand
TTTCCGCAATCTGCGGCACAATTTCCTATACTAACGGCATTTAGGCTATGTGAGTTGCACATCATTCAAGCGCACCTTATCGGTGGGCTTATTGGTGTTGCAATTCGCATGGCCTTTTTTGTTTTTCTGATGCTAAATATTCCTCATTCCTGGAATTTTTCGTCAGACCACTTCGGAGAGAACGCTGTCATTTCGTCCCGAAACTCTCGGAGCCAATGCCCAATTCTGCAATGTTCGTTTTGTGGTAGTAATAATTTTTAGCTGACACAAGTACACCCTTAACACCCACACAATTGGAGGAATTACAATGAATTTACAAGAACGAGCAAAAGCCTTTTTGACGGAATTTGGAATCCCTGTTTCCGTGTTCTGCCGAAAAATGAATCTCAGTAGAACATCTTATTACGACTGGCTATCCGGCAACCTGAGATTATCAGCGGAAACACTCAATCGGATCGACGAATATCTGTCAAGATACGAATTTTGATATTTCAAAGGAGCAAACAATGATTATTGACAACAAACAATTGCATGAGAAAATTCTGCCCTGCATCAGCGATGGAGCAAGGGACGAACACTATTATCAAGTTCCCGGAGCATCCAATTACTATATCAGCGACTACGGCACTCTACGCAGACAGAACGCCAAAGGCAGATATAGAAAAGTCAAACTGTTCTTCTCTACCAAACTGGCATGTGAAGCATATCGCATTAAGTATGATGGTGAGGATCATTTTCGGATTGTGTCGGTTTCGCGCCTGATGCGCACAACATTTTACCCCAACGAGAGCTATATCTACCTGTCAAATCCGAGATACAACCCATTTTCAAAAGACCGATGGTTTATCGGAAATCTCCATCCACTAACTAACCGTGAATTGATCGTTGAGTCAATCATGGCAAAAATTGAACATCGAGAGCCACAATATCCAGAGACATACAAGGGCGCAACATTCATCAATCGTATCAAGTATGGATCTACCCCCTTCAGGGCGTATATTGAACATAAACACTCTAACATTATTTCCAGATCGTGCAATCCGAATGTTAAGAAAAAATGCCCACAATACAGAGATACAACTGTTGACCCAGAAATCGTCAATAACCCCGAAGCATTCAAAGAATGGATGCTAAGTAACTATTACGAATATGACGAGCCTTTGCAGATCGACAAGGACATCTTGAGTTTTGGCGAAACCAACTGCTACAGTCTGGATACGATGGCATTGGTTCCCGCAAGGATCAATTACCTTTTCAGACAGCCCAGCGGAGATTTAGGCTTTGGTATTCGCAAGCACACCACTAAAGGTTCAACAACATACAGAGTCGGAATCCACCAAGATAGTAATTTCCGATACGACTATTACGAGGATTACGAAGAGGCACTTAAAGTTGCAAGACAAGATCGCGCTAAACATATTCGTACAATCGTAGCCGAGGAGCGGGCCAAGGGATTGATGCCAGAACACATTCTGGCCTGTATGGAAGAATGGGCTATCAGATGTGAAAATGGACTTGTGAAAATCTGGGAGCCAAGAACGAACACCTAGGAGGACACCTATGGATAATAAGACTAGCCTATTCACAATTTATAGCCAAAAACTGGCTGGTTTTCTGATGCAGCATGGATTCCTGTTAATCCGTGTAGTGCGTGACTCAGAGAGCGGCTACAACAAGTTTCTGTTCCGCAATACAGAAGACCTGCATACGGCTATCAACCAATGGCAAACTAGCAGACGCTAATAATACTACTTTAGCAAAGGATGAAAACAATGAATAAAACAAACTCCTTTACCACTCTAAAGACCTTCCTGGACGAACAACTCCAGCATGGCAGCAACCACCATATTACCGTCTTTCCGCTCCGTTGCGGAATCGGCAAGTCCACCTATATCCGTTATACAATTTCCGATACCTTACAAAATGGACGCAGCGGACTAATCGTTATTACTGATGCAATTGACCGCCTCCACGAGTATGTAAACGCCGACTACCTGGAGATCAATCGTGACAGAATCGCATTGCTGACAAGCGATACTGTCCGGGATGAGCTAAAGACTCAATGGCGCAAGCCTATCTTGATTATGACCACGCAGCGATACTTCACACTCAGCCGTGAGGAGATCATCGCTTTCACGAAGTACGAAGGTGGCAACAGAAGAGACAAGATCATCTTCGACGAAAAGCCATATTTGATTGAGCGGCATAAAGTCAGAATTAAGACTTTCAACGATATCGACACTGCCCTACATGAGTCTATCGATGATACCATTGACCCAGACGAAAAAGCATGGATTACAACTCAGTGGAAAATCCTGATCGAACGGATGAAGGAAATTATGGTAGCCTACGAGAGTATGACAGAAAACCAGCTTGAAAAATGGCATTATACCCCCAGTTCCACTTTGACCGAGGATGATTCGAGATTCTTTGCTTTCATCGAACGACATAAGCAGAAATTGAATCAATCCAATAATGGAGTCTATGTTGATATCCAGGCTATCCGACAGTTGGTTTATGAAGGCGCAACCATCATCTGTCATAAAATGGCAAGTGGAGAATATGAAAAATACTTTGTCGTTACCTGGGACAACTCTGAGAAACTGCTTAATCTTGGAGCCGATGTGTATGTTCTGGACGGTACTGCCGATATCGATCCAGAATATCAGGTACACTATGCAAAAATGGTTGACTGTACAGATTTCCTTGTTCCTCTGAAAAACTTAACAATCAACATCGTGGATGCACCCGCCACAAGCAAAACCAGGCTTTGCAAGGACGAATCAGCTTCAAGAAATACAATTTCTGCACTTAAACGCTACATGGAGACTGATGCCGAAAGAGTGTCGGCAATCTTTACATACCAAAAGATTGTGAACCAATTTGAGAGTATCCTTCCGGCTGATGGTCTGACTGGACATTTTGGTGCAATCAAGGGATCTAACAGATATCGTAATATGACCCATATCGCACAAGTCGGCCTGAATCGGTACTCAGATACGGAGTATAGACAGATTGCCTATTTGACCAAACTATTAGAGGAAGATTATGGAGCCAGCAGGGTCACAAGAGTAATTGGACAATCAGCGATTGACAAGGTTATGAATCTTTCTCTCCTCGCTGACTTTGAGCAGAATCTTTTCAGAAGCAAGCTCAGAAATATTGATTGCGCAGATAATGTTGTGTATACCTTGTTTATCAATGTCTCCGCATATCAAGGTCTAATTGACCTGATTACAGAACGATACGGAAAGCGACTCGGTGCAACCATCAAGATCATTAATCGTCCTGCTGAACTTGATATTGCCAAAGCACAGAATAGAAAAGCCAGCAAGAAGACCTATGCCCAACTCGTGATTGACTGGATCAATCTTCAGCCAAGTGGAAGCAGATTTACGACTTCACAATTAAGAGAGGCGTGTCAACTGACCAGAGAGCAGTGGAAAAACGCCAAGAAATCGGTGGGGGTAGCCCGACTTCTATCTAAGATGCGTGATACCACACCAGATGAATTTGTCGTACCGTAAATACATAGAGGGGTGGGGGTAAATTCCTTATATATACTATATAGGTTTTCTACCCCCACCTACAACCATAGTAACACACTCAACTACCAAAGAAGAAAGAGATGCGGATAGTACAATGACTGGAAGATCCTTCTGACAGTCATTGTGACTAGACGCAAACAAGGAGATTGATTCCCAATCAATCGACGCTGTTAAGCCAATAGGGAAATATCTACTTGCTATTAAACTAACGCACTACATGACTGTCATTGGCTTCACCAATGCCTGTCATTTCGTTTGTTCAAGCCAGACAGTATTTTCTTTGCCGTTCCGTCAAATAAAAAACTGCTGCCTCGTCTCTTTCGTTGTCATGGTTATCACTGGCTTTCTTCGGGAAGTCTTCGGGAATTTCATAAAAGTTGCAAAAACTCCGAGTTTATATGTTTTATCGTAACTTTGTTTCGCAAAATGTTCTATATTTAGAATTTTGTTTCTCTTCGGGAATTATTTGACAGGTAAATAGACTGTACGCATAGAGGAAAACTATCCGTTTTTCACAACCAAATCCATTTTCAACCACTTGGAGAGCTCATGTCAAAAGATAAAAACAAATCATGCACGAAATGTGAACTGTACTCATTGTGCCATTTCGAGCCTCACCGCAAAATGTACAACAGAAAATGCTATATCGATCAGTTGTCGGAGAGAATAAAAAAGTCCCCTGCAACAATCTTAAAACAGTTGATTGAGATTGATGATGAACTTTACCTGGACACCGCCATGATTGCATACAGCTTTTCACGGAATGAATGGATTCTGTTGGATCAATCAGAGCGCAAATACATCATGAGGAAACACATTGAACGCTTCCGGGATTGGCGTCTAAAACATGAAGATGACTATACCCCGTTATCAGAGGACAGAATCGAACGGTACACTTCTCTGTTGGTTTCTGTCCTGAATACTTGTTATAACGCATGGCGCAATGAACAATTTGTTCCTTGTCTGCGCTGCGGAAAAACATTTGAGAACAATAAACAGCGTAACCGCAAATACTGTGATGCCTGTGCTGGTTATCAACCAACAACCGTCTGGAAGACTTGCGTTGATTGTGGCATTGATTTCAAACTGAAAGGTCATAACCATCGCCAATTCCGCTGTTCTGATTGTCAGGCTGATGCAAACAAGGAATCTGCAAGACTGCGATCCAAGCGATATCGGCAACATAAGAAGTCACGGTATCAAACTAAAGATTAAAACATAAATCCCATTTTTACCCCGATACTTTCGGTGTCTCGGAGTGAAATGGGATTTCCTTTTATGGAGGGAAATAGAAGAGTGAATGATAAACACCTCAATCCATCCAACTACTACTCATAAGAGCGGAGGTAACTATTCTGAAACAAGATGTAGATTCAAAAGTTTATCCCCATGCCGCTGATATAAAGCGTATCCGTGTGGGAAGCATTCTGCGTCGATGCAGATGCGATAAAGCAGTTTATTACATAGTCACAGATGTCCTCAATGAATGTTACGAACCAATAGTTGCACGACAATCCAAGACTCTGGTTCTTGAATTTATTGGCGTTGGAGCCAGAGCCGTCGAAAAATACAACCAGAAAATCTATAATATATGCGATCTCATGCCCCATGCTCAAATGAAATATCAGGAGGAAAAAAATGATTGATAAAAACAGTGTTTCATACGGTGAACCGAACTATTTTGTACCCACATACTCTAGTCCAGCCAAGGTATCAATCCTGAAGATTCACGATGATATAGCTATCATCAAACAATACTCCCGGAAGAAAGAGTATCGTCCATATCAGATTCCTTTGGAATTTGTCTGTGGTTCCAGAGAAAACGCCAAGAAATGCGGACGAAAGTGGGAACATTGGAAGAGGTCATTAAGCAAGGGGTGATGATATGCCAACTGCCAAAAACATGAACCAGCTTAATCAAATGCTGCTCAAAAGTCTCGATAGAGCTATGCGTGAAGCAAGCGAATCCATTATGGAGGATATGGATAGAGAGGTTAAGGGCTTTTATTCTGGTGGATCTCCTGTACAGTATCAACGGACAGGAGCTTTGGGAGATACCCCCAGAACAACCGCAGTCTCAACATCCAAATCTGTTCATGGTGGTTCCGTCTCATTTGAGGCATATCTGGATCAGACACACCAATATACCACGGGTCGCTACCCCTCTATGGGGCTTGTTTTGGAACACGCTAATAAGGGCGGTGACATGACAAACCCTCCTATGAGAGCGGTAGTCGGCAATAGTGGATTCTGGGATCGAGCAGAGGAACAGATGCAAGATCATCTTGACGATGCAATATCCCGCCACTTTACATAAGCGATTATTCAAAGTCAGTCTTTCCAGACTGGCTTTTTTATTTTAACTAAAGGATGTGATAATTATGAACGATTTTAAGGCTAGAATATCTGCCGAGCTGGACACCTCGAAAGTGGAACAGCAAATCAACGAGCTTAACGGCAAAAAGATCAAACTCGATGTTGATACCGGCAAAACTACAAAAGATGTTCAAACTGTAAATAAACAGATTAATGCTACACAAAAGTCAGCAAAGTCATTTGGTGATACGCTGAAAAAGTCCTTTAATTTCGGTAGTGCTGCCGCCATTACCTCGGAGACTTTTGGCTTAATCAGAGCGTCGGTCGATAAGGCTACTGATGCAATCAAAGACTTCGATGATGCCATTATGGATCTGCGCATGGCAACTGGTGGCACTTACGATGATGTATACAATCTTGTCAAGGGCTATAATCAGCTTGGCAAGTCAATTGGTGCAACCACAACGGAAGTATCAGATGGTGCTAACGCATGGCTGAGACAGGGACATTCCATTAAAGAGACAAGCACTTTAATTAAAAATTCCATGGTGCTTTCCAAAATTGCAAGCCTGGACTCCGCTGACTCCACAAAATACCTGACTTCGGCAATGAAGGGCTACAAGGTCGCTGTGGAAGACACAATGGGCATTGTTGACAAACTATCATCCGTTGACCTGGTTTCTGCCACGGATGCTGGTGGATTAGCTGAGGCTATGTCCAGGACTGCCCAGACCGCCAATCTTGCAGGTATCTCAATGGACAAACTGATTGGTTATCTGGCTGCTACTGGCGAAGTTACACAGAAGTCCATGACTACAATCGGTGAGAGTTTCAAAACCATTTTTACTCGCATGAGCGATATCAAGTCTGGCAATCTGAAATTGATTGACGAGGACGGAACTACTGAGCTGCTATCAGATGTTGAGATCGTGCTTAATAATCTGGGCATTAAGTTGCGTGACTCCAACAATGAGTTCCGCAACTTTGGTGATGTGCTGGATGAAGTCGCTGCTGCGTGGGATAGCTACTCCACCGTACAACAAGCCGCAATCTCCAAGGCGTTCGCTGGTACTCGTCAGTCTGAGAACTTTAAGGTTCTGATGGAGAACTATGCTTCTGCTACCGCCTATATGGAAACCGCTATGAACAGCACCGGATCAGCAGAAAAGAAGTTCACCGCATATCTTGATTCCATCGAAGCTAAGAGCAAGAGCCTACAGGCCGCATTTGAGTCTCTGGCAGTAAACACTTTTTCAACGGAATTATTTGGTGGAATTGTTGATGCTACTACTTCTCTGGTTACATTCCTGGATAAAACCAATCTGCTGAAATCCTCTCTGGTTGGTATTGCTGGAGCAGGAGCAATTATGGTCTTTACTATGCTTGCGTCCGGCATTATGAGCGCAACCGCCAGAATGAGCGAATTTAATTCAGCACTTGATATTCTGAAGGCAGGGAATATCGGTGAATCCAAGATACAAGACCTTATCCGTCTGACAACCAACCTGTCGGATAGCCAACTCAAAGCAATCGTATCATCCAAGACATTGTCCACCGAACAGCGCATGGCGATCTTGACG
>JAZQHD010000091.1:0-4771 GCA_045540375.1 Ructibacterium sp. | reverse complement strand
GCCAGGGCTGTTGATCCAAACGGTAATATCACCGGAACCGGACATCAGTTCCTCTTTGAAAAGCTGGGGTGTGACGTCATCGTCAAACCAACTTTCCTCTGCGATGGTGCCGTTCAGATGCAGCGTCCGCTGTGCCGGAGTTGTCTCCGTTTCCGCCTGGTTCTTCCAGTTCCAGAACTTCTTCATCGGGGTTTTTCTCCTTTCCATCAGTAGTTGGGGTTATATTTGCAAAAGCACCCGCATTGGACAGCGGGAGCATATTGCCGTTGATGAGATACAGATCGCCACCGTCCTCTTCGGGGATGCGATCCAGGTTCTCCAATTCACGGATGTCATTTGCGGACATCCAGCCGTTCTGACGGGCTGTTGCGTAGCCGGTCATACGGGTGGCATAGTCGCCACGGAGCAGACCTTCCACATTGAATTTCACGAAATACCGCACCTTTTCTTCCGCACTGAACAATGCACGGAAAATGGACTGCTCCCAACGGATCAGCCAGGGGTCAAGTGTGTATTTCACGAATTCAAGGGACTGTTGCTCAATATTAGAAAAGCTCGACTTTTCCAGGTCACCCACCATGTGAGGCGGGACACGGAAAATTCGAGCGATTTCATTGATTTGGAATTTGCGGGTTTCCAGGAACTGTGCCTGTTCTGGGGAAATGGAAATAGGCGTGTATTTCATGCCTTCTTCCAAAACAGCAACCTTGCCGGAATTGGAAGATCCACCGAACTGGCTCTGCCATGCGTCACGTACCCTTGCAGGGTCCTTGATGGTGCCGGGGTGTTCCAAAACACCGGAGGGTGCAGCGCCGTTGGCAAAGAACTTGGCACCGAACTCCTCGCAGGCCATAGCCATACCGATGGCATTCTTCGCCATAGCAATGGGGCTGTATCCTACCAGACCGTCAAAGCCGAGACCGGGAATGTGCAGGACATCTGCCGGACTTAACGTGACTGTGGAGCCCTCCATTGTGGGCGCGTCATCCGAAGTGGTGATATATCGGTAGTACAGTTTCCCCTTGGCATCTCTGTCCACGGTCATGCGGTTGGGCATCAGCGGATAGAGAGCAATGACCTCACCCTTGCCGTTGCGGATGACCTGTGCGTAGGCATTACCCCAGAGGAGCAGATGAGTCATGAGGGTCTCTCGGAATACAAAAGAACTCATTTCTGGGTTCGGCTCATCATGGAGCAGTCGGTACAGTGGATGGTCGTTGGCTTTTTCTTTGCCACCGCTTTCGTTGTACTTGTAGACATGAAGTGGCAGACCCGCCACCGCTTCTGCCAGGATACGGACACAGGAGTACACCGCAGTCATCTGCATGGCTGAGCGTTCGGTTACAGCCTTGCCGGAGGTAGAGCCGCCCATGAAAAAGGTGTAGGAGCTTCCTGCGGTTCGATTTTCAGGCTTGTCTCTGGATTTGAACAGTCCACTAAAGATGCCCATTATGATTCACCTTCCTTCAAACGCTCACGGAGCGCATCAAAAAACGCTCTGCCTTTTATGGGAAGTCCAGCAGCAAGCCGTTCATCCTCAAAAGCAAAGCGTGTTTCCAGTTGTTCTACAGAGTAATTTTTCAAAAATGTGCGCCAAGTTTGGGAGTCCCAATCACGCAGTTTCTCCCACAGTTCTGGGAAATGCCTGCGTAATTTGCGGAGTTCCTCATAGGATTGCAGCGGACAGCACCAACAGGACACCCGATTGAAGATGTCATATAAGCCATCCCAATCGAAGCCCCGCTCCTTGCAATACGCAAGGCAGTCCGCTTCAGTCATACCCCAGTCGATCAGCGGATAGTTGAATTCATGGACACGCTGGGGTTCATCGGCTGCAATGCCGATATACTGCACCAATTCATATTCCTTGGACAGATCCCGCAGATAACGGTTGATGACCCGTTGCTTCAGCATTGCCGTACACCAACGGTTTTTAGGACCTGCCCAGCTGAACCCTTTCCGACCGAGCAGTTCTGGATTTTTTCGCTTGGGCATATGTTCCAGGAACAGGTACTCAAAGGAATACTCGGATTTCAGTCTGGTGATCGGCCTGCCAATATATTGTTCCAACTTCTCAATGTGGCGGTACATACCGTCAAATTCCAAGCCGGTATCACAGAACAAAATGAGATCGACTTGCCAACCTTCCTCCAACATTCGTAAGAGCATGGCTGTGGAGTCTTTGCCGCCGGAGAGCGAAACAATATACAGTTTGTCTTTTTCCATTTCACACCTCCGTTATATAAACAAAATGCCTCGGCTGTCATAGACCGAAGCACTGGTATCATTGCCACAGCGGATCGCACGGTCGAGAGCCATTATGGTGGCAACCGCGCCGTCAATCTTTTCTGTGGATTTTTCTTTATCCGGCTTGATATTTCCGGCGGGATCGGTGCGGATGAAGATGTTGTCCATCATCCAACGGAGAACAGGATGCCCACCGTGGGCAATCTTCTCCTCAAGCACCAGTTTCATCAGTTCCTTGGTCGGTGGGGACATATCCTTAAAGCCCTGTCCGAAAGGAACTACCGTGAAGCCCATACCCTCAAGGTTCTGCACCATCTGCACAGCACCCCAACGGTCAAATGCGATTTCACGGATGTTGTAGCGTTCACCCAGGCGCTCAATGAATTTTTCAATGTAACCATAGTGAACGACATTGCCCTCGGTGGTTTGCAGGAAACCCTGCCGTTCCCACACATCGTATGGCACATGGTCGCGCCGAACACGTAAGTCAATGTTATCCTCTGGAATCCAGAAGTACGGCAGAATGATATATTTGTCATCCTCATCGGTGGGTGGGAAAACAAGCACCAACGCTGTGATATCCGTGGTGGAGGACAAGTCCAGACCGCCGTAGCAGATACGGCCTTCCAGGTCATCCTCATTTACCGCAAACTCGCATTTATCCCACAGGTGCATAGGCATCCAACGGACAGCCTGTTTGACCCACTGGTTCAGACGGAGTTGCCGGAAGGCGTTCTCCTCGCCGGGGTTCTGCTTGGCAGACTCACAGGCATCACGCACCTTGTCGATGCCCACCGTAATGCCCAGGGAGGGATTTGCTTTCTTCCATGTCTTTGGGTCCGTCCAATCGTCAGCCTCATCAGCACCGTAAATAACGGGATAGAAGGTGTGATCGATTTTGCGACCCTCGATGATGTCCTTTGCCTTTTGGTGGATCTCATAGCAGATGGACTTGGTGTCATTGCCCGCCGTGGTGATAAGGAAGTACAACGGCTGCATACGGGCATCGCCGGAGCCCTTGGTCATAACATCAAACAGCTTTCGATTCGGCTGGGTATGCAATTCATCGAAAACAACCCCGTGGGTGTTGAAACCGTGCTTGTTGCCGACATCAGCGGAAAGCACCTGGTAGATACTTCCCGTAGGCTGATAGATGAGCCTTTTCTGGGAGTCCAGGATTTTTACTCGTTTAGACAGTGCCGGACACATACGTACCATATCGGCGGCAACATTGAAAACGATGGATGCCTGCTGTCGGTCAGCGGCGCAGCCATAGACCTCGGCGCGTTCCTCACCATCACCGCAAGTCAGCAGAAGTGCAACGGCGGCAGCCAGTTCGGACTTGCCTTGTTTCTTGGGGATTTCGATGTATGCGGTATTAAACTGGCGGTAGCCGTTGGGCTTCAGTGTGCCGAAAATGTCTCGGATGATCTGCTCCTGCCAGTCGATTAGTTCAAAGGGTTTTCTCGCCCAGGTGCCTTTTGTATGGCAAAGGCACTCAATAAATCCGACCGCATAGTCAGCAGCGTCCTTATCGTAGTAGGAGCCCTTGGCCATGAATTTGGTCGGCTTATACTTTTTCAATTTTCTGATATGCGGTCACCTCCTAAAAAAGGGCATAAAAAATAGCCGCCACCGTCATCGGTGCGACTCTCCATATACGAGGAACAGAGCCTCTCGGCTCCATCCCAGGGCTGTGATGTAGTTTTACTTCTTGGTGGGGATCGGGGGTTTGCCTGTGGTCAGCCATGCCAGCCAGCATTGTTCGCAGGTGACCAGGTCGCAAGCAACCGAGCCGCCTTCCTCAAAGGGCGGATGACCCTTGCTGATGATCTCTGCGATCTCTCCGGCTGTGGTGTCCAATGCCTTGATGATTTCCAGTCCAGTTTTTGCCATGATGTTTCCTCCTTAAATTTACTTGACCTGTTCAAAGCACCATTTCAGTGCGTGGCCGTTGTCCTTGAATGTTTCCTCTGCGGTTGCCCAGGGAGTAAGTCTGCATTCGATTTCGCCCAGGCCCGTGTCTTCTGGAAACTCGATGAACTCGTAAATCTCGGCGGTGAACCCGCCCTTCCAGGTGATGTCGGTGACGAAAACCTTGTCACCATACTGAATGACTGCGCCGTAGGAGGCGGAAACTGCAAGCTGCAGCTTTTCGATGGTAGTGAAGCCCATGCTCGTACCTCCTCAAGCCTTCTGCATCCGCAGGGCATCAATCTTTGCGAATTCGCCGGTGCGGATGTCCGTGTAGGTGGCATTGACCTGGGTGGTGCCGACCATCTTGAATCCGACCTTCTCAAAGGCAACCAGGGTGCGGATCAAGCCGGAGAAGTTGCAGCTGATCGTGAACTCGGTGATGCCGTTGCTGTTGAGGGTCTCTGCAATGGCCTCAATGTCCTCGTCCCAAATGACCTCGTTGAAGTCGATGAGGTCATTCTCGCAGCGGCAGCTGTTGCGGTATGCCCAGAATGCCGTGGGGTTGATGCCCTTGGCGCGGATGTCCTTGACCTGGTTGGCAATGGCG
>JAZQHD010000090.1:0-6207 GCA_045540375.1 Ructibacterium sp. | reverse complement strand
GGTAGGAAAACGCTGTGGCTGACACATACCAAAGACCTTCTCTCTCAGAGCAAAGCTCGTGCCGAGCAGTACATGAGTCCCGACCTGACTGGAACTATCACCGAAGGTAGAGTTCAGATCGGCAAGGGCATCACTTTCGCTACCGTCCAGACGATGTGCAATCTCAATCTCGCTCTCTATCGGGACACATGGGATTGTGTGATCGTGGACGAGTGCCACAGGGTAGCCGGAAGCCCCACGGCGGTGACTCAGTTTTCCAAGGTTCTGAACGCTTTGGCAGCTCGTCATAAATACGGTCTATCTGCCACGGTACATCGTGCAGACGGCATGATTGCCGCTACCTACGCCCTGCTGGGTGAAGTGGTCTACAAAGTGCCGGAAGCCGCCGTAGCGGAGAAGATCATGAGGGTGAATGTTCGCCCTATCGAATGTACCGAGGTCGGCATTGTCCGAGATTTCCTCGATACGGACGGCACGATCATCTATTCCAAACTGATTAACTATCTGGCTGAGGACTTCGAGCGGAATGGTCACATCATCGGTGAGATCATCATGAACGAGGGTCACTCCTGCCTGATCTTGTCTGACCGGTTGGCTCATTTGGAGTACCTGATGAACCATCTGCCGAGGGACATGAGAGCCGCTGCCGTCATGGTAGACGGTAAGATGACCACCAAGAAAGGCAAAATGCAGCGGGAACAGGCCATTGAGGATATGCGGCAGGGTCGCAAGAAGTACTTGTTCGCTACCTACGCTCTGGCTAAGGAAGGTCTGGATATTCCCTGTCTTGACCGGTTGTTTCTCACCACCCCTCAGAAAGATTATGCCGTTATTACTCAGAGTATAGGGCGTATCGCCCGAACTGCTGAGGGCAAGGAAGACCCGATTGTTTACGACTTCGTGGACACGAGGGTGAAGTACCTTGTCAAGAGTTACAAGAAACGGTGTACAACCTACCGCAAGGCCGGTTGCCGTTTCATTGAATAGGAGGTGTGAAAGTGAAATTAGGAAGCCTATTCGATGGCTCTGGCACTTGCCCTTTGGCTGCTTCCGCTGTGGGTATTACTCCCGCATGGGCAAGCGAAATTGAGCATTTTCCTATGGCTGTCACACAGTCCCGCTTCCCCAAAATGGCTCACCTTGGCGATATAACCAAGATGGACGGCGGTAAGATTGAGCCTGTTGATATAATCACTTTCGGTTCACCTTGCCAAAACCTGTCGATTGCGGGAAACCGAAAAGGGCTTGCCGGTGAGCAGTCCAGTTTGTTTCTCGAAGCGGTCAGGATTATTCGAGAAATGAGGTGCGCCACAAATGGAAAGTTCCCACAAATCGCAATTTGGGAAAATGTTTATGGAGCTTATTCATCGTCACAGGGAGAGGACTTCCGAACTGTCCTCGAAACTCTCTGGCAAGTCTGCGAAGGAAACGATAGCGTTCCTCGATATGCGGAAAAAGGTGGTCGGCAACGATGGCCTAACTCCGGCTGCATCTTGGGAGATCATTCCTCTATCGCTTGGAGAGGACTTGATGCTCAATTTTGGGGAGTTCCCCAAAGACGCAAGCGTGTCTTCCTTGTCCTCGATCTTGGAGGACAATGTGCCGGACGGATACTTTTTGAGCGAGAAGGCTTGCAGAGGGATTTTAAGAAGGTCAGAAGAAAAGGGCAAGCCCCTCGACCCTCTTCTGAAACAAGCACTTTTGGACACGATAGCGTTTTCGCAGTTGAAAACCACGCTCAAGACAGCAGAGTGTCCCTCAGCTCCGACAACATTATCCAAACCCTCGCAGGAAGAATGGGTACAGGGGGGGGTAATGTCCCTTTAGTCCTTGTCCCTTGTTATGGTCAAACCTCCTACGATGAATACGAGCCGGTGGAGCAAGCGGTGACGCTGAAAGCCAGCGGCGGGAATTATGGGGGGGGAAGCGAGATGTTGATACTCCAATCGGTATTGACTTCTACAATCTCGCCCTCACAGGAGGTAAAACTATGACACTATCTGCTGCGAGATCAGACCCACATCATATTCCCTGTACGCTTATTCCCTACACCCTGAAAATAAGAGCCGGTTGTGCTGGGGGGGGTAAGGGCGCTTTGATACAGGAAGATAAAAGCGCTACGCTGGCCGGTGGTAACGACCAGACCTTATTCGTTCCGATGCAGACGGAAGATGGTAGAGTCCTATATTTGGCAAGAAAGCTCACCCCTACGGAATGTGCTTCTCTCCAAGGATTTGAAAAGGACTGGTGTTCTCTGGTTCCCCATAAAGACTCTGCTGAATACAAGCTGTGGGGAAACGGTATGGCCTTTCCTTGTATGCTCTACATTATGGAAGGTGTGCAACAGGTTCTTGCCGAGCGTTACTTAGAAGCTCTTTTCGGAGGTGATGTATCCGGTTATGAATAATCGTTACATCTTCGACTGTGAGGTTTACCCCTACGATTGGGTATTCGTCTTCAAGCACAAGATCACCAAGGAGTACACGGTCATTCACAATGACTATGAAGCCATGGTGCAGTTCTTAAAAGATAACCCTGTTCTGTTTGGTGGCTTCAACAATAAGCACTACGACCAGTTCATCAAGAAAGCTGTTCTGTGCGGTCTGAGTCCTGAGCAGATTAAGGAAATCAACGACTACATAGTTGTAGAGGGTCACGAAGGTTGGGAGATACCGGCGCTGCGCCAATGCACCTTCTTCTTTGACCAATATGACCTCATGGACGATTGTCAGATGGGCTTGTCCCTGAAAGCTATTGAAGCTCACCTCGGTATGAATATCTGCGAAACCACGGTGGACTTCAACACCAACCGTCCGCTCACAGATCAGGAATTGGACGAAGTGATTGACTACTGTAAGCACGATGTTGACGCTACGGACATTCTCGATGATCTGAGAGCCGCTTATCTCTTCAACAAACTTGCCCTTGGTCGTGAGAAAGATATTCCTCCCGCAAGGGCGCTGTACATGACCAACGCAAAGCTGACGGCAGCTTACCTCGATGCGAAGCGGCCTGAGAAAGAGTGGACAGACGAGCGTAACTACCAGTACCCCAAGACCCTGCTGCGGCAGTACATTCCTCAGGAGGTCTTCGACTTCTTTGACCGTATGCACGACATGAGCATACCGTCCGAGGTGCTGTTCAAAGAGGGGTTGGATATTGAGGTGGGCGGTTGCCCCTGTCGTATCGCCTACGGCGGTATCCACGGTGCTATCCCTTGTTACCGTGAAGAAGCTACGGAAACCCGCTCTATCCGCAACAAAGATGTTGCCAGCTATTACCCTCACCAAATGACGCTGAACGGCTTTTGTAGCCGGAATATTCCTTCTCCTGAGGTTTATGAAGCCACCATTGAGCGCCGTGTCAAGGCGAAAAAGGCTGGTGACAAGACCACCGCCAACGCTTTGAAGCTGGTACTGAATACCACCTACGGAGCCATGCTGAACCAGTACAATGACCTCTACGACCCGCTCATGGGACGCTCGGTCTGCATCTCTGGTCAGTTGCAGTTGCTCGAACTGGCTGAACATCTCATTCAGGATTGCCCGACTTTGAAGATCATTCAGCTCAACACCGATGGTATCATGGTCAGCCTTGATGACTGTGATGTTCCCAAGTATCAGGAGATCACTCAGGAGTGGGAAACCCGCACCGGCTTCGAGCTGGAAGAAGACCTGATTAAGATGATCTGCCAGAAAGATGTGAACAACTATGTCGAGGTTCCCTTTAAGGGAGAGCCGAAGATCAAAGGCGGTGTCCTTGTTCGTGGTGTTGTCACCAACGGCAATATTGACTTTGCTGCTATGGGACTCCCTGTGTGGGAAAACCTGAACGGCGGTGCGTTCAACATCAACAATAACATGGTGGTCGTTGCCAAGGCCGTCAAGGATTATCTGGCCTATGGTATTCCTGTGGAGAAGACCATCATGGAGTGTGACAGGCTCTTGGACTTCCAGTTGATCGCCAAGGCCGGTAGTAAATATGGTGACGCTCTTCATGAGGGTGACGGTAAGCTCGAAGTCGTGCAGAAGGTCAACCGAGTGTATGCCACCGAGGACTACCGCTACGGCACACTCTACAAGATGCACCTTACAACCGGCAACCCTGTCAAGATCGCCGGTCTTCCCGCAAAATGCGTGGTGGACAACGACAACCACCTGACCATTGATGTTATTGATCGTGACTGGTATATCCGTCTGGCAAAGAGGTATGTCCGAGATTTCCTCGGCATCAAGCCCCCGAAGCGGAACACCAGAAGGGTCAACAGCATCAAGCGCAAGCTGCTTGCACTATGGGAGGAATGACCGATGACCGAGTATGTTCTTTCTCTTAGCTATGGTAAGGATAGTCTGGCTTGCCTATTCGCTATTAAGCTGCTCGGTTGGCCTTTGCACCGTATCGTTCACGCAGAGGTGTGGGCTACTGATGATATTCCCGCTGATCTCCCGCCGATGGTCGAGTTCAAAGCCAAAGCTGACAAGATCATCAAAGAACTGTTCGGTATTGAGGTGGAACATCTCTGTGCTATGCGGAATGGTGAGAAGTTGACCTATGAAAAGCTGTTCTACCACATTCCTAAGAGAAAGAGCGAAGTTGGTTACGAGCAAGGAAGTCCGGCAGGGTTTCCGTATACAAAAGGCGCTTGGTGCAATGATCGCCTAAAAACCAATAGCCTTGATGCAATCGCTCGTGATGGGGGGGGGATCACCGGTTTCCCATATCAGCGGGGAGCATGGTGCAACACCAAACTCAAAGTCCGAGCAATGCAGTCCATATTCTCGGCTTCCCGATCATTCGAGGAAATTGGTGCAACAGCGATCTCAAACGAAGGGTTTTCCAAAAGCTCCCTTGCACAAGGAGCGAAGAAAAATATTGTGCAGTACCTCGGTATTGCGGCTGATGAACCTGAGCGTATAGCCAGACACCAGAAGCCGGGGTTCAAGCTACCGCTTGTGGAGATCGGTTGGGACGAAGCGTATTGCCGCCAAATCTGCGAGGAAAATGACCTTCTCTCTCCAATCTACACGAGCAGCGCAAGGGGCGGGTGTTGGTTCTGCCACAATCAAGGTGTAGATCAGCTCCGTCTTCTCCGCAAAGAGTACCCCGATCTGTGGGCATTGCTCCTGAAATGGGACTTGGATAGTCCCACTACATTCAAGCCGGACGGACATACCGTACATGACTACGAGCTTCGGTTCCAGATGGAAGACGAAGGGAAAGTTCCGGCTGACAGAAGATTTCGTTGGAAAATGATTATCAAGGAGGAAACTCAAATGGCTAAGAAATCCGAAAATCCCGAAGTGACCACCGCTGAAACCACGGTGGACTTCACCACCCTGAATGTCTATCAGAAGTTGCAGATGGCTCGTGCCAAGTTCCTGTCTTCCGGTGTCAAGAAGACCGGCAAGAACATTCACTTGGAGTTCACCTACTTCGAGCTGGTGGACATTGTTCCTGTCGCAGAGCGTATCTTCTCCGAAGTCGGTCTGCTGGGCGTTCCTCGCTTCGAGCCTGAGATTGCCTACATGGACATTATCGACATTGACCACCCTGAGCAGTTCGCTCCCATCACCTTCTATGCGCCTTTCTCTCAGATCGAGCCTATCGTGTCCAACTCCGGCAAGGAAGTCACGAACAAGATGCAGGCGCTCGGCAGCTCCATCACCTATATGCGCCGCTACCTGTGGCAGTTGGCTTTGGACATTATCGAAGCCGATGACATTGACCCCAACCTCGGCGCTGGCTCTGATGCTCCCGCTCCTGTCCCTGCTGCCGCTCCCAAGGCCGCAAAGAAACCCGCCACTCCCGCACAGCGCACTCAGGTTAAGGAGAACCTGACTTCCACTTCCGCTCCTGCTGACGAGTTGCAGATCAAGGGTCTGAAAAATGCCCTGAAACAGCTCATGGAACTGGACGCTGAACAGGAGTCCTTCGTTCAGGAGATCGCCGTTAAGACCGATGGTTTCACCAACATCACCAAGGAGCAATGCGAAGCTCTGGTAAACGGTGTGGCTGAGATGATCGCCGGTTACAGCGCACAGGAGGAATAAGCCATGGGTGAGATCATCTGGAAAGAGGGCTGTATTCAGGTAGACCCGCCTAAGAAGCCCCTGAAATGCACCGGTACTCGCCTTGCCGCAATCATGGGTCTGAATACTTGGAACACTCCCTTTAAGGCGTGGTGTGAAATCACCCGCACCTACAAGG
>JAZQHD010000089.1:0-3125 GCA_045540375.1 Ructibacterium sp. | reverse complement strand
CAGTCGGCCCATTCCCGACAACGAGCAGCGGCGAAGAGGTTATCATACTCTTCGCCGCTTTTCAGATCACGGAAGCCCTGTTCGATAGCCGTATCTTCCATGGAAGAAATCCACAGGCGGCGAATGGGCTTTTTGCAGTTAGCCATCTTGTAGATGTTGCGGAAGATCAGTTCGCCCTCGCGACCGGCATCGCAGGCATTGATGACCTCGGAAACATCATCCCGGCTCATCAGCTTTTTCAGCGTGACAAATTGAGCGTACTTGTCCTTGGGGACTTTGTACTTCCAGTTTGCGGGCACGATGGGCAGATCATCGTAACTCCACTTGGCATACTTCTCATCATAGGCATCGGCGTTGGACAGCTCCGCCAAGTGACCATAGCCCCAGGATACGATATAATTCTGACCCTCCATATAGCCATCTTTACGGCTTGTTACACCGAGCACGGAGGCGATAGACATGCCCACAGAGGGTTTTTCAGCAATTACCAGTCTTTTTGTCATGGTGGGTATTCTCCTTATTCGTTGTCTTTTTCAAGGCTTCTGCTTTCTCACGCTCACGAGCCTCGTGCTTCTGCTTCAAAAAATTGTTGAACGCGATATCTCGAGCAATATTGTCGGATACTTCGGCCAAAGTCACACGACGGAAACAACTGTCAAAAAATCTCATTAGTTCTCCTCATCGTGGGTTTCGGCCATCAGATCGGCATCGTCAATTTCGGTCTCGTCGTACTCGTCATCATCGTCCTGTCCGTAGTCGTAATCGTCCAGATCGCTACTGCCAGAGGTCTTGGTCTTAGGCTTTCTGAACTTAAACCAGTACACAGCACCACCGGCACCGAGAGCCACGATCAGAATGATAATGGGCAGAGGATTGGAACCCTTTTTCTCTTCGGCGGGTTCTTCGGTAGGCTCAGTGGGTTCGGGTTCAACGACGGGTTCCTTGCCGACACATTCGCTCATATTGGAGTGGCAGATTTCACAGTTCGTATTGATATCTCCCACGACGCACTTATCAGTGCAGGAGCAGGTCAGAGCAGCTGCGCCATCTTCACCCTCGATCAGAGCCATAAGGTCGGCTTCATCCACGAGGTTCAAGAAGTAGACATTTTCGGTCTCGCCGTTGCGGTCAATGACGATATAAAAGGTGTTGCCGCTCTTGGACTGAACAGTAATGAACTGCTTTTCAACCTGTTCGGTATCCTCGGTTCCGGGGATCTCAATCTGCAAGAAATCGTCGATCAGAGAAAGATTTCCGGGAGGTGTAAAGGCGAGGGATTCGTCGGTATTCTCCGTACCGCCTGCGTTCATGCTCTGGAACATCATGTTCATAATGAGCATCAGCATGGCAGAATCGATCTCGCTGTTCTCTTCAGCCTTTTCAAGCAGTTCCAGATAGTTACTATGAACATAGCCGGTTTTCTCGGGAACGATGACCTTGTACCAGTCTCCCTCGGTGCCGATCACCGTTACCTCTTCACCGTTACGAAGCTGATCGATGATTTCATAGCTCATACCGGCACCGGTGCGAAGGTTCAGCCTACCGCCATTTGTGACCACACGGCCCGGAGTCGAATCGTCATCCTCGGCCTCGTCACCATACACCCATTCCTGTCCGTTGATCGTGATGACGACCTCACCGGTTTCGGAAATGGTATAGGTGTAAGGAACTTCCTCGGTGGTCTGCGTATCCGCAGTCGTGGACTCGGTATCCTCGGTGGTAGCATTGGTTGTGGGATTGGTGACGGCACTATCGTCCGCATAGGCAAAGGCCGTAACAGAAAAGCTCGTCATGCAAAGCATAACGAGCAACAGACAAAGGGTTCTTTTCAGTTTATTCTTCACGCAATTAGTCCTCCGTTTCCTCGAAATGACCGGTCGGCGCGGGAATGGGATTGCCCTTTGCCGCCTTAATCAGCTCCATCAGCATATCGGGAGAAATACCATGCTCACGCACCATGCCGATGATGTCGGTGTTTTCGATGGCGATGATATCCGCATCGATCTTTTTGTTTCGCGCTTGGAGGGAGGCGATTTTCTCGCTGTTCTTCTCACGCTCCTCACGCAGCTTGATTACTTTAGGATTCATTTTACCTCCTTACGGGTTTGGCAACCGACCAAATGCTAAGAAGTGGGATTGCCAGTAGCTTGTGTCGATTCTGGCGTACTGGATGGGGTCTCCACAGTGAATCATCATGTTGTTGCCAACATAAATGCCAACATGAGAAGCGCCGGTTGTATCGTAGGTGCCCTCGAAGAAAATGAGATCACCGGGCTGAACATTGGCAGAAGAAACTCTTGTGCAGATACCCAACAGACCGGATGCACCCAAGCGACCTACATTCCAACCAACACCGCAGTTATTGAGAACATAGGACACAAAACCGGAACAGTCGAAACTTGTCGAAGGAGAACTGCCGCCCCAAACATAGGGGTAGCCGAGATACTTTTCGGCCTCTTCAATCATGGCTGCAAACTGCGGGTCTGCGAGAGCTTCGGGAGGAATCTCATAGACCTCATATTCGGTATTGTAATAAGCATCCACATAGGAAGAGTTGGGAAACAGGTCCGGACGATTGCCGAGAGTGCTCATATAGGTCGCATACATAGAGAGCTGATCGTGGCTCATAATGTAGACCGGTACATGAGACAGATTGAAGTTTTCAAGCTCCACAGTGCAGATGTAGTAGGTATAAGGAACCTGTACTTCGTACTCGTATTCCTCTGTTACCGTTTCTCCGGTGTCGGGGTCGGTGTAAGAGGTCGTTCCTGTGCGGGTTTCGGTGCGGTATCGCGTCTCGGTTTCTACGGTCTCTGTGAGAATATACTGCTTCTCAAACAGCATCTGAATTATGCCCCCAACATCATCAATCGTCCACTCGCCACCGTGTAGGGCCGTAATAGCCGAAAGCAGCACATAGGGGTCGTGTTCGATATCATCGAGATCATAGTGATACTCATCGTAGTCGTGGGTGCGTTCGTAGTTGTCGAGATAGTCCTGTAGCTCAGCTTCCAAAGCACAATACTGTGCCTCCGCAGCCATCATGTCGCTATCCTCTACGGGGTAGGTGGTTGCACCAAAGGCCGACATACCGCTCTGTACCAAAACGGAGCAGGAGGATACGA
>JAZQHD010000088.1:0-4416 GCA_045540375.1 Ructibacterium sp. | reverse complement strand
AATTTCTTCCTTTGCGGTCTGGCAGTTCAAAGACTCAGCGATATGGTTTGTCTGGAGCATGGACTGTCCATCATTACACCGAAACCCTATGGGGAGCGACAGAAAAGAACCGTCTATCCCAAGAAGCGTACCCAGCGTGACGAACTTTGCGAAGCCATTGATGCGGTGCTGAAGCAAAAGCCCAAGAGTTTTGAGGACTTTGTTCAGGCTCTGGCTGATATGGGGTTTGAGTTCAAAGATGGAAAGCAGCCTGCGTTCAAAGGAAAGGAACAGAAACGATTTATCCGTCTGCGCTCCTTGCGTGAAGGCTACAGCAAAGAGGAACTGCAAGCCGTTATCTCAGGTAAGAGCCTGCATAGATCCAGGGGTGGTTCTGCCAAGGCTCCCACACAGAAGCAGTTCCAGATGCTTATTGATGTTCAGGCAAAAATGGCTGAAGGTAAAACAGTCGGTTATGAGAAGTGGGCAAAGAAGTTCAACCGAAAAGAAGCTGCCCGCACCGTCATTCTTCTGAAAGAAAAAGGTCTGGGCAATTACGATGATTTGACTACTCATATCGAAAAACTGTCTGCCCGTTTCGATGAACTTTCTGATTCCATCAAGGCCGCAGAGAAACGAATTGTGGAAGTTCAGGCTTTGCAACAGCATATCAAGAACTACCGTGATACAAGGCAAGTCTATGTAGAGTATCGCAAGTCTGGATATAGCAAAAAGTTCTTTGAGGAACATCGTCAGGAAATCACAATTCATAAAGCGGCAAAGCAAGCCTTTGATGAAGCCCAGATCACAAAGCTCCCATCCATGCAATCTCTGTATGAGGAGTTTCACCGTCTGACAGTCCAAAAGAAACAGGACTATGCTGAGTACCGCAAGATAAGAAAAGAAAAAGAAGAATTGCTGATTGCCAAACAGACGGTTGAGACAATTCTGAACATCGACAAAAAGAAAGAGCAGGAACAAGAAAAGAAATCTGTCCGCTGACAAAGAAAGCCACGGCTGTTGCTCCTTTGAAGAGTAGCAGGCGTGGCTTGTTTTTTGTTTTCATCTGCGCCCTCTGACAAAAAGGGGTTTCGCAATACACACAATTTCAGCAATAAGAAAGACAAGCAAGATCCAAGGCCAGATGTCTCCATCAACGGTCGCTGAATGGACGAAAAATTCCCATTTTGTCCCGCCAAATACACGATCATCCAGGAGCGAGCCGAACAGAATTGCTATTACAGGGCAGATTACAGCCAATAATATCTCGATAATTCCTGTGACCTTGCTTGCTTTTGTAAGAGAGTATATCCCTGTGGTAACACCAAGAACACTAATTATTCCGATTGCCCATATCATACAACCACACCTCCTTACTCTGCTGGCGCAGGGGCAGGAACAGACGAAAAGGCAATATTGAGCATTGCAGCAATCAGTTCAGTATCAATACAAAGGTCTGCACCGACCTTATAGTAGTATCCATCGTGGCTGATTTGGTATCCATTTTCGTCTGTTATGGTTATTCTTGCAATTTGATTATCCTCTGTGTCAAACCAAGTCAGCATATAGGCATAGCCAACTTTTCCGTCTGTTGCAGATGTCTTTTCAAATCTTAATGAGTTGATATTCTCTGTAATGTTCAGAATAAACTCATTATCCGCAATATTCACCTCGTCACCTGTAAGACCAGATTTTATGTTGATTTTGTTGGATGTTCCAATATCAAAAGTCATATTCTTATCGGAACATCCAACCAAGCCAAGCACACAGAGCAATGATAAAACAAGAGCTATCAACTTTTTCATATACTCACCGCCTTTATTTTGTCGGAGCGTTAATCTCTCCATTTACAGCTTCCCCGTAGGCGCAAAGTTCATAGAGATCAGCCGGGATATAGCTGATTGCCAACTGTTCATCCTCACTCATTGCATTGTACTTTTCAAGCCATTCCAGAGTTTCTGCGGACAAATCAGTCTTGCTGAAGGTCTTATCGTGGAAAGATACTGTGTCGGCTACATCTGCTGTGCATAACCACCACTCATTTTGGTACAGTATGGCGATTCCACCCTCAACCTTGGCATAAGGTTCTCCGACCATATCCTTGCTGATATTCGTTTCGTCGTCCTTCTCAGGAAATGTGTCAGTATAAGATTCTACATATCCGATAATTGCGCTTTCATCAACTTCCATCGGGCTTGGCTGATGGGGCTTCTCATAAAAGACACCATCTACCATAATGCCAAGCCGATACATAGTATCGGTGCCTTTATTACAGCCAACAAGACCCAACACGCAGGTTAATGCTAAAATAATCGTAAGTATTCTTTTCATGTTATCACCGCCTTTGCTTTATTGGTATCTCAGTTTTGAAGATAGAAAACAGCAGTACACATCTTCGTGAACATACCCTCATCGTGGATTGCATGGGGCTTTCCGTTCCACCAAACGGTTTTGTCGTTGGCTTTTACGATGTACTTTGTACCGTCATCCATGATGTAGGTTATCTGAATGACCGGAATATCGTCTGTCAAGCCTTTCAGCGGAGCATAATGTAAATAGCCCAATAAAGCTTCTGCCAGTTTGATATTGTTTTCATCGGTGTATTCTTTCACATCGTCAGGATAGTCGTTGTGTTCAACTATGATTCGCTCGATGTTTTCGACTTTAGGCGTGTGAAGTAGTGGCATACCATCAAACATCAAGTGCGCTACGATACTAAAACATAGCAGCGCAACGCATAATAAAGCTACTCGAATTGCTTTTTTCAATACAATCACACTCCTTTGTCAATTCTTACTGGATGATAAAGCCTAATACAGTAGTAAAGTCCTCACCATATACAATCTGTACCCAATATAAAATGGTTTCTTTATCCTCATACACACCCATCTGTGTGCCTGTGATTTCATAGGTAAATGAAACAGATTTCTCACCTAAGTCATCAAGGTAATTCTTAATCGCCTTGTTTAGAAGTTCATCTCTTTCTTCGTTTGTAACGAATGGCTCAGTAAGGGACGAAGATTGCAAATCAACTTTTTCTGTATTGTCCAAAGGACGGCAAGTATATTTGTTAGCACCGCAGGAAACAAGACCAAGCACACAAACTAATGCCAAAACTAATGCTATCAACTTTTTCATACAATCACACCCCTTTGCCAAATTGGAATTGGATTACTTCTTGTTTTCGATGGAGTGCAAAATGAATGCCCCCATTGTGATGATTACAAAAATAACTGACATGATAGGAGAAAAAGCAAAGTCTGCTCCCCCAAAGAATTCATCAAAGAATGTCCCAACAATCAAGCCCACAAATCCCATAAACAAGGAAACCAATGCTGCAAGACAAATCTTTTTCATACAATCACACTCCTTTGTCAAATTGGAATTGGTCAATCAGTTGGCTTTCTTATGCCATGCGTGTAAGTAGATAGCAAGGAATACACCAGCAAAGCAACTAATGATTGTTCCCGCAATGAGTGCAGAATAATAGCTGGTAATCAATCCTGTATCTGCTGTAAGGATAAGGAAAATGCCAATAATAAATGCCAATATATAGATAATGGGTAACAACTTTTTCATACAATCACACTCCTTTGTCAAATTCAAGTTTTCTTAACTGTGCGTCAAATTGGAATTGGCTTATTTCTTCTTATCGTTGAAGTAGATGATAAATCCACCCATAACGGCAACAGCGGCGAGAACACCAAATTCTACTGCCTCTGTAAAAATGCTCATTACAAGTAAACCGACAATAAGTGTTACAATCGCTGCTAAAATCGCTTTGCCCATACAATCACACTCCTTTATTTTTCAGTACCACCGTGTTCGCTTGTAGTCGTCGATTGATCGGCGGCTTTATTTTGCTTTGCCTAATGGAATGTCCTCGTTATTCCTTTAGAAAAGTCATAATAACGCCAACAATTCCGCAAACAACACCTACGATACACAAAAGCATATAGTAGTCACCCGCAGAAAACAATTCATCTACAATACCTATGATTGCAAGCAAGATCCCAAATAGAATTAGGGCAATGCCTCTTAATTGCTTTTTCATACAATCACACTCCTTTATCAAATTGGAATTGGCTTACTTTTTGCGAAATCTGATTGCCAAGATTGCACACACAATAATGCCTACCACAAACGGAATGGCATAGAGAAATGCTGTGCTTGCGGGAGCACTATAACCTGCGTGTTCAATGCCACAAAGCATATCACGATAATTATAGGCAAGGTGTCCTGCTTCAGTCACAAAATTCCCCTCAATGTCAAAGGAATACCCAAGACCAACATACTTGCCGGAATATCCCGCTTGCGGAGCATAGCTTTTTTTGACCGCAAAGCATTAGGCGGGTTACAGTAAATAAAAATGGACACGGCGATACCTCCCCGATACCGCCGTATCCTTAAAAAAGGGCGACTTTAATACACTACCCG
>JAZQHD010000087.1:0-3455 GCA_045540375.1 Ructibacterium sp. | reverse complement strand
ATGGCTACGATCCGACTTTGAATGTGAACACGCCTTGGATATTATCAAAACAATAAAAAGGTAATATCTTAAGTGTGTGCCAATTCCAATTTGTCAAACCAAATAACCAAGCGCCGTTGAGGTTGATCCCCAGCGGCGCTTATATTATGCCTTCGTATTTTATCCGACGAAAATATAGATGTAGTATTCACCTTCGCCATTGCTTTCAAAAGCGAAATTGCAGTAGGTGTAGCCGACAGTTTGATAGGTCTGGAGAGCATCTTTGATTTTTGCCTTGAGTGCTGAACTTGAAGTGAATGCTCCGCTGTAAGTAGGCGTTATCCAATGGCTGTTTGACTTGCCGAGTGATGAGTCATACTCATAGCCAAGTTCTCGTGCAATGCTAATGCAATCGGATTTCATCTCGCCGGAAGTACCCCAAACTGCAGAAGCTTTCTTCGTGGTTGTAGTCGTAGTAGCTTTTGTGGTAGTGGTGGTCGTTGTAGTGGTTGTCGGAGCTTTCGTTGTGGTAGTAGTTGTTGTCGCTGTTGTGGATTTCTTCGTTGTAGTTGTGGTGGGCTTTGTCGTGGTAGTTGTCTGTTTGGTCGTAGTGGTAGTTGATTTACTTGCCGAGGTAGTGGTAGTTTTAGCTGTCGTAGCCGCCGTGGTGGTTGTTGTTTTTCTCGATGTGCTTTCCTCGACTTTTGATTCAGTAGTAGTCACTGCCGTTGTACTCTCGGAAGTGGTTGATAATGCTTCCGTTGTGGATTCGTCTGCGGCTGTTCCCGTAGTTGTTGAGGTTGCTGTGGTGTCAGATGCCGTAGGGACAGATTCCACAACAATTTCGGGTTTAACAGGGGTGTTGCCAGTTTCCGGCGCACAACTGCAAGCAGCAAATACGATGCAAGCGGTAACAAGTAAGAATGCAATTACCAAACGAAAAGATGAATGTGCTTTTCTCATTTCAACTGCCTCCTTTTTTATGTTGAAATATCTTACACACTCATAGTACATCAGATGTTATGGGAATACAAATGTGTAAAGGAAGGATTTACCAGCCGAAGGAGAAGAAGGTTCTTAATGCGTCTGCCTGTTCTGTTATCTTTTGGATTCACGCACGCATAGTAGCCTGATATTCTCTCTTTCGGCTGGTATTCTCAGCTGGTTTACCAGAGGGGGAGAGTGTGAGAGGGGGGATCAAAAACAGCACCGATCCCGAAAAAGGGTATACTACTCCCCAGGCGTACCGCTTTACCTTGCGCCATTCTTCCGAGAAGCGGCTTTTCGTTGCTGAACATGAGAATAATATTCGAGAGCTTCGATGACATAACCCTCGACTTTATTCTCCGGCAGATTATCCGGAATATATCTGCGCAGCCGTTCACGCTGGAAGCTGTATTTCTCTTTCTGGTTCGGTTTTTCTTCTGAAAGTATGGCATATATACTATCCTCCGTTAAGTGTCCTTCGGCAGAAAGCTGCCGTATTCTTTGTGCCTGTGATGTGGATGGAGTGGCAAGCTCTGACTCCATAACAGAGAGCAAGATTTTTTGCTCATCTATCGGCAGGTATGAAAGCTCAACCGCAGGGCGGAGTGCAATTCTGCCTTCGTCCACCATATCAAGTATGGGTTTGATGAGTTCGGTGAGGCGGATATAGCGGCGAATTTGGTCCTGACTTTCGCCAACTTTTTCGCCTAAAATCTGCCTTGATGTCTTACCGTCAAAATTCTGTGCCACTGGCACAGAATTTTCTTTTGTCGGTCTGCCAGCTTGTCTTTTCATAGCTTCAAGCCTCATTTTATACGAGAATGCTTTCTCGCTCGGCAGGATAACCTCACGCTGAAGATTGCTGTCCACCATTATCAAAGTGGCGACATCACGGTCAAGGTCACGGACTATAACGGGCATAGTCTCCATTCCTGCAAGCTGGCAAGCCATTTTACGGCGATGTCCGCTTATGAGTTCATATCGTCCGTCCTCTTTCTTTCGGGCGATTGCCGGAACAAGAACCCCTTGCTGCTTTATGCTCTCGACCATTTCTGACATAGCATCATCGTTGATTACACGGAAAGGATGATCGGGAAAATCGTCGATTTCCGAAAGAGGAATATCCGTTACTTTCTCACGCTTTTCATCGGCTCTCTCTTCACCGGTCATGAACAGTTCATCGACCGTCCGAAGTCCGAGGCTTCTTTCTCTCAGGCTGCTCAAGGGCAATCACCTCCTTTGCTAACGCTGCATACGCTTGAGCTACTTTGCCGTTCTTGTCGTGCGAAAAGATACTCTTGCCATGCTCTACACTCTCGGCTGCCTTGACTGATTGTGGGATTTCGGTATCAAAAACGCGGATATTTGAGCCGTAGTGCTTTCGAACGATACTGATAATATCTTTGGCAAGGTTGGTACGCCTATCGACCATCGTGAAGAGTATACCGTCAATATTCAGACTCGGATTTACCTGTCTTCGCACTTTAGCGACCGTTCCCAACAGCAGGTCAAAACCCTTTGCAGAAAGATACTGTGGCTGAGCGGGAATGATAACACTGTCAGCAGCAGATAAAGCGTTTACTGTCATCATGCCAAGTGACGGAGTACAATCAAGAAACACATAATCATACTTACCCTTAACTCGGTCAACATACTCCTTCAGAACACGCTCACGACTCATAAGGCCGGTAAGCTGGAGTTCTATTCCCGACAATTCGATATTTGCAGGAACAAAGTCCACACCTTCCTCATGACTATGGATACCATATTCATCGGGCATAGGTTGTTCTGCTATGACATTGCTCATGATTTCAGAAAGAGATACATCAAGACTGTCAGGCTGTTCGATTCCAAGGGCGATACTCATGCTGCCCTGAGAATCACAGTCTATGAGCAGAACTTTCTTTCCCTCTTTCGCAAGTGCTACACCAAGACTAACTGCTGTTGTAGTTTTGCCAACACCGCCTTTTTGATTTGATATTGCGATTACTTTGGACATTTTCTAACCTCCTTTCTCTGTGGACATTCAGAACCCTGTATTTGAAGAATAGGTAAACTATCCTTATTTACGATATTCTGGTTTGTTTATATGGCATAACTGTGCGCTTTTTATATTCCTGAACGTCGCCTTTCAATAGCTCTTCTGCGACGGTTATATTCGCGTTTTCTTAATTGTGTTTGCATCTTAGCGCAGGTTCGGCAGTACTTTTGATTATTGGTCACAGGTACAAATAAAGAACCGCAGTAAACACATTTTTTGAAGTTGTGGGATGTATTATTTCTGCTTCTAACTTTAGATCGTTAGGTAGTACATTGTACTTAAAACAATTACAAAGGATGCTGCTGAAAGAAATGTTCTGCACACACGAGTGTGTATCTCCGTCGTCTAACAATAAGCAATTGCCCGCATCGTAGTTGCAGCAATGGCTCTTTATAAGTTTCTTTACTTTTTTGATTGCGCAGAAGTTATACTAATGGTCATATCACCA
>JAZQHD010000086.1:0-2708 GCA_045540375.1 Ructibacterium sp. | reverse complement strand
CGTAAGCGATGAATAACCCAGCGTCATAGGTTACCCACCACTTGAATTTATTGATTTCATAACAACGGATGATTTTCCACCGTTATTGTTTCTACGTCAATTAGACCCGAACAATGCTCCTGGATAAATTTACTCCATGGCAACAACTTTTCAATGCCTTCGGACCCATTCTTATAGCCCGGCATATAAAGCAGTAAGGTGTAAATGTACTGGAACACGTTTAGGTTGTTTGCTTTGGCAGTCTCTACGAGACTATAAATGATGGCACTGGCATTTGCCCCGGCAACCGATGTGTGAAATAAGGAATTCTTTCTTGCAACCGCATAAGTTTTTGCACAGCGTTCCGCAGCATTATTGGAAAGTTCTGCACGACCATCTAATAGATAAGTTTGTAAACTTTCCTCATGATTTAAGGTGTAGTTTACAGCTTTCTCCAACTTACTTCCCTTAGTTGGAGTTAAGGTTTTTACCCAGGATAAGAAATTATTCCAGATAGGCACTTCCTGGTCCAGGCGCTTGGATTTTCGTTCTTCCGGAGGTAACGCTTTCCATTTGCGTTCCAAATAGAACAACTTATTGCAATAAGCAACTCCGATTTCAGCAGGAATATATTTTTCTAATTCCTGTTCCGGGATTTCAGGCTCTTTTAAACTTTCAGCAGAATTGATATCCAACAGCTTTATGGCTTTCTTTCGTTCTGCCGGAAGTGCTTCATAAAACTTTCGGCGACAATGAGCCATACAGCATGCCAGGAGAACATCTTCTACTTTGTTGTAGCCCTGATATCCATCACATTGCAATAGTCCATGGAAACCTTCCAGAAACTGCTTTGGATGTAATCCACTTCGGCCAGGTTGGTATTCATACATGACAATACCGGGAAGTCCGTCGGTACCACTCCGGTAGATCCACATATAGGAGGTGGACTGGGGTGTTTTTCCTTCTTCGCGCAAAACCTGGCAGGTCGTTTCATCAGCATGAATAATGTCTCGTTTTAACAGTTCTTCATGGAGTCTGGTATAAATGGGATATAAATATTCCCGGCTTGTGATAATGCACCAGTTGGACAGGGTTTCCCGGGGAATTCTGGCTCCTAACTGTTCAAAAGCCGCTTCCATTCTGTAATAGGGAAGCCCCATAAAACTTTTATGAAACATCACATAAGCAACTGCAGAGGCAGATGCCGGACTGTGAGGTATTAGTGCCGGTGGTACGGATGACTTTTTGAAAGAACCATCGTTATCCTTTTTACACTCCGGGCAGATGTAAACCTCCTGCATGTAATGAATTCGCTCCACCTTGGCCGGTGTGATACGAACTTCCTCTCGTACAAAAGTTGGTTTCATCGCTACCATGGGAGAATTACACCAGTCGCAAACGCGTTCTTCTTCCGGTAAAGGCATTACAATTTCGCGAATGGGTAAGGCGGCATACTGCTCTTCCCTGGTTGCCTTTTTCTTACGTTTTGCTGTATAACCTTTCACCTGAATGGTTTTTCCTTCTGTTTCTTCTTTCTTTCGGGAAGTGATTTTCTCACTTTTGATTCCGAAAAACTGACGGCGAAACTCCTCTAAGGTTTCTTCAAGGTTGACTTTTAAGGAACGTAATTCATCCACCATGAGACGTAACTCTTTGATGGTTGCATCCTGCTCCTTAATACGAGCTGCCTGTTGTTCAATGATCATTTTTAATAGATTATTTTCTTCTGTTGTTGACATCTCAAAGCCTCCTAAAATTTTCTTTTATTATCAAGAAAATCAAGGCTTTAGGCAAATCAGCCACCAGAAGGGCACTGTCATTTTGACGGTGGAAAACTTATGGTAAAACACCTAAAAATCGAATGATTTCACCCATTTTTCATGGTGTTATCCACAGCAATACTTTGAAGGGAGTTCCTATACACGAACAACTTTCTCTTTCAAGGTATTGCTGTGGATAACCGCATTCTTTTTGAAAAAACGGTTATCTACAAAAAATATTTTTTCTACATAATGCACAAATCAGAAAGACTTTTTTATGTTTCTTGAAACCGGACGGATGGCTTTGGGCTGATCAATAGAGAGCCCTTCTAACAACCAACGAAATTCCTGACGGCTTAATTGTCTTACTTCCGAGGAATTTCTGGGCCATTGGAAGCGTCCGTTACTGTCCAGTCTTTTTGATAACAAACAAAATCCATCTTTGTCAAAGTACAGAGCTTTTAAAGTCGTGCACCTTTTTCCACAGAAGAGAAAGATGGCATGTTCGTAAGGATCCATTTGATAAGAATCTCGGATGATTGCCATTAATCCGTCAAAACTACGCCTCATATCGGTATAGCCGGTAACGCAGTAAATTTTGGAAATCCCCGAGATATCCCCTAACATAATTCCTGCAACGCAACCAGAGTATTCTGAATAGTGCCTTGCGTTGCATTATTTCTGATTTCAACAAAGATATCACGAATTTGTAGCCTGATGGCAGTATCTGTGTCGTAATTTTTATATGTATCATTTTGATTGTTTATGGCTGGTGCTGAAGCAGTTGTTATATCATTCAAATATACAGGCACCACTTCATGAACTTCCTGCTGACGCATAGTACTCAGATTTTGTGGAATTTCACAGGCTTTATTACGCAGCTTCTTAACATGATAGTAGAAAGTAGGCGATTTAATGTTATTTTCTTTTAGCCACTGTGCATCTGACATGCCACTGGTTCTGCATTCC
>JAZQHD010000085.1:0-196704 GCA_045540375.1 Ructibacterium sp. | reverse complement strand
TTGATAACTGTGTTGATGAGTACATTCTCGAAAGAGACTATATCGATTTTTTAAATCTTATGCGTTATTTTGTTCAAATGGAAGAAGAACAATTCGACGAATTAATTGTAGTTGCGAATCCTTCCGGACAATATCAATATTATAACACAAATTTAGAAAACATTAGCGAAAAATGTTTTAAACATTTTTGTTCAGAATTTAAAGACGACAACCCGGAGCAGGATGATTGTTTAATTACAGTTTTAATTTTAATGCTCCCAAGAAAGATATCAGTATATGGTGTTGAATATATAACAAATTACAAATTATTTAATACGTTAAAATACATTTTTGAAAATAGAATAGAGTTCAAGCTTGGAACCGATATTTTGCAAAGGAATAAGTTGTAAGCTAAATGTAATTTTAAAGGCGTTGTATTGTTACAAAAAGAAAGGTATACTAAAAAGAAGATATACAACATTGCACAAAATAAAAATTTTGTGCAATTAGGAAGAGGGAATTTATGAAAAGAGGGATTCTATGACAGAAACCGGCAAAGCCTTTGGACATGCGGCTCCTGAGCCATTAGCGGCTTTTCTTATTTATATTGAAAGCATTCAAGGAAAATCTAAAAAAACTGTTGATGAATACTTCTATGATCTTAGAACCTTTTATCGCTTTCTTAAATTATATTTTGGAAAAGTTTCTGATGATGTTGAGTTCTCTGAAATCTCAATTGACGACGTAGATCTTAAAATGCTTCGCTCTGTATCCTTACAAACAATTTATGAATATATGAACTTCTTAAACAGAGTTCGTGGAAACTCCGCCAGAGCTCGTGCTCGTAAGGCGGCATCCTTAAAATCATTTTATAAATATCTTTTTAGTAAAGCACGATTAATTGAGGAAAATCCAACCGCTGAATTAGAATCAGTAAAGACACCAAAACAACTGCCCAGGCACTTTACCTTGGAGGATAGTTTTGCTTTACTGGAATCTGTTGAAAATCGAAACGCTGAACGCGATTACTGTATTTTAACTTTATTTTTAAACTGTGGCATGCGTTTGGCTGAGCTTGTTAGCATCAACCTAACTGACATCCACGGAGATACATTGGTAGTAATTGGAAAAGGCGGAAAAGAACGCACAATTTATTTAAACCAAGCATGCCTAGATGCAATATCTGCATACCTTCCTATTAGGGATCAACAAAAACCCACTATCAGGGACCGAAATGCCCTATTTTTGTCAGAACGAAATCAACGGATTAGTCGAAGAACTGTACAACATACAGTAGAAAAATATGTAAAAAAACTAGGTCTCGATCCGCATAAATACACAACTCATAAATTGCGGCACACAGCTGCAACATTAATGCATCAATCAGGCGTAGACATTCGTGTGCTACAGGAAATTTTAGGTCATAAGCAACTATCAACAACAGAGATTTATACACACATTAATAACGATCAAATGCGTGATGCAGTACGGAGCAATCCATTAGCAAATCTAAAACCTCCCGTGCAAGGCCCTGGACCAGACGATGAATAGATTCAAAAAAAGACGCCAAATTTGGCGTCTTTTTTTTATTTCCTTGGTTTTTTACCAGGCAAAATTACATCATCAATTTTTAATTCTCGGTACTCCTCTTCTCCCTCAATACACCGACCGCAATTGGTACATTTCTCAAAAGGATTTAAGTCGCAATAATCACATTCTCCACAGGAATTACAAATTTTTCCATCTTCTAAAACACAATTTTTCGACATTTTTACGCCTCACTTATAGCATCTGCAGCTCGCAGAATACCTAATTTTGCTGCATCATACACAGTTCCTCCTTGCATATATGCAATATAAGGAGGACAGATAGGAGCATCAGCAGAAAGCTCAATAGACGCTCCTTGAACAAAAGCTCCTGCCGCCATAATAACTGGATCCTCATACCCGGGCATATCCCATGGTTCTGGTGTTACAAAACTATCAATCGGCGAGCCTTTTTGGATCGCCTGACAGAACTTGATTACATTTTCAGAATTTTTCAACTTAATCGCCTGAATAATGTCGGTTCGTTCCGCATCAGGCTTTGGACATACCTCAAATCCAAGTTTATCAAACATTCCGGCACATAAAATTGCGGTTTTAATGCTTTGGGAAACGATATGTGGTGCCATAAACAACCCCTGATAGAGATTCCGATTAAATCCAAGACTTGCCCCGGTATGTCTTCCCAAACCCGGTGCGGTCAAGCGATAAGAAATCTTTTCAATCAAATCAGCTCTTCCTGCAATATAACCACCGCTAAGCGCCAGGCTACCGCCAGCATTTTTAATCAAGGAACCAACAACAATATCAGCACCAACTTGTGTTGGTTCTTGTTTTTCTACAAATTCCCCATAGCAATTATCAACCATACAGATAACATGCGGATCCACGCTTTTGATAGATTCGATAATTTCACCGATTTCGGCAACAGTTAAGGAATCACGCCAAGCATAACCTCTTGAGCGTTGAATCAACGCAAGTTTGATTTTCTTCTCGGAAAATAGTTTCTTAATCCCTTCTATATCAGGTTTTCCATCTTCTAACAGTTCAACCTGACAGTAAGAAATGCCAAAATCCTTCAAAGAACCGCAATCTGGTTCTCCCCGAAGACCAATCACCTCTTCCATGGTATCATAAGGACTTCCAACCACTGATGCCATACTATCTCCCGGTCGCAAAACGCCGTAAAGACAGCTTGCAATGGCTTGAGTACCGCTCACAATATGATGCCGAACTATGGCGTCCTCAGCACCAAAAATTTCGGCATAAATTTTATCAAGAGTATCTCTTCCTAAATCATCATAACCATAGCCGGAGGTTTCACCAAAATGCGCATAGGAAACTCGATTATTCTGAAAAGCGTTTAATACCTTTAATTGATTGAAGGCGGCAATCTCATCTACTTTTTTAAACTGAGAAGCATAGGTCGCCTCTACTTCTTCCATTCGCCCTATGGTAGATTTTTTAATTCCAAACTCATTAATTAAATAATTATACATATGTCAAACACCCCAGGTCATCTGCAGATAATGTCTTAATTCCGTTTTCGTGCAACTGCAATAAGGCCGATGCATTATCATCGGTTTTAATTACGATAACTGCTTTGGTTGATTTTTCACCAATAAAAGAATATACATATTCAATACTGATATTTCTATCCTTTAGAATCATAATGACATCACTAAAGGATCCAACTTTATCCTCGATCGACACAGCGATAACATCCGTAATACTGACAGTCATGTGGTTCTCTCGCAGAACTTTTTCCGCCAGCGTAGTATTATCAACTATCATTCGAAGAATCCCAAAATCAGTAGTATCTGCCGTATTGATTGCACGGATATCCACTGCATTCTTGGACAAGCAGCTCGTAATTTCTGCTAAACTTCCTGGACGATTCTCCATAAAAACAGAAATCTGATTGATAAACATCTTTCAGCCTCCTTATGAAAAGTGCTTATTTTACTCCTCGTCCAAGTGCAAACGCTTTTAGGTTAACATCAATTGCTTTTGCAGGAACAGTCTGTTTTAGCGCAGAAACCCATTGCTCTTCCGGAATATCCATAGATTGCGATAACAACCCAATTAGAATAACATTAGCTGTTTTGATGTTTCCAGCCTCTAATGCAAGTTTTGCCGCATCTACCGAAATGATATCAACATCTTTTTCTTTGATTTTTTGAATAATATCGTCAGGGTATTCCATTGCTCCGGTAATGACTGGCATAGGATCAATATTCTGTGCATTACAGATCATTCGTCCGCCTTTTTTCAAATAGGGAAGATAACGATAGGCTTCCAGCTCTTCAAAGGCAAGAATTAAATCAGCACCGCCCTCGTCAATAATAGGTGAGTTTACTTTTTCACCATATTTTACATAGGTAACCACAGAACCTCCACGTTGGGACATTCCATGAACTTCCGAAACTTTAACATCGTAACCAAGTTCAAGTGCCAGATTGCCAAGAATTCTGCTTGCAAGCAGTGTGCCTTGACCGCCAACACCAACAATCATGATAGAAACTTCCATAGCTAAACTCCCCTTTCTTAATGAATCGCGTCAAACTTGCAGACATTCTGACAAAGTCCGCAACCATTACAGAGCGTCTGGTCAATTTCAAGATGATCACCTTGAAGGGAAATAGCACTGCATCCCAGCTTCAGGCACATCTTACACTTCTTACACTTCTCTGTATCAATCTGAACAGGGCCGGGGAACTTTACATCCTTCAAAAGAGCGCAAGGTCTTTGAACGATAACCAAAGAAGGTTCTTCAGTTGCAAGCTCTTCTTTTAATATCTGCTCGAGTTTTTCCAGCTCAAAGGGATCAACAATGGAAATTCGATTAATTCCAACTGCATGACCGAGTGCTTCCAAGTCAACTGAAACCGTTGCTTCGCCTTTCAAGGTCTTTCCTGTTGTAGGGTTATCCTGATGCCCCGTCATACCGGTGATAGAGTTATCCAGCACCAAAACCGTGTTGATGCCTTTGTTGTATGTAACTTCGATTAAGCCAGTGATTCCGGAGTGAATAAATGTGGAATCGCCGATAACAGCTACGGTATTCTTCGCAAATTCCTTACCACGTGCCAGCGCCATACCAAAAGACATTCCAATGCTTGCCCCCATACAAACTACTGCATCCATAGCGCCAAGTGGGGCTACAGCGCCTAAAGTGTAGCAACCAATATCACCACAAACGTGAACGCCCATCTTCTTTAATACATAAAACGTGCCACGATGAGGACACCCAGGACAGAGAACCGGAGGCCGAACCGGAACCGCTTCATCGACAGTTGCAAACTCATCTTCTTTTTGCCCGGTAATCAGTTCCTTAATTTGCTTTGCACTAAATTCATAGCAAACAGGGAAAAGTGCTTTTCCGATGACAGGAACACCAATGCTTGCACAATGCTCCTCAATAAAGGGATCAAGCTCCTCAACAACATATAATGTATCCACTTCTTTTGCAAAATCTTGAATTAATTTCACAGGCAGAGGATATACCAACCCGAGTTTTAATACAGAAACAGTATCGCCAAAGGCTTCCTTTACGTAGTGATAACACATACCGCTTGTAATAATACCAATCTTCTTATCACCGTATTCAACACGATTGAGCGGGCTGGTTTCAGCATACTCAGTCATTAGCTCTAAACGCTTTTCAACTTCAGGATGACGACGCTTTGCATTTCCGGGCATCATGACGTACTTCCCAATGTTCTTTTCGTACTCCTTCAAGGGAATCTCGGTACGATCTTCCTGAGTTACAACACTCTGGGAATGTGCAACACGAGTACAAAGACGGTAAAGAATGGGAGTGTCAAACTGTTCGCTGAGTTCATATGCATACCGGACAAAATCCTTACACTCCTGACTATCAGCAGGCTCTACCATAGGGATTTTGGCAGCTTTCGCATAGTGTCTGCTGTCCTGTTCGTTCTGAGAACTATGCATACTGGGATCATCTGCCACAGCAATAACAAGTCCACCATTGACACCAGTATATCCAACTGTAAACAAAGGATCTGCGGCAACATTCAGTCCAACATGTTTCATGGCACAAAATGCACGAGCGCCTGCAATGGATGCACCAATCGCAACTTCGGTCGCTACTTTTTCGTTTGGCGCCCATTCAGCATAAACTTCATCATATTTTGCGGTAAATTCAAGAATCTCGGTACTGGGAGTTCCTGGATATGCAGATGCAACGGTTACACCACTTTCAAAAAGTCCACGAGCAACCGCAGCGTTGCCGAGTAGTAATTTCTTTTCCACTTCTTCCACCTCTTTTGTATTATGTTTGACAAAAAACTACAATGAAACTATTATATCACATTTCCCCTATGCATTTCAATAGCAAGTCTTGTGTTTTTTCTAAATTTAAAAGAGAAATTTCTTCCACGATACCATCATAATGAGCAACCGGTAAGTAAATTCCCAAAATTTTTTTACCGATAAAACGAATTACCAATTGCTCCATGATACAATCCATCTTCCCAACATAAAAATTCTCTTGGAAAAGTAAGGTTTTCATACTTTCTCTCTCTGCTTGTGGCAACACATAGTTTCCATCCTTCAATACAAAGGCAGGACCTGAATCTTTCGAAAAATCTTTTTCGTTTGCAAGCGACAAAAATAAAACTTTATCCGCATTGGCAGCAGATATCGCAGAAAACAATCCATTTCTTCCTGTCAAAGATTCATTCCAAACTGTAAAGTCAATAACCTTGTCAAAACTATTGTTTTTATTAATTATAAAATCGGCTAAAATCAATGGAGTGATACCGCTTAAATTAGATGTGGAAAGCACATCACCTTTACACGAACCTTCGTGTTTCGCAGTTAGCACTGACATGTATATATCCTCATCTTTGTTTAGTTTTTCAACAAACCAACTCTCTTTTTCATGCCGGAGGATACCCATTGCCTCGTTTTGTAAATAAAGAATAGATTCCTTTGCTTTTTTTTCGTTCCCAAGGATGGTTGCAGTACACTTTTCATCTTCCTCTTCTTTTCCAACTAAAACACCATTTGGTGTAATACGGAAAATAATTTGAATTTTTTCACCATTTCCAGGTTTAATAAAATGATAGTTTCCTGCCGAATCCTTTTCGATGGATTGAAATATGTCTAGTTCAGGAAGGGAAAAAAAGGAAACATTTATAAATTCATCTTGAACAAACTGTTCGTATTTGCTTTGCATGTTTCTTCCTCCTTATAAACGTGGTTAATATACTTCTCTGTAAGCCGCAGCATGGCATTCATATCTTCCGTATTAGCAATAGGAGCCACAGATTCTGGATAACGTACCGGAATAGCTAATGATACAGAATGAAATATTTTTAACATTGCACTATTTTTTCCCATAGGAGCTGACAAAAAGTTTGGTTCCGTTAATATCCCGATTTGAACAGGAATTTCCTCATCGACTGCAAGCATTTTCCAGGCAACATCATCTGCGGATAGCCGTCCACCCGGTTGACAAGATGCAATAATAACTCCTTTTCCGGCTTCCGGAACGCTTTTGTTTTTTGTCATATAATCCTTTGCTTTCATACCATCCAAAAAAATCAGATAATCCGCTTCTGTGTTTGGAGTATAAATACCTCTGATTTCTCGTTGTGTTGCAAATATAACGTGAATATTACGATTCGGATATTTTTTTAATAATTCGATTGCAACTGCACAGCCCATTCTCCCTGCAAGTGCCCTGCCTTTAACGAAGCCATGATTAAGTTCAACATAAGGGATATCCAGTACTCCATAATCGCCAATTTCTATCAGTTTTGCGGCTTCATCTTTGGAAGACGCTCCTATATCGATAAATAATTGAGAGGATTTAATCGGTATTTCTCGTTCTTCCTTGGTTGTCAAATGAATCGCCTTCAACGAAATAACTCCAGCTGTTTCCCCGAAAGAAACGCGCTTTGATACCAGGAAAGCCGGATTAATTCTACCGATTGTTTCAAAACAAAGGTACCCATCATCAGTAATACGAGTAACAATCACCCCTGGTTCATCCACATATGTTATCAATAAAAAGCTTGGCCCTTCTCCTCGATTGATGGCATGGAGATTTCCCATACCATCCTTTTGGGTTATTTGACAGATATTTTTAACTTGTTCTTCCAGAAAAAGACTTATCTCTTCTTCCATTCCGGATACAGCAACGCAATTTACAAGCTCTTTAAGCAATCCTAACACCTCCCAGGGCTGCATGATAAAGCAGTTCTGACACGGCCTCAACATCAGCTATGCTTAGGGTTTCTACATTGGTGTGCATATACCGCAAAGGAATCGAAACCAACATAACCGGAATTCCTTCATTGGCTGTTTGAATTGCCCATGCAGTAGTACCGCTTTCGGCAGATGCGATCTCGATTTCATACGGAATGCTCTTTTCTTTTGCAAGGGCAATCAGCTCTTTTGTATAAGAATAGTGGAAATTTGGGCCCCGGCAAATTACCGCTCCACTTCTTAAGGGGAAAACGCCGACTTCATCCTTGGTATCAGAAGTCGTTCCGTGGGTTACATCAACAACAATTGCACCATCGATTACTTCGTCTTGAACGCCTGTATATGCGCCATGTAATCCCAATTCCTCCTGAGTAGAAAACAAAACACGAACGTGATAAACCGGAGGATTTTTTGACATTTTTTTAAGACAATCCAGAATTGCAGCGATACCGGCTCGGTTATCCATAGCAGAACCGGACATAATTTCCTTTGACAACATCGTTGTTTCTCCATGCAACTGTACAAAATCGCCTATCGATATTTTCTCTCTTACTACATCTTCGGTAAGTCCGGTATCTATCCGATATTCTTCTATTTTAGGATTTTTAGCATTTTTATCTTCTTTGATTTCCGGCATGCATGCGCCAACAATTCCGTAGATTGGTTCTTTTCCATGGATTATCACTTCCATCCCCGGAAGAATCCTTTGATCTACACCGCCTAAGTTAGCAAATCTAATATATCCTTCTTCCTCAATTTGTGATACCATCAACCCGATCTGATCCATATGAGCTTCCAAAAGCAATGTCTTGGCATTTTTGTTGGAACTATAAAGAATTCCTGAAACATTACCATAGGAATCACACTTTGCATCAACTCCTAAGTCAATAAGCATTTGACAAAGAATTTTTGCGAAAGAACTTTCGGCACCACTTAACCCGCATAGAGAAGTTAACCGTTTTAAATCATCCTGAATATTCATACAATCACTCCAAATGATCCGTTATACATGAATTATACCCAATAGAGAATAAATTACAATTTCCTTTGGTAATTATATCATGGTTTATTGATAAACGCAAGGTTTTTGAAGGCGAGCATACGATTCGTTTTCAATCATAGCAAAAAAGATGGTGAACATTCGTTCACCATCTTTTATATTACGAATTTGTACTACAGATTCAAGGTTACAGCAGGAGTCTTTCTGTTAAGACCACTGAAGCTATCCCACAGGAATACCTTCACTTTGGTTGCACCGGAAACCTTTGCATCGACAAACACACTATTGTCAACAATATCTGCAACATTCACAATCTGTGCTGTTACCATATCGTTGCCGTTGTATGCAACAACCAGAAGTTTACCTGTCTCTTCGTTCACAATTGCACGGAGAGTACCTTCATAAGCTAACGTTGCACCATCGGTAACTGCTTTTACGGAATAACCATCGGTCAAAGTCAGCACACCGGTGGGTGCAGGAGCATATACCTTGATGTAATCCAACTTACTATCGCCGGTTCCGCCATCGTTACGCTCACTGAACTTAATTGCAATCTGGTTGGTAGCATTTGCTTTTCCGGCATCGGTACCATGGTTGAACCAACCGGAATCGCCATCCGCTTTACTATATACCGTGTAGCCAGCATCTGTCCGTACAACTCTCCAGGTACGCCAGGAGGAATTTCCATCTCCGGTGTATCCGGTGATGGTGCCAGCTGTATTACTGGTAACACCGCCGTAGTCGCTGTACTGTGCAATGGAAACATAACTAGTTCCATCCCCAACGGTATAAGTAGCAGCGCCGCTATACTGAACCCGGAATTCTACATAGCCGCCAATGGGAAGAGAAGCTCCATTGATTGCATAGGTCAAACTACCAACCTCATCCGTCGAGGGGAATACAGCATTACCATCGGTGTATGCGATATGAGTATCATATTTATTTGTATAGGCAGGGGTTTCGCCGAATCCCTCGTTGACCCAGAGGTAATCAGCACCATCAGGAATGGTATTTTCTTCTGCAACACTTGCGTTAAGAGATAAGGTCTTGGTTCTCTTGATATGACCGGTTACGCAAGAGAAAGTAATACAGTGGCTACTGTAATTGGTACTTGCTCCATTGTAAGCGCCCTCTCTTACCTTCCACCACTTGCCATTGGTGGTTGCAGCACCTTTGATGTAAAGGGTATAACCAGCTGCAGTTACATTGGTATCTTCCGTTCTGTTGTTGGGAACAAATAAATATTCCACATCTTCATCCTGAAGGGTTACGGGAACGGAAACGGAAACGCTGTCCTGATTTACCACCAGGTTGCTGCCAACGGTGGCAACCATATAAATTCTACCCAAACCATTGGGACCGCTTGCACTGAGAGCAAAACCGCCCTTTGCCTGGATATAGAATGCCTGTGGTGCATAAGTAGTGGTGGAACTCCAGAAAGCCTTGGTGTTTAACGGAGAAGACTTGGTGAAGGGACCATACTTAAAGGTCGAGGTTGTATCAGCTGCATCCACCAAGGTAAGACCATTTGCATCGGAAGTAAAGCCGGTAACGGACATATAACTATTTCTAACGGCATCCGGATTTGCTGTAGTCGGTGCCGGTGTGTTTGCAAAGCTGCTGTTTGCATCAAAGACATGGTCATGGGTAGAACCGGTTACGCCGCCCAGAATGGTATCCATAGAATCGTAGGTTTCCACTGCCTGATAAACCGTACAATATTGTACATAGGCACCTGTGTGGGTTGTAGCTGTACCATTACCATCGGTATCTGTACAAGTACTGTAGAACGCAATACCGGTTCCGACACCGCCTCCAGATTTATAGCTACCATCATTGATAGTACTGTTGAGCACCCACTCACCATTGGTTAAATTATCGCTCTTGACATACAGCTTAAGTCCGGTAGAGCCATTCTTAATTACCATATACTCTACCCAGTCGTTGCCAGGGGCAAAACTACCATTGGAACTTGCTGCACTAAGGGTAGCTTTTGTCTCATTAATGTCCATATAAACTCTGGAAACAACTGCTGCACCATCCACAGTAATAGGAACATACGCCTGAACATTCAGTGCACCACCTGCCGGAATCTTTGCCTTAAAAACAAGGGCATCACTACTATTAAATGGAGAATATCCATTGGCAGGAAGATATCTCCAAGATGCCTTCCCAATGGCAGCATCAACCGCAGTCAAATCCAAACCATTGGTGTTATCGTATTCTGCACCATTCGGCGTGGTTACACCGGTTGCAGTTGTAAAGCCCTCGGTAAATTTGAAGTCAGCGCCAGGCTCTTTTACAATAGCATCTGCTCCAATCACGCCGGTAATGGACTCCTCACTTGCATACTTTCTGCCATAAGTGGTCATGGACTTAATGATTGTACCATCAGTTCCCGCAACTGTAGAAAGACTCATAAATCCAGAGGTTGCACCAGTTCTGTATCCAACAATGTCCTGAAGCAAGGTCCATGCACCGCCTTCAGCGGTCTTACGAACATAAATCTGATATCCGGTAGACTTAAGAACATACATAATGTCATTCCAATCGGTACCGAAGCTATAAGCTGCAGTAGAAGCACTAGAACCATTACTTTTAATTTGGGTAGCAGTAACATCAGAATAAACCCGGGTAGATGCCGTATGGGGGTTATTAAACTGAATGTTCAGCTTGTCGCTTGCTGAAGGAAATTTGAAGGTAATAACCGTTGCCGTGCCCTCTTTATAAGGATTTGCTTTTGCAGCAAAGGTATACCAAATGGTAGTATCCTCGGATACAAACTCAATACCCTCTGTACCATAGTTGACAGTACCGGTAATTCCGGCTGCAGTAGCTGTAGCTGCACGATTGTACACATTTGTTGTACTGCCGGCAGGTGCCGTGAGCGCACCTTCAAAATTGTAGCTCAGGTTATCTCTTTTTTCTGCCTGGAAGCCCAAGATTGCAGAAACATCCGCATAGGTATCGCCTACTGCTGCAGATGCCTGAATCATCGGCAAGCTACAAACAATCATCATGATGCAAAGCAAAGATGCCAAGATTCTTGTTTTTCTCATGAAAAAACACTCCTTTTTATATTAATATTATTATTTATATTTCCAATAAGAGATTTAAAAATATAGGGTTGATATGAATATACTATCCGTATGAATGTATCTCCCTGCAGCCTTCTCCAACAGGAGAAGGCTTTTTGCATTGGTTAGGAAATGCAAAAACGGACTCATTGTTCAGGTTGTTGTTTTTAATTCAAAACAAACTACACCATTATTTACTATATATGATATTATAACAAAAAATTTACAAATGTCAATTAACAAAATGGACATCTTTCATAAAATGAAAGAAACTTTATAAATTGCATCAGATGTTTTTATTGTTCGATCGTTAAGCTCACTTTATTGGTATGTGCGGTCATCTTACCAAATCCATCCCAGAGGAACACTTTGAGGTCAGCCGTATTGTCTTCTGCCTCATAAGATGTAGTAAAGATACCACTTCCGGCAGAAACAGGTACAGATGCCAGCTTTTTCAGAACCCCGTTCTTGGTTTCTGCAACCAGGATGGTTTGTTCTTTATCACTCATCTGAACATTGATACGGATTTCTTCTGGACAAGTAACAGAATCGCCATCAGAGAGCATCTTGGTCCCGTATCCGTCGGACAACGTCATGATGCCGGTTTCCGGTGCCGGACCGAAAATCTTTAAATACTCCAATTCGGTTACACCGTCTGTTGAATCATCATAACCTAAGGTGCCGGTAATCTTAATCTGAGGAATGCCGGGAACTGCCTTGCCGGCAACACCCGACTGCGCCACATACCAAGCAGTATCGCCATCTGCTTGGCTATAGGCACTGTAGGTTCCATTTGCATTGTGAACCACACGCCAAGTACGGCAGGTATCACCTGCTTCTGAAGAGTAAAGCAGGGTAGATGATGAACTTTGAACCTGACCGTAATTTACACGGTTGAAGATTGTAAAAACCTTTTCGCCATCATAGAAATTGATGGTGGGCTGAGTATCGCCAACCTTAATTCTAAACTCCGCATAACCACCAACGGGAATGCCGGTATTCTTGATTACCGCTTGTGCCTGCTTATCATAGGTTTCGGTCAGAACCATATTGCCATTTTCGTAGGTTACACCATCTGCGATTAAGTTCTTATAGGTGGGAGCCACATCAAAACTTTCCTCATAAAGTAAATCAGTTGCCGTCGCAGGCTTGGTATTTGCATCCCCCACTGATTTGTAAGTGCTATAGATTTTTACATTCTTTAGCAGGGTCTGTCCATTGTCATTAAAGTCCAATCCACGCCGAGAATATGCTGCCGAACTACCAGCAGATGTTGTTTCCTCTACATCCATGGTATAAAGAATCCTTGCCCACTTATTTGCCGTTACCGTTTCGCTTTTCATATACAAGGCATAGCCGGCACCATTATTGTGCTGAGTAATCAGATATTCAGCCCAGTCGTTTCCGGGTGAGAACGCGTGCTCTATTTTCCGGGTAGGAGCATTAGAATAAGCCATTGCATCTGGTTTAACATTGATATAAAAACGCCCCTTGGTGGTATGTCCCTGAATATTAAATCCATCGGTATCGCTTTCTGGAATCCTTGCTTGGAAATAAACCGCCATGACATCTCCGGCATTTTCCAAAGGAGTCCATCCATCCTTAGGCAGGAAATTCCATTTCTCACCTTTCCACCCATCTGCGGTATAAGTTCCGTTATGAGTAATACCAACAGGAACATCATCTTCATTGTAGGTCAGATTCATGTTATAGCTTTCATTCAGCTCAAAGTTATAGGTTGTTGCAACCGGTCCGCCAACAATGTCCTCTATCGTTGCTGCAAACTTGGTAGAATCGGTAAAAGTCTTTAGTTCCTTCACATAAACACCCGTACCGAGCCCTGTTAAGTTAATGCCATGAGTCTGGATGCTTCTATAGCCAGTTGATGTTCCAATCAAAAGCCATTTTTCATTATTTCCCTCTCTCTTGGCATAAACTTCGTAGTTCCCGTTGTTATCTTTTACAAGATACTCAACCCAATCAGTTCCGGGGATAAATGTACTTTTGGTGTTTCCGGAAGAATTGTCAATCTGCAAATATTCAGGAGCAATTGTGATATAAGCTCTTCCTGTATCTGCATTAGGCTTATTTACCTGGAAAACGACGCTGCCGCCTTCCGGAATTTGCATCTTAGCATAAACCGATCCATTTTCTAAAGGCGTATAGGAAGGCGGGTCTTTTGGCTTCACAGGGTAATAGTACCATGCACCGCCACCGCCGGGCAAGAAAGCACCATTCTCGTCAGAATATTCTGTACCGGTTGCTTCAGCACCATAGTCTTCCTTTACATAGCTTTCATCAAAGGAAACGTTGACATCTAGGATAGCATCGCTACCAATAATTTCTTCAATAGAATTGTAGTATGTACCGGTATAAGGCATTGCTGTTACTACATGCTTGACACTAGCACCCTTGCCGACAAATTTCAAACCCTCTGTTGCCCAATCCGCAACATTACTTGTAAAAGATGCACCCGCACCCAGCATGGTAAATTCGCTTTCCGATGCCTTCTTCATCCAAATCTCATATCCTAGTTTTAACGTAAGCGAACCATCAGAATTAATGATGTGTTTTACCAGGACATCGTTCCATTCGGTACCGGGAGCATAGTCAACAGGAGTTTTGTCCGGATTATTTACAACAACGCCATTAGAAAGAAATTCTATTTTTTCGGGTGTTGCTGTAAAATCAACACCTATATTGTCGGTACCCCAAGTTCTGGTAGCATAGTTCTCGAGTTGTCCGCCTTCATCCAGTTTAAACCGGAAGGAATAATGCCGATATGCACACAAGGGAGACCAACCACGATTATTGGTGTAAATATTCTCGTTCACAACTTCAAAATAGGTCCAAGTTTTTCCGATATCTTCTGCGGAACCTGCCGGAAATTTAATACCATTTTCATCGTAGGTAATTCCTTCCTCCGCCGTAACAGTATCCGGCTGAGTAAAACCATTGCCAAAATCCATATTAGCCACAGCCCAGGTTGAATTGTTTTGCGCCGAAACTGCATAGCCGTAACCCATGACTTTGCCGATAGCTTCCAGCAAATCTGCATCGTTAACCCCGACTGCGCTGACTTGAATCACAGGAAATACGCACACAAGCATCATAACGCAGAGAAGTGCCGCCAAAACCCTTGTCTTTTTCATAAAAATCACTCCTTGTTTTTAATGAATGAAACGTTAGAAAGGTAAATTTCCCTTATTTTAATTTCTGTTTAAAAGTTATTATATCATATTATTGCGAAAAAATCTATTACATTTTTAAAGTAAAATATCAATTTTTATACTAAAAATCTCACTGACTACATTTCATCACTGAACGGATTGATTGCCACACGAAACGCTCGTAAAGCACGATTGCTCCAGTCGGAGAAATCGCTTAAAATATACGAAGTTCCATTCTCAATTAGCTTCATTTTATACGCAGAAGCAAAAGTCTGTAGATCCAAATATTTATTTCCTTTGTATTTTATAATAAAACTCGAACCAAACGAAACTTCACTGTCTCCATGAACGAAAACAACACTTCCGTCCAGATCTGTTTTTACCCTTGCACCAACCAATGCCGCTAGGTAATCAATCAGAACTCCATCACCAAAGGTTCCCAACTCTACAAGTTCATTGTTCCATAAAATTTTTCCATTTGCTGGATTGGTGATCAGTGTTTTTCTTAACTGTTCCTGTGTGATGACCGCTTGTCGTTCAAGTTGATTGGAAAACCGCAAATGCAACCGTTCAAAACGATTTGTGGACACCTGTTTTTCCCGTTCAAAAACAATAAATCTACCACCTAATTTTATGCTTCCTTCCAGATAATTACCCGCAGACTCTGTAATGGCACACGCGTTTTGAATAACATAATCCTTTGTAATATTAAAGTTCATATTATAGAACGACGCCTCGTTTCTTAGGTATTCTGAGGTTGTTCCAATAAATTCCCAATTTTCTCCCCAATCATAGCTCACCGCAACCGCCCAGCGAGTACGGGGGTATTGAATCAACCCTCCCAAATTTGCATTATCGTAGGACCAACCAATGTAGAGAATATTCCGATTATCCTTATCCTGATCCACGTTAAAACAGTTGGCGGAACTAAGCATGGGTAGCATATGATAGGTCAAATCCCAGGTTGCACCATAATCATACGAATCAAAATAGATAATGGATCCAACCTCCGAGCGGCTAAAGAGTCTGCAATGTCCATCTTTTAATTCAATACACTTCGCTTCATGAACTGTGGCTCCTACGAGTTGGGCATCCATGATGGTATTGCTCGGCGTCCAGTTTCTTCCATTATCATCACTGTAATAAACACGAAGCTTACCATTGTTTTCGTTACCACCCTCGCAGGCAACATAGTAAATTCTTCCGGATTCCCCTTGATAAACTCTACCACCGGTGCTGGTAATGGCAAGGCGGACTTCGCCATCTGTTCCGCTGATTTCGGTTCCAGAAACGGTCGCAACTTCCGTATAGCTTCTTCCTCCATCATTGGAAATTGCCGCCACAAAATACATTGTTGTTCGTCCCTCTGCGGTAGGCTCTCCTTCTTTGATTTTTATAGAGAGGTACTCCCCGTTTGCAAGTTCGTACACATCACTGGATTGGAGAGAATCAATACTTTTTTGCTGCCAAATCTTACCGCCATCCTGGGAGTACAAATAAGCACTGTTATTTACCATAACAAGTCCATCTGCATTTTCAATTACAGAAAGTGTATTGGTCTGGTTTTGAATCGGATTGGTATCATTAACTGCAAGGATTGGTTTCGCATCTCCCCGATAGGAAAAATCAGAAATTTCCGCAACCGCACGACTTAAAAGAAATCCGATTTTTCCTCTTTGCGTCATGGGAATCATATAGTCGGACTCAAAATGTCGAAGCACTTCTTTTCCATTCTGATACAAAACAACTTCTTTCCCGTTTTTCGTGTCATTCACCTGCAACAACAGGTGTACAGACAGATTTAATGGAAATTCTCCCTCAGCTACTTTTAGAATACGGGATGTGCTTGTAGTTTCTGTTCCTGTAACATCCACAACCTCAAATTTTCCGTTTATGGCATTATAACCAATTTTGGTATATTCCTCTTCAATACTGTGGTTGACAATAAACCAAAATCCATTCTTGCACTCTGTTAAAGTTACCTGAGCCGAAACCTCTGCACTGCTACTATAAGCATTCAGCTCTGCAATTGCCAGTTCTTCTTTGGAAGCATCTAAAATCATAACCCCTGTATTAGGATCAACTTCCGCTTGAAGATTAGTCTGACGCCAGTAATCAATCGAGTCAAAACGGCCTGTTTCATCAAAAGAATCCTGATATAAATACAAATCTGTATAATCACTGATTGCAAAATAATCAAGGTTTCCAGTTAATATATCAATTCCTAATTGAGGTTCACCGGTAGATATCACGCCACGGAAACTCTCCATCCATTTTCCGTTTCCATAAAGCCGTACCATACCTCCTGTTGTTTCCAATCGGTAATGGTTTTTCTCCCCGGGAAGTACATCTGTAATTTCGGTCCATTTCGGTTCAGATTTTTCTTCAAATACTGTCCAGGCATAGATTTTTCCATCTTGTAAGGAAAAACTAGTCAGAAAACTACCATCATTGAATGAAATTCTTGCATTGTCAGTGCTGCCAGCAACAAAATCAATATTATTCCATGGAGTTACGCCAGGCAGTCGATATGTTTCATTCTGCAAGCCAAAATTTCGCTTTACAAAGTAATTTTTTCGATTTTCCGGGATAGTAACAGATAGCTCTGTTACCTGTAAGTCAATTGCAGAAACTTTTTGAATCACTTCATCGCTCACAGGCATAGATAACGAATGAACCAATTGACCATCACGATAGATATCCGCAAAAGGACCATCCGTTAAAATACGAAAAGTTCCCGTTCCGCCTATAAACCTCTCGGCACCGTCCGAGGTTACACAAACAACCTCTTGAGGGGTATGTCGTAAAGTCAAAAGATTCGTTCCATTACCAATCTTAATCTCTGCGTTTCCTTTCGTCCCTGACACGATGTAGGAAATCTCATTGGAATAATTGATGCTGAGTTCTCCGTCAGCGAGACTTGGAATCAACTCTTTTGTTAATTCCTTTATCTTCTTTCCCCCGCTATTTCGTAAAACTGCAGATACAACATGTGCCTCCGGGGTAACATGTTCCATGGTTACTGCAAATGGATTTTGGGTTGCAGTCGCAACGAGTACACCATCAAGAAGATATTCAACCTTTTCAACATTTCCAAGGACATTAATACTATTTTTTAACGAAAAATTCCACCCATCTGTGGGGTTTTCAACAATCGATAATTCCGTGGAAATTCCAGGAACAACCTCCACAGTCGCTGAATCTCCGGTGCAATCACCATACGAGGCTGTAATTTCATGAACGCCTGTTGGCAAACTATCAATCGTAGTTCGGTATTCTGGTGCGGTACCGGTTGCAACAGTTTTTCCATTGATAGAGTAATTGACGAACGGAACATCAATTTCCTCTTGAAGAGATGCATGAACTTCCACAGGTTGCCCCTCTTCTATCTTCGTCTGATCTACAGAAACTGTAATAGCATGAGAATAGGTGATGGGGGTAAATTTCATCCAGTCGATACGCATTTCATTGTTTCCGGAGTCAAATCCATTGGCATAAACATGAATGAACTTTTCACCGGTATCTTCTGCCGGAAATGTTTCTACATCTGCAACGCACTTCCCGTCTACAAATAGTTTTGCCCTTTCCATGTAGTGATAGGTTTCCACTTTAAACCGATACCATTGATTCGGGTTGGAAACGTCAAGTTCATCGCTATAAACGGTACCAGAAGCTGTATGAATAAAGAAATCATGAGGACGCATCCGGACAAGCAATCCTCGTTCTCCCATGGAAATACTAAGGCCGCATGTATTTCCATCCTGTTGAGGAAACTGCATATCAAATTCCAGAACAAAGTCGTCTCCCATATTAGTCATAATACGATTATCACCATGATAGGCGTTTTTTCTGGAAACCACACCGTAGTAGCCATCCTTCACCTTCCAGCCATTATAACCACACCAAGCACTGTAATCCTCTGTGCCATCAAATTGGTATTCAAAGCTTTCTGGTGGGGTGTTTTCTTCTTCCTCTACTTTTTCCGATAAATCCTCCGGCTCATGAATTGTTACATTACTAATAACCATTTCCTTTTTTTCCGGAATGGTTTCTGCCTCGACTGCATAAATTGCAACGCTGGATAATGCAAAGAAGATCAAAAGTACGATAAAAAAAACCATCTTCTGTTGTCTCAATTTCAACATAGCAGTTGTCTCCTTTCGTTTTTCATCCAAATTAGACAGGCGTTAACGACGATTCATCTACCTTTCAAAATGAATCATCGTAAACGTCTCCTTCACAAAAGTTTGGAGCGTTTTCCTATCTTCCGGCAGATTTCCTGCCGGAAGATAGAATATAAATCTCTAGTAAACATCAGTTAATACGTCGGTTGCAAAGTGATATCCACGCCATGCTCTGTTACTCCAATTATCGAACATGCCCATAATGCAGATACCATCTTTTTCGGCAAAAGAACGGCCAAAGTTTTCTGCAAGATTTTTCAGTTTAATATAAACTTTTCCATCGTGAATCAAAACAGAATCATCCTCAAAGGTTACCTTTGCATCGCCGCAAGTAAGATTAACACCCTTATCATTTTTTTCTAATCTTGCGCCAACGGCAGCGGCAGCATATTCAGCCAAAATACCATCTTGATATCCGCCGTTTTCAAGTAAATTACCCTTGTAAATAACCCGACCATTTTCCTTGTTTACAACCAAATTTTCAGTTGCTTGTTCCATGGTAATTGCCGCCTTATCATCCACCTGAGTGGGATACCGCAGATGCAGCCGTTCAAAACGCTTGGTTGCAACCTGATCTCGGTCAGTAAAGACAATTCTACCGCCCCACTTTAGATAACGCTCAGGAGTATGATCGCCGGACTCAGCGAGACTTACAGAGTTGTGCACAATATAATCCTTTGAAATATTAAAGCACATATTGTAATGGGATGCTTCATGGCGGGTATACTCCATGGTTGTGCCAATATATTCCCAAGTTTCGCCCCAGTCGCTACTCTTTGCCACAGCCCAACGGGTACGAGGATACTGAATCAAACCACCAAGATTTGCATTGTCATAAGGCCAGCCAATGTAAATTTCATTTCGGTTTTCATGATCCTGTTCTACATTAAAAGCGTTTGCTGAAGTAAAGAATGGTAACATTCTGGGGTGTTCTTCATCCCAGGTTTCACCATAATCGTAAGAATCCAGCAAAATGGTCGCACCAAACTCGGAACGGATAAACAGAATACAATGACCGTCCTGAAGTTCAATCATCTTAGGTTCGTGCGTAGTACCTCCAACATCTAGGTAATCAATCGTTTCGGACGGTTTCCATGTTCTTCCATTGTCATCACTGTAATCAACAATAAAGGAGCCGTCATTCTCACTGCCTTCAAGAGAACGCATGAAATAAATTCTTCCGGACTCACCTTGGTAAACACGGTTACCGGTTGTGGTAACATATCCTTGCCAATCACAAACGGTTCCAACCTCCTCATAGCTCTTACCACCATCTTGGGAAATTGAAGCAATAAACCGAGATCTGGTAAAACCATTATCCAAAGTTTTGGAAATCATTTTAATCGAGAGAACTTCGCCGTTTTCCAATTCTTCAAAGTCTACACCTTGTAAACCACTGGCAGCCTTTTTGGTATAAGTTCTACCACCATCTGTGGTCGCCCAGTATTCCTTACTGTTTACCAGAACAACACCGTCGTCGTTTTCAATCAGATCAAAGTTGCTAGTGCTTCCTGTTGTAGGATTATTGGAATGAGCATTTAAAAGAGGTTTTGCATCACCACGGTAAGACACATTGTAAATATTGGCACTTGCCTTTGTCAGCATAAAACCAATTTTACCACGCTGTGTCATAGGAATCATAATATCATCTTCTTCGTGGGACAGCACTTCTTTCCCATCCACAAAGAGAGAAACTTTTTTACCGGTACCCGTTTCGTCAAGGACAAGTTTTACTTGTATGGTTTTCTTGAGAGGAAGTTCCCCATCTACCTCTTTAATAACAGTTCGATTCAAAGCAGTATCCGAACCCATCACATCAACAATTTCAAACTTCTCGGTTACCGCATTGTAACCTACTTTGGTATATTCCTCTTCGATGCTATGATTTGCAACGAACCAGAAACCGCCATCGCATTGAGTTAAATCAAGTTCGGCAGAAAGTTCTGCCTCACCTGCATAGGCATAAAGCTCAGCAAAAGCATCTTCCGCATCTGCAGCAACCAGGGTCATAATGCCATACTTTTCATTAATTAAAGCTTGAAGCTTATCCCTTGTCCAGTATTTTAACGGTTCATACTGTGCAGTATTTTTGAAATCTTCCTGATATAGGTAAATATCGGTGTAGTCATTGACGGACAAATAGTCCAATTCTCCCTTGGTAACATTAACACCTAGCTGAGCATCGCCAACAGTTGGTACCGCACGGAAGCTCTCTGTCCATTTTCCATTGATATAGAATCGAACCATACCGCAGCCAATCTCAATACGGTAGTAATTTTTACCCTCGGGTGCCACTTCCAAAAATTCTCTGACTTCTGGTTCAGAATTCTCTTCAAACACGGACCAGGTATAGAATTTTCCTTCCTTCATAATCAACTTGGTATAGTAATAACCGTCATTGAACGAAAGGACAAATTCATCTTTTTGATCAGCTACAAAGTCTACGTTATTCCATGCTGTAATATCATCCAAAACATAGAATGCATTCTTAGTGTTAAGATTCCGCTGTACAAAGTAATTCTTTCGATTTTCCGGAATGGTAACAGTAAAGTTTTCAAACGATATACCAGATTCCTGAGTTTTCTTTAAAATCACATCGTCCTTCTTGAGAATATAGGAAAATGCCAACTGACCATTCCAATAAACATCCGCAAAAGGACCATCCGTTAAAATAGTATACCGACCCAAACCACCTTCAAAGATTTCCTCACCATTTGCAGTCTGGTAAACAACTCCATCAGGAGTATGTGTCATTTCAACCAGATGGGTACCATTGCCTACATAAACAGTGGCACTTCCACTTTCTCCGACAACAGAATAGGAAATCTCATTGGAATAATTCTGCGTTACCTTATCTCCTGATAAATCAGGCAAAATAGTTTGGGTTATTTCACCCAGATAAATGCCATCTTTACTCCAGAAAACTGCAGTTAAACTATGAGCATCGGCGCTAACATTCGAAATAGTTGCCCGATAAGGTTTCGAGAATGCTTTTACAGAAGACACCCCGTCGAGCACATATTCTACAGATGCTATCTGGTTCCGTGTATCCTGAATACTACCAAGAGACACTTCCATTTTATTCTTACCTACATCTTTTGTAGAAATATTTCCTTTTATTGCAGGGAAGATTTCAAAATTGATCGCCTTACTAACCTCTTCTCCATATTCTGCGGTAAGAGAATACTTGCCCTCTGGCAGATCTTTCAGCGTCGCTTTATAATCTGGTGCCTGACCTGTTGCAACCTCCTGTCCGTTAATCTTATAGGATACAGAAGGAATATCTAATCCTTTATCTACACTGGCACTAACATTTACTTCTTGACCTTCGTAGTATTCTGCACCCTCAAAAGGACCTTCCACGGAAATATTATTCTCATAGTTCCAGGAGGTAAACTTCACCCAATCAAACTGCATTGCACAAGGAAGTTCAGGGAAGCCTGCACAGTAGAAATACCAATATTTATCCTTTGGTGCCGGCACATATGTTCCTCTTTCAACTGATTCGTATGATTTTACATCCGCTACACAAACGCCGTTCACATAAGCACGGATGCGTTCTCTGTTATCATAACTTTCCACCTTAAAATCATACCATTTCTCCGGATCAGACATATCAAATTCGTCAGAGAAGAAGGTTCCTCCCGAGGTATGAACAAAGATATCATGGGGACGCATCCGGAAAAGGACAACCTTATCACCCCAGGTGAAATTCATACCAGAGGTATTACCCAAGGTGCTTGGAAATCTCATTTTCGCTTCAAAAGTGAAGTCATCGCCAAAGTTCTCAATATAGCGGAAGGAAGACACATAACTGAGCGAGTCAGAATAACCTCCCAAATAGCCGTCTTCTACATGCCAGTTTCCACGAAGATTCCAATCAGTTTTATAATCCTCGGTTCCATCAAAATGGTATTCGAAGGAATCTGCCACAACCTTTTCTTGATTGGTCTCAGGCAGTACTTCCTCGGTCGGTGTTGCATCTTTAAAACTGTGAGGATCATTGAATTTTACATTCGTTACAATCATATGTCCGCCACCGGTAGAACCATCGGTACGGAAATATAATGTGTCGCCTGCGGCAGTAAAAGAACGTAGATTGTATGTCTTGGTATAATATCCGTCAATATACATATCACAAACACCGTTGTAACTTACAACTCTGAAGTCATGCTCAGAGGTTCCTACTTCATAAGGAACAATTTCTCTTTTTGCGCTAGATCCGTTTGCAACCTCAACATTGATTCCAGTTTCGGTTACATACCAATGCAATCTATGTGTTGGCGTACCTACCTGAACATGATGCTGCAAGGAACCATCATATTTTTTTACTTGAAGAGTAAACTCAATGTCAAAATCATTCGTAAGAAACTCGTGGCTCTTTGTCGCATAGGCAAGTTCACCTGGTTTACTTTCGAAAACCAAATTACCATCCTGACGTTTTGAAACGCCTAACATCGACCACCCTTTGGTCCAGTCATCTTCTGCTGCATCGACAGATAAAGGCAGGGCAATGACCGATGTTAAAAGCATACACAATGTTAAAAATAGTACTGTAAGTTTTTTCATGTCAATCCCTCCTTATTTAATAATATAGACAATCCGCAAATAAGCAGATTCTGTGAACATAACAACTCTTTGTCCGGAATTAGGATCTACCCGATAGGGAACAATATCAGCAAAACTTGCTTCTTTTACCATGGGTTTACCATTCACTTCCTCATAAGTATAGTACTTTGTCGCCGTGGTTGGTCTGTAGTTGTGAAGATCTACGCGTTTCTCAACACCACCAATGTCCCCAGGCACAGAGGTTGTATGAGATATTACACTGGTTCCCTCGGTAGCAAACACCGTGCCATAGGAAATACGCCGCCACATAGCAAACTTATAATGACCACCCGTAGAGCTTTGAACCCGTGTATTTTCCTCATGTGTCGCAATGGGGAAACAACGTTCAACTAAGGTAATATCTTCACCAGCTCCAGCGTAACGAATCACATCACCGATTTCTAATTCTACATTTGCCGCACTATCAATCAGATTCCGTTTAATAGTGCCTGTTACAGATTCGTGAAGAGTTACCTGACGTACAGGAAATCCCTCTGCATCTAAAACAGTGTTTATATCCGCAACAATACAGTAACGACTGATATCGTCAACCGCATCCAACTGAACACTATTATAAATAATCAAATATTTTGCCAGTTTGGTGTCAGGATCTATGGTGTATCCCTCTGCCAAATATCGCTCTTCGTTAGTAAAACCAGTAGTATAATACTCTGTCTTATCTCTGGCGTTATTTGCAACCATAATAATGGAATCTGCATCCGGAAGGCCAAACACCATTTCGTTCGTATAGATACTCTCGAAGCTATGGGCGTTTGAACAATATAAAGAACCACCTACTTTTTCATCATCAGGGAAGTCAGAAACTCTAACATCAAGTCGCAAAGAATCATCCCGTTCAAAAGTCGGATCATAAAGTAAGGTATCAATATGCGATAATAAGCCATCGCTATTTATTTGATATCGAACCGGCTGAGAATATTTCCAGTTTGTTGATGCATTTTGATAGGTCTCAGCGGCAGCTCTCCGCAATCTATCCAATACTCCCTCAGAACCATTGGAACTTTCGATCTTGGTATAGACAATCTCGTCAACCTTAATTTTCTCTGCACCATCGTACTCATGCATAGTTCGCTGATTATCCACAATCTGTACGGTAAGTTTTCCACGAAATACGGTACCGCTGTTTCTTGCATTTACCAGATAACCAAACTGGTAGCCCTCGGCACCTGTATGAAGAATAGCCGCACAAACATCGTTGTGTGTATACACTGTTACCATTTCACCGACTTTAACAATATCGGTTCTGTTATCCTTATCTGTTACAGTTGCGTTGTTAATAGTAAATTCCTGACCTGCAACAAAAAATTTATCACCCCGGAGTGCTGTTACAGAACCAGCAACACTGGTGCCAACAACTTCAACTGTAATCTTCTTCATTCCTGTTGTATTTTTACTGGTGCGAATTGCAAGAACCTCGCCCTGATTCAAAAAGCTTGGTTTAATTCTTCCTTTTTCATGATAAATAGATAGATTAGTTTCCTGAGTTTTGGAGCCTATGGTTCCTTGGGGATACTTGGTATAAATCAAATTATTCGTATCATCTGCACCTGCACAAACGGCATAGGAATATGCATTAACAACAATTACATCATAGTAATTGTCTTTATTGTTATCAATTAGTGTTACAGTGCCGTTCCCAGGCTTTAAATCACTTGACGTATACTTCGGAAAAGCAACGCCATTATAGATTACATCGGGAACTTCAATTGTTTGCACCTTTTTTTCCTTGTTACCAACCCAATACTTGAAGACACCACCTGATCTTCCAATCACATCTTCACCGGAAAGAGTCAATATATTATTCTTTTCTTCCGAGACATAGAGATAGGCAATATCCGCTTTTAGTCCACCTTGAACCTCATTTTTTTCGCCGTAAAAAATGACATACTTGCCCAAAAGACTCTCATCATCATAGTTATAATAACTACCATTAATCAGGATTTTTCCTTCAGGAATACTGCTATCAGCATGAGTTAAAGTGGAGCCATAAATTCCGTTTACTAATCCATGACGCATCACAAGACCGTGATATCGTTCTAAGGCACAAAATCCTGTCTGGATACGGTATTCAATATCATCTCCAAAGGTAATTGCTTCACACATTTCGGTATGAAGAGTGTTATATGCAATTTGAATTGCTTCTCCATAGGTCATGATTCCATCTAAATCAATCCCCTCTGTAACTCCTGCTCTGTTAGCAACCTTGAAGTAAGTTTCAAAATACCCCAAAGGATCATATCCTAAAATAGCACAAAATACTTTGCATACCTCTAATTCAGATGCCTCTTCATCCGGACGATACATGCCATCGCCAACTCCGTGAATAATATCCATGGTTGCCAACGCATTAATATCCTGATAATAGGGATGATCTGCCGGAACATCAAAAAATTTAGAAGACGCCTCAGAATATTCCATAGCATTTGCAACCCGCGCCGCCATGTGTGCTAGCTCCCCACGAGTCAACAGCTTATTGTAGTCCGGTTTATTATCTGTAACAATATTCAGATATCGCAGTAATCCCTCTGCGCCTGCCGAGAGGGGGGGTGTTGCGCCGTCCGCATTAACGCCGACAACAGCAAATGACGAAAGAGTTGTCGCCATTGCCACGACCAGAATCATGGCAATCAGTTTTTGCTTTAGATTCTTCATCACTTTTATCTCCCTTCTCCAATGTATTTATAGATTCGATAAATCGCAACAGCTGCTTCCGCTCTAGTAGCGGACGCCATAGGTTTAAACGTGTTATCCCCCATACCATTTAATAATTCAGCCTCGCAGAGAGCTGCTACATCATCAATAGCATAATGAGGAATCTCCAATCCATCTTGGAAGCGAAATGCAGCCTTAACAGGAATAATTTCTACATTGCTAGTATCCAAGATACGCTTGAGCATAACAGCCATATCAGCACGAGTAATCTGCCGACCAATACCAAACTCATTTTCGCTGATTCCATTAACAACACCCAACTCATACGCAACGGCAACATAGGGAGCGTACCATGCAGTATTATCTACATCAATAAAGTTCGTGGTTACAACTCCATCCCCATGGATCCCTGCGGCTAACAATGCGAGCTTCAAAAATTCTTCGCGACTGATTGTGCGTTCAGGAGCAAATTCACCGTTTCCATCGCCAGAAATAATTCCCTCTAACTGAAGAGCACGAATACTTTCCTGAGCCCATGGAACTGTAGCTAAATCAGTAAATTCAGCACCTTTCACTGGATCAAATCCAGTTTCGGTTTCAGGGATGAAACCGGTTTCAACTGAAAAGTCGTTATTGGAGTTTGGGGAAGCAACTCCACCGCCTCCGCCGCCTCCGACACCGCCGCCAACAGCTCCACCTGTCATACCTCCAGAAACAAGTCCACCTGTTGTGGTTCCAGATCCACCTTCGGCGGTTTTCTGTGCAGCATGTGCCAAATTAAAATCTCGTAATACATCTTCCGCCCAAGTATAACCACCCGTCATACGCAAGAAAAGATCTTTGGAGCTACTAATATCGCTGATTGCATTTTCTGGCATACCAATCAAATCGGCATAGGTAATTGTAACCAGTTCTTCTATATCTGCCCATGCTTTGTTTTTAACTGCAGTATTTATCTTTGTGATTAAGTCAAGTTCATCCTTACCTTTTTCTGCCGCCACTTCCAAAACAGGACGGAATGTATAAATGCTATCATAAGCGGCTTCTGTAATAATATCCTCGAACTGTCCATATATATATGGAAGAATTCCATCTGTCAAAAGAATGGCCTTGGTAGCAGCATCACCATGGGTGTTGATGAAGCTTTCTAACTCAGTTGCATTATTGATACCAGATGAAGGAATCGCTTTGTTACAACTCAACATAACCGGTGTTTTTTTTGCAACGTCATTTCCAAACTGTATACGAAGGGTATACTCACCAGTTGGGGCATCAGGTGCCACACCCAACGTCGTAGAAATCATACCACTTTTGTTTGCCGTCTCTTGAATCGCACTATAAACCACATCATCCTTCATCAGGCTTGCCGTCAAACGTCCGTTTGCCTGACCAAGGTAACCGGAAAGCTTCACTTCATTATATGACACAACAACATCAACAGACGCTTCCTGCCCATCTTCCGGATTCACTACCTCGGCAAAAGCCTTAGCCGCACCGACAGCTGGAGCTAAAGGAAGTCCAGTTTCTACTGTATCCCACGCCATAACCACCACGCTATGTTTGGTTGTATCCAGGTCAGGGAAGCTGAACGTCTTGTTTAAATTTTCCTTTACACCATTGTTAATAATTATGGTCTCTTTTTCTGCTGAAATGGTATATCCAAATTCTTTATCATACACAACGGCCATCAAGGTTACCTGGCGTTTTGTATCCATACCTGGATCAGAGTTATCAAAAATGCCGGTAACTGCTACATTTGTTCCGTCGATAACGGGTTCATCCAGTTTAGTATATGCGCCCTGGTAAATCCTCACATCATCAATCGAAAAATTGCTGGTGGCACCACCTAAGATACGCCAGGAAGGTGCCGCTCCATTATTATTGATGGAATCCACATACTTGTATCCAGAATAAATAGGCGTCCAAGCACTTGCACCTTCTAATCGACGGTAAACACTTACACCCTTGCCTCCGTCAATCTCATAAAAACGGAAAAGAAATTCATACCATTGTTCTTTTAAGGTTTCAATACCATTGGCAGTACCCGGACCTTGTGCGGTTATCTTTTTCTCATCCGGGTTAACTCCCCAATAAAAACGGTCTTTACCATCTGCAAAAATACCGGTTAAACCACCTGTGTGTCCAGAATCAAACTTGAGCTTAAAGCGCGTTGTCCAGTTTAGCCCCAAAGGAAGACCTTCCATGGAAAAATATGCTTCTGTTTGTCCTAAAGATTCGCCTACACTAAGGCAATCGTTTTCGGCATCATGTTCCATGCCATAGAGCAAATTCCAATTACTGCTTAAAGAAGATTTAGAAAAATCCTCATCCAGCCAGATCGTCCGATTGGATGCCGCAACCATCTCAGCGGTCTCAAGTTCGCCCGGAGTCGGCGTTGGTGTAGGATCTGTCCCCGGGTCCGGAGTTGGGGTTTCCACTTTCTCGGCGGTTGAAACTGCAAGCTTCACATGAGATCCTTGTCCGGTAAAAGTCAATCCTGTAGTTGCCCATTCGGGACCAGGCGAGAAGGATGCCCCCGCACCTAGCTTTACAAAAGATGTTTCACTCGATTTCTTCATCCAAATTTCATAACCCAATCTAATGTTTGGAGTCTGACCATTTTCAGAACCGATATACTTTACCAGAACATCGTTCCAGTCTGTTCCGGGAACATAATCAATGGGTGTTCTGTCCGAATTAAGGACAGGATTTCCATTGGAGAGAAATTCAATTTTATCCGGTGTTGCTGTGAAGTCTACGCCTACATTGTCGACACCCCAGTTTCTTGGGGCATAGTTTTTAAGCTGGCCACCTTCTTCCAGCTTAAACCGGAAGGCATAGTTATAGGAGACACTAAGCGGAGACCAACCTCCATGATTCATTCCGGCTACCTGTTCCGTGTAAGTCCATGTTTTTGTTTCTCCTGACGGAAAGTTAATACCATTCTCATCATAGATAACCCCATCACTTACCGTCATTGCTGATGTAGACGAAAAAGCGTTGCTAAAATCCATGTTAACAGCTTTCCAATTTGTATCGTCGATAGCGGGTGCAGGATTGTTATATCCCATCACCTCGCCAATGGCAGCTATCAGTGCATCATCATTTACGCCTGCGGCAGAAACATGAATCATTGGGATGGAACAAACCATCATCATGATACAAAGAAGTCCTGCCAGAATTCTCGTCCTTTTCATTTTCTCCTCTTCCTTTCTTGTAAAGTGGATTTATCGCAAAAAATAATCATTATCAAAATTTTTTAATTTCCTGTTAGGAAGTCAATTCTCGGTGTCTCAGTACTTTCTGGAAAGTCAGCAAGTACAGCAACGAACACATCATCCATATACAGATAACAAACACCTTGTTTTCCAATCAAACGATAAGCGTGTGAACTTGTCCCAACTGAACTGGGAATACTTTTGGTTCCGGTATTTGTCAAATAAGAAATTTCATCTGCATTAAAATTGAGTGTTATTTGATGCTTTCCTGTATAAACACATGTACGCTCGGTACCAGTAAAGGAACTAATTCTCATAGTCCATTCGATATCGAAATTTTCTCCAATCTCTCCAGAAAAAGATGCGATCGACTTTCCGCCGGATTCAAGATTCATGGAAACTCCGCCATTTAAATCTCGAGCGTTGCCACTCAAAGTCCAGTTATGGCTAGCAGATTGTGCTTTTCCCGTAGCAACCATTCCAGGCAAGCTGTCCCAAAGGAAGACCTTAATATCAGCCATACTATTTTTTACTGCATAAGGCACGGAGATTGTTCCGCTTCCGGCTGGAACTTCCTTTCTTTCCCAATCATAGAGGGCTCCGCCAACATATTCCACAAATAACACAGTCTGAGGTCTGGATTCATCTAAAGAAACCAACGCACGGATGCAATCGTGATACTGATACTTTTCGCCGTTGGATAAAATCTTTGTCCCATATCCATCTGTTAAGATTAAGCCTTCATCCATCGTCGGGCCATATAGCATCAGATAATCACAAACCATACTTCCATCGGCCACTGAGAACGCGGTAACCGGACTAGCGGCATCTGACTTACCAGTTATGTTTAAAAACGCAGGATACCAAGCGTAATCTCCATCTGATTTGCAATATCCGCTATAAGTACCATTGTTATTACGTACAATTCGCCAGGTTTTGAAAACATTTGCTCCGTCGCCAATCTCAATTTTTTGAGTTGTACCGGCATGCAGCGTATAGGACCCATCCTGCATTGTGATCGTAATTCCTTTTTCGCCATCAGCTGTTATAAACTCCGTCGTTCCTCCGGCATAAATTCGAAATTCTACATACCCACCGAGAGGAATTCCACCATGGTTTACAGAATAACTTCCATCTTTCAATATCAGGTTAGAATCATCCATTTTTCCATTTTGAATCAAAACATTACTTTGTTGCATCGGCATACTGCAAAACTCTTCCTGGTAGTAGGCAGTTTTGGCATTACTCGGTTTAGAACCAATGTCTGTAATCGTTCCAGAAATTTGAAGCTGCTTCACAATTTGCACAACGCCAGAACCTGAAATCTCAATTCCCAAACTTTTGTCAGCAGCCTCCGGATAATCCTCGGTTTCTGCAACCTTATACCAACCGGAAATAAAATCATTGGTTGCATAGACAGAATATCCTCCAAATTGGTTTTGCAGAATCAGATAATCAATCCATTCTGTACCGGAAAAAGATACAAGCTTTCTCGCACTTCCAACGCCATTATATGCGATCAATCCAGTGGATGATAATTGCATTTTAGCTGTTCCGTATTCACTACTGAAACAAACAGTCAAAGTATTCGCAGGATCCGCCATCTTTGTTCGAAGAAAAACTGCATAATTTTTTTTCAATGCGTACCAGTCAGAAGAAGGAACAAACTTCCAGGTACCCGTTGTCAGGGATAACCCATCTTCACCATATACATATGTTCCCGAGCAAGTCAAGTCGCTTGTTCTGGAAAAATTCTCATCCATCTGGAAATTGTAAATAGTGGCAATATCTCCATCCACAATCGTTTCCACAGATTCAACTTTACTTGCATTCGTATTATAGATATCAACTGATGAAATCATGCCAGTTCCAACAACATGAATTCCGCCAATCGTGCTGGCATACGAAGCATTTGGAGCCGTTGTTTCCAAAACAGGAATCCATCTTCCACAAAGAAAGTTCTCCTTGCTGGCATAGACCTTGATGCCTGTTGATGTTTTAACAACTAAATAATCAACCCAGTCTGTTCCCGGAGCAAATTCTGTATTTAAGCTCTTATAGGTACATCCTGTAGAAATTCCGTTTGAAGTCAAAACAAACTCATGTGCAGCATAACTTTTGTTTGGCTCGAATATTCGAAATTCAAGGGGATTGGTTTCATCCGTCATCTTTGCTCGAATCTTAACAGATCTTCTATCGCCAATCACAAACCAATTGGCAACTGGAGCATAGCGCCAATAGGTTTCCTTGGTGGTACTATCTAAACTCAATCCTGTTATTCGATTGAAATATCGAGATCCAGCGGAATAATAGCCACTCCCGCTATATAAACTCGATGCATTTTTATCTGTAAAGTCTATAGATTTATGTGGAACTATATTTTCTCCAACAATATCATTTATCGAGCCGTATGATTCCGCAAGAGAATCATTACATTGAAGATTAACTTGAGTTTCTGTTGCAACAGTATTTCCATACTGAATGCGTAATATATAGGCTCCGCTCTCGCAAGCAGGGTCAGCAACAAGTTTTGTAGATATCATACCGTTCTCATTGGCCATCCCTTGAAGAATAGCATAAACACAATTATCTTTTACCAGACATGCCGTAATCTTCCCATTTGCTTCACCTAGATAACCATTGAGTTTTATCTCGTTATAAACTACAATCGGGGTAACTCCTATACCTTGCCCACTTGTTGGAACATCGTTAGAGGTATCTTTGTGTACAAAACCAGTGGCAACCGCCAGAGGGACACCGCTTTCCATGGCATCCCACATCATGACCGTAACGTAATCATTTTTAGAATTCAATGAATCGAAGTAAAACGTATGATTTAACTCTATTTCCTGTCCCGGTTCAACGACAACTTTAGTAGACTGAATTTCTTTGGTATAGCCATATTTCTTATCGTAGGACACGGCGAGCAGAGTTACCTGTCTCTCTTTGGTCATGCCATAGTCTGACGTGTCAATTACCCCGCCGACTGTTACACGATTTCCTTGCACAAGTGGTTCTTTTAGGCGTGCATAGGTACCAGCATAAACACGGACATCATCAATGGTAAGTTTTTTTCCATCCCCTGCAACGCCACCGAAAAAACGAAGTGCGGGCGGACCACTATATAAATTTACATCACTGAAGGGATATCCTGTAAAAATGTCAAGCCAAAAGTCATCTCCTTCTGGTCTCCGCCAAATTTTTAGTTTCGTTACGCCATCTTCTATGTAATACTGAAAAAGGTACTCGTACCATATACCACGCAAGGTTTCTCTATCAGTTCGGGAACCATTTCCTTGAAGTGAAAACTTATTCTCTTCAGGTGTAACAACACAATATGTTCGATATCCGCCATAAATAAAATGAAAATCGACCCTCCCCTGATGCTCCTCTTCAAGTTTCATACGAAATCGAATATTCCAACTATTACCAAAATCTAATCCATCTAGAGAATAGTATGCCTCAGCAAGATCTGTTCCCGTCGCTTCATCAAGCCGAACAACACCATCATTTCCATCATGATACATTCCGTTACTCAAAATCCATCCATCGTCTATCGTCGAAAAGTCGCTGCTGACCCAAACGTTTCGCTCCTCCATTGCCACGTCTGCAGAACTTACAACTTCCGCAAATACTTGCATACCAGAAACCATGCATGCAAAAATACTCAAACACAGAATAAACAGAATAAATTTTTTTATATTCATGCAGGCACCCTCTCTTTCAAAGTTGCAAATTTTCAAATAGAAAAATAGTTTAGATACAACCACTCTATTGTATTTTTACAGTTTTATTACAATTATAGCACAATGACATTAACAATTCTATCATTTTTTTATAAAGTAATACAAATTTTTTAACCTGTTTTATGGTAAAATTTTCAGTAATTATTGTTTAAATGTAATTAACTACACTATGAAAAAGCTTTAATAACTGTACATTTCTTAAACAATTATTAAGAAAACTCGTTATTAAATTCAAATTGCAGTTTTTAATCATTTTACTGTGTCTGAAAAGTAAAAAAGTGATACAGCATAACTGTACCACTTTAAAGAATTTCCTACGAACTATATTCCCGTGTTTTATCGCGGAATTGTTTCGGGGTAATCCCTCTTGCCTTTTTAAATCGTTCGATAAAATAGCTTGCGGCTGAAAAACCACACTCTAATGCAATTTCGGTTATGTCTTTATCCGAGGAGAGTAAGAGCTTTTCTGCTTCTCTCAAGCGTAAAAAAGTAATGTATTCATTAAAGCCTTTTCCCATGGTGTTTTTAAACATCCGAGATAGATATTGGTAGCTGATGTTGCAATGCTCTGCAACTTCATTTTGTGTCAGCGTTGCAAAATTCTCTGAAACATACGAAAGAGCTTTCTTCATGGTGTCAGACATTTCACGTTCGTAGTGAAGCATTTTATTTTTGCTCCAATACCGAAAAATACCAGAAAACAACTTTAAGATGTTAGAACGAATCACAAGCTCATAAGCAGTCTCTTTCTTCTCCCATTCCTCCATAATTTCTAAAAAAAGTTCTTGGATATCTACAGTTGCAATATCTTCCCGTTTAAAAACATACTGGTGCGCATTTTCAAGAAGAAAGGGTGCAATATACTTAAACTCATAAAAGGATTTTTCGTCACTGTAAAGAATGTGTGGAGAAAACCGAATGCAAAAATGATGGGATGTAGAATTAAAAGTCAAAGTATGCGGTTCATTGGGATTAACAATAATCAAAGTCCCGGTATCATACCGCAACTTTTCGCCGTTGATCCAGGCATACCCATCAGAATCCAATGCATAAAGAACCTCAATATAATCATGATATCCGTATCGCCACGGAATGGGATCATTGCTCTTTTCTTGAAAACTTTCAATGCAATGAAGCCAATTTTTGATTCCATTAACGGCCCAAGGTTCAATAGCAACAAGTTTCATAAGCAATCTCCTTTTTTTATCAGCTAAAGAAAAAACATTACGAATACTCTTGGGTATTATAACTCAATCCATTAAACTGTATTTTCGCGCATTTTACTTCTAAATTGCTTTGGCGTTATTCCCTTATTTTTTCTAAACAGTTCAATAAAATAGCTGGATGCAGAAAAACCACATTCAAGTGCAATTTGCGTTATATCCTTATCGGAGGAAAGGAGAAGTTTTTCTGCTTCTCTAAGTCGTAAAAAAGTAATATATTCGTTGAATCCCTTTCCCATTGTGTTTTTAAACATCCGGGAAAGATACTGATAACTAATATTGCAATGTTCTGCAACCTCTTTCTGCGTTAGCGTTACAAAGTTTTCCGATACATATGCAAGCGCTTTCTTCATGGTATCATTCATATCGTTTTCATAATGTAATATCTTTTTTTCTTCCCAATAACGAAAAATTCCATAAAAAAGCTTTAGAATATTGGACCGAACGGCTAGTTCATACGCCGTCCCTTTCTTTTTCCATTCTTCCAAAATTTCAACCATTAATTCACGAGTATCAACTGCAGAAATATCCTCTGTCTTGAAAATATATTGATGTGCATCCTCTAGCAAAAACGGTGCAACATATTTAAACTCATAAAAAGATTTTTCATCACTATACAAAATATGAGGTGAAAACTGAACACAAAGATGATGCGAAGAAGCATCAAAAGTCAGCGCATGAGGCTCTTTAGGGTTGATAATCATTAATGTTCCGGAATCATAACGAAGTTTTTCGCCATTAATCCAGACATAGCCATCTGTATCTAAGGCATATAGAACCTCGATGTAGTTATGATAATGATATTTTCTGGGAATAGACTCCTTGCTAATTTCTTCAAAACGTTCTAAACATCGAATCCAACTATCAATTCCATTGATAGCCAATGGTTTTTCTTCATAAACCAAACTCACAGTATCACCCCATCAATGTAAAACAATATATCGATTAATCTCCCAAATACTTTTTTGCAACCAAATATACCCCCGCAGTCCATCCCATCATAGATGGCATATCGTACTCATTAGCAACGTCGATATTTCCTTTTACAACATTGTATTTTTCCCATAAATTTCCCGTCTGTTCAAAGACATCCTCCACAAGAGAAACATATTTACGGGCTATTCGTTTGGCATCATCACATAATCCATACCGCGCTAATCCCTGATAGACAATATACTGTAGACATGGCCAACCGTTAGGATATCCCCATTGATAAATTCCATCGTCAGAAAACTTCTCACATGCAAGAATTCCGTAGGATTTCTCTAGCTTTTCCATTTTGGCAAGAAGTGCGTCAATTTGATTTTTTTCGGCTATTCCAGCAAACATCGGGAAAAATGATGCAGCAGAAAAAACTTTACTATGAGTTTGATGGACGAAATCATAATCCATAAAAATTCCATCACCTGTATCCAGGTATTTTTTCATCAATTTTTTTCGATTCTCTGCCCTATCTTTCCATGTGTTTTCCGAATGATTCCTCAGTTCCTTTGCAAAGTACGACATATTTTCTTCAAACATATACATCAGAACATTTAAATCTACCGGAGTAAAGTCAAAAACTCTGTTTCCAAACCGAGGAGAAATATCCCATCCACACTCAGCGGTCGCAAGGAACTGCTTTGCAAGTTCTTCTTCTGTAGCGTCCGGAGTATAACCAATTCGCTTTGTGTAAACATCAGCATAGTGTTCTATTGGCTGGGCAAATCCACTGTTCCCATATCGGTTCAAGCCAATTTCGGTATTCCGCTCCATCATCCAAAATTGATATTCTTTCTCCAAGGTTGAATATGCAGATTTGAGCCAGTTTGTGTCGTAAAAATATTCGTACACATCCCGAACCATCAAAGATAAAAAGGGGGGCTGGCTCCTATCGAGTGCTAATTGATGGTTCCCGTTTGGCATAAAACCATATTTTTCTACAAGAAATAGAATGTTATCTGTATTATGTTTTGCTTGTTCCGCTCTATTTGATAGAAATAAGCCAAGATTTGTGAAATAGGTGTCCCAATAATAAATCAGATCAAAATGTCCAACTGCAGGCACTGTATATGGATAAGGAAGCCCGATAATATCATCTTTGTCTAAAGGGGTTTCCTTAATACAAAAATCCCAATTTTCTTCTATAAACCCTATTACCTGGTTTTTCATTATCATACACTCCTGTCAGCTGACAACCTCACGCATTAAAGCTTTTTTCGTGTAATACTCACGCCAGATTATAGCATAAAAATCAAAAATAGTCAATTTCAATATTTTAAACTATTAAGAGGAAAAACTTTATTTTTTATACATAGAAAAAGGTACATCAAAAATGATGTACCTTTTTTACTCCTTATTTTGAAGTTGTTGCTTCTACCAAACGAGATGCTCCATAACGTTCCCGCAGCGCATTTTTTTGAATCTTTCCGGTGGCATTTCTTGGAATATCCGAGAAGATAATCTGTTTTGGACGTTTGTACCGAGGAAGGCCCATGCAAAACTCCCGAATTTCTTCTTCTGTTGCTGTTACACCTTCCTTTAACTGAATAATAGCTGCCGTAATCTCACCCAACCGGTCATCAGGAAGTCCAATAACTCCAACATCATTAATCTTTTCATTCGCTCTTAGGAAATCTTCAATTTGAACGGGATAAATATTTTCTCCACCTGTAATAATAACATCTTTCTTTCGGTCAACCAGATGAATAAATCCATCCTCATCTTGTTTCGCCATATCTCCAGTATAGAGCCATCCATCCGGACTTAACACATCGCGAGTGGCCTCAGGATTTTTGTAATAACACTTCATAACGCCATCGCCCTTAAGACACAGCTCGCCAACCTCGCCTTGAGCTACTTCGTTACCTTCTACATTAACAATCTTAACATCCCAATGGTAGCCAGGGACACCGATTGCTCCAACCTTATGAATATTTTCCACTCCTAGATGAACAGCACCAGGCCCAATCGATTCACTCAATCCATAGTTGGTGTCATATTCATGTTCCGGGAAAACTTCTTTCCATCGCTTGATCAATGACGGTGGAACCGGCTGAGCACCAATATGCATTAGTCTCCATCTAGAGAGATTATAATCATCAAGATTAATATCTCCACGTTCAATCGCGTCCAAAATATCCTGAGCCCAAGGAACAAGAAGCCAAACAATAGATGCCCTTTCATCAGAAACGGTTTGCAAAATCCATTCTGGCTTAATTCCGCGAAGAATAACAGCCCTAGATCCAGACAGCAAAGATCCAAACCAATGCATTTTTGCTCCGGTATGGTACAGGGGCGGGATACAAAGAAACACATCATCACGCTTCTGCGAATGATGTTTCTGTTCAACCTCGCAAGAAGCAACCAACGCCTTATGTCGATGAAGGATTGCCTTAGGAAAGCCCGTTGTACCAGAGGAAAAATAAATTGCACCATCATCCTCGTCATGAATTTCCACTGGGGGAACAATCGACGAGCAATAGGAAATCATTTGCTCATAATTATCCGCAAAAGCTGGAGTTTCCTTGCCGACATAAAAGTAATCCCTTATTTTAAGTTTAGGCAGAATATTTTCAAGTCGCTCAACAAATTCCGGCCCGAAAACCAAGACAGAAATATCTGCTAAATCACTGCAGTACTCAATCTCTTCTGCAGAAAAACGGAAGTTCATCGGAACAGCAATTGCACCTGATTTTAAGATACCAAAATAAATGGGCAACCAGTTAATATCGTTCATCATCAAAATTGCAACCTTGTCTCCTTTTTTTATACCCCGAGTCAAGAGCAGGTTAGCAAATCGGTTGGCAGCTACATCGAACTCCTTCCACGTCAATTCGCGTCTATATTTCTCTCCGCCAGAGGCTTCAATCAAATTATATTCTCGCCAAGAAATTTCTTCATTTGGCTGATTGGCAGGATTCACTTCGACCAAACTAACCTCATTAGGGTACAATCTAGCGTTTTTTTCCAAAAAATCAGTAATAGGCATAATAAACTACTTCCTTTCTCACAAACTTTTCTGCATTGTATCTAAAATGACATAAAAAATGTCCTCTGAAATAAATCAGAGGACGAGAAAACAATCCCGCGGTACCACCTCAGTTTACTGATTCCTCACGAAATCAGCCTTTTCAAGTACTGCCGTTTTTCAGCAAGACTCTCGCACGATAACGGGTGCTCCCGGCAGAAGATACTATCATTTCCCCTCTGCAGCTCCCGGACTGTATTCAGTCTGATTCAGGATCCCGGCTCGCACCCTCCGCCGTCTCTCTCCGCTCCATCCACAGCTTACTTGATTCCGTTCATCGCTTTGGACACATTCTAACACAGAGCATAAATTATGTCAATGATTTTTTCTAAAAAAGTCGAAAACTTGATTTTTCCTCTTCGATATGGTACAATAGCAAAAATTATTTTGTTTTCGAGGTGATACCTATGAGTAGGATGCGAATAAAATGGTTTTGTTTCCTTCTGTCCTTTTCCTTATTTTTTCCTTGTTTTGTTTATGCAGATACCAAAACAGCAACCGTTCATAAAGAAGATATTTTTTCTTACATTATCGAAGATAACGTTGCAATTATCACCAACGTTGATGACACTCAAAAAAGAATAACTGTTCCCGAATCCCTAGGTGGCGCTCCGGTTACCACCCTGGCAGGTGGCGCTTTCGGAGGAAGCATCGTCATTGAGGAAGTCATTCTCCCAGACACAATTACTACCATTGGCTCTATGTGCTTTTCCTACTGTACTGAGCTTAAAAGCGTTATTCTTCCAAAAAAACTTGCAAAATTGGAGAATGGCATTTTTAATCACTGTACAAAGCTTCGTACAATTTCCATACCTGATTCGATCCAAATAATCGAAAAAGATGCCTTCTATCGTTGCGATGAACTTTGGACTATTACTCTCCCAAAAAGTGTTAAATCCATTGGCGAGAACGCATTTGCATCTTGTCCTAATCTTGCCGCAGCAACAATTCCAGATAGTGTTATTTCAATTGGAGATAACGCTTTTCAAAAAAATGGTATGTTTCAAATCTATGCCAAACCACAAACCCAGGCAGAAATCTTTGCCAATTCTAATGAAATTCCTTTCGAGGAATTGATTACAGTCTCTGTGAATGGTGAGGAAATTTTCTTTGATCAGCCTCCGGTTACAGATACCGCAAACTATAGAACTCTTGTTCCTATGCGAGCTGTTCTTGACACGCTTGGTGCGGAAATTTCATGGGATAACAACACAAACACTGCTGGAATTTTATTTCATGACACACGCATCCTGATCCGTATTGGAGAGCCATTTATGATGGTTAACGGAGAATCTGTTCCCCTTTCTTCCCCGGCAATCGAATTTAATAATAGAACATTACTTCCTATCCGTAGTATTATCGAGGCAATAAATGGTACCGTTCAGTGGAACGAGGAAAAAAAGCATATTAATATTACTGTTACTATTCCGTAGCACTATTAAAATATCGAACAATTCCAAGATAAATTCCCCAAGCAAGTTTTTGTTGATATTCCTCATTGCTTAGCAACTTTGCCTCTTGAGGATTTGACAGAAATCCACATTCGACGATAACAGACGGGATGGTGGTATTCTTTAACAAGAATACCCCTCCGTCTATTTTTTTTGCTTTTCTTGTATTACTATCTTGCAGAATATCTTTTAATCCTTTTTGAATTTCCTCACCTAGTTTTTTCCCTGACTCTGGACAATCACCATAGAATACTTGCGAACCAAAATATTGATCATCCGGGAATTTATTCATATGTATACTGACAAAAATGTCAGCGTCGCTGGTTTCCGCCAACTTTTTTCTAGCAATTAAATCCGATTTTTTTGCATTTCGGCCATCCGTGTTTTCTTCCGCAGTTGATTCATCAGATTCTCTAGTTAAAAAAACGATGGCACCTCCCTGTTCCAAGAACTCCCGAAGGCGCAAAGCAACCTTTAAATTAATATCTTTTTCGACAACGTTATGATCGCTGGCACCTGCATCAAACCCTCCATGACCTGCATCCAACACAATCACTTTATTTGCAACCGGAACGGAAAAAACCTGACGTGTTCTATCTTCCTCACGAAGAATTCCGCATAAAATCAAAACAATAATCAGAAAAACTAGAAACAACAGCTTTATAAGACTGTTGTTTTTTAATATTAAAAACAAAATCATCACCCCATTTAGACTATGAGATGATGATTTTCATTATTCATTCTTTTTCGCTTTCGACGTGGAATATAACAGTTTTTCCATAATTAAATCTAGCAGTTTAAATCTTCTCAATCCCACAAAATACCCGGAAATAAACAAAACAGGTAGAACAAGGACAACAAGGAGACTAATGATGATTCCACCTCGATCTATAAAATCTCCAAAGGGGAAGAACCACAATCGAAAAATAAAGCTTGCAATACTCTGTAATTGTTCCGCTGGCAGAAAAGCTTTTGTTACGAGAGCAAGTTGTGGTGATAAGATTTTAAACAAAAACAAGCAAACAGGAATAATCGATGCAAAAACAGAAACTAAAATTGCAAACCGTGGATCAGGGTAGGAACCGGGAATTTTTCGTCCATCCTTCTTTCCATAATTCCATCCAACAGAGTAAATCATACAACCATAAATAAATGACATAAAACAACAGAAAAAAATAGGGAACGAGTCAGCAATAAACCATAGTGAATAAATAACAAATGTAAGAATAAATAACAAAAAAAGATGATATCCGTACAACTTCAGCACAGCTTTAGCAACTTTCATCAAAACACCTCCTTTTTCTCAGGAAAAGAAAACAGTCCGCCAAAGCGGACTGTCCTGGAGCGGAAGACGAGATTCGAACTCGCGACGTTCACCTTGGCAAGGTGACGCTCTACCACTGAGCCACTCCCGCATACCTTTGATTTACTTATATAACTTACCATAAAATTTAGTGTTTGTCAAGAGAATCTTTAAATGTTTTAAAATTATTTTTGATACTCCTTGTTCTTTTTTTATGTTGACCCCCATATCTTGATAATAGATTACATAAGATTGCGGAGGTATTTTATGAAAAAAACAAAGGTTGTATCCTCGATACTACTAAAAGAGATTCACAAAAACAAACGAAAATATATACTTTTCATAAGTATTTTTTTTCTTGGAATCTTATTCGGAACAATAATGACTGCAATTTCAAATTCATTTTCAGAAATTCAAACCTATGTAGACACTTTTCTTTCTTCTTATTCTTTACATGGAACATCTAAAAAGCAGGTTTTTCTTTTATCTATTCAAAATTATATTAAGTTTTCATTTTTTCTCTGGGTCTCCGGATGGCACCCTTGGGTTTTTCCACTCTGTTTTTTACAGGTGTTCTCTAAAGGCTTTCGCATTGGCTACACCACCGCCTGCTTTGTTCAGTGTTATCGTTTAAAAGGTATTATCTTGTCTTTTACCACACTACTTCTTCAAAATACTATTTTTCTTCCAGCAATGCTTGCATCTGCGGTTTACCAATTTCAATTTTTATCAGACAGAAAATACATTATTGCAAGAAAAACTTCCCCAGAATTTCGCAAACAACTTTATCTTAAATATATCGTCTGTTTATTCTTCTATTCAATCATTTTGATCCTTTGTTCTTTCTTGGAAGGTTATGTAATTCCCGTATTATTACGCCCACTTTGTCGTTTTTGGTTATAACATCCGAAATAAACTGCTATATTTTAAAAAAATACTTGCAAACTGAGAGAAAATTATGTAAAATGAATAAAGTGAAGGAGGGATAGTTCGTGGAACTTTTGGTAACCGAATATCTAACCTACCTGGAATTTGAAAAAAAGGTTTCGTTAAACACCTTGGAATCCTATCGTCGGGATATCAAAAAATACAAAAAATATCTTTTAGACGAAAATATTTCAAGTATTGAGAATTGTAATCGCACCACTATTTTAAATTATCTACATACTATGCAGAAACAAGGAATGGCAAGCTCTAGCATTTCCAGAAGTTTGGCTTCCTTGCGCTCTTTATATCATTTCTTAATGCTAAAAAAGTACATTACAGATGACCCAACTGCAAACATCAAAGGGATGAAACCGGAAAAGCGTCTTCCGCAAATTCTTAGTTGTCAAGAGGTTGAGATTCTTTTAAATCAACCACAATGCAAAGATTTTAAAGGTTATCGAGACAGGGCAATGCTCGAACTTCTCTATGCAACCGGAATGCGAGTAACAGAGCTGATTTCGCTGCGTCTCAGTGATGTAAATATAGATGTTGGATATATTAACTGCAGACATCGTGATCAGGTCCGCGTCATTCCCATCTACTCTATTGCGAAGCAAGCAATCCGAGAATATATTGACAGGGCACGCTCCAAATTATCGATAATTCAAGAAAAAGATATTTTATTTCTTAATCACAATGGAAAACAATTAACCAGACAAGGATTCTGGAAAATTATCAAATCATACAAAGAGCAAGCAGGAATCGAGCAGGAGATTACCCCACATACTCTTCGCCATTCTTTTGCAATTCATCTTTTAGAGAATGGTGCTGATTTAAAATCAATTCAGGAAATGCTTGGTCATATCGACATTTCATCAACACAAATGTATGCTCAAATTGTAAAGAATAAACTGCTGGAGGTATATGGGGTTTCCCATCCTCGGGCAAAAATAAAATAATGATACAAAGCTCTATCTTAATCCGCCAGATAGAGAAAAATTAAAACAAACTACACCATGCTGAAGCGGAGCGGCAGATAGGAGATTCTCATGAAAGTACTGGTTATTGGAAGCGGTGGCCGCGAACACACAATTGTCTGGAAATTGTCCGAAAGTTCAAAAGTAGACAAAATTTATTGTGCGCCTGGAAACGGAGGTATTTCTGCCATAGCAGAATGTGTTCCTATATCTGTTATGGATTTCGATGCACTAGTTTCTTTTGCAAAAGAAAAGGAAATTGATTTAACTGTAGTCGCACCCGACGACCCTCTGGCAGGCGGTGCAGTTGATGCTTTTGAAGCTGCAGGATTGCGTGCCTTTGGGCCTAATAAAGCTGCTGCAATCATCGAAGGCAGTAAAGCTTTTTCAAAAGATCTTATGAAAAAATATGGTATTCCCACTGCAGCTTACGAAACTTTTTCCAACAGTGCAGATGCCATTGCCTATGTGAAGAAAAACAACCAAATTCCAGTTGTTGTAAAAGCAGACGGTCTTGCATTAGGTAAAGGGGTCATTATTGCACAATCCATGGAAGAGGCCGAAACAGCAATCCACGAGATTATGGATGATAAGGTTTTTGGTTCTGCAGGAGGAAAGGTTGTCATTGAAGAGTTTCTAACCGGACCGGAAATATCTGTCTTAGCATTTACCGACGGCAAGACGCTAAAACCCATGGTTTCCGCCCAGGATCATAAACGTGCCTACGATAATGATGAAGGTCCTAACACGGGTGGTATGGGAACATTCTCTCCAAGTAGAATTTATACCGAAGAACTTGCGGCAGAATGCATGGAAACCATCTTCCTTCCTACTGTTCGCGCTATGAATGCTGAGAACAGAACTTTTAAAGGTGTTCTTTACTTTGGACTAATGAAAACGCCCCAAGGAGTCAAAGTTATTGAATACAACTGTCGATTTGGTGATCCGGAAACACAGGTTGTTCTTCCTCGCCTAAAAACAGATTTGTTTGATATTTTTAATGCAGTTATTGATGAAAAGCTGGATAGTATTGATATTGAATGGGAAGATAACGCCGCTGTCTGTGTTGTACTAGCATCTGGCGGTTATCCAAAATCTTACCAAAAAGGTTATCCTATGGCCGGTTTGGATATCGCAAAAGAAAACGGGGCACTTCTCTTCCACGCAGGAACCACTTTAGAAAATGGTGTTTATAAAACGTCCGGCGGTCGAGTCCTTGGCGTTACTGCAACAGGAAAAGATCTGGACGCAGCCATCAAACAGGCATACGAATACGTTGGATTGATCTCATTCCAAGATATGCATTACCGAAAAGATATCGGCATAAAAAAAGAACAATAATCAAAATAGACGGTCAATCATTGACCGTCTATTTTTTGTTTTCTTAAATAAGGTCGTACTTCTCCGGCAAGATACAAAGAACCACAAACACAAACAATGCCCTCGTTTCCTGCCATTTCTTTTGCTTTTTCAATAGCAAAGAAAGGGTTACTTTCCGTTACCGATGGAACATCATATTGTGCTAGAAAGGACTTAATCTTTTCTGCTAAGCAGCACCGTGGCATAGAAATTTGTGTCAAAACAACGCCATCTGCCACAGGAATCATCTCTTGTAAAAACCCCTTCCAATCTTTATCCTCCATCATAGCAATACAAAGATAAACAGGTCGATTTAAATCACAAAGAGACCGCCTCAACGCTTTTGCTGCCGGGACATTATGTCCACCATCTAAAATAATTTGATCTCCAAACCATTCAAATCTAGCCATATTTCTAGCATTCTTTAATCCTTCCGAAACAGAAGATTCTGGGATTAAAACGCCTTTTTCCCTTAAAACGACAACCGTTTCTAAAACTGTCGCTGCATTATATTGCTGGAACTCCCCTTGAAGACCCAGCTTGTATGAAATACCATCATACAAGATTCTACCATTGTGAAAGTTTGGGGGTTTTGCTATCCTCAATGGTACTTCCTTTTCTTTTGCTTTTTCCCGAATTACCTTTTGCACTACTGGCTCTTGTATTGGATAGGAGACTACCGAACAACCCGGTTTAAAAATGCCGCATTTTTCTCCGGCAATTTCTTCTAAAGAATTTCCTAGGTACTGCATATGATCCATCCCGATTGCAGTCAAAACAGTGGCAAGAGGGTTCTCTATGATGTTGGTAGCATCCAGACGGCCTCCAAGACCTGTTTCGAGCACAACAAAATCACATTTTTGTTGTGAAAACCAGCAAAAAGCTGCCGCAGTGTCAAGAGCAAATTCAGAAACAGGCGCATCCTTTTCCTCAATCGTTTTCTTAACTTTGGTTATAATGGTCGCCAAATCGTCATCAGGAATTTCCTCTCCGTTTATTCTGATTCGTTCATTAAATCGTTCTATATAGGGTGAAGTAAACAATCCACACCGATATCCGGCATTTTTTAGAATTTCCGCCAGCATAACAGCTGTAGATCCTTTTCCGTTTGTTCCTGCAATATGAACAATCCGCAGATTTTTCTGCGGATTGCCTAAATGCATCAACAATTTTCCAAGCATCCTATTTCCCAGTTCACGGGAGAACTTGGGGGTTTGATGAATATACTCTATGGTTTCTTGATAATTCATAGATTTACACAATACAAGCGCCGGACTGAATATCCTCCAACGTGGAAGTAACCACAAGTTTTCCGTCATATTCTGCCGATAAAATCATACCATTAGATTCCAAGCCCATCATTTTTCTTGGCGGGAAGTTTGCGATAAATAGAACATTCTTTCCAATCAAATCCTCAGGCTTATAGTAGTTGGCAATTCCAGATAGAATCTGTCTCCGCTCCGACCCAACTTCTAATTCAAACCGAAGTAGCTTGGAGGACTTGGGAACCTTTTCACAGACAACTACCTTACCAACGCGGATGTCCAACTTTTCAAAGTCATCAAAAGACACCGCATCCTTATAAGGTTCAATTTCAACACATGCCTCCTGGGGTTGTGCCATATCTGCTTCCAGTTCTGCAAGCTTTGCTTCAACATCTAGACGGGCAAACAAAGGTGTAGGATCGCTAACCTTAGTTCCAGCAGAGGTCTTACCAAACGCAGAGAGACTCTCCCAACTTAAATCGGTAAAACCAACCTGCGCTGCAATCGACTCCGCCGTCTCCGGCATAAAAGAAGAAAGCAGCGATGCAATAAACCTGATGGATTCCGCCAGGTGGTACATAACAGACTTTAGTGTTTCTTTACCTTCTTCAGTTTTAGCAAGAACCCAAGGGGTCGTTTCGTCAATGTATTTGTTAGAACGGTTCACGATCTTCCAAATTGCATCCATGGCATCCGCAACACGAAGACGATCCATACAAGCCGCTGTCTCTTTTGCACAAGCTATACAGGTTTCCTCTAAATCTGCATCAAAATCAGTAGAAACTGTTGGAGCAGGAATCTCGCCGTCAAAATACTTCTGAATCATAGAAACAGTACGATTTACTAAATTTCCAAGAGTGTTCGCCAAATCAGAATTATAGCGACTAATCAGAGTTTCTAACGTGATGTTGCCATCCTGAGCAAAAGGCATCTCATGGAGAAGGTAGTATCTCACTGCATCTACACCAAAATGTCGAACTAAATCATCTGCATAGATAACATTGCCGATAGATTTGCTCATTTTATCCTGCCCATTCAAGAGCCAGGGATGACCAAAAATCTGCTTGGGAAGTTCCTCTCCCAATGCCATCAAGAAAATAGGCCAGTAAATAGTATGGAATCTAAGAATATCCTTGCCAATAACATGAACATCAGCTGGCCAATAATGTTCATAAGGCTCTTCTTTAGAATCACACCGATAACCAATAGCAGTGATATAGTTCGTCAAAGCATCTAGCCATACATAGGTAACATGATCCGAATTAAATGGAACAGGAATACCCCATTTAAAGCTACTACGAGAAACGCAAAGATCCTGCAGACCAGGCTTTAAGAAGTTGTTTACCATCTCCTTTTTTCTGGACTCAGGTTGAATAAAATCAGGGTTTTCTTCGATATGCTTCATCAGCCGGTCAGCATATTTGCTCATCTTAAAGAAATATGCTTCCTCGTGTTGCTTGTGAACTTCGCGGCCACAATCAGGACACTTACCGTCTACCAGCTGCGTATCAGTCCAGAAAGATTCACAAGGGGTACAATACCAATCTTCATAGGAATCCAGATAAATATCCCCTTGATCATAAAGCTTCTTAAAGATCTTCTGAACAGTTTTTTCATGATAGTCATCCGTGGTGCGGATAAACTTATCGTAACTGGTATTCATCAAGTCCCAGATGCTCTTAATCTCAGTAGCAACCCCATCGACATATTCCTTTGGACTAATTCCTTTTTCTTTTGCCAGCTCCTCAATCTTTTGACCATGCTCATCGGTACCAGTACAGAAAAACACATCATATCCCGTGTACCGCTTAAATCTAGCAATCGCATCAGTTAATACAATCTCATAGGTGTTTCCAATATGAGGCTTTCTGGAAGTATATGCAATCGCAGTTGTGATATAAAACTTTTCCTTGTTAGCCATTCTCTTTCTCCCTTCATTCTTCAAACATCGAAATATTGTCTCCGGATTCCTGTTGCAAGTAGGGAATCCCAAAATGATCATAAGCACGTTTGGTTACCGTTCGTCCTCGCGGAGTACGATTGATAAAACCAATCTGCATCAAATAAGGCTCATATACATCCTCAATCGTATCGCTTTCTTCACCAATGGTCGCTGCTAAAGTATCCAATCCAACCGGTCCACCATTATAATGATTAATTACAGTTTGAATCATTCGCTTATCGGATGCATCTAGTCCCAACCTGTCTATCTCCAATCTCTCCAAGGCATGATCTGCTACTTCACAGGTTATTACACCGCCTGCCACTACCTGAGCAAAATCTCTAACCCGACGCAAAAGTCGATTGGCAATTCTTGGGGTTCCTCTAGAACGCGATGCAATTTCTGCCGCACCAGACGAATCTATGGATATATCCAGAATTTTCGCACTTCGGTTGATAATTGTTGCAAGCTCCTCTGTCGTATACATTTCCAATCTGCTAATTACACCAAACCGATCCCGAAGAGGCGCCGCCAACGCACCTGCCCTGGTTGTTGCACCAATCAAAGTGAACCGTGGCAGATCTAACCGAATCGATCGCGCTGATGGCCCTTTACCTATAATAATATCTAAGGCATAGTCTTCCATGGCAGGATAGAGGATTTCTTCAACACTTCGGTTTAACCGATGAATCTCATCAATAAAGAGAATGTCATCCTGACCCAAATTGGTCAACAAAGCCGCAAGGTCTCCTGGCTTCTCAATAGCCGGTCCTGAGGTAATTCGAAGATTTACCCCCATCTCATTGGCGATCACACCTGCAAGAGTGGTCTTTCCTAATCCCGGAGGGCCATAAAGGAGAACATGATCCAGTGCCTCACCTCTTTTTTTTGCTGCTTCAATGAACACCTTTAGGTTTTCCTTTGCTTTAACCTGACCAATATATTCATGAAGCGCCTTAGGGCGAAGACTCTTTTCATTTTCCCCATCTTCCATAGTTTCTGCCGTGGTTACAATTCTGTTTTCATCATCCATCATAATAACTTCCTCCGACTGGTCTTAATCTATCCTCGCAATAGATTTTTTAAGCCAATCTTGACCATTTCTTCCACCGTTCCGCTAACCCCTTGCAGAGCTTTTTTAGCTTCTTGCATAGAATATCCAAGCACCATCAATGCCGATACCGCTTCATTATCATTTTCCGGAACAGGAGTAAATATTTCATCCTGTGGAATATCGGTTAATTCCATTCCTTTAAACTTGTCTTTTAATTCTAAAATAATTCTCTGGGCACCTTTGGGACCAAGTCCCGGAGTGTGGCTTGCAAGGTATTTTGAATCATTCGTTGCAACACAGAGAGCAAATTTCGAAGGGGAAATATTAGAGAGCAAGCTTGCTGCCGTTTTGGCACCTACACCAGAAACACCAAGAATCATTTCAAAAATATTCTTTTCTTCTAACGTAGAAAAACCGTATAGGGAACAGATATCCGATGCAGTTTTCAAATTCAAATAAGTATATAAGGTCGCCTTGCATCCAACCTCTCCTAAACTCTGCAAAGAATTTGAAGTCGAAAAGATCTGGTAACCTACACCGCCTGCCTCAATTACTGCAAAACTCTCGGTTTTTTGTACCAAGTTACCGGTAATGTAATAAAACATTTTCCCACACTCCCCACATTATCTTATTGCTGCATCTCCTGATTTCGTTTGATACATGCATCAACGGCAGCCTGAAGAGAATTCCGGAAACCAGTTCTCTCGAGTTCACACACCGCCGCAATTGTGGTTCCACCAGGGGAACAAACTCTGTCTTTAAGTTCCTCCGGATGAACACCGGTTTCTAAAACCATTCTCGCACTTCCCTCTACCGCTTTTGCCGCTAAAAGAAGAGCATTCTCTTTGGTAAGCCCGTACCGAACACCTGCATCTGCCATGGCATCAATCATCATATACACATAGGCAGGACTGCTTCCGTGAATAGCAGTGGCAATCTCCAATTCTTTTTCGGGAAGAATGAGTGCTGCCCCTATGCTATCAAATAAATGGAGTACCATTTCCTTTTCGTTCTCTGTTATGTTTTGATTAGGGGAAATGACAGTCATCCCGCATCCAACCTGAGCCGGGGTATTTGGCATGGTACGAACAATCTTTTTATCATTTCCAAGATGGCTTTCGATAAAAGTAATGGTTACTCCTGCCGCAATTGATATATATATCTTATCAGCACTGCCATTCATTTGACCTAGTACTAAATCCATGAGTTTGGGTTTTACAGCAAAAATAATAATATCTGCAAACTCCTCCACCTCATTGTTATTCGATGTAATCGCCGCCCCACGCTCTTCCCAAGAAGCAAGTTTTTCTGTGTTTATATCAGAAATCATAATATCTTTTGCTGTTACAATTCCAGATTTGAGCATACCACCTAAAAGAGCTGAAGCCATATTTCCGGCACCAATCAATCCGATTTTCATATCAAATCACCTCTTGTATTTCCGGCACTAATTACACTTTCCTTGTAAGTACTCCTCAATTCTGTCAAGGCCGGTTGTAATAACTTCCATAGAGGTTGCATAGGATAAACGGACATATCCATCAATACCAAAGCCCTCACTTGGAACCATAGCAACCAACGCCCGTTCCAGAATATCTTCGCAAAGCTCAGATGCAGTATGAATCATCTTTCCATAATGCTCTTTTCCAAGAACGTCCTTAACATTCATGAAAATATAGAACGCACCCTGAGGACACTGACAGCTCAACCCCTCAATTCTGTTAATCCGATCTACCATATAGTCCCGACGACTCTTGTATTCTCTTTTCATTACATCAATCATGCTTTGATCACCCATAATTGCTTCCACAGAGGCAGCCTGAGCAATGGAGTTTGGGTTAGAAGTTGCATGGCTCTGCATGTTGCTCATAGCCTTAATCAGCGGTTCTTCTGCCACAACATAACCAATTCTCCATCCCGTCATAGCATAAGTCTTTGCCATCCCGTTTACGATAATAGTCCGTTTGCGAATCTCTTCTCCAAGGGTTGCAATATTGACATGCTCGCCCTCGTAAAGAAGCTTCTCATAAATTTCATCGAAAATCACATAAATTCCCTGTTTTACAGCAAATTCAGCAATTTTCTCCATCTCCTCCCGAGTATATGCCATGCCGGTTGGATTACTGGGAGAATTCAAAACCAGCGCTCTGGTCTTGTCGTTACATGCAGCTTCCAACTGGTCTATGGTAAACTTAAAACTGTTTTCCTCAGTTGTCGCGATAAAAACAGGCTTTCCATCCGCCATCTTTACCATTTCCGGATAACTTACCCAAAACGGCGCCGGAATAATTACCTCATCACCTGGATTTAGAATCGCCATAAAGATATTGGTCAATGCATGCTTGCCACCATTGGAAACAATAACGTTTGTGGGATCATAGGAAAGTCCGGTATCTTTCTTTACTTTTTCACAAATTGCTTTTTTTAATTCCAGAGTTCCAGAGGCGGGCGTATAACGAGTAAAGTTGTTTTTGATAGCCTCAATCCCTGCTTTTTTTATATGCTCCGGTGTATTAAAATCAGGCTCTCCCGCACCAAATCCAACAACAGGAATCCCCTGTTGTTTCATCTGCTTAAATTTAGAATCAATCGCAAGAGTTGGAGATGCACTGATTGATTTTGCCTTTTCCGAAATATAAAATTCCATTGATTATTAACCTCCGCTGATACATTTTACTATAATTTATTATTTTAATACATATACTTCCAAATTGCAACAATTATTTAAAAAAAACTTCACTTTCTTCTACCCATTGTTTCCATAAAAATTCGATAAAAATTACCAAAACATATTTTCTCTGCCACCTTGGACAAAAGGTGGTTTTCTTTCAATTCTTCGTAAATTCCATTTACACTCTCAACACCACGAATCCCTTTTGGCAAGCTTGATACTCCATCAAAATCAGAACCCAGTCCAAGAGAATCTTCTCCGTTAAGACGTAAAATATATTCCATGTGCCGAATGATATCCGCCATTGTGGCTTTACCCGTATCCGATAAAAAATCAGGAAAAAAATTAATACCAATGCACCCTTTTCGCTTAATAATACACGTTATCTGTTCATCTGTCAGGTTGCGAGGATGATTACATAGAGTTTTTGCATTTGAATGAGATGCAACAAACGGATACTTCGTATGCTCAGCCACGTCCCAGAACCCGGTTTCGGACAAGTGGGAAACATCAATTACAATCCCCATATTTTCCATAGCTTTTACCGCTTTTTTTCCAAAATCAGTTAATCCATTTCCGTTATTTTCAAAGACTCCTTCTGAAATTTCATTCGCATAGTTCCAGGTTAGGGTAATCAACCTAACACCCAGCTGATAAAACAAGTGTAAGTTTTCCAGAGTCCCTTCTAGTGCTTCTCCACCTTCAATGGATAGAATTGCACCTATGCCTCCTGTTTCTGCAACTTTTTTTAATTCATCCTGGGATGTTATCAAAGAAATGATCTCTTTATTTTGATCCATTTGCCAATGTAGGTAATTCAAAATAGCTACGCAATGTTCAAATGCGGTGCAGCGAATCTTCTTTTTGTCCACAAATGCTGCAAAAACTTGAATATAGCCACAATACTCTTCAAGTCGCTTAAGATCAAAATGCAATGAATTCTGCTTAATATTTTCTCCATTTTCAAGAATCATCGAGCCTGTATCACAATGAGCATCAAAGAATTTCTGTTTCAAAACCGGCAACTCCTTAGAATATAATTTCCGGAATATGATTAACGTGTTCTACCTGAGGAATCCCATTTTTAATCACCGCTAAAACTTCAAGGGCATCAAATCGAATTTCTTTCTCACAGGGATTCTTCAAGAGATATGTCTCTGCCGCACGTTTCATGTGAAGCAATTTCTTTCGATTAATTGCTTCTGCCGGGGAACCATATTCCATATTGCTTCTTGTTTTTACCTCAACAAAAACAAGAAGAGAATCCGTCTCCACAATCAAATCTAGTTCTCCGCCAGAAACACTGTAGTTTTTTTCTAAAATTCGATAACCATTTTTAAGGTAAAATCTCTCAGCAATAAGCTCTCCAAAATCGCCTAAATCTTTCTGATATCTACTCATACTTTCCCCAAAACCTTTGCCGTAATAAAACTTCGCCGATGGAGCGGGGTCAATCCGTGTTTTCGAATTGCATCCATATGAATTGCAGTTCCATAACCTTTGTGCTTTTCGAAGCCGTATTCTGGATATCTCCCTCCCATTTCTACCATGTATCGATCTCTGGTTACTTTCGCCATAATGGATGCAGCAGCAATGGAAAGAGACTTCGCATCCCCTTTCACAACATATGCAGAAGGCACCGGAAATGGAATTTTATCATTACCATCAACCAGAAGAAAATCTGGTTGCACAGCCAGATTATTCACTGCGCTTTCCATAGCAAGATGCGTTGCCTGTCGAATATTGATTTCATCAATAGTTTCTGGTTCAACAAACGCAACCGACCACGCTACTGCCTTTTCGGCGATAACATCGTAAAGAAATTCTCTTTTCTTTTCGGATAACTTTTTAGAATCATTGACTCCCTCAATTTCCAATCCAGCAGGTAAAATTACCGCTGCAGCACAAACCGGTCCGGCCAATGGTCCTCTTCCGACCTCATCGACACCTGCAATCATGGAGTATCCCTCTTGGAGATATCTGTTTTCAAACTCTAATAAACTCATACCTTCTCTCCTCACATCTTTCATAAAAAAACCGACAAAAAGCCGGTTTTTCTTATTCACTTTCTTCGGATGGTACCTCCAAGGTAATTGAACCAATTTTTCCGCTACGAAAATCATCTAAAAGCAAATTTGCCGCACGCAAAGTATCTACCTCTCCGCCAGACACAATACAGCCTCTCTTTCTACCAATAGACTCAAGCAATGTAAAGTTTTCCATCTTTACATCATCTGACGAAATTTTATATCGATTAATTAAGGCATCAGAATGGTTATGAACCAGATAGGAAAGTAGAAGACACGCCAATTCCTCTACATCAATAATTTCATCCTTAATCCCGCCTGTAAAGGCAATTCGCTTTGCAACTTCCGGGTCTTCAAATTTAGGCCACAAAATACCCGGTGTGTCTAAAAGCTCGTATTTTCCTGCAATCCTAATCCACTGTTTCGTCTGTGTAATACCAGGACGATCCCCCGTTTTAGTAGCACTCCGTCCAGAGAGACGGTTAATGAAAGATGACTTTCCAACATTAGGAATACCAACCACCATGAGTCGAACACTATGTTTTCCAATTCCTTTTGCTCGATCCCGTTCCATCTTCTCCTTCATTACTTTATCAACGGCGGGAGCGAATGCCGAAAAACCTTTTCCACTTTGACTATCAAGAGAAATCGCAACAATTCCCTGGGATGCGAACCAAGAAAGCCATTCCTTAGTTACCTTTTCGTCAGCAAGATCTGCTTTATTTAAAACAAGAATCCTGGGTTTTTTATCAACAATTTTGTCAATTTCAGGATTCCTCGACGACAGCGGCAATCGTGCATCCAAAAGTTCTACCGCAACATCAACCAATTTTAAGTTTTCCGAGATCATTCGTCTGGTTTTGGACATATGTCCCGGAAACCATTGTAAATTCATTATTCCATCACCTTGTCCTACTCTCCAAGCACTGTAGCTTCTTGGTGTACCGCTCCAAAATTATCTAATGGCCAGAAGCGGAATACCGCACCACCTAACACCTCATCCAAAGGAATCTGACCTAATTCACGACTATCTTTGCTATTATTTCGGTTATCTCCCATAACAAAAATATGATCTTTTTCAACTACGATAGGCTTGTCTGGACCATATTCTCCTTTGACAATAAGTTCCGCAATATAACTACCTAATAATGCAGTCTCCTCCTTGATATATGGCTCTTCAATCAACTGGTCATTAACAAAAACGTCTCCATTCTTAAAATCAATATAAACACTGTCTCCCTCGGTAGCAATCACACGCTTTACATATGGATGATTCGGATCACTTTTTGAAACAAAGATCACCACATCCCCCTTTTTAGGAGTGTAAAACAAACGGTTTACATACAACCGATCTGCATTTTGAAGTGTCGGCTCCATAGATTGTCCCTGAACTTTAACCAAAGTGAATACGTAATTTCTTACAAGCAACGCAACAACCACCGCAATCACAATTGCAATGATCCAATCAAGCAGTTCCTTAAACCATGTATTTTTCTTCCTGGGAGTCTCTCCATTCTGCTCCATTAGATTTTTTTCAATTTCAGAATCAGAAACTTTTTTTTCTTCATACATTCTCTATCACTTCCAATATAAAATTTACTTAAAATGGGAAACAGTGGTGATTATGATCCATAACCACCACTGCTTTGTTTCTTATTTCAGCTTTTCTTTTACCTTGGTAGCCTTACCAAGTCTGTCACGCAGATAGTAGAGCTTAGCTCGCCGAACCTTACCGTGTCTAACCACTTCAATATGGTCAATTTTCGGAGAGTTCATGGGGAAAGTTCTCTCTACGCCAACGCCGTAAGAAACACGACGAACAGTAAATGTTTCCTGAATGCCACCGTGATTCTTCTTAATCACAGTACCTTCAAACATCTGTACTCTTTCGCGGTTACCCTCTTTAACCTTTACATAAACCCGAGCTGTATCACCAATCTCAAGCTTAGGCAGGTCTGTTCTAATCTGTTCCTGTGTGATTTGTGTTAAGATGTCCATGTTCTTTTCCTTTCTTATCTAAGGTATTCGTAATGCACTGCACCAGAGGACTACCCGTAATTAACTTCGATATCATACCACAAAAAATTCCATTTGGCAAGTGTTTTTTTGAAATTTAATGAATTTTTTATATTTCGTCCTCTTCAAATCCTAAAATTCCACTAACAAATGCTTCTGAATCAAAGGTAGCAATATCATCAATACCCTCGCCGAGTCCTACCAGTTTTACCGGAATATCATACTCGTTTTTTATCGCAAACACAATTCCTCCCTTTGCGGTTCCATCGAGCTTTGTTAATGCAATTCCGGTGATGTCCGCCGCTTCTTTAAACTCCTTAGCCTGCTGAACGGCGTTCTGGCCCGTTGTAGCATCCAGAACCAACAAAACTTCTTTACTCCCATCTGGCAGTTCTCGATCTAAAATTCGATAAATTTTTTTCAGTTCCTCCATCAGGTTTTTCTTATTGTGAAGTCTTCCCGCCGTATCACACAAGAGAACATCAACAGCCTTTCCTTTGCAAGCGCATACAGCATCATAAACCACCGCAGCAGGGTCGGCACCCTCCTGTTGTTTGATCAACCGGACTCCTGCTCTCTCTGCCCAGACCTCAAGTTGTTCAATTGCCGCTGCACGGAAAGTGTCTGCCGCGGCAATAACAACCTCTCTTCCCTGTTTTTTATATAAATTGGCTATCTTTCCAATGGTTGTTGTTTTTCCAACGCCGTTGACACCAATCACCATAATCACCGCAGGAGCTCCATATACCTTTAGTTCACTATCGGTGCCCTCGGTTAAAATTTCTTTGAGAATAATAGCAAGTTCTTGCTTTAAATCGGAACTTTCCACAATATGCTTCTCTGATGCAACCAAACGTAACCTTTCGATAATTTCCATCGATGTATTTACCCCTAAATCTGCAGTAATAAGTACCTCTTCCAGTTCCTCAAAAAGTTCTTCATCTACTGAACGAAACACATTGATAACCGCCTCAAATTTTTCATTAATGGAGTCTCTTGTCTTGCTAAGACTCTCTTTCATTTTCTGAAAAAAACCCATATTTTCCTCCTATTGTTGAATTTCATCAATATCGAGAGAAAGTAGTTTAGAAATACCCCTCTCCTGCATGGTAACGCCGTACAAAATATTTGCCGTCTCCATAGTTCCTCTACGGTGAGTTACTACAATAAACTGAGTTTTGTCGCTATAATGTTTGAGATAATCCGCGAAACGATATACATTAACATCGTCCAGAGCAGCCTCAATTTCATCCAGAATACAGAAAGGTGTCGGTCGAACATCCAAGATGGCAAACAATAATGCAATGGCGGTAAACGCCTTTTCGCCACCAGAGAGCAGGGAAAGACTTTGAAGCTTTTTGCCTGGGGGCTGAGCCTCAATTTCAATGCCACTTTCTAAAACATTAGAGGGATCGGTTAAGGTTAGATTTGCTCGGCCGCCACCAAACAAGGAAACAAACACACGGTTAAAATTCTGATTTATGATCTGGAATTGATCAGCAAATCGACTCTGCATAATTTGCAGCATTTCATGAATAACCGCTTCCAACTCTTTTCTTGCCTTTTCCAAGTCATTGGTTTGGGTTGTCAGGAAATCAAATCGCTCCTTTACATTCTTATATTCCTCAATGGCATCAATATTAATATTACCTAATGCCCGAATCTGGTCGCGAAGCGAACGAATTTTCAAAGAAGCTTCTTGATAGTCAAACTCCTCATTCGGTTTTATCGCGGCAGCTTCACTATAGGGAAGCTCATACTCCTCTAACAGCCGTTCCACAATACTCTCAATCTCCATCTCATACTTTTCGGCACGAGACTCCATCTTCCCTTGTTGCTGGGTTAATTGGAACACCTGTTCCTGAACTTCTTTTATAGAAGACTGCTTTTCGCGTAATTTGATATCTAAAGCTGCTTTTTCCTCAACAAATTTTTCAAGCATTTCTCGGAATTGAGATAACTCCCCTTCTTTTCGTTGGGCATCTTCCTCTAAATTCTGCATCTCTTCTTCCATTTTTTTAATTTCCATACGAATACGCAAAATTTCTTCACTTTTTGCCGTCATTGCAATGGCATATTGAGATTTTTCTGTATTTAACCTGGAAATTCTATCATTTTGAAGTTCAATATCCTTTAGTAAAGTATTACGATTGATATTTAAATCCGCAAGCTGTAAAGATAGTTGTTTTGCTTTTTCAGCAAGAGTTTCGTATTCAGACTCCAGTTTATGCAACGCCTCTTCCATAGCATAGTATTCTTTATTAAAACGAAGAATGTCAGCATTTTTTTGTTCTCTATCGTTTTCAATATCATCCAAACGCTGGCGAATACTATCCCGTTCTGCCTGCAACTGAGAAAATCCTGCATCCAAAGCCTGTAGCATACTGTTCTGATGTTGTTGTTCTGCGTCAAGCCGAACCAACTCTTTTTGTTCATTTTGGAATAGCATCACTTTCTCTTGCAATAACGTCTGTTTCTCCTGCTGCTGCTCTGCAAGATCATTTTTCTTTTCTTTTTGCTCTTCCAACGCTTTTTCTAGGCTTTTAATTTCATTTGCAAGGGTTTCAATTTCACCAGTTCTGGAAAGGGAGCCTGTGTTTTTTTGATTGCTACCACCAGTCATGGCACCGCCTGCCTGCATGATATCTCCTGCAAGAGTAACTATCCGGAACTTATGCTGAAATTTTCTTCCCATGGCAATAGCATTGTCCAGTTCATCACAAATCACAGTATTTCCAAGAAAATTACTTATAATTTTTTGATACTTTTTGTCGCAATCGACCAATTCTGATGCAATGGCAATGAAACCCTTTGAAGACTTTACGCCATCATCGTGAAACTTTTTAGATTCAATGGCACTAATCGGTAAAAACGTTGCCCGACCCAAACGGTTTTCTTTCAGGTACTCAATTGCAACCTGAGCATCTTCTTCCTTTTCTGTTACAATATTTTGATTCGCTGAGCCTAACGCTGTTTCAATCGCAGCAATATATTTTTTTTCAGTGTGAATCAATTGAGCCAAAGGACCATAAATTTTAGTTCCTTTTATCTCTCCATTATCATACGCGGTCATGACCCCGCGAACACCTTTGGCATATCCCTCATATTCTCGTTCCATATCCTCTAACATGGATTTTCTTGATTGCTTATGGCTTAATCTGAGTTGTTGTTCTGTTTCCTTATCTGTCAATTCTTTCTGCTCTGTAGCAATTTTTTTCATATCATTTTCTAGAACCGAGGTTTCTTTTTGTAAATCCTCAATTTTAGAAAGACAACACTCATATGATTCCTTGGTTTTCTGGCACAGCTCAGCGAGGGAGGTTTTATCCTCGCTCTTTCCTGAAATTTCTTCTTCTAATGCATTCTGTCGCTCCAAAAAGTTTTCTGCAAGAATAGAAAGATTCTCAATGCCAGCTGTTGCAGCATTTTTCTTGGAAACCAAATCAATCATCTCAGCTTTAGTTAATTCAATTTCCCGATTCTTCTCCTTAGTTTCCTCATCCGCTTTCTGTACATCAAGAGATAACTCTTCCTGGCTTTTTCCTATCCCCTGACTTCTCGCCTGTAATTCCAGGAGTGTTGAATTATACTCTAAAAGAACCTTGTCAATTCTCTCAATTTCACTTTTCCCGTTGGTGATTTCATCTTCCAAACGAGAAATATCCTGTCTATTATGAGCGATATCGTTAATCAAAAGACTGGACTTGTTCTTCGACTCGTTCATCAATTCAAGAGTCGATTTATCGGCCTCACGACATTCTTCCATCTTTTGATCATATTCCTTGGTCTCGTCATACATCGCAGCGATTTCAGCATCCGTTTGCTCTAATTCCAATTTAATTCCATCAATTTGTTCTGTTAGTAAGGAAATGTTTTGATTAAGCTCTCCAAGCTCTTTTTTTGCTTTTTCCGCATTGATAACAGATACTGTAATATCAAGATTTCGCATTTCATCACGAAGCACCAAGTAACGACGCGCCTTTTCTGATTGACGCTCCAAAGGACCCAGTTGGCTTTCCAACTCGGTTAAAATATCGGCTACACGGGTCAGGTTGTCAGTTGTCTGCAACAGTTTTCGCTCGGCTTCTATCTTACGATATTTATACTTGGAAATTCCGGCCGCCTCTTCAAAAATCTGCCGACGATCTTCCGATTTCGTGCTTAAAATGTTATCAATTTTTCCCTGCCCAATGATGGAATATCCATCACGTCCCAATCCGGTATCCATAAATAATTCATGGATATCCTTGAGACGACACAAGGTTTTATTGATATAATATTCTCCTTCACCACTTCGATATACCCGACGAGTTACGGTAATTTCTGGGAAATCCAGATGAAAATAGTGATCTGAATTATCCAAGGTTAAAGTAACTTCAGCAAACCCCAATGCTTTTCTTGCTTCAGTACCAGAGAAGATAACATCCTCCATTTTACTTCCGCGAAGAGATTTAATGCTCTGTTCACCCATTACCCATCGAATCGCATCAGAAATATTGCTCTTCCCAGAACCGTTAGGCCCTACAATCGCGGTAATACCTGGATTAAAATCAAGATATATTTTATCAGCAAAGGATTTAAACCCTTGCATTTCAATGTTTTTTAGTCTCATAGAAACAGCTCTTTTCTTAATGAATTCTACTAAGTCTTAGCCCAATGTAGCAATATATTTTTTGACCATAAAAACTGGCCGATAGGATTCTTTTACTTTTCGCATCCCAGGAATTCCCATATCTTCTTCCCTGTTGACATACTTGAACCCCTGCCACTCGTGTTCTAAAAACTGTTGATTCATAATGGCAAAGGCCCCCTGATAACTTGTATCTGCATGTTCTAAATGAATCACGACAGTCTCATTGCAAAGAGGTTCTCCTACTGAGAACGCAACCATTTTTCCATCAACACGAATGCACCCTCCTCGAACATCTAGGTCATTCCAGTGATAGAACAACTCTTGAACGGCTTCTCGTTCCTCATCTAGTCCAAAGCTTTCTTCTCCTTTATTATCATGCCATCGTTCAAACAAGTCTAAGCACTCTTTTACATCCTCCGCAGAAAGCGTTTGATACTCCCATGAATAAAGAGATTTAAACTTATTGATATGATTCTTTTTTGCATGATATTTCTTACCAGAAAGATGAATTAGGTCTTCCACACGATAAACATAATCAAAGGAATTGATATCCTCCGAGATTAAAAATTTCCCAGGAAATACGCTAAGCAATTTATTTAACGCTCGTTCATCATATAGACGAAGGAGTGGTTGATAGCCGTGCGCTCTGCACTCTTCCAGCAATGTCTCCACCACAGGAACTATATCCCGCTCTGTTCCATCCGGATTAACAAAGCCTATTGGAAATGTTGCACTTCTTGGGCCATCTGCATGTTTTGGCATGATGCAAAGCATATCATCTAGAATGAGATAACGAATATCATAACTCTTCCGCCACATAAAAAGATTCGTAAAGGTAAATTCTGAATTCTGACTGCACCGTCTTTGCAAATAACGAGTGATTTCTTCTTTTTTAGTCATTGAAATCTCTTGTAATTCCAGCATAACTCCTCCTAAAAATAGGAATCAATCCATCTCTTGATTTTCCAAATAAAGCAAAAGTGTTGCCATGCAATTCTGTAATAATGTATCGTCCGGAGTATAAACAGAAAGTTCCTGCATTCTATTGAATTCCTGTGGTAGCGTCAAGGTAAACTGAGCACCCGCTCGATAATTCCTAAACGAAAGCTCTCCACCCATATCTTTAGCAAGTTTCTGACACAGCGGAAGGCCTAGACCTTGAATCCGTGGTGGTAAGATTCCTAACATTTCTTGATTAAGATTATATCTTCCCTGAGAAACAGTAAACAATACAGGATGAATACTGTCCGGAATTCCTCCACCGTAATCCCGAACAATCAATTCAAAGGAATTCCGAGTAGCTTTGCAAATCAGCTTCACTTTCTTATTCTCTGTTCGACCATGCTGCAACGAGTTAGAGATCAAATGATATAAAATCATAGAAACTCTTCTTGCATCAAAGACAACACCATTTTCTGAACCGGATTCTATCTCAAACTGAACATTTCCCCGAATCTTTCTCGACAAGCTCTGATTGAAATGTTCAGTAAATACGCGAAAAAACTGATCAATTTCATAGGATGCCATCTTCGGTTCAGAAACAGAATCAGGATCGCCGAATAACTCTGCAAGAGCCGATGTTTTCGCAGTCAACTCTCTAGCAATAAGCTTTGCACGATAAGTGATATCAAATACAGGTCTTGGAATATTATGCAAAAGCAACACCGATTCCAGTGCCGGAACAATCTCTGTCATGGCGTAGCTAACTGCATGAGAAATAACCTGCGGAAATTGAATTTTTAATTCCTGTTTAGAATCTGATTCATAAAGTTGTTTCAAAACTGCATTCTCCATCATTACCTCCAACAAAACTCAAGATATAGTATTTTTATTATATCATAACCACATTTACTTGTCAAAATATAATAGAAAATTTTTCTAGTTTTTTTAAATTTTCTATTGCTTATTCAAAAAAGCTATGCTATAATACAAAAGCACACGAGGGTGTAGCTCAGTTGGTTAGAGTACTTGCTTGACATGCAAGGGGTCGACGGTTCAAATCCGCCCATCCTCACCACAAAAAAGACAGTTTTCTTTCGAAAACTGTCTTTTTTAGTTATCCTGCATTTTTTTGTGGCATATCTCTATCGGTTCGGTAAATAATCTGTGCCTTAGTTTTTTTCGTAACGCATCCTTCGGTAATCACTACCTTGGAAACATCGGGATCTGATGGAACCTCATACATAACATCTAGCATAATATCTTCCACAATCGTACGAAGCCCTCTGGCACCGGTTTCCCTTTCCATAGCAAGCTTCGCAATGGCCGCCACCGCCTGATCATCAAAATCAAGTGTAACGCCATCCATTTCGAGAAGTGTAATATATTGCTTCAAAAGGGCATTTTTCGGTTTTTTAAGGATTGCCTTCAAAGCCTCCTCGTTTAAGGAATCCAGGGTAGTAACTACCGGCAATCGACCAATCAATTCCGGAATCAATCCATACTTAATCAAATCTTCTGGGGCAAGCAGCTTTAATGTTTCGCCACGATTCTTTTCTCTCTTGCTTTCTACCTTCGCACCAAAACCTAAGGATTTCTGGTTAACGCGGCTTTCAATAATTTTATCAAGTCCTTCAAATGCACCCCCACAAATAAACAGAATATTTGTGGTATCAATCTGAATAAATTCCTGATGAGGGTGCTTTCTTCCTCCGTTAGGCGGAACAGAGGCAACCGTCCCCTCCAGAATCTTCAAAAGAGTCTGCTGTACCCCCTCACCGCTGACATCACGAGTGATTGATGGGTTTTCTGATTTTCTCGAAATCTTGTCAACCTCATCAATATAGATAATACCCTTTTGCGCCAGTTCGATATCGTAATCTGCTGCTTGAATCAATTTTAAGAGAATGTTTTCCACATCCTCTCCAACATATCCAGCTTCCGTCAAAGAAGTTGCATCTGCGATAACAAAAGGAACATTCAACTTTTTCGCCAGCGTTTGGGCCAGAAATGTCTTGCCGCAACCAGTTGGGCCAATCATCAAAATATTGCTCTTTTGTAGCTCTACATCGCTATCATTCTTCTTGTTTTGAATCCTTTTATAGTGATTATAAATAGCCACAGAAAGAGATTTTTTTGCAGTTTCCTGTCCAACGATATATTCATTTAAAAACTGATGAATCTCTTTTGGCTTTGGAACATCCTCAAGAGAAATCTCAGAGGCAGGCTGCAAAAAGTCATCTTGTATTAAATCAACACAGAGCTCGATACATTCGTTACAAATATAGGCATTAGGTCCCTCAATCAGGCGATTGACCTGTTCTTCGGTTTTTCCACAAAAAGAACAGCGGCAGACAAGTTTTTCGTCCGACATATTAGGCATAATCGTCTCTCCTATCTATTGGAAACAATTTTATCAATCAATCCATACTCCAACGCTTCCTGAGCTGTCATAAAGTTATCACGCTCGGTATCTGCTTTAATGACATCAAGAGGCTTACCGGTGTTTTCGCTTAGAATCTTGTTTAAGTTATCCTTAATCTTCAGCATCCGTTCTACATGAATTTTCATATCCGTTGCCTGACCTTGTGTACCACCTAACGGCTGATGAATCATAATTTCGCTGTTAGGAAGCGCAAACCGCTTTCCCTTAGCACCAGCTGACAACAAGAAAGCCCCCATAGATGCCGCCATACCGACGCAAATAGTCGATACGTCCGCTTTGGTATATTGCATTGTATCATAAATTGCCATACCCGCCGTAACAGATCCTCCAGGACTATTGATGTACAAATTAATATCCTTATCCGGATCTTCGCTATCCAAAAACAAAAGCTGAGCAACAACAAGGCTTGCCGTTACATCGTTCACTTCATCGGACAAGAAAATAATTCTGTCTTTTAAAAGCCTGGAAAAAATATCGTAGGATCGTTCGCCTCTTCCAGTTTGTTCAATTACATAGGGAATCATACTGTTTTTAAAGTTATCCATCTTTCTTATCCTTTCCGCCCCTTGATTTTTACAACGTTCCGGGCAAAAAACGCTGTCTTTTCCGGATGGATTATGAACAATAAGGCTGACTTGGATAATATATCCAAATCAACCTTATGCTATACCAACCAAACCTTATTTAAAGCTTGCATTATCAACTAGGAACTTAATGGTCTTCTGTGCACGCAACCGTTCCTTAATATCCTCTTCAGGGATGTATTTCTTAACATCCTCAATCTTCATGCCACTACCCTCTGCAGTCTTTTCGTACTCTTTCTTCACGTCGGCATCAGTTACCTTGATGTTTTCCAGTTCGCAAACTTTTTCGAGAATCAAAGAAGTCTTAACACGCTTCTGTGCCTCTTCCTTGAACTGCTCTTTCAACATCTCAATGGTAGTTCCTGTGTACTGCATATACTGCTGCAGTTCCATTCCCTGATACCGCATCTGCATATCAAAATCACGAATCATGTTCTGAATCTGAGTCTCAATCATGGCATCCGGGATGTCAATCTCAGTTGCTTCGCATACTGCATTGATAACATTTTCCTCGGTTTCGTGAGCCGCACGTTCCTTGTTGGCAGCGCTCAACTTTTCTTTGGTTTCTTTCTGGAGTTCCTCTAAGGTATCAAACTCGCTGACATCCTTAGCAAATTCATCATCTAACTCGGGCAGTTCCTTCACCTTAATGCTATTTACTTTTACCTTAAAAATAGCATCTTTACCCTTTAAGTCTTCCGCATGATATTCCGCAGGGAAAGTAACCTTAACTTCAACGTCATCACCAATATTAGCACCAATCAACTGATCCTCAAAACCTGGGATAAACTGCCCGGAACCAATGGTTAAATCAAAATTCTCACCCTTGCCACCCTCGAAAGCTACATCATTAACGAAACCTTCAAAATCAATATTTGCAATATCATCTTTCTTTACTGCACGATCCTCAACAGGTACCATTCTGGAGTTGCGTTCTCTTAATCTTTCGATTTCAGCATCAACATCCTTCTTCAGCGTTCTGTGTGTTACCTTGGTAGCCTCAATTCCTTTATAAGTTCCCATTTCGAACTCAGGCTTAACCGTAACCTTTGCAGTAAAGGTTACACCGGTTTCTGTGCTGATTTCGCCCTTGATATCAATTTCGGGCTGATCAACAGGCTGAACACCGTTTTCATCAATCGCTTTATCATATGCAGCAGGCAATGCAATGTTAATTGCATCCTCATAAAAAATTTCTTTTCCGTAATATCTCTCGATAATTTGACGGGGAGCCTTACCCTTCCGGAAACCCTGAACGCTGATTTTCTTCACATTTTTCCGGTAAGCCTGCTCGATTGCCTTTTCAAATTCCTCGCCGGTAATTGAAAACTCAAAACTTACTACATTCTTTTCAACTTTCTCTACTGTACTCATCCTATCCATTCCTCTCTGCTTCTAAAAGATACTTCTTTATGTATTCATGCTATAAGATTATAACACATTTTTTCAAAAAATCAAGTTTTTTCTTGTTTTTCAGCCATTTTTTTATTTTTGAATACAAATCGGCATAAAATTTAAATAATCACAAGCCACTAACCTTAACTGAATTCCCTCAAATTCTCCTTGAGGAGCTTTTCGATGGGATTCAGCATGAAGATGTCCATATAAGCATTCACCCACATTATAGTTCTGTAAGATATCCAGAAATCCATTTCCCAGTCCAGTTGTATCCACGGGAGGAAAATGAAAGGCTGCCAAAATCTTTTTTGCAGATAGTCGACTTGCATCCTCGAGAGATAAAACCATCCGTTGTCGCTCTCTCTCATAAATCTTCTTATCTTCTGCTGATGAACCACTATGAGTAATAGTCCACCCCCTGGTTCCACAAATAGCGGTTTCCTCCCACAAGAACCCTGTGTTCTTCAAAAAATGAATGGACGAGAAGCCCTTCTCTTGGACAAACTCTTCCATCTTGTTAAGCGTTGTCCACCAGTAGTCGTGATTCCCCCGAAGAAGAAGTTTCTGACCATTCAATCTATCAATATAGGAAAAATCGGCTTCCGTATCCTGGAGATACATGGCCCAAGAAATATCGCCAGGGATCACAACAAGATCATCCTTAGTAACTACTTTATTCCAATTTTCCTGCATCCGTTCCTCATAGTTTTCCCACCGAGAGCCAAAAACGTCCATTGGTTTATCTCCACCTAGAGAAAGATGCAAATCAGAAATAGCAAAAATAGCCATTTAACCAAATCCTTTGTATATTTATCACTTAATTTCGCATAATAAACTTGTGTTTGCAAGAGTTTCTTACCAAGCACTCGGCTTCCGGAAAAACCCATGCAACCGGAATGCAACAACTTTTGCCGAAGCATGGCGGCAGAATGGAGTTTTATTATGGAAAACAACAAAGCACTCCCCGGTATTCTGTGTAGCGTAGAACAGTGTGCATACCATGCACAGGAAAACAAGTGTACTGCAGAACACATCAAGGTTGGTGCAGGTGCAAGCTGCTGCAGTTCCTGTGATACTGAATGTGTTACCTTTAAGCCCAGAGGCTAAAGAAAACGGAATGCCTGACAGAAATCAGCCTACAGGATTTCCCTGTAGGCTTTCTGTTTTGTTAAAGACAAAATCTTTTGACTATCTCAAAAAATCTTGAACTAGGCCATACATCTGTTCCTTTTCGATAATACCATCAAAGCGAACGTCCATGTCTTTCAGGGCTGCTAACGATGCCGGAACCTCCATGCCGCTTACGGAATGAAGCTTCTCAATCAATGCAAAATCATCAGCATTGGTATCTTCTCCAAGGGCAGAAAGAACTGCCTCGTTGAATTTAAAGGGGCTAGCAGTAGATGCAATCACCGTTTTGGTTGTATCTCCTGTTTCAGCAACATATTGCTTATACACATCAACTGCAACTGCAGTATGCGTATCCAAAGTATAACCGGTCTCCTGCTTGGTCTTCCAGATTTGTTCCTTGGTGAAATAGTCATCACAGCATCCACCCCAGAACTGATCTGCAATTTTCTTATGCAGAGTCTTGGGCAATTTATAAACGCCATCTTTCTGGAGTTTCTCCATCAGGTTACAAATCCGTTTTGCATCATTTCCGCAGATATCAAATAACAACCGCTCTAAATTACTGGAAATCAAAATATCCATAGACGGAGATACACTGGGGTAAAAATCACGATTTCTATTGTACTCGCCAGTACGAATAAAATCGGTAAGAACGTTGTTTTTATTCGATGCACAGATCAACTTATTGATGGGAAGTCCCATCTTTTTCGCATAGTAAGCAGCCAGAATGTTGCCAAAGTTTCCTGTGGGAACGCAAACATTGATCTTATCTCCCAGAGTAATTTCTCCACTCTCGACCATATCACAGTATGCAGAGATATAGTATACGATCTGCGGAACCAGACGGCCCCAGTTGATGGAATTGGCAGAAGAAAGTGCACATCCCATCTCGGCAAGATTCTCTTCCGCTTTCTTATCGGTGAAAATTTTCTTAACACCCGTTTGCGCATCATCAAAGTTACCAAAAATACCGGATACGCACACATTGTCGCCAAGTTGTGTCATCATCTGAAGCTTCTGAATATCACTGACACCATCACCTGGATAGAAAACAACAATCTTGGTTCCTGCTACATCTTTAAAACCTTCCAATGCCGCCTTTCCTGTATCACCTGAGGTAGCAACCAAAATCACAATGGTTTTATCCTCTCCCGTCTTCTTCATTGCCGTCGTCATAAAATAAGGAAGAATTTGAAGAGCCATATCCTTAAATGCACAAGTAGGACCATGCCATAACTCCAAAATATACTGCTGGTCATCCAGCTTTACAACTGGTGCAACCTTTTCGCTACTGAACTTGGTTCCACCATATGCACCCTCAGTGCAAGCAGACAACTGATTTGCTGTAAAGTCTGTCAAATATTTCCGGAGAACAAGATTTGCTCTCTCAATATAGGACATAGAGAGCATACGCTTTAAATCCTTTTCCGTCAGTGCAGGAATCTCGCAAGGAACAAACAAACCACCCTCAGCAGAAAGTCCTTTCTTGATAGCCTCTGCAGACTTTAATTTTAAATCAGTATCTCGTGTACTCATATAATACATCATCGTAAATCACCACTTTCAAAATAGTTTTATAAATGAAAGAAAGGAGATTGTGCGCCAACAAGCCACAATCTCCTTTAAGACTATCATAAAAAGCCTTTTTCGTCAAGTTCTTTTCCATAAGAATCATAACAAAAGAATCGACAAAATCATTGAGAAATTAAGCAATCTGCCAAAGGTAACTTAGCAAATATACTTCTTCAGGTTAGGACCTGCCTCATTTTCTTCTGCACTAATCATGATGGTAAAAGAAACATTAAACTTCTCTTCCAGGGATTCCAGATTAGTAACAAAGTTCTCCATGTCAGCAATGGTTGCAGAGGGGACACTCTTGAAGATGCTATCAATAAAGATATGGGTTACATCATAGTCCTGAGCAATAATACCACACAGAAGACCTTCAAACATCTCAATGCTCCGAATATCAAAACTTTCGGTGTTAACCATTCTTGCTTTGTTGCTGATATCATGCATCAGGCGGTTTCCTTCTGTAATGCATACAACGTTTCCTTTTTCAACATCAATTGCAGCATTCACTGCTTCGATCAACTTTGGGGTTTTACCGCTGCCTTTTAAACCTATATTTACTTTAATCATGATGAGATTCCACCTTTCATAGTTAAATTCTATTCTATAGCTATCATAACATAAATAGAAAACAGAAACAATAGTTTTTTGGAATTTTTTTATTTTTTCTTGGAAACTTCCGTTTTGCACAAAAAGAACAATGAATTTTTAGAACAATTATTGACCCATACGTGTCTGGAGTTCTTCTCGCAGGTCCTCATAACCAGGTTTTCCAAGAAGGGCAAACATATTCTTCTTGTAGCTTTCTACACCAGGCTGATCAAAGGGATTTACTCCAAGTAGATAGCCGCTGATACCACAAGCCTTTTCAAAGAAGTACACTAACTGGCCAAAGGTATATTCATCCATAGCTTTTAAAGAAATAACCAGATTTGGAACGCCACCGTCAGCATGGGCAAGGGCTGTTCCGGCAAATGCCTGCTTGTTAACAAAATCCATAGTTTTTCCAGCTAAGAAGTTTAATCCATCAATGTTCTCTGCATCCGACTCTAAGGTAATATCTTCTCTCGTATTTTCCACATATAAAACTGTTTCAAACAGACTTCTTCTGCCATCTTGAATATACTGTCCCATAGAATGGAGATCGGTAGAGAAATTCACACCTGCCGGGAAAATACCCTTTTGATCTTTTCCCTCACTCTCACCATAGAGCTGTTTCCACCATTCAATAAAATATTGAAGTTCAGGATCATAGTTAACTAAAAGTTCAATATCCTTCCCCTTCCGGAGTAAAATATTTCGAATAGCAGCATACTGATAACATTCATTTTTATCAAGATCAGAAGATGCATATAATTCTCTTGCATCTGCCGCACCTTCCATCATCTTGTCGATATCTGCCCCAGATACAGCAATAGGTAAAAGACCAACCGCAGTCAAAACAGAATATCTACCGCCAACATTATCAGGAACAACAAATGTTTCATACCCCTCATCATCAGCCAACTTCTTCAAAGCACCCTTGGCACGATCCGTGGTTGCATAAATTCGACTTTTAGCTTCTTCCTTACCATATTTTTCTTCCATAAACTTCTTTAAGATTCGAAATGCAATAGCAGGTTCTGTTGTGGTTCCTGACTTAGAAATAATGTTTAAAGAAACATCTTTTCCTTCAAGACATTTTAAAACAGATTTCAAGTAATTGGGACTGATATTGTTCCCTGCAAAAATAATCTGAGGCTTTTCTAAATTGTTATAAAAAGGACCATTAAGAAAATCAATGGCCGCCTTGGCACCCAAATAAGACCCGCCAATACCAATAACAACAAGAATATCAGAATCCTTTCTAATTTTTTCTGCAGCCTTCTTGATTCGTGCAAACTCTTCCTTGTCATAGTCCACCGGAAGGTCAACCCAACCGAGAAAATCATTACCTGCACCAGTCTTGTTATGAATTGCATCATGTACAACTTTAATTTGTTCCTTTAAATTATCAAGTTCCTCCTGCCGGAAGAAATCAAGTGCTCTTTCATATTGAAATGATACATTTTGAGCCATTCTTCTTCTCTCCTTTGTGATTTAATAACTGCGTTACATTAAACTTTACCATATTTGTTAATTTGTTGCAAGTAAAAAAAAGAAAAATATTTTTTCTTTTTTAGGGAATCATGATAAATGTGAGATGCAATTCGATAAAAAAGTTTCTTTCTTTGCAAAAAATATGAAATTGGAGCATTTTACCTGTATAAATTTTATGTTTTTTTCTCACAATAAGTCTGTAACTAAAATCTCAAAAAGGAGTGAAAATCATGGCTAACAACAGCAATAGCAGCAACAACTACGTTGTTCCTCAGGCAAAGGCTGCCATGGAGCAGTTCAAGATGGAGGCTGCAAACGAAGTAGGCGTTACCTTAAACAAGGGTTATAACGGCGACCTTACCTCCAGACAGGCCGGTTCTATCGGTGGTCAGATGGTTAAAAAGATGATTGAAAAGTACGAAAAGGATCTTCAGAACAACGCTCAGTAGTTTTATTTTCTTTTCTTCTTTCAAATCAAAAAAAGATAGGCGGCCGACGATATCGTCAGCCGCTTATCTTTTCATATTCAATAAACTCTTTAACAATATTTCAAACCATTCCATACAATCATCTTGACGGCATCAAAACGGTATATGGTGCTGTAACGATAGCAAGGACCAAAGTCAGTCTTATGCGCAACTTCCGTTCACATTCTCTAAAAGCGATGAAATAATTACTCTATCGTAAATTTACATCATTATAATTCCGGCAGACAATTGATGGCTTGGTTCAAATCACAAAGCCGATTCGACTTTTTAACCGCCTTTACTATCTTCTTTTCCTCAGGAAAATTCCACATCATATAAAGCCATATTTCCTTTAGCTTGTGAAGTGTATAGATCTCTGTTCCAAGCACCTTCAGATAACGCTCCTCCAAAAGTTTAGAGAATACAAGAAGTTCTTCTGTCTTTAGCGGTTCTCCGCTCCGAATTTCTCGGAATATTGCAGGGTTTTTAACTGCACCTCTACCTATCATGACGCTATTTAAGTCCGGATATTTCTTTATTATCGCTTGATGCTCCTCAAACGTAATAACATTTCCGTTATAGCACAGTCTTAAATTAGTGCCATAATATGCCTTGTCAAAAGTTTTCATATTAGGGATACCGTTATAATATTCTTCCCTCACTCTTGGATGAATGATAAGCTCCTTAATGGGATATTGGTTGTAAATCTCCAGAATCTTATCAAACTCGTTATGAGAATAAAAACCCGCTCTTGTTTTGATCGAGATTTCGATATCAGCAACAGAAAAAATCTGATACAGAAATTTATCTAGGGCATCGGGATCTTTTAAGCTACCTGAACCTCTTTTCTTCTTCACCACAGTACCGGAAGGACAACCTAGATTTAGATTAACCTCACGGAATCCAAATTCTTTGATCTTTTCCGTAAATTCCAAAAAAGCCTTGGCACTGTTACAGAGAACCTGCGGAATAATGCTTGCTGTATTATGCTCCGGCACGATATCGCGCAAAGTTTTTCGGCTAATTCGTTCATTATCTGTTGGAACAAGAAATGGAGTATAATACTCATCACACATCCCAAACAATTCAGCATGAGTATTTCGATAGGTATAAGTTGTAATTCCCTCCATAGGGGCAAAATAAAGATTCATATGTACTCCTATTTTAATTTGATGCATGCTTTTATAAAGATTCCAGACCAAAACTTCTCATTTATTTTAGTTCTTCTTTATTTTTATCCTTGACAATTTCTAAGAAATCCAGGATAACCATTAAAGAATTTTTTGCTGCCATGTCGCAAAACTCATTAAAGGACATGTCCGCCTCATCATCTGCGCTATCACTGATTGCACGAAGTACCCCAAAAGGAACGTCGTTCATGTAACAAACATGACCGATGCTCGCCCCCTCCATCTCGGTTGCAACCCCATGAAATCTTTCCAAAAGCTGAGTTTTCTTTTCTTTCGAGCTTACAAACTGATCTCCTGAAACAATGGTACCGCAAACCGTCTTCACATCATCAATTTCTTCTGCAGCATTTTTTAGCGCCTCAATAACCCATGCCGCACATGGAATGTTCACCATATTGATGCCCGATATAAAGCCTACGGGATCCCCGAATACCGATGTGTCCATATCATGTTCAACAACCGAATCCGCAACAGCGATATCTCCCACCTTCAATTCACCGGACAAACCGCCGGCAACCCCGATGTTGATAATCGCTGTCGGTTCGTATTTCAAAATCATTGCTTCGGCACATACTGCAGCATTCACCTTGCCGATTCCTGCCTGTGCAACAACGACATCCACATCCAATATGATTCCCGAATAATAGTCTATCCCGCTGAATTGGGTTACATTGACATTTTTCATAATCTGCTTGAGCATTTGAACTTCAACTTCCATTGCCCCGATAATTCCAATTTTCATATAAACAATCCCTTTCTATCAACATTTATTCTGTTCATAGTTTTACTCGCCAAAATCATTATAAACGACAGTTTCTTTCATAGGTCGGAATCTGCTATGAAGCTCATGTGGTTTCGCCTCCATTGCCGGATATCCCAGGACAAGAAGGGCAGCGGGCTCAATATTATTCGGAATATGAAATGTTTCTCGCATTGCAGATGGATCAAAATGCATCACCCAACAACACCCTACTCCCACATCCTGTGCTGCAAGCATCATGTGGGTTGCAACAATGACCGCATCAACCGGTGCAGATAATGCTTTATCGTAAGGTCTTGTCCAGCTTTCATCGACATTATAACAAATCAGCATAGCCGTAGGGGCATTGAAATGACATTTTGTGCATCGATACAACTTCTCCATGCCCTGATCCGTATTAAGTACAAGAATTCTTTGAGGCTGATAGTTGCAGCCGGTCGGCGCCTTATGCCCCGCATCAAGAATCTGATCAATATCCTCCTGCATCAGGTGTTCCTTTCGAAATTGTCGAACTGAATATCTCTCTGAAATCAAGTTTTTAAACTCCATATTGTTTTCCTCCCACGGTTGTTATACATAATATCTCAAGAGCTAATAATTTCATGTATATTATTATACCAAAGATTAAGAAAAAAGACAATCTCTTTTCGCAAAAAGTGATTGCCCTTTTCTTTTTTCATTTTATTTCATATTTTGAGTCAAGATTTTTTCTGCACTCACTTTATCTGATCTCAAAAAGCGATTCATCTTTTGTAGACACGCCGAATTTCCAACCGAAAGAATATTCATCTTTTCCTCACAGGAAAGCGTTGCCTGGAACCCCATTTTTTCCAGAATTTCATAAGATGCTTCACTAATACCGCCAAAAGGATATGCAAAGGTGGTTGGTGTATATCCTGTATTCATGGTCATTTTTTCTTGCCATATCATCAAGTCGTTTTCCAAGAACTTTCCATATGCCGCAAGAGATTCTCCTTGCTTCTTTTTGGCACCGGACCTTCCATCTGTATAATGATGTAAATCGTAACTATGATTTTGGAACTCCACCAATCCAGATGCCTTCATTTCCCGGATATTCTCCCATGTAATGTGAGCATATGCCGGATTTCTGTCTTCTATTTCACTATACATATCTGTATACTTTCCAATAGGAGAAATAACCGCTTTCATATCATATTTTTTCAAAAGAGGAAATGCATAACAATAGTTATTGTAATATCCATCGTCAAAAGTCAGAATAATGGGTTTGGGTGGCAATGGTTCTCCTTGTTTCACATAGCGAATTACCTCATCCATGGTAACAGTCTGATAACCCTCTTTCTGGATATACTTTAAATCTTCTTCCAACATCTGAGCAGAAATTACAAAGGTGCCAATACGTTTTGGTTCTTCTGTAATCCCATGATACATCAAAATCGGGAGGAAAACCTCTTCCTTCCCACTATTAGCATGAACAGGTAACGACTCAGATTTTGCCATATAAAAATGAAGAGTAAAACTGATAACTAAAAAAACAAATAAATATAAAATTACAGTTCTTAAGCGAATTACAATGATAAAAAACACCTCCTGGATTCTAATTATATGAAAAAAAATCCCATTCTATGACATGTTAAAATTCTTACATCCTACATCCAGTATTTCCTATTGCTAGTGATTTTGTTTATGATATACTATAAGATAGAATTTTGTAGTTTTTTAGGAGGCGTTTCCATGGCTGAATTACGTTTTAACCCCTTAACAAAGGATTGGGTTATGATTGCATCCCACCGTCAAAACCGTCCGCAAATGCCCAAGGATTGGTGTCCTTTCTGTCCTGGCTCCGGCAAGGTCCCTGACAACTTTACTGTCTACAAATACGATAACGATTTTCCCTCTCTTTCCCAGAACCCACCGGTTCCGGATGATGTAGCAACGGATTTGTATAAGACAAAAGAATCTTACGGGAAATGCGAGGTTATTCTCTATTCTCCCGAACATACTGTTACTCTTCCGGAGCTTAGTGTTCCTCATATCAGAGAGTTGGTTGATCTTTGGACCGAGCGTTTTGAGGAGCTTCGCAAGGATGAAAAAATCAAATATATATTCATCTTTGAAAACCGCGGCGATGTGGTTGGGGTTACTATGCCACACCCCCATGGACAGATTTATGGTTACAGTTATATTCCCAAGAAGCTGGAGGTTGAAATTGAATCCTCTAAAGAACATTTTGAAAAAAGCGGAAACTGCCTTTTCTGCGATATCTTAAAAGAGGAAATGAACTTCAAACAGAGAATTATTATAGAGAATGAAGATTTTGTTACCTTCCTCCCCTTCTTTACCGATTATCCTTATGGTGTCTACATAGCTGCAAAGGAACATGTTCAAAACCTTTCTCAGTTCAATGACCGTCAAAAAGATAATTTGGCAAAGATTTTAAAGGAAACTGCCGGAACCTTGGATAATCTCTTCGACTATCCTTTCCCCTATATGATGTGTATGCACCAGGATCCAGTCAATAGTGAGGATTGTTCCGACTACTTCCACTTTCACATTGAGTTCTTCCCGCCCATGCGTGCCGCAGATAAGCAAAAGTTCAATGCTTCCAGCGAAACCGGTGCTTGGGCAGCCTGCAACCCCACTGCTCCCGAAGAAAAAGCAGAGGAACTCCGTCAGGCGCATCAAAAATTTCTGAAAGGATAAGATAACCATGACGATTCAAGAATTGAAAAAGCAGTTTGTTGAAACTTTTGGCGGAACCGAGGATGAACTTCGTGTTTTTGCCTCTCCTGGCCGTGTCAATTTGATTGGCGAACACACGGATTATAACGGTGGCTATGTTTTCCCTGCAGCATTAACTTTTTGTACTACAGTTATTGCAAGAAAGCGTGATGACGGAGTTATCCGTATCAAAGCAACTGACCTGCCTGATATGGTGGAGGGTTCTTTGGATACCTTGGAGAATTTCCGCGATTTAAAATGGGGTAACTATCAGTTTGGTGTCTTTGTTGAACTCCAAAAAGCCGGCTATAACATCACCGGTGCTGATATGCTCTTCCACGACACCACTCCTCACGGAGCAGGGCTTTCTTCTTCCGCCGCAATCGAAGTTTCTACTGCTATTGCTATGGCAACCTTAGGCGGAGCTGAAAACATCGAAAACATTGAAATGGCTAAGCTTAGCCAAAAAGCAGAGCACAACTATGTTGGTGTAAAATGTGGTATTATGGATCAGTTTGCCTCCGCTATGGGTAAAAAGAACCATGCTATCTTCCTGGATTGTAAAACTCTGGATTATCAGCTGGTTCCCATTGAGTTGGATGGTTATAAACTGGTACTTTCCAATACCAACAAAAAGCACTCTTTGGGTGCATCCAAATACAACGAACGCCGTGGCGAGTGCGAAACAGGCTTTGAAATTCTGAAACAGCATCTGCCCGAAATTACCTGTCTGGGTGATGTAACCCCAGAAATGTACGAACCCCTGGCACAATACATCACCGACGATGTGGTAGAACGCAGAGTTCGCCACGTTATCGAGGAAGATGCCAGAGTGAAAAAGTCCATTGAGGTTCTGACCGCAGGTGATTTAAAATCCTTTGGTGAACTGATGACAGCATCTCACAACTCCCTCCGTGATTTGTATGAGGTTACTTGTCCGGAACTCGATCTGCTTGCCGCAGAGGCTTTGAAGATTGACGGCGTGTTAGGTTCAAGAATGACAGGTGCCGGATTTGGCGGTTGCACTGTTACCCTTATCAAGTCCGAAATGGTTGACACTTTTATCGACGTTATCGGCAAAAAGTATCTTGACACCATCGGCTACGAAGCCTCCTTCTACATCACCGAAATCGGCGACGGCGGCAGAGAACTGATTGACTAGAATTTGCATGTAAAATCCAAAAATGCAGACACATTTGTGTCTGCATTTTTTCTTGTAACACCAAGTTGTTTCAGCACATCATCGGTCATGACATCAGAGAAATCATTCTTGACAAGTTCAAGCAAATTGGATATACTAATCGTGGAAGAACCTTTTATAAGGGGAGCTGATTTATCAGTGAACCCTGCCTCATTTGAGGACTGGTTCTTCTTTTTTGCGTTTACCGCATAAAGAACATCCAAAACTTCAATCTCATCAACTTGATAATTGCTAACTGCAGTTCTATCGGTAGTGGTAATCCGCATCCGTCCCATATTCCGTCTGTTGAAATCCCTTGCATCGGAGATTTCATCTGGACGAATATACATCGTGGTACTGCGGAGGTAGTTCCGCAAATCCTCATAAGCCACCCAGTTACTATTGTCCGTCTCCAAAGCACTCTCCGCAATCCTTGTGGCAATCTCCTTGGCACGTCGGAAGGTTTCATCCCACGCCGCAGGATGGCCATTCTCACCATTTGCCATATACCGGTACAGCTCGTCCATGGCGGTTGTCGTTTCGCCCAAATCCAGATTGCTGGAATATTCCTTCAGGAGCTTCCGGGTCATAGACCGGAGCTTCTTCGGGTCTGCCTTGGCAAACTTGGTGGTTTCGAACTGCCCCTTCAGGTATGCAATGGTGTCAAGAAGTTCTTTGGTTCGCTTGGGCGATACTTCTACTTCGTCCTTGAGGGAGAGGTCTGTAGAAAATTTTTCTTGACTATTTCCAGAAGTTTGTGATATATTATTGTTAGAAGCATTACCCCGTGTAGCCTGTCTTATGGCAGGCGTCCTGGTCTCTCTTTGGAGAAGATCAATCTCGGTGGTAGTGTTTTCTTTTATTCCAACAATATCATATAAATATTTGTTACCATCAGATGCATTTCGAATCAGCAACTCAACATCAAATGCACGAATCTTGGATATATTTCCTTGATTATCCTTTATTGGAAAAGCAAATGAGTTATCATAACGATACATACCATATTTTGCATCCTTATTTCCAGTATGCTTAGTCTTTTCCCATCTACGATTCGTAGCAGTTTCTATTAACTCACCAAGCCCATCAATGGCTCTGTTCTTTCCCCTGCTTGCAGTTTGGTTTACTCCCCGGAGAAAAGAAGTATATTTCGATTGAGTATACTCTCCTGGCAAATCCTCACCGATATAGACTTTCTGTCCACTTTCGATAATTGTATAAACCTCGCCGATGTGCTGAGCAATGTACTCCGCTACGGCTTGATGATTGTTCAACTGCTTATTGGTTAGGCCGCTTTCTTCAATCCATACAACATTTTTTCCACCAATTTCCCTCAACGAATAACTCACATCACCCACTGGGGCGGTGTTTTTTTCTGTCTTGGTATCCGCCTTGCTTTTCCCAGGAAATACCTCTACGCCATCTTTGAGGGAGTGGTCTTCACCTTTTTTGTCGGAAAATTTTCCTTGACTATTTTCCGTGTTTTGTGATATACTATTATTAGTGGTGGATTTGTCCGACGTTACGGACTGCCCCACTTTTTTTATTGGAAATATATCATACAAGATTTTTTCACCATGTGCAGAATTGGCAATATTTAATACCGCTTCCCATATGGCATTATCTTTATCTTGAATATACGTTGTCCAATAATCCCAATAGTTTTCCCCTTTATTATCAAGCCAGCCATGCGAATATCTTGAAGGTTCCTCACTCGTCTTTTTTGCAGAGACAATAAGCTCATCTATAAGAGTGATGGATTCTTGCTTAGTTTCATTTTTGAGATAACTTGTCAAATCTCTATTAACTGGAATATTTTTTCCTTTGTGATTTTTAAAATACTCAGTTGATTTGGCTATTCTTATATTAACAGCGTTTCCGTTATCCTCATAGGCCGTAAAAATTTTCCCTCCAATCTTCTTCACATAGTCTTTCACCATTTTAACTCTTTGGTCTGGAGTTAAATTTTCAAGCAACACCGAGTCAAGAACTACACCTATACCATAAGATTTCCCGTCCTCGTCAACAATCTCCCTCAACGAATAACTCACATCACCCACTGCGGTGGTGTTTTTTTCTGTCTTGGTATCCGCCTTGCTTTTCCCAGGAAATACCTCTACGCCATCTTTGAGGGAGAGGTCTTCACCTTTTTTGTCGGAAAATTTTCCTTGACTATTTTCCGTGTTTTGTGATATACTATTATTAGCATCTATGATGGTTTGAACCGCATGGGGCAATTGGAGCCCTGACGCCGTAAACCAAGTAGGTGCTTTTTTTGTGCTTGCATCCAAAAGATTTCCTGCTGAGATTTGTGCCATAACATAGTTTTTAATTTTGTTATTTCCATAATCATCAGTTTTACTGTAAACGCTCGCTATTTTGTTTATAACAGATCGTCCTAATTTTTTGTTAATATGTATAGCCACAATTACGTCATGTCCATTTTTTGCTTTTACCTCTGTTAATGCAACAAAACTGTTCTCATGACTCCCTTTAAACAATAGTATAGGATCATTTAACTGTGCTGGAATTTTTGCGATTTCATCCAAACTAATAGAATGCTTTAGTCCTGCGATTTTTGCCAAGCAATCTTCAAACATAATAACTTCGCCTTCTGGTGCTCCATGCCTAACAAGAATATCCGGTGTGGTTCCCAACTCAAAGAATTTACCATTGTATGATCCATACGCTTTTCCATTCCCTTTTCGCCAGTCCTCCAACTGAGTTCCAAAAGATTCCTTAAACGAATAACTCACACCAACCTCCGTGTTGGTGTTTTTTTCTACCGCAGAATCTTCCTTCACATCCCAGGTCTGTTCCACGCGGCGGTTTTCAACCCTTTGACGTGTTGCTCGGTAGGCGTCTTTGTAAAACTTCCGTGCCGTCTCCAGCTCCTTGATGGTCATATCCATCTGCTTGGCCGCTGCATACTCACCCTGATTTCGAAGCTTGCGAACCACCTTCTGCAATTTTCCAATCAGTTCTTTCACATAGTCCATAAACTTCTCCAGGGCATTTCTGCTTTTCTCCGTCTTGTTCATCTCTTGAATGAACCGGAGGGCATCTGCATCACTGCTGACAATCTTTTGGTAGAACTGCGCCGCCAATTCGTCTAAGATTTTCGCATCATCGTGGCTGATTCCTTTTTCGGTAAACAGATTGTTCAGTGCCTCGTAGTATGTTCCGGCGCCATTTCCCTGTTCCAGGCGAAGTCCCAATTGTTCTGCGTGTTGCACCGCAAAATTCATAGCATCAAAATACTCTTGGGTTGCAAGCTGTCGCATCCGGTGGAATGGCTCATGAATAATCAGTTCATAGAGTGGCTGGGTAGAGCTTGCAGAAATTCGAAAAATGCCATCATCTCCCATTGCCGCATTTGCCTGATCACCCTTTTTGTTGACAACAATATTATCCACAAACATCACTTTGACACCAAGGTCTTTGGCAACGAGATTCAACACCTTCTGCATTTTGGGAGAAACATTTTTGGATGCATCATTAGGGATGAATCCGCTTTCCTTACCGTACACCGTTGCATATCCGGCTTTCTTTTTGGCAATCAGCCGTCCCAGCTCCGCATCCTTCTTCCCGGCATAATACGCCTCTCTCTGTAGATCTGTTTCAAATCTCATTCCTTTGTTGACACGGCCATTCAAATACGCAAGATGCATATTCCCCTTGACCTGGCTGAACGTTTGCCCCTCGGCATTGTTCACCGCACCCGCCAACACCTCTGCACCATAATCACCGTACCCTGATGCCGCCTTGGCATCCTCAAGGGTAATTTTCTCCCCGTTCCGAATTCGTTCATCCAACCAAGAAGGTGTAGCACTGATATTACCGCGAGAGAGTTCCATATCATCCTTGAGGGAATAAGCTCCACCTTTTTTGTCAGAAAATTTTCCTTGACTATTTGGGGCGGGTTGTGATATACTATTAATAGAGGCAATGTCTGTAGGCGTGTCGACTACTTCTTTAGTAGCTGCCGCCGTTCCAGCATCGCTTCTTTTTTTGTTGTCCAAAACAGTCTCAGGCATAAGAACCTTGTGCAGTTTATAATAGTTTTTACCCTCTATCCTCACAACAACAGCCATATTCCCTCTCACGCCATCAATCTCAACAGGCGCGGCAAACGTAATTGTATCGTAGCCTCTGCTTTTGTGGTTTATGTGCTCACCAACGATAATTCCCCTTTTTATCACTTTGGGGATGAAAGCAAAAGCCGAATACTCCTGTGCGGACTTTAGGTAATTTAATCCATTTTTCAGTCGCTTTTCATCAAAAATTACCATCCCAAACTCTTGTCTCTCAACCTTATACCCACTTTGTTTAAGTTGCTCTTTCGCCCACTCTAAGACCTCTTTTGCATTCTTAAACTCCTTGGAAGTGTTTGTGCTGGCAACAGCATCCATACTATCAAGTGCATCCTGGTTCTTTCGCAACTGCTCCTTAACAGAACTACTTTCGCTATCATCAAGAGCGTAACTCACATCACCCACTGTGGTGGTGTTTTTTTCTGCCTTTGCACCGCCAGATTCCCGCTCCGAGCGTCTCTTTTCTACCTCGTTTGCAGTCGCCTTATACGCTTCTGCCCAAAGCTTTCTTGCCTGTTCCAGTTGCTTGATGGTCATACCAAGTTCCTTAGCCGCCGCATACTCGCCTTGATTCCGCAGTCTACGCCACGCCCGTTGCAGCTTCCAGATCAGCTCCTGTACCAGATCCATAAGCTTCTCCATAGCGGTCATTGTATCTCTGTTCTGGGTTGCCTTCTTCATAATCATCATTGCATCCATCTCATTGCCGAACAGTCTCTGGGCAAATCTCGCCGCAATTTCATCAACATTTTTGGCAGCATTCATCTGCAAGCCTGCACCTTCGTACTGACCCCGGATGTATTCAAACATCATACCGTAGCCTTCACCATTTGCAATACGTCGTTCCAGTTGTTCCTCCATCTGTACCGCAAAATCCACAAAGGTGTGATATTCCGGCGTGTTCATCTGCCGGAACCGGTGAACCGGTTCGTGGCCAAGAATCTCTGCCCAGGAAAGATTGGAATTCAAGGAAATCTTGAAAATACCATCATCCGTAATTGCCGCATTCGCCTCTCTCCCTTTGTCATTCACAACAATTCGTTCCTGAGGCTGCATCTTCAAACCAAGCTCTTGTCCAACACAATCAAAGGCTGTTGCACCTATCTTGGACATACCCTTGGGAACAACCACTTTGCCATTTTTCTTCTGCATACCGCTTTCCTTGCCATTGTATACAACATAGGAAGGTTTGTTCTGTTCTGCAAGCACGTTGCTCATTGCCCGATCACGTCTGCCCGCTTCAAACAATGCCTCCTGCAGACTACCCGGTTCCGCCTTGAAATCCATCTCATTCGATGTTCCGGCAAGGTAAGCAAGTCGTGCCTGTCCGGAAAAGTCACTAAAAGGCACGCCACGGTTCTTGTCAACAAAGTCCACCAGAGCCTTTGCTCCCTCGATACCGAATCCGGATGCAGCTTCAGCCTCCTCCACAGTAAGACTCTCCCCATTCCGGGTGAGCATCTCCGCCCGAAGGGTAGCCGGCATCCCGCTCCTGCCATTGACACCACCATTACTTTGTGGTATAGTATGTTCAGGAACATAATTCTTAACGTCTTGGACGTACATCCGGGGGACACTGTCATCTGGAGCGGAATCTATGTTCCATTTTTTATTGATTGCATCTCTTAATTCTGGAATATCTGGAATTGTTCCCGTTGACACCACGGCTACTTTGTGGTATAGTATCATTAGAGCCAACGGCATTTATGGGATGTCCCGATTCTTGATCGGAGTTCCACGCTACCGGCTCTATTTTTTGTCATCATAAGAAGTTGTGATGGCTCATTGTTTTTCCCTTTATATCTCTTTGAGGTTCTTATAGCACCATCATCTTCTTTTATCCATTGACAACTTCCAAAATAAATGGTACAATGGTAAAAGTTTAGGAGGCATGAATCATGCGTTTTTATATTTTAGATAATGGTTATTTACAAACTGACAAAAACAATGTAGTCCCCGGATCCAACATGGTTACCCGGAGTAAGCCTCATGTGTCCAATCAGTTTTACAAGCTCCCTATTATGTGCGTTCTGATTGAACACGATGGTCGGTATATCCTTTATGACACCGGAGCTAATATGTTTGCCATGAAAGGCCACTGGCCGGCACACATTCAAGACACCTACGATTTGCATCAGGAAATTGAACAAAATCTGGAAATTCAACTTGCAAAATGCGGTGTCCGTGCCGAGCAGATTGACACTGTCATCATTTCACACATGCACTTTGACCATATTGGTAATCTGCACCTGTTTAAGGATGCCGATATCTATGTACCTAAGGCTGATTTTATGGAAGCTCACACCACTGTTCACCTTAGCAACGATCCCACCACCTATGGTGGCTATGTCAAGAATGATTTGAATGTAGAACTTTCCAAAGTTCATCTTGTAGAAGACGAATTTGAAATCATTCCCGGCGTTAAATTACTCAACCTTCCCGGACATACTCCGGCCTTGCTTGGGTTGATGATTCAACTCCAGAATGAAGGAACCTTCATTTTCTCCATGGACGCCATCTATATTAGTGAAATCTACGGGCCTCCTGCTAAGGCTACCGGCTTGATTTACAACCGGATTGACTTCTTCAACTCCATTGAGAAAGTTCGTGAACTAACCAAGAAATACAATGCAACCATGATTCCGGGGCATGATTGGGATATCTTCCAAACCCTGAAAAAAGCACCAAAATACTACGAATAAGACTTTTTAAAACCCTCTATCTTTCAAAGAGGGTTCTTTTTTGTTAAAATCCGGTGAAATTTGTGAGATATTTCGATTTTCCCCTTTACAAATCAAGGATTTTATTATAAAATAAATTGGTATGCTTATTGATAATAATTAGGGAATCTAATGCATTCTCGTAAGATAAAACCAAAATGAATAGGAGGTCTTTTTCTATGTATCGTAAAGTATCCACTGAACTTTCTTTTGTTGATCGCGAGAAAGAGGTTATTGATTTTTGGAAAGAAAAAGATATATTCAAAAAGAGTATGAAGAATCGGGAAGGTTGTGAAAACTTCACCTTCTTTGACGGTCCCCCTACCGCCAATGGTAAGCCTCATATTGGGCACGTTCTGACTCGTGCAGTCAAGGACTTGATTCCTCGTTACCGCACCATGAAGGGCTATCATGTCCTGCGGAAAGCCGGTTGGGATACCCATGGTCTTCCGGTAGAGCTGGAAGTGGAAAAGGTTCTCGGTATCAGTGGTAAGCCGGAAATTGAAAAATATGGTATTGAGGACTTTATCAAGAAGTGTAAAAACAGCGTCTTTACCTACCAGAGTGAATGGGAAGAAATGAGCGATCGGGTTGGTTTCTGGGCTGACATGGATGATCCTTATGTAACCTACCACAACGACTACATTGAGTCTGTATGGTGGGCGCTTCGTCAAATTTGGGATAAGGATTTGCTGTACAAAGGTCATAAGATTATGCCCTACTGTCCCCGTTGCGGCACCTCTCTGTCCAGTCACGAGGTAGCACAGGGATATAAAGATGTCAAGGAAAACTCCATGACAGTCAAGTTCAAGGTTTTGGGCAAAGAAACCGATTATATCTTAGCATGGACCACCACGCCCTGGACTTTACCTTCTAACGTAGCACTCTGCGTGAACCCCTACGAAACATATGTAAAGGTTCAGGCAGAAGACGGCACCTATATCTTAGCAAAGGCTTTGGTAGAAAAGGTCTTTGGTGATCAAAAAGTTACTGAACTGGAATCCTACATTGGAACTGACCTTTGCGGGCTTGAATACGAACCCCTTTATAACTTTGTAAAGCCAGATGGCAAGGCACATTATATTATTTCCGATAACTACGTTACTATGGATGATGGTACCGGTATTGTTCATATTGCTCCCGCATTCGGTGAGGACGACTCTCGGGTATGTAAGGAGAACGATCTTCCCTTTATCTGTCATGTAAACACTCAAGGTAACTTTATTGAGGAGTGCGGTGAGTGGAGCGGCATCTTTGTGAAGGACGCTGACAAACTGGTTATCCGTGATTTGAAAGAACGGAACCAGTGTTTTGCGGTTATCCCCTTTGAACATAGCTATCCCTTCTGCTGGCGTTGTGATACTCCTCTACTCTACTACGCTTGTGATACTTGGTTTATCAAGATGACTGCTGTTCGGGATAATCTCTTAAAGAATAACGAAACGGTTAACTGGTTACCGGATAACATTAAGCATGGTCGATTCGGAAACTTTCTGGAAAACATTATTGACTGGGGACTTTCCCGTTCTCGTTATTGGGGTACACCTCTTCCCATCTGGGAATGTAGTTGCGGACACCGCCATGTAATCGGCTCTATTGCAGAACTCAAGGAAATGGGCATTAACTGTCCGGATGACATTGAGCTTCATAAGCCTTACGTAGATCAGGTAAAGCTCCGGTGTCCGGAATGTAATGGCGAAATGACTCGTGTTCCCGAAGTAATCGACTGTTGGTTTGACTCTGGTTCCATGCCCTTTGCACAGTGGCATTATCCCTTTGAAAACAAGGAGCTTTTCGAACAGAACTTCCCTGCAAACTTTATTAGTGAGGCAATCGACCAGACCCGTGGATGGTTCTATACTTTGATGGCAATCTCCACCCTTCTCTTTGATGAGTCCCCCTATAAAAATGTTGTTGTTCTTGGACACGTTCAGGACGATAAGGGAATTAAGATGAGCAAGCACAAAGGTAACGTTATTCTCCCCATGGATATCCTAAACGACCATGGCAGTGATGCGGTTCGGTGGTACTTCTATTCCAACTCTGCTCCCTGGCTTCCCAACCGTTTCTCCGCAAAGAATGTTTCAGAATCTCAGCGGAAATTCCTTGGTACCCTCTGGAACACCTATGCTTTCTATGTTCTCTATGCGGAGATTGACCAGTTCGATCCCACCAAGCATCAGCTTGATGTTTCCAAGTTGTCTGTTCTGGATAAATGGATTCTCTCTAAGCTGAATCATGTGATTGAGGTTGTGGATAAGAACCTGAACGATTACAAAATCACCGAGGCAACCCGTGCAATCAACGAATTTACCGATGAACTTAGTAACTGGTATGTCCGTCGTTGCCGTGCCCGGTTCTGGGGCAGCGAGATGACCGAGGATAAGGTTAGTGCATACATGACTCTTTATACCACCCTGGTTGAGTTCTCCAAACTGTGTGCTCCTTTCATTCCTTTTATGACGGAACAAATTTATCAGAACCTGGTTCTCTCTGTAAACGCAAATGCTCCAGAAAGTGTTCATCTGTGCGATTATCCTCAGGCTAACGCTGATTGGAACTTCCCGGAAATCGAAACAGATATGGATAGCATTCGTAAGATTGTGGAAATGGGTCGTGCATGCCGGAATGAGGCGAACATCAAGAATCGTCAACCCTTGTCCAAGCTCTATATCCAAAGCGAAAACGCTATCAATGACGCGTACACTGATATTATTCTGGAAGAGCTGAATATCAAAGAAGTTTCCGTTACCAATGATGCGAGTGAATTTATTGCATACAACTTCAAACCTCAGATGCGGACGATGGGTCCCAAGTACGGTAAGCTGATGCGTCCTATCTTTGATGAAATTGCTACGATGGATGGTGCAACCGTCATGGATACCCTAAACAACGGAACCTTAAAGCTTGTGATTGAGGGCACAGACGTCGAAATCACGAAGGAAGATGTTCTGATCGAAACCAAACAGAAGGACGGTTTTGTTTCTGGAAGCGATCAGGGTTATACCGTGGTTTTGGATACCAACCTGACCGACGCTTTAATCGAGGAAGGTTTTGTTCGTGAGTTCATCAGCAAGGTACAAACCATGCGGAAGGACAGTGGCTTTGAGGTAACTGACCGGATCCTAGTTCAGTTCTCTGGAAGTGCAAAAATCGCAGATATCGTGGGCAAAAATGAAGCCGAAATTAAGGCTCAGCTCCTTGCAGAATCTTTAACAGAAGCAGAAGCTAGCGACGCTAAGGAATGGAATGTAAACGGCGAAAAAATTGCGATTTCTATTGTTAAAGCGTAACTACAGCATACAAAAAAAGAGGTCGAATTCGACCTCTTTTTTATTTCTGTTTCCTTACAATCAAATAGTCATCATCTGATTGATAGTATGGACAACTCTGTCTGGAATGAATCCGGTAGACATCATCTTCATCCATGGCGACCAAGCAGATATACCCATCGTATTCTTCATCAAACACATAGTTTTTACAAAAATCACATTGGTTACCTTCTGCCATGATTATGCCTCCTCCTCATCCTGCAAAATCTCCCATTCTTCGTAGAACGCATCAAGTTTTTTGGAGTTTTCTTCAATTTTAATCGTCTTTTCTGTTGCCAACTGATAATCAGTATAGACTTCTTCCTCAGAAAGTTCTTCCTGAAGAATTCTAATTTCCTTTTCAAACCACGCTATCTGTTCTTCCAATTCTTTGATTCTGGCACGCCGTTTTGCCTCTTGTTTTCGCTGTTCTTTTCCCTTATAGGAAGAACCGCTATTACTCTTTGTCTGTACAATCGGTTGTTCTCCCTTTTGCATTTCTGCAAAAAACTGTTGTCGTTCCAAATAGTAATCATAATTTCCATCATAGACGGTAATACCACTTCGAGTCATCTCCATGATTTTATCCGGAATTTTATTGAGCAAATAACGATCGTGGGACACAAAAAGCATGGTTCCGTTGTACTCGTTAAGCGCCTCTTCCAACACTTCTTTCGACGGCAAATCCAAATGGTTGCTCGGCTCATCCAAAAGCATAACATTGGCCTTTTCCAGCATTAAAATACAAAATGCAAGCTTTGCTCTTTCTCCACCACTGATTACTTTCACTGGTTTAAATACATCTTCTTTTGTTAATCTGACATTTCCTAATACTCGCCGAATTTGTGCTTCCGGAATATGGGGGAAACGATCCCACAATTCGTCTATAGCAAGATTTTCCGGATTTAGATTCAGGTTTTCCTGCTCGTAATAACTAATACTGGTATTCTTTCCCCAACTATATTCCCCTTGGGCTTGGGGAAGAATTCCTTGCACTGTTTTCAAAAAGGTTGACTTACCGATTCCATTTTCTCCAATAATCGCAATCTTTTCCCCTCGCTTTACTGCAAGGTTAATATGACTGCAAAGCACCTTTTTCTCTTCTCCAACCATCAGTTCTAAATCATTCACTGTCAAAACATCCTTAAACGATTCCTTGGTTGTTTCGAACTTAAGATGAATCGGCTTGATATCTCCTTCCGGTTTTTCAATCAGCTCCATGTTTTCAAGGATCTTTTGCCTTGACTTCGCACTGTTTGCGGTAGAGGCTCTTGCCATATTTTTATCTACATAGGTCTGGAGTTTTTCAATCTCTATCTGTTGTTCCTCATACTCTTTGGTCTGACGAATAATCCGCTCCTTCTTCTGTTTTAAATAAGCAGAATAGTTTCCCTTGTAGGTATATAGAACACCACGTTCTATCTCAAACACCTGCTGAACCAATTTGTCCAAAAAGTAACGGTCATGAGATACAACCAGAACGGAACCATTGTAGGTCAAAAGATAGTTTTCCAGCCAGCTTAATGTTTTAAAATCCAAATGATTGGTAGGTTCGTCCAAAATCAAAAGATTCGGTTCTTCAAGCAGAAGTCTGGCAATGGCAAGACGTGTCTTTTCACCACCACTTAAGGTATGAATTTCTGTTTCCAGATCTTTATCCATAAAGCCCATACCATTTAAAATGGTCTTAATCTTGACATCAATCTGATATCCATCCCGGCTATCAAAAAACGCCTGCTTTTTGGCATATTCCTGAGCTATCCGTCGATATTCTGTCGAATCTTCCTCCACTACCGCCATTTCCTTTTCCAACGCCCGAAGATTTTCTTCTGCCAACAGCACATCAGCAAAAACCTTTCGCATCTCCTCGATAATCGTGCTGTTTCTCTCTAGCCCCGAGTTTTGTTTCAGGTATCCAATTGATAGATTACTTCCACGCACGACCTCTCCGGAGTCAGACTCCATTTCACCCATGAGAATATGGAGCAGGGTAGATTTCCCTGCTCCATTTACGCCAATAAGACCATACCGCACTTTTTCTTCGATGGTCAAAGAAATGTTGCGCAGAATCTGTTTTCCCGAAAAACTTTTACTTAGTCCATCTATGGAAAGCAACATGTCAGCCAATCCCACCGTTTCTCAGTAAATTACTCAAAATTGTATCCAATATCAATCATCTTCTGATTCAGTTCAGCCAACGCAGCCTTGGAAGCCGGAGTATGGTCAGCCATACTCTTATCCAGCATGTCCTTCTCAAGTAATTCGCCATGACGTACTGCCGCACCCAACATCACCATGTTACCAAGGCTTGCTTTACCAGCCTCTTCCGCTAACTGCTTTGCCGGAATATAAACGACCGTTACATCATCTCTTTTTACCTTTTGATCAATCAAAAAGCTATCCAATACGATAACACCACCAGGAGCTACTGTATTCTCAAACTTCTCCAAAGAGGGCTTATTCATGGCAATCAATACATCCGGTTGCAAAATAACCGGAGAACCAATCGGTTGATCCGAAAGGATAACGGAACAGTTTGCAGTACCGCCACGCATTTCGGGGCCATAAGAGGGAAGCCAGGAAATCTGCATCCCTGCATCCATGCCTGCATAGGCCAAAGTCTTTGCTGCAAACAGAACGCCCTGTCCACCAAAACCTGCAAAAATAATCTTCTTCATCATTTTGCCTCCTCTTCTGCCAGACGATCACAATATACACCCAGAGGATACTGGGGCATCATGTTCTCACGAAGCCAATTCAGCGCCTCATCAGGACTCATACCCCAGTTGGTGGGGCAGGTGGACAATACCTCGACCATAGAGAAGCCCTTCTTATCAATCTGACACTGGAACGCCTTCTTGATAGCCGCTTTTGCTTTCTTGATATTAGGAATGGTATCTACTGCAACTCTCTCGATATAGGATGCACCACGGAGGGTTGAGAGCATCTCGGACATCTGGATGGGATAGCCCTGATTCTCTACCTTTCTGCCGTAGGGGGTAGTTTGTGTTACCTGACCTACCAAGGAGGTAGGTGCCATCTGCCCACCAGTCATACCATAGATTGCATTGTTCACAAAGATAATGGTGATATTTTCACTTCTTGCTGCCGCATGAACGGTTTCAGCAGTACCGATTGCTGCTAAATCTCCATCACCCTGATAGGTGAATACCAGGTTATCCGGATGAACTCTTTTAATACCGGTTGCAACTGCCGGAGCACGACCGTGAGCCGCCTCCTGCATATCACAATCAAAATAATCATATGCCATAACGCTACAACCAACCGGTGCAACGCCAACTGCTTTTCCTTCCATACCAAGCTCGTCGATAACCTCAGCCACCAGCCGGTGGATAATACCATGGGTACAACCGGGACAATAATGCAGAGGAACATCGCTGAGTGCATGGGGTCTTTCAAATACAACTGCCATTTCTATCGGCTCCTTTCTCTTATTTCTTTAAGTACTGCTTAACCTGTTCTGCGATGGCATCCTGATCAGGGATCATACCGCCATTTCTGCCATAGAAGTAAACAGGAGCTTTACCATTAACCGCCAACTGTACGTCTTCAATCATCTGTCCCTGGCTCATCTCAACAGCCAGGAAAGCTTCTGCCTTCTCTGCATACTTTGCGATGGTTTCAGAGGGGAAGGGCCACAGGGTGATAGGACGAATCAAACCAACCTTATAGCCTTCTGCTCGAAGATCATTCACTGCAGACATAACAATTCTTGCAATGGTACCATAGGCTACCAGAATCAATTCTGCATCCTCGGTACAGTACTCTTCTACCATAGCTTCCTTCTGCTTAATGATTTCGTACCGTTCCTGTCTTTCGTTGTTCAGCTTTTCCAGTTCGTCCGGAGTCAGGTAAAGAGAGTTAATGATGTTCTTCTTTCTCTTCATTCCGGTACCGGTAGTCGCCCAGGGCTTTTCATCAAGCGTTGCAAGATCACGCTCCGGCTTGAAAGAAACCGGCTCCATCATCTGACCCAGCATACCGTCACCCATAATCATAGCAGGCATACGATATTCGTCAGCCTTATCAAATGCTTTTTCTACCAGGTCAGCCATTTCCTGAACCGAAGACGGTGCATACACCAACAGTCTGTAGTCGCCGTGGCCACCACCTTTGGTAGCCTGGAAGTAGTCAGACTGAGAAGGCTGAATACCACCAAGTCCAGGACCACCACGAACAATGTTGATAACAACACAGGGTAGATCTGCACCTGCTATGTAGGAGATACCTTCCTGCTTCAAGCTGATACCGGGACTGGAGGAGCTGGTCATAACTCTAGCACCGGAACCTGCTGCGCCATACACCATATTGATAGCCGAGATTTCACTTTCCGCCTGCAAGAATACACCGCCACGTTTCGGCATCTGTTTTGCCATATAGGCCGCAAGCTCCGTCTGGGGGGTAATGGGATAGCCAAAGAAATGCCGACAACCACAACGGATTGCCGCCTCTGCTAAGGCTTCATTTCCTTTCATTAAAACTTTCTTTTCCATGTTGATTCCTCCTATCTTTCCACTTTGATTACACAATCAGGACACATGGTTGCACAAAATGCACAACCAATGCATTGCTCTTGGTCGGTTATCGTTGCAGGATGAAAGCCTTTTTCATTGATCTTTTCTACATCCATCACGATAATCTTTTTGGGACAAACCGTGGTACACAGTTCGCAGCCTTTACATCTTTCCTCGCGGAATGTAACTTTAGCCATTTTCTCTTCCTCCTTAAAACATTAGATTAATATAAAACTGAATCGGAAATTTCATAGACTCATACTTCTCCGGTAATGTATCCAGAATCGCTTTGCTTCCGCTGATATATACTACCGGGATATTGAGAGCTTCTTCCACCTCTTCGGCAAGTTTCTGCCCCTCTAAAAGCATTTCCGATGTTGTTTCCTCTTTTAAATGTGTATTATTGATAAATCCAGTGATCGCAATTCGAGTTACCGCTGCGATCTCCTGGAAAATATCCAATGTTCCCTCCAAATCAGTGGTCAGCATACGACGTTGATTCAAAACAAAGAACACATCACAATCTTCCTGAGATAGTCGCTGATGAAATACTCCCAAGGGAATCGCTCCGTCCTCGCCGCCACCCATATCAAAAATTGCATAAACCTCCTTGTCCTCAAAGACACTGAAAATTTCAGACGGAACAGTGGGGGTTTCCAGATTGGTATTGGCAAATTCCGGTGCAATCAGAGAAATCCCATTCTCTTCAAACAGCTTTTCCGCATCCTTGGTTCGAAAATACGGATTTACCAAATCCAAATCAATCACTACCACTTTTTTACCAAGACTTTTTAAATAAAGTGCATAATTTACTGCAAGTTCCGTTTTTCCACTCCCATAGTGTCCCAGAAAAACAGTAATTCGTTTTGGTTCTCTCATGGTCTTCCTCCTATCTGTCAATTTTCTCAATTTTTATATCCTGTTTCGATCTTTTAGAGAGCAGATGAACCCAACTGCCTCCTAACAAAAGACCTAAAACAGCTCCAAGTACCGAAAATCCCTCTACCCCTGTCAGATAAAAGCCCAGAACCGCACCTAACAACACCATGAAAATCAAAACACCATAGCTTTTGAAGATTCCTGAGAAAAATCTCCCGGTTGGCATAACAACTTTGACCTTTTCTCCTCGTTGAACAGGATTCTCTGGATCAATCAAACAGGAAACCACCAACGCCGTTTGTGGACATCCATGACATCCGGCGCAGTTTCCACCGCACGCAGATTCCCGATCCACCCGCACTTTGGCAATACCATTGTTGATTTCAGCAACAAAACCAGTTTGTTCCATTGCCATAGCTAGCGCCTCCCTTTGATTTGAGATGCCATATCAAGCATTTCCTGAGCCGCCTGTAACGTCAAATCGGTAATCATAACCCCACCGATGATTCGCGCAAGCTCCTGCTTCCTTTCCTCTTCCAAAAGAGGTGTAACTGTTGTTCTGGTCCGATCCTCACAAGAGGTCTTTTCAATATAAAAATGTACATCTGCCATACTGGCAATCTGTGCCAGATGGGTAATACATAAAATCTGATGATTTTTGGCAAGCATACAAATCTTTTCTGCAATTTTCTGCGCCGCTCGTCCGCTGACGCCGGTATCGATTTCATCAAAAATCATGGTTTCAACCGGATCACTGTCCGCAAGCACCGATTTTATTGCCAACATGATTCTGGACATTTCACCACCAGACGCTATTTTAGTCAAAGGCTTAAGCGCCTCGCCGGGATTGGCAGAAATTAGGAATTCCACCCGATCATACCCTGTCTTCGTGTAATGTGGCTTTCCATCCTCTTCCATGGGTTCAATAGATACAGAAAAACGCATCTTCTGCATGTCTAAATCGGAAAGCTCCTGCATGATAGCAGTCTGAAGACGAATCGCAGTTTCTTGTCGCAGCGAAGAAAGCTTTTCCGCAAGGGATGAAAGTACATCTTCTTCCTTCTCAAGGATGCTCTGTAACTTTTCTCGTTCTGCATCACTATCTTCAATTTTTGCAAGTTCGATTTCCGCTTTTTCGAGATAGTCAAGAACCGCCTCCACAGAGCCACCGTATTTCCGTTTCAGGTCAATAATCAACTGAAGCCGTTCTTCTATGGAATCAATTTCACCTGGTTCGATATCAATATGGTCAAGATATGACTTTAGTTCATGGGTTACATCTTCCACATCCGCAAGGACAGAACACAAGGTTTGATAAAAGCCATTGAGGGTTTCATCAAGTTCTGCAACCTTCTCCAGGTAATGAACACCACCGGAAACCTGGTCATAAGCAGAGGCAGAATCCTCGTCGCCGTATAAAGCCTGATATGCCTTTCCTGTGTTTTCCATAATAGCTTCAAAATGAGAAAGATATTCCCGGCGCTCTAACAAGGTTTCTTCCTCACCTACTTTCAGGGATGCGGAAGAAATCTCGTCGATTTGATAATGCAATAAATCGATACGCCGTTCCTTTTCCCGTTCGTCAGTTACAAGCTGAGAAAGTTCTTTTCGAATTTGAACAACTTTATCGTATTGTTTGCGATACTCGTTCAATTCTCCCTGGTACATTCCATAACTATCTAAGAATCCAAGATGAGCTTTGGGGGACAAAATACTTTGATTATCATTCTGTCCATGAATAGAAAGCATGAATACAGCCGCTTCCTTTAACTGGCTCAAAGGAACCATGTGTCCGTTGATTCGGCAACGGCTTTTTCCGTCAATTCCAATTTGTCTATGGATATAAAGCAAACCATCCTCTGTTTCAATATCCAGTTCCAATAATTTTTTTCTGGCAACCTCGCCCGGTTCGAATACCGCATCTACCGATGCAGTTTCTGCACCGGTACGAATCAAATCCCGGTCAGTGCGCTCTCCCAATGCCATGTTGATCGAATCAATCAAAATGGACTTTCCGGCACCAGTTTCACCTGTCAACACATGAAAGCCATCCTCAAATGTAACTGTTACATCTTCAATAACTGCCACATTTTTGATATGTAGTTCTCTCAACATCTTGCGCACCTCCCATCTTAACCTAATCGGATAGCTTTTTTCTCAGCACGTCAAAAAAGTTTTGCTGATTGGGTATCAATAACTTCAAACAATCTTCTGAACGGCTAATCCGTATCTTCTCATTTTCTTTTAATTCATGTCGGCGTTTTCCATCCACCATCACAAGCACTGAGGAACGGTATGGTGGTTTGGAAATAATTTCAACAACATGATTTCCCGGAACCACAGTGGATCTTGCTTTCATGGTATGCGGACAAATGGGGGTCAGGATCATTGCTTCCATTTCTGGATGCATCACCGCACCACCTGCCGACAAAGAATATGCCGTAGAACCAACCGCGGTTGCCACAATCAAACCATCTGCAGAATAGGTGCCAATACTAGTTCCATTTACCGATGCAGAAACCGTTATCATCCGAGAATATCCATCTCCAGAAACAACAATATCATTAAGCGCGGTGTACCGCTCTATCTGGTTCTCTGCTTCCATCACCATGCAATCAAGCATCATACAGTTTCTAATGGAATAATTCTCAGAAAACAAATCTTCAAATATTTCATAATTTCCTTTTTCGGTTTGAGCAAGAAACCCAAGATGTCCAAGGTTAATCCCAAAAATCGGAATTCCAAGTTTTGCAGCCAAAGGCGCAATGTTTAATATTGTTCCATCTCCGCCCAGGACAACGGCAACATCCGCTTTTTTTAGAATCTCCTCTAGAGAGTCAAAGACTACACCCTCGAACCTTTTATCGGCAAAATCAGCTTCCATAAACACTTCAGAACTATTGTCTTTTAAAATAGACAACACCTTTTGTGTTTCCAGAAAACCTTCGTCTCTGGCTTCGTTAGGGATGATAGCAAACTTCTTCATACAATCACCTATCCAAGATATGAGAATCCTTCACCAAGGCAGGTACATCAAAATCGATACCTTCACCTTGTTTTCCTACATACATCAAATATTCTATGTTCCCCTCCGGTCCCTTCACCGGAGAATAATCTAATCCTAATACCGAAAAACCAATTTCCTTGGTAAATTCCAGAACTTTTTCAATTACTTCAATATGAACCTCCGGATCACGAACTACACCCTTTTTTCCAACCTTTTCTCTTCCTGCTTCAAACTGGGGCTTAATCAGGCAGACACCATATCCACACTCCTGAAGAAGAGAAAAGGCAACCGGGAGAACTAATTTCAAGGATATAAAAGAAACATCAACAGAAAAGAAATCTACAGAATCGGGGACCTGTTCCTCGGTTACATACCGAATATTAGTTCTTTCTAAATTTACAACTCTCTCATCCTGTCGTAGTTTCCATGCAAGCTGCCCGTAGCCCACATCAATAGCGTATACCTTTTTCGCACCATTTTGAAGCATACAATCTGTGAAACCACCCGTGGATGCTCCAATATCCATACAAACCTTTCCAGCAAGTTCCACCGGAAAAACCTGCATAGCTTTCTCCAGTTTCAGGCCGCCTCGGCTCACATACTGTAGCGTCTTACTTCGAAGCTCAATCTGTTCTTCACCCGTCACAGCTTCGCCAGCTTTCGAAGCCTTTTGACCATTGACAAAAACTTCTCCAGCCATAATAATCGACTGTGCCATAGAACGACTGGGGACAAGCCCTTGGTCTACCAGATATTGATCAAGACGTTGTTTTGCCATATTATCACCTTAACTCCGACGGTATTGCTCCACAATTCTCTTTGCAAGCTGCTCCCCGGACATTCCATACTTCTCTTTCAATTGCGGAACAGTTCCATGAACAATCGGCTCATTAGGATATGCGCAAACAAGAACCTTTCTCTGTAACAAATCCAATAACTGTTGGCCGAATCCACCGATTTTGACATGATCTTCCACCGATACAATCAACCGTTTATCTCTACTGTATCTCAAAATAGTTTCCTCATCCAATGGTTTCACCGAACGAATGTCCAATACTGCCGCTGAAATATTCTGTTTTTCAAGCAGTTCCGCTGCTTCTAATGCATCAAACACAGTGGTTCCAACCGCCGCAATCAAAACATCAGTTCCTTCCCGAACCAGTTTTGCTTTCGTAATATCCAAAGATGGTGCTGAACCCGGGATAACATGTTGTACCTCTCCCCGAGGATAGCGAATTGCAATCGGGCCATTTGCTTCTTCCACAGCATAAGCAAGCATTGCCTGAAAATCCATTCCATTGGAAGGAGATAATACCGAAACTCCCGGAAGGGGCAACAGATACGATAAGTCAAAAACCCCTTGGTGCGTTTCACCATCTGCACCAACCGGACCACATCTATCAATGCAGAATACAGCGTGAAGATTCTGAAGTGCAACATCATGAAGTAACTGATCATATCCTCTTTGCAAGAAAGTAGAATAGACAGCAAAACAAGGAACCATTCCAGCCTTTGCAAGACCTGCTGCAAAAGTTACGCCATGCTGCTCTGCAATACCAACATTGAAAAATCGATCCGGAAACCGTTCTTGAAACTTTTTAAGTCCAGTACCCATTGGCATCGCAGCTGTAACCGCAACAAGTTTGGGATTATCCTCGGCCAAAGTTTTCACTGTTTCACCAAACAAGCTAGACCAATCCAGTTTGTCATCCGCTTTTAAAGGACGTCCTGTCTGAGAGTCAAAATTTGCAACACCATGGAAAAACTCAGGATTTTTCTCGGCCGGAACATATCCCTTTCCTTTTTTTGTACGAACATGAATAAATACTGGTTCCTGCTTGACCTTTGCCTGCTGCAGAACAAGTTTTAATTCCTCCACGTTATGTCCATCCACAGGTCCCATATAAGAAAACCCAAGATCTTCAAAAATAACACTGCGAATCACTAATCGCTTTACCATTTTCTTAAATCCCCGCATCCAACGTTTCAGCGGCGGACCCAAAATTGGAATCTTATCTAAAATAGATTTTACATTGGTTTTAAAATCGAAGTATCTTCTTGTGTTCCGTAAACGCTTCAAACGCTTGGAAAGACCTCCCACATTTTTGGAAATAGACATTCCATTGTCATTCAAAACAACAATCATAGGAAGCTTCAAGGCACCTGCATGATTCATCGCCTCAAACGCCATGCCGCCTCCAAGAGAACCATCACCAATCACTGCAACTGCTGTCTTTTTTTCACCTCGAAGTTTTGCCGCTACCGCAAATCCAACTGCTGCAGAAATCGAGGTTGAGCTATGCCCTGTATTGAAAGCATCTGCATCGCACTCTTCTGTTTTAGGAAATCCGCTTAAGCCCCCCATCTGACGTAAGGAAGAGAATTCCTTCCAACGTCCTGTCAGGATTTTATGCACATAGGACTGATGTCCCACATCCCAAACAATGCGATCATATTCTACATCAAAAACCTGATGAAGTGCCATGGTTAATTCCACAACACCAAGGCTAGCTGACAAATGACCTCCAGTTCTTGAAACGTGTTTTACCAAAAATTCTCGTATTTCGGATGCAAGAAGCTTATTCTGCTCCTGAGAAAAATGTTTTATATCAGCGGAGGCAGTAATTCTCTCCAACAGCATAATAATCTACCTCCCCTTTCTTATTTAACCATTGTCTTCTTCCAGATTCGGCATCATATATTTGTTCATCTTGTAAACTGCATTAAAATTAACCAAAAATCCGGAGAAGCTTAGCAAAATAACCGACTCAAGAATTAACATAACCAAGAAAAATAGAACAAAGTATTCCCCAAAGAATTGAGCAGCAAGACACCCAGGAATCAATTGAAGCAGACAGATAAGCGCCAACACCAGAAGATTCGACGGAAGCTTGCCAAGAGCAAAAAGCAACGCATTTCGATACAAATCCTTAAGAGAGAGTTCAAAAGTAACCATCATGGGATATAGATAAAAATGCATCATAGTGTAAATCAAAACAACCAGCCAGATAACATAGGATAATATCGTCATAACACCTGACATAGTACTATATACCCTGATGGCAAAACAAAATAGCACCATCGCAATCACGTCAATCAAAAATACCATCATGGATTGCTTGAAATTCTGCTTAAATGCATCTTTAAAATCACTCCAGATCCATGCATGTTCTTCCCTTGCAAAATTACGCCAGATATAAGTTGCTCCTGCTGTCGCAGGGCCAGCGCCCCATAGAGAAACAAACAAAAAGGAAAGAATGACTCTTCCAATTCCATCAAGCGTAATGCAAAGTCTTGCCTCTAATTCAGCCGGAGTTGTTTGCAAGGATTCTGCCATCTGCTCAGCAATTCCTGTAATCACGCCACGAACAGAATCTACAGACAAAATTGGACTTGTAATCAATCCAGCCAGAAAAAACCAGAGCAAAAATGGTGGTATCAATGTTAAAGCATAGAGCAAATTGATTTTGACTAATTTGCCTAATTTTCTTCCAAAAACTTCCCAGAACCGGAAAAAGCTCCGTTTCTGTGGTGCGTTTTCATCAACGCCTTTTCCAGGTCTATCATAGTTGGGTCGAAATAATCCCATACAAATTCTCCTATTCTAAAACAACATATTCTTTGATCTTCTGGTAAAGTTTCTCCCCAATTCCTTTTACCTTTTTTAACTCATCCAAAGAACGGAATCCCCCCAAGGCCTGCCTTGTTTCGCAAATGCGTTCGGCCATAACTTGACCAATCCCTGGTAGACGAACTAAATCATCGACATCAGCTTTGTTAATGTTGATTGTTTCTCCATCCAGTAATTCCATATGATGGATTTGCTCCTCTGTTAAGACCGTCGCAGGAGGTTCGGTAATGTATAGGCGATGCTGATACAGCCTAAATCCTATCAAATACACCGCCAAGAGCAAAATTGCCATTACCGGCAACAACCAACGATGAAATTTCGAAGACACAGCCTTAGAGAGCAACCGGTCTGCTTACCAGATGAACCAGATTTCCTTCCGGATCTTCAAAGAACATAATACCAAGACCAGTATCGCTGACAACAGGATCTTTCAATCCATTCACACCTGCTGCACGAACTCTCTCAACAGCAGCATCAAAATCGTCAACACAAACTGCCAAATGACGGAAACCAGCTGCATCATTCGCATCGTTACGCTCCTGAGCCGCATTGCCAAACTCAATCATGTTACCATTGCTTGCTTTTACCATGTATACATCGGGACCACCATCAATAACAATCTCCCAATCAAATAGGTCAACATACCAGTCAACCAACGCTTTTAAATCGTTTTTTGCTAATATAAGAATGTGCTCAATACCGAATTTCATAATAAAAATCTCCTTTGTAATTGAATTATTTATTTGTTATATCTGGAAGCCAGTTCTTTAAAAACATCATCCCAGGTAAGACCTTGTTCTACCAATACAACTGACAGGTGATACATCAAGTCCGCCGTTTCATACTGTACCTCTGCCTTCACGTAGTTTTTCGAAGCAATAATAACCTCTGCTGATTCCTCTCCAACCTTCTTCAGCATCTTATCGATGCCTTTTTCAAAAAGATAATTGGTGTAGGAACCTTCCTTAGGATTCTTTACCCGATCTACAATAACATTGTAGACATCATAAAGGATCTGCGGACTAACCGCCCCCTCTGTTGGGACCTCAACTAACTTTCCATCTACAAGTTTCCGGTAGAAACAAGAACGATTTCCAGTATGACATGCAGCACCTTCCTGCTCAACTTTCAAAACCAGTGCATCGCCGTCGCAATCTAAATACATCTCTTTGACGGTCTGGAAGTGGCCGGACGTGGCACCCTTTTCCCAGAGTTCCTGACGGCTCCTGCTAAAGTAGGTAGCATGTCCGGTTTCTATGGTCTTCTGAATACTTTCAGCATTCATATACGCACACATAAGAACCTCGCCACTGACTATGTCTTGAGCAATGGCTGGAATCAGGCCCTTTTCGTCAAATTTCAAATCCTTGATGAATTCCATACTTAACACCTTTCCTTATGTAAAAATTATTTTGAGTTATTTCTAAACCTTGCGACAAAACGCAACCGCCTCCGGAAGTTCTATATGTCCTGTATACAAAGCTTTTCCAACAATGGCACCTTCCACACCAGTTATGGAAAGCGATTTAAGATCTGCAAGTGAACTTACCCCGCCAGATGCAACCACATCCATAGAGACCGCTTCCGCCATTTCCTTCATCGCAGCGACGTTAGGCCCTTGCAGCATGCCATCGGTTGCAATGTCGGTGTAAATAATGGTTTTGACACCAATTTCCTCCATTTGTTTTGCAAGATCTAAAGCAGAAACCGAACTAACTTCCTCCCAGCCACTAACAGCAACCATACCATCCTTGGCATCAATGCCCACAACAATTCGATCTCCGTATTTTTCTACTGCCTCTTTTACAAATTCCGGATTCCGAATTGCCGCTGTTCCAAGAATTACACGATGAACCCCATGCTCCAGATATCGGCAAACCGCATCCATATTCCGAATTCCGCCGCCAATCTCTACGGGAACTTTTACTTCCTTTGCAATAGAACAAATTAGATCAAAGTTTGGCATATCCCCGGTCTTCGCACCATCTAAATCCACAAGATGCAAAAACTCGCCACCAAGGCTCTCCCACCTTTTTGCAACCTCAACAGGGTTTTCCGCATAGGTTGTCTTTTGGTCGTAATCTCCTTGGGATAGACGAACGCACTGTCCATCGATAATGTCAATTGCTGGATACAAACGCATTTACTTTAATTCTCCTTTTATCTCACGAATCAGTTTCACAATAGCTTCACGATGAAGCTTCATGCTAACCCGGTTCACCACAAGTCTGGCACTCAGCGGGCAAACATCCTCCAATACTTCAAGACCATTTTCGTGAAGTGTTTTTCCACTTTCCACAATATCCACAATAACCTGGGACAAGCCAACCAACGGGCCAAGCTCAACAGATCCGTTCAATTTGATAATATCTACTGTCTGCCCCTTGGTTCTATGAAAATAATCTCTCGCAATTTCTGGATATTTGCTGGCAACACGCATAATGTTTTTGCCATCCAAATTTCCCTTCATATAACTCGGACCCGCCACAGCCATTTTACAAGTACCAAATCCTAAATCCAAAACCTCGTAAAGATTCTTTCCACTCTCAAGCAAGGTATCTTTGCCGACTACTCCAATATCTGCTGCACCATACTCCACATAGGTGGGAACATCCGATGCCTTCACCAGAATAAACTTAAACTTTCGTTTCTCATCGGTAAAAATCAGCTTTCGCGTCTTGGTTTTCAATTCAGCAACATCAAATCCAAGTTTTTCAAAAATCTCAACAGAAAGTTCTGCAAGGCGACCTTTGGCAAGGGCAACCGTAACGTATTCTGATTCCTTTCCTTTTGCTTCTGCTTTTCTCTCATCCTTCAAAGCAGACATCAAACGCTCAATTCCAATTGCAACACCAGTTGCAGGAAGATCCCTTCCAAACTTTTCCATCAGGTTATCGTACCGTCCGCCGGAGCAGATAGGAAATCCCACGCCATAGGCCACCCCTTTAAAAATAACACCGGTGTAATAATCCATATGAGGAACCATGCCTAAATCAATAGAAATATACTGTTCCATTCCTTGCATCTTCAAGATGCTATAAATCTGTTTCAGGTTTTCCAGTGCATCCTTTACCTTTCCAAAAACACAAGGTTCCCTCAAGGCTTCATCCACAACAGAAATCTCTCCGAAACGATTGGGCATCTCTAAAAATGCCTGTTTAAACTCCTCTGGTATAGAAAGAGCTTCCAAAAACTGTTCAATGGCAACAAAGTCTTTGTCATTGATCATCCGGCGAAGCTGATCCGCTTCATTGTTATCCAGCTTTGCAGCCTCTGCAAGTCCCAAAAAGTATCCCACCTGACCAATATCAATCTGGAATTCCTTCATGCCTGCCTGCACTAAAGTTTCAATAGCAACCCTGATAACCTCAGCATCTGCCTCAGCACTGTTTTCACCAATCAACTCAATGCCAACCTGGGTAAACTCCCTCTGACGATCCTGGCTGAATGCTTCATCATTTTGAAAAGCACTACCGGAATAACAAAGTCTGAGAGGCAATTTCTCTCCAACTGGTTTGGTGGCTGCAAGTCGGGCAACGGAAGTAGTAAACTCCGGTCTGAGTGCCAACATGCGTCCATCCGTATCAAAGAACTTAAACATGCTCTCCGCTTTGTTAGGTGTTGCTGTATGATAAACGTCAAAATACTCAAAGGTTGGCATTTGCACCATCTTATAGCCGTTTTTATGAAAAACACCCCGGGCAACCGCCTCAATATGAAATTTTTCTTCCGCCTCTCCCCACAGGACATCCGCAAGCCCTTTCGGGGTATGGGTTACACGCTCATTTTTCATCTCTAATCTCTCCATCTACAAAAATCACTTAGGCTTGTTACAAAAACCCTTGCAAAAACCGAAGAATCGCCAAAACAACTTCTTTTAATTATACCACTTTCTACAGTTCTCGTCAACAAAAACTTACAGTTCTCTACTTCTTTTTTTCCAAATGCTTTTTCAAGTATTTCCCGGTATAGGAATTCTCGCATTGCGCTACCTTTTCCGGAGTGCCACAGGCAACGACTTCTCCGCCATTATCTCCGCCCTCGGGACCTAAATCAATAATATAATCCGCTGTCTTAATCATATCAAGATTATGTTCGATAACCACAACGGTATTTCCTGCATCAACCAGTTTCTGCAAGACCTCCACCAGCTTATGAACATCCGCCGTATGCAATCCAGTGGTCGGTTCATCCAAGATATAAATAGTCTTCCCGGTACTTCGTCGGCTGAGTTCCGTTGCAAGCTTCACTCTCTGCGCTTCGCCGCCGGACAAAGTGGTAGATGGCTGTCCAATTTTAATATATCCAAGTCCTACATCGTACAAGGTTTGCAGTTTTCTCTGTATTTTGGGAATGTTTTCAAAGAAAGTACATCCTTCTTCTACTGTCATTTCCAAAACTTCATAAATATTTTTCCCCTTATACCGAACCTCTAAGGTCTCTCGGTTATATCTCTTTCCATGACAAACATCACAAGGAACATATACGTCGGGCAAAAAATGCATCTCAATACAGATAATACCATCTCCGGTACAAGCCTCACATCGACCACCTTTGATATTAAAGCTGAATCTACCGGGATTATACCCTCTTGCCTTTGCTTCGGGGGTTTTTGCAAACAACTCCCGGATATCGCCGAATAATCCTGTATAGGTTGCTGGATTGCTTCGAGGTGTTCTTCCAATTGGACTCTGGTCAATGGCAATGATTTTATCTAGATTTTCAACGCCCTTCATCTTCTTAAACTTTCCGGGATGCTTTTTTGCACCATTGAGACGATTTGCCAGTTCCTTATAAAGCACCTCATTGATAAAGGAGCTCTTTCCACTCCCCGAAACACCGGTAACACATATAAAGGTTCCAAGAGGCATCTTTACATCAATGTCTTTCAGGTTGTTCTGAGCCGCACCATAGACTTCCAGTTGGTTTCCATTTCCTTTTCTCCGTTTTTTAGGAACGGGAATCTTCTTTTCGCCACTTAGATACAAACCGGTTTCCGACTCCTTGCAATTCATAATATCTTCTGCAGTTCCCTCGGCCACAATTTGACCACCATGAATTCCCGCTCCAGGACCAATATCGATAATATGATCTGCTGCAAGCATGGTGTCTTCATCATGTTCCACCACGAGCAAAGTATTTCCCAAATCACGAAGACGTTTGAGAGTTGCAATCAACCTATCGTTATCTCTTTGATGAAGACCAATGCTGGGTTCATCCAGAATATAGATCACACCCATCAAACTGGAACCAATCTGGGTTGCAAGGCGAATTCTTTGCGCCTCACCACCAGAAAGAGTACCTGCACTTCTAGATAGCGTCAAGTATTCCAAACCAACATTCACAAGAAATGTCAATCGTTCATTAATTTCTTTTAAGATATGATGGGCAATAATTTTATCCTTTGGGGAAAGCTTGTCCGTAAGCTCTGCAAAGAACTTCTGCGCTTTTGAAATGGACAATGTGGTTACCTGATGAATATTTAATCCATCCACAGTAACAGCTAAAGTTTCCTTCTTCAATCTGGTCCCGCTACAATCTGGACAGGGCATATTAATCATATAACTCTCGATTTCCGCCTTAACCCAATCTGAATTGGTTTCCTTATGTCTTCGTTCCAGATTATGAATCACACCCTCAAACCGAGCAAACTGTGTCCCCTGTGCGTACTTTCTATTGTAAGTTAGTTTAATCTTTTCGCCACGAGTTCCGTAAAGAATAACATCCAGAACATCTTCCGGTAGATCACAAATGGGAGTATCCAAAGAAAAGCCATAATGCTGTGCCATTCCCTCATAATACATTCGGGAAATACTACCCTCTTCCGTTCCTGACCAGCCACTACTCAAAATGGCACCTTGATTAATACTCAAACTCTTATCCGGAATCACCAAATCCGGATCAATTTTAACAATTTCTCCAAGGCCAGTGCAACTTGGACATGCGCCATAGGGAGTATTAAAAGAGAACATTCTGGGTGTCAACTCCTCAATGCTGATACCACAATCATCACAAGCATAGTTCTGACTAAAGAAGAGTTCCTCCCCTCCAATGATATCAACTACCGCAATACCACTCGCCATTTTTAATGCGGTCTCCATGGAGTCAGCCAGTCGCTTTTCCATCCCCTCTTTGACAACCAATCTATCCACTACAATTTCAATGGTATGTTTCTTCTGCTTATCAAGTTTAGGAATCTCTTCGCTAATCTCAACAATTTCACCATCAACACGAACACGAACAAAGCCATCCCTTAGTGCATTTTGAAAAGTCTTAACATATTCACCTTTTCTCCCCCGTGCCACCGGAGCTAGAATCTGAATCTTGGTTCGCTCCGGCAAGGCTTTAACTGCGTCAACAATCTGGTCAATGGATTGCGGTTTGATTTCCTTACCGCATTTTGGGCAATGAGGAACGCCAATCCTTGCAAACAGCAAACGGATATAGTCATAAACCTCAGTTACAGTACCAACCGTAGATCGGGGGTTTTTGCTTGTGGTTTTTTGATCAATGGAAATAGCAGGTGATAGTCCTTCGATAGACTCTACATCCGGCTTCTCCATCTGCCCCAAAAACTGACGAGCGTAAGCCGACAAAGATTCCACATATCGCCTTTGCCCTTCTGCATAGATTGTTTCAAAGGCAAGAGAAGACTTTCCAGACCCACTTAGTCCAGTCAGGACAACCATTTTATCTCTTGGAATTTTAACATCAATATTTCTCAGGTTATTTTCTTTCGCGCCCTTAACAACAATATACTTGTTTTCCATTTCTTACACCTCTTCCTGAGCTTCCAACCGACGTATTTCATCACGCAACTGTGCCGCAAGTTCAAACTGCAACAGTTCTGCGGCTTTCTTCATTTCCATGGTCAATTCGGCAATGGTTTCTTTCCGGCTCGCAACTTCAGATTTACCCATGCTCTTCTTGGAAACTGTAACAGCCTGCGTTGCTTCAATGACCTCGTGAACCTTCTTTTGAACACTGGTAGGAGTGATGCCATGTTTTTCATTAAAGGCTTGCTGTAATCCTCTTCGTCTGTTTGTTTCCGTGATTGCATAATCCATAGAGCGGGTTATGGTATCAGCATACATAATCACCTTACCATCAGCATTTCTCGCTGCACGGCCAATGGTTTGCACCAAAGATGTCTCACTTCGCAGGAATCCTTCTTTATCTGCATCTAAAATAGCAACCAAGGATACCTCCGGAATATCCAATCCCTCACGAAGAAGGTTAATACCAACCAAAACATCAAAGACGCCCAGACGTAAATCTCGAATAATTTCCATTCGTTCAATGGTATGGACATCCGAATGGAGATATCTAACCTTGATTCCCATTTCCTCAAAATATTCTGTCAATCGTTCTGCCATTTTTTTGGTCAAGGTAGTAACCAAAACTCTTTCATTTTTCTTGGTTCGCTCAATAATTTCCCCATACAAATCATCCGTCTGCCCTGTGATGGGGCGAACCTCTACCATGGGATCTAAAAGACCTGTAGGACGGATAACCTGTTCTACCACACGACAGGATTCCTCTTTTTCATATTCTGCCGGAGTAGCACTAACGAAGATTGCCTGGTTAAGTCTGTCATAGAATTCATCAAAAGTCAGTGGTCTGTTATCAAAGGCAGATGGAAGACGAAATCCATATTTCACCAGATTCTCTTTTCGGGACCGGTCTCCCGCAACCATGGCACGAACCTGAGGCAACGTTACATGAGACTCATCCACAAAAAGCAGAAAATCTTTGGGTAAATAATCAAGCAAGGTGAAAGGTGGGCTTCCAGGTTCTCTGCCACTGATATGTCTGGAATAATTCTCAATTCCATTACAGAACCCGGTTTCCCGCATCATTTCGATATCATAGTGGGTTCTTTGTTCCAACCGCTGCGCTTCTACCAACTTATTCTCTTTCCTAAGCTCTTGAAGGCGTTCTTCTAATTCTTTTTCAATACCGGAAATTGCAGCCTCGCGTTTTTCTGCAGTGGTTACATAGTGAGACGCCGGATAAATTGCCACATGCTTTCTTTCGGCTACAATCTCCCCGGTTACTGGATTAAAGTCATAAATCCGGTCAATTTCATCTCCAAAAAATTCGATACGAACCGCATTGCCACTGGATTCTGAAGGAAAGATATCTAATACATCTCCTCGCACACGAAACTTATTTCTGGTAAAGTTTATCTCGTTCCTTTCGTACTGAATTTCAATCAGTTTAGCAACCACTTCATCACGGTCCTTCATCATGCCTGGTCGCATAGAAATCACCATATTATTATAATCAATAGGATCTCCCAGACCATAGATACAGGAAACACTGGCAACAATGATAACATCTTTTCTTTCAAACAATGCTGCCGTTGCACTGTGTCGCAGCTTATCAATTTCTTCGTTGGTGGATGCATCCTTTTCAATATAGGTATCAGAATGAGGGATATAGGCCTCTGGTTGATAATAGTCATAGTAAGAAACAAAGTACTCTACCGCATTGTTGGGAAACAATTCTTTAAACTCACTGCAAAGTTGAGCCGCCAAAGTTTTATTATGCGCCAACACCAGGGTAGGCTTTTGTACCTGTTCAATCACCTTAGCCATGGTATATGTCTTTCCACTACCGGTAACACCCATTAAGGTTTGAAACTTGTCCCCTTTTTTAATTCCCTCCGACAATCCCGCAATAGCCGTTGGCTGATCTCCTGCCGGCTGATAACTCGACACCACCTGAAACTCCATATCCTCACCTCCTATTTCCGATTTTTTCTCTATATATTATCAAAACATTATATCACACCTAATACATCCGTTCAAGTAATTTCTGCATAGTTTTCACGGAAATATTCCCCTGCTTTTTGTCCATTTTCCATCCTGTCCAAAAACTTGTTTCCATTTCTATTATTTTTGTATAGATTTTTTAGAAAAATCCTTGACAAAAATTTCTGCCCGTGCTATGCTATGAATATTGATTTTAGCACTCTACCGAGGCGAGTGCTAACAAAATTCATCAGGGAGTTGATTCCGTGGCATTAGATGATAGAAAAAAGTCAATATTGCGTGCCATTGTCGAGGGATATATCCAGAACGCTGAACCCGTCGGCTCCCGTAGTATTGCCAAGAATACCGATTTAAACTTAAGTGCTGCCACTATTCGGAATGAGATGGGAGATCTGGAGGAAATGGGTTTTCTGGTTCAGCCTCACACCTCTGCTGGTCGTATTCCATCTAGTCAAGGATTTCGTTTTTATGTTGACAGCCTGATGGAGCGGTATCGCATGACCACGAGCGAGATTCAGCAAATGCGAAGTGCTATGCTTCACAAGATTCGGGAACTTGATAAAATCGTCAAGGATGTTTCTGCCGCTTTTTCTGGCATAACCAACCTTCCCACATTCGGTATGGTTCCCACCTTGGAATATGGTACCATTAAGGGCATTAAATTAGTATTGGTGGACGAAAAGACGATTATGGTAATTGTCTCTGACAGTTCCGGTCTTATCAAGAATAAACTTCTTCGTCTTCGGGCATCGGTAGACGAGTCTTTCTTAGCAAGAATTACCGAGCTATTAAACCAGAATATCGCCGGCTACACTAGATCAGAAATTAACCTGAGCCGCATTGTCGAAATTGCATCTGCATTGGGAGATAACCACGAGATTCTGACCTCGGTTCTGGAACTGGTACACGAAGCTATTTCTGAAATTGATAAAAGGGAAGTCTTTATGGAGGGTGCTACCAACATTCTCCGGTTCCCAGAATACAACGACATTACAAAGATAAAGGAAATTTTAGAGTTCTTTGATGATAAACAAAATATCGGAGATTTTCTCTCAACACTTCCCGCACTTAACGAGGGCGAGGTAAAGGTTTTCATTGGAGATGAAACAGAACTTCCTCAGTTGAAAAACAACAGCGTGGTGCTTTCAGCATACAAAGCAGGTCCAAACCTAACCGGCATCATCGGTGTTGTTGGTCCAACACGTATGGACTATGCGAAAACAGTATCCGGTGTAGGCTTTTTTGCCAAGCAATTAGGGGAAATGCTAAGCCACCGGTTGGAGAGCGGAAGTTCTTTTGATTGGACAAACGAAAAAGGAGATGACCATCTTGGCTAAAGAAAAAGCAAAAATAACAGCAGAAGAAACTGAGGTTTTGGACCCTGCCGAAAGCGAGGAGACTCAGGACCAATCGGTTGAAAAAACCGAACTGGAACTGGCGGAAGAATCCATTGCCAACCTGACCGATCGGTTGATGCGGACTGCAGCAGAATTTGATAACTTCAAGAAACGTTCCCAGAGAGAAAAAGAAGAACTTTACTCTGTAGCAGTGTGCGATACCATTGAAAAGCTTCTTCCGGTTCTGGATAATCTGGAGCGTGCAGTTGCAATTGATTCAGAAAATGCAGACAACACAGTCTTAGACGGCGTAAAAATGATTAAAAAGCAATTTGAGGATGCCTTAACATCACTGGGAGTTTCTCCTATCGATGCGGTAGATAACCCCTTTGATCCGGAAAAACACAATGCTGTTATGACCGAGGAGAGCGACCGGGAAGAAAACACTGTATTAGAAGAACTGATGAAAGGATATCTTTACAAAGATAAAGTAATTCGTCATTCCATGGTAAAGGTAAGTTGTTAATTGAACACTGAATTTGTATTGAATTAAGAAAGGATGATATAACATGGCAAAAATTATTGGTATTGACTTAGGAACAACAAACTCTTGCGTATCCGTAATGGAGGGTGGCGAACCCACCGTTATCACCAACCCGGAAGGCGCAAGAACCACCCCCTCTGTCGTGGCATTCACCAAGACTGGGGAACGTCTGGTAGGTCAGGTTGCAAAGCGTCAGGCTATCACCAACCCCGACCGCACCATCAGCTCTATTAAAAGAGATATGGGCACCGATCGAAAGGTCTCCATCGATGACAAAAACTATTCTCCCCAGGAAATTTCCGCAATGATTCTGCAGAAGCTCAAGGCAGATGCAGAAAGTTATCTTGGCGAAACTGTTTCTCAGGCAGTCATTACTGTTCCGGCATACTTTAGCGATGCTCAGCGTCAGGCTACCAAGGATGCAGGAAAAATCCCAGGTCTTGTGGTTCTCCGTATTATCAACGAGCCTACCGCAGCAGCTTTAGCTTACGGGCTTGAAAAAGACGAAGACCAGAAGATTATGGTATACGACTTAGGTGGTGGTACCTTCGACGTCTCCATTCTGGAAATCGGTGATGGCGTATTTGAGGTTCTGGCAACCAGCGGTAACAACCGTTTAGGTGGCGATGACTTTGATGATAAGGTTATGAACTTCCTGGCAGATGAATTCCAGAAAGAAAATGGCATTGATCTTCGTCAAGACAAAATGGCTCTTCAGCGGCTCAAAGAAGCTGCCGAAAAGGCGAAGATTGAATTATCCGGTGTTACCACCTCCAATGTGAACCTTCCCTTTATCACCGCAGATACTACCGGTCCTAAGCATCTAGATATCACCATTACCCGTGCGCAATTTGATGCACTGACTTCTGATCTCGTAGAAAAAACCATGGAACCCACCAGAAATGCACTCCGAGATGCTGGTCTTTCTCCCAGCGATATTGATAAAGTTCTTTTGGTCGGTGGTTCTTCTAGAATTCCTGCCGTTCAGGAAGCCGTACAGAAATTCATTGGCAAAGAACCCCATAAGGGCATCAATCCTGACGAATGCGTTGCAATTGGTGCATCGATTCAGGCAGGTGTTCTGGCCGGAGATGTAGAGGATTTGGTTCTCTTAGACGTTACTCCTCTTTCCTTGGGTATCGAAACAATGGGTGGCGTATTTACCAAACTGATTGAGCGGAATACCACCATTCCTACCAAAAAGAGTCAGGTATTCTCCACTGCAGCCGACAATCAGACCAGCGTTGAAGTACACGTTCTGCAAGGCGAACGGGAAATGGCAGCATACAACAAGACCTTGGGACGGTTCAGCCTCGCCAACATTCCTCCTGCTCCTCGTGGAGTTCCTCAGATTGAAGTTACCTTTGATATTGACGCAAATGGCATTGTAAAGGTTACTGCAAAGGATCTTGGAACCGGCCAGCAGCAGGACATCACCATTACTTCTTCCACCAACCTGTCCGACGAAGATATCGACAAAGCTGTTAAGGAAGCTGAACAGTTCGCCGCAGAGGACAAAAAGCGTAAGGAAGAGGTTGAAATCCGCAACACCGCGGATAACATGGTATATCAAACCGAAAAAACCTTAGGCGAACTCGGCGACAAGATTGATGAATCCGAGAAATCCGGCATTCAGGCCGAAGTTGATAAGTTAAAGGAATTGTTAAAGGCAGATCCCTTTGACGCAGATGCAACCAAAGCCCAAACCGAGGCAGTTACCCAGAAATTCTATGCTGTTTCTGAAAAGCTCTATGCAGCAGCTCAGCAGGCACAACAGGCACAGGCCGGTGCAGATGCTACTCAAAATGGTGCTCAGAACGATAACGTCGTTGACGCTGAATATACCGAGGTAGATGACAATAAATAAGGATTGAACCACAACCGGGCGGACAGAACTGTCCGCCTGTTTGCGGATAATGTGAGGATATAGTAATGGCAGAAAAGCGTGATTTTTACGAAGTACTCGGGGTAGACAAAAGCGCTTCCCCGGAAGAAATCAAAAAAGCATATCGAAAACTGGCAAAAAAGTACCATCCTGACCTAAATCCTGATGATCAAGAAGGTGCAGAAAAGAAATTCAAAGAAGCAACGGAAGCGTACGAAATCCTGAGCGATGCCGAGAAAAAGCAACGTTACGACCAGTTTGGTCATGCAGCATTCGACCAGACCGCAGGTGGCGGTTATGGTGGTGGCGGTTTCGGTGGCTTTGACGGCTTTGATATGGGAGATATTTTTAGCAGCTTCTTTGGTGGTGGTTTTGGCGGAGGCCAACGGTCCAATCCCAATGCTCCTAAACGAGGTCGAGATTTAAGCTACTCTCTTGATTTGACCTTTGAAGAAGCATGCTTCGGGGTGGAAAAGGACATTACTGTCAACCATTTAGAAAAGTGTTCCGCCTGTAACGGTTCCGGCGCCGCCGCCGGAACTTCTCCCGAAACCTGTCCTGTCTGCCATGGCAGTGGTCAGGTTCGTACCGTACAGCGTACAGCTTTTGGTAATTTCCAGAGCGTTCGTCCTTGTGATTCCTGCGGGGGGCGGGGAACTATTATCAAAACTCCGTGTAGTGAATGCCATGGCGATGGTAATGTTCGAAAATCCAAGAAGGTACGGGTTAAAATTCCGGCAGGTATTGATGATGGACAGCAGGTTTACATCCGGGGTGAAGGAGATGCCGGAACCAAAGGTGGTCCCAATGGAGATCTGATTTTAAACATTCGGGTGCGGAGGCATAAACTTTTTGTCCGTCAAGGATATGATATTCTTTGTGATTATCCCATTTCCTTTGTTCAAGCAACCTTAGGGGCTGAAGTTCAAGTTCCAACCGTGGACGGAAAAGTTTCTTACCAGATACCAGAAGGCACCCAGCCAGGAACTGTCTTTCGTCTCCGTGGCAAGGGTGTTCCCAAATTGAATTCCAGTCAACGAGGCGACCAGTATGTTACTGTCAAGGTAGAAATTCCAAAGGGATTAAACGAAAAACAAAAGGATTTGCTACGAAATTTTGATGAAAATGTAGATGCTTCTAAATACAAACAAAGCAAAAGCTTTTTCGACAAAATGAAAGAAATATTTAAATAAAGCTAAAACGCCGGCTCTGCTGTCGGCGTTTCCTGTATAGAAAGGATAAAACTATGGATTGGATTAAAGTTACCATTACCACTACCGCTGCCGGCATTGACCCCATCAGTGGTCGTCTTCTAGACCTTGGCATCAACGGAATAGAAATTGCCGACAAGGATGAATTTAAAGAATTCTTAGAGGCAAATCGCAAATACTGGGATTATGTCGACGAAGAACTTGCCCGGCTGATGGATGCTGACACCGTTATTACCTTGTATTTGAGCGATGGTGCTGCAGGTCTTGAACAACTCGCGGCAGTAAAAGCTTCTATGGATGAACTGCGGTCCCTAGACTTTGAAAACGTCTTTGGCACCTTGCAGGTCGCAACCGAAAATGTCAAGGATGAGGATTGGTCCGAAATCTGGAAGCAGTACTTCCACCCTATTCCTGTGGGAGAAAAAGTTTTGATTTGTCCGGTGTGGGAAAAATCTGATAACCCAGAAAATCGCACCGTATTTACTGTGAATCCTGGCATGAGTTTCGGCACGGGTTCCCATCCCAGCACTCGTTTCTGTATTGAAGAAATAGAAAAGCATCTAAAAAAAGAGGACACTGTTTTGGACCTTGGTTGTGGCTCCGGAATCCTTTCCATCATTGCTCTTTTACTGGGTGCCAAAGATGCCGTTGCCATCGACATTGATTCCAATGCAGTAGATGTCGCCTATAGCAACCTTGCACTGAATCAATTATCCAAAGAGAACTATCATGCTTTTGCCGGGGATATCCTATCTGATATCAATCTCCGTCAGGAACTTGGAAAATACGATTTGGTTATAGCAAATATTGTTGCAGACGTTATCATTGGCTTATCCGGATTTGTTCGTCAGTTCATGAAAGAAAATGGTACTTTTATTTGTTCTGGTATCATTCTAGAGCGTTTAGACGAGGTGGTTTCTGCCTTAGAAACCGCTGGACTCACCATTCAAGAAATCCGCAAGGATACCGACTGGGCGGCCATTACCTGTAAATAATACATAGAAAGAAGGATTTCTCTATGCGCCGTTTTTTTACTGAACCTGAAAATATTTCGGATAATACTATACGAATTTTGGAAGATGCTTCACACATCTCCCGAGTTCTCAGGATGGATGTTGGAGAACAAATCCTGGTATTTGACGGATCCGGCTATGAATACACTGCTTCTTTGACCGTCATTGACGGCAGGGAATGTCAGGCAAAAATTTTAGAAAAGAAGTTTTCCAAACAGGAACCCCAAACCAAAATTATTATTTTTCAAGGTTTACCAAAATCTGGAAAAATGGAATCTATTATTCAAAAATCTGTAGAATTGGGCGTAACATCCATTGTTCCTACTGTAACTGATCGGTGTGTGGTAAAACTGGATCAGAAAGCTAGGACAGAAAAGCCAAAGCGTTGGAATAAAATTTCTCTGGAAGCTGCGAAACAATGTGGCAGAGGTCTTGTTCCTAAAGTAGAAACACCCATTACCTTTCAGGAGGCACTTTCCCAACTAAAGAACATGGAACTTGCCTTAATGCCTTATGAAGTATTGGGGCATCAGGGAGAATGCTCCTTGAAAGGAATTTTACGAGAGAAAATCTATCGTGAAATCGGTGTCTTAATCGGTCCAGAAGGCGGTTTTTCCGACGAGGAAGCAGAACTTGCTAAAAACTCCGGCATAAATCTTATCGGTCTTGGAAAACGAATCCTTCGCACCGAAACCGTTGCCGCCGCTATCACATCCATGATTATGTACGAAATGAACGAAATGTAAATTTTTCTGGGGAGAAAGGAGCCAATGTTATGTTTTCTTACTTTGCACACACCTGTGTAATTCTGTTTCAATGCGGCTTTTTTCTCCTGGCGTGCTATTACTTTGTTATCTCCCTCTTCTCTCTTTTCCCTACAAAAAAACAATCTGCAAGTACGGAAAAACTTCGCTTTGCAATTGTTATTCCTGCACACAATGAGGAAAAAAGTTTACCTGGCCTTTTAAAAAGTCTACAGGAACAAACGTATCCTCAAAGCTTATTCACGATTTTTGTCATGGCAGATCATTGTACCGACAGAACGTACGACACTGCACTTCATTACGGTGCAACACCGTTACAACGAAAATCCGCTGTTCTATCTGGAAAAGGTGCTGCTTTAGAAGATGCTTTTTCTCAAATTAATACTATGCCAATTGCATATGATGCCTTTGTTGTAATCGACGCCGATAATGTTGCTGATGCAAGATTTTTAGAAGAAATTAATTACACCATGCAAGAAGGAGTTCAAGCGGTTCAAGGTTATATAGATAGTAAAAACCCAAACTCAAACTGGCTCTCTCACGCTTATTCCTCTTGGTACTGGCTATCTAATCGAATCTTCCAGATGGGATATAGTAAACTAGGGTTCGGTTGCAAACTTGGCGGCACCGGTTTTGCTCTTTCCCGGGAACTCTTATTGCAGGTTCCATGGAAAACATCCACTATGGCTGAAGATGCCGAATATACCCTTCTTCTGTCTCTCCAGAACAAAAGAATTTCCTATGCTCCTCGAGCTATAATATTTGACGAAAAGCCAACCAACCTCTCTACCTCTCTAAAACAGCGAATTCGTTGGGCACAAGGCATAACTCAAGTACAACGAAACTTTTGCTGCAACTTGCTCAAGCAAGGAAAATGGAATGCATTTTTTCGCTTTTGGAGCGATTTACTCTTTCCTCTTTGTTTTATTCTTTTCCTGATACTGAATTTTTTCTCCATAACCAATTTGCTTGAGCTTACCACCGTATCTTTTGTCAATCTCTGGACAAAACCGATTCCCTTTCTTGTTTTAAACATTTATCTTGTTGGAACTGTGCTAGTTGCAGTACGAGGGCTATTTTTGGATAAGAAATGGAATGTTAAAATGCTTTTTAACCTTTTTGGCTCCTTCCTCTTTCTTATCACCTGGCTTCCGGCAGGGTTTCTTGGAATTATAAAACATAACAAACAGGAATGGTATCATACCAAACATCATGCAAGCATATAAAAAGAACCATGTATTTGACATACATGGTTCTTTTTTCTATTTAGGGTTGAACACGAAACAAGTCCACTGCATAACAAAGAGCATTCCTCTGTCTTTGAGACCAGTCTTTGTTTTCGCTCACTATTTTAACATCTTTTTCTTCTACAATTGTGAGGTCGAACTCATTTGCAAAGGCTGAAAGTCTCACAAACCACACACCATCACGATTCTGCAGGGACCAAGAGCTAAAGCTAACTTCCGCATCACCTATCTGAAAGATAACAGAATCCGTTTCTTTCTTTACAGTTGCGCCTACCAAAGATGCTGCACATTCCAAATCAACAAAACTTTCAAAAGCGGCGTTTTCAAAACGCTTTCCATGAATCCAAACCGCACCTGTTTTGGAATGAATGGCCATAGTTTTTTGTTCTAAATGTTCGGGCATTACCTTGGTATTATCTGCTTGAGTCGGATACTGCAAATGGAGTTGTTCAAATCGTTTGCTGGTCTTTTGTGAATCTTTCGGGAATGAGGCAATAAAGGTGCTAAAGGGACTGGTCTTCCCATATTGCTCGGAGGTATATGCCGTAACATAAACATGCTGCGACGATACCGAAATATTCATGTTTTGGCTTCCTCCTTGATAGGTACTGGTGTTCTCCCGAACAGTACCTATCATCTCCCATGTTTCACCGCCATCAATACTTTTTGCAACGCTGGCTCTTGTACGGGGGAACTGATGTCTTGCAAAAAGGTTCGTGTTATCATAAGACCATGCCATATAAAGGGTGTTTCCGGATTCATCCATGGGGTCTGCCTCAATATTAAAGCAACATGCGCTGCTGATAAATGGAGTACTATGAGGCGTTGAATCCCATGTTACACCTCGGTCAGGGGATTCAAGATAGCAGATAGATCCCATGTCAGTTCTGAAATAAAGCCGGGTCTTATACCCATCTGTTTCGTTCCCTGTTTCAATCACAACCGCCTCGGCTATAACAAACCCAAAATCTTCCCCTTTTGCTGAAATCTTGGTTTTACTGGGAGTCCAGTTTTCGGTGTCATCACTCCACCAAACTCTCGCACCACCGTAATCCTCGTTAGACTCAATGTTTTGGACAAAATAGAAACGACCGGAAGCTCCCCGCTTTAAGGCATTGACAGTCGCACCCTCACCAACTTGAATTTCCTCAGGTTTGAGGAAGAAACTGTCCACATCATGAAAACTCGGGACATTCCAACTCTCTCCGTAATTATTGGAAGTTATTGCACAAGTAGCATACTTTTTCTGTCCATACTCATCCTCCATCAAAACACCGTTTTGATTGGAACCCCAAATTTCGCGAATTGCAAGGATATCGCCTGCTTGGAACTCCTTACCGTTCTCTAGCACCTCATCATGGTAGAACTGGTAGATACTATTGCTAGACATCGTTTGAAGCTTCTTCCCGGTTTCAGGCCAAAAATACCCTATGGTTTTTTCTTTCTCATTGAGAATCGGTTCCGGCAGCGACCAAGTTTTACCGCCATCTGTAGTTGCAAATCCTTGTCCGCCTCCATTTACAATATATACTTCACTGGTACCAGTATCAACATCAAAGACCTCTATCATGTCCATGATTTTGGTCTCATTCGGTGCATAGAAATAGGAAAATCCTACCACAGGTTTCGCATCACCACGGAAGGCAACATTATCAATCGTCGCTTTGCCGTTTGCCAGCATAAATCCTACCTTTCCTCGAGAACGAATCTCAGTGGTTCCGCTGATAACCTCCGTTCCGTCAACAAACAGGGTAACCTTCTTTCCCTCCGCAGACTCTACAACTTGAACTCTCATATCTGCTTCAGCCAAGATACCACTTGCTCCGCTTTCTTGAATCACCGTTTCGGTAATCGTTTCCTGATAGGTTCCGTTACTCTCCGCTTCTTGGGTATTCACAACATCAACAATTTGATACTTTCCGTCTTGATACCCTACCTTGGTATAGGTCTTTTCATTTGTATGATTGACAACAAACCAAAAACCGTCTCCGGATTCTACAATTACCTTAGCAGACAAGTCAACGGTTCCGCAAGAAGAACTCAACTCCGCTATTCCGTTGTCGGCAGAAGATTCCAAGGAAAGTACCGCTTTGGTACTGTCCACAGTCGCAGTCATTCCATTGGAGAGCATCCAATAGTCAGTTGAAACATCTTCTCTGTTTCCAGAAAAATCATCCTGATGCAAATACAAATCCGTATTATCACAAACCGCCAGGTAGGTTAAAGATCCGGCTGTAACATCCACCGAGAGAGTATCTTTTCCTACCGTCGGAGCACCTCGGAAGGTGGTAACCCATCTGCCATTGGCATACAGGCGGGACATACCGGCAGAGGTTTCTACCCGATAATAGGTATCCTCTGTACCAAGAGATGCCACCTTGGTTTTTTCCATTGGAGAATTATTTCTCTGTCCGTTCCAGACATAGAGTTCTCCATTTTCCACCGATACATTCGTGCGATAATACCCGTCATTAAGAGCAAGATGGAATACATCTCCTTTTCCCGCCACAAAGTCCAGAACATGACTATGGGAAAGATCGCTTAATTCATAAACCTGCTTTTGAACAGTTACATCGTTAGCAGAGAAATATGTTTTCCTCTCCGGAGTTGTCGAAACAGCAGCATTGGTAAGATTTCCGGTAAAGCTCTCTTTCTTTGCTCCGCTCATGGGCATAAAGAAGGAAAATGCAAACTGCCCGTTCCGGTAAACATCCGCCACTGGCCCTTCGGTGATAACAAGGAAGTCCCCGTTCCCCTCTGCATAAGTTTCGGTTCCCTGATCCGTTTCATACAGAAGTTTTCCGTCCTGGTGATTCATTGTTAAAAGATGGATCCCATTACAAAACTCCGCTACACCGTCTCCGGTTGCAGTGTAGGTTACCTCATTGGCGTAATTTGAGGAGGCTACTACATGGTTTTGTACAACATTCTTCTCTGCTTCTTCCACTGTAAATGAAATCGGTGCGCTGAACTTATTTCCACAAACAGCTTTTATTTCGTAACATCCGGCAGGAAGGCCTGTCAGGGTTGCTCCATGATTGCTTCCCGAACCGGTTGCAACAACCCTTCCGTTCATTAGATACTGAACCGCCTCCTCTGCAACACCATCTACGGTTGCATAAAGAGGAATTGAATCTCCCACTTGATAAACCGCATCATCAGTCAATCCACTGATTGCAATTTGGTAGTTGATAGGAGCACACTTAATATAATCAAACTTTATATCGAAGGGTTCTGACCATCCTGATAGAGAAGTTATGTTGAATGCATAATATGCGCCATTATACTCCGCCAGCTCCGCCTCCATAATCTTCACATCGTCCATATAAATTCTGGCATATCTGCAATAATCATAGGTTTCAATCCGCAGATCAAACCATTGTTCTGTATCAATCATAATCGAATCAGAGTATGCCGTCTCTCCTCCTCCATCGGCGGTAGACAACTGGCTATATGCCGTTCTCATACCAAAGAACTTCTGTTTCAGATTTAAACTCAGAATGCGATTTTTTAGGTACAGATTTATTTGACCGGTGGTTCCAAATTCCGGAATCCGCATCCGGGTCAGGAAAATATAATCATCACCCACATTCTCCTTAAAATACTTTTGCACGGTAGAGGTGGTCGTTCTGGGTTTGAATCCGCCGATTTGCAGATTTCCTTCTGCAATTTCCCATGCAGTAATCAGATTTCCATTCTCATCAAAGGGAGTAGAAACGCTTACTCCGTCCTGTGTAACAGTTCTTTTATTAGGTTCCCATGACAGACTATGCAAACGCTCGTATTGAGCTTCTGCGGTAACCGCCTCGTCCGCAAAATCAAAACTATGATAAAACCCTTTTTGCGTCGCCACAGGTATATTTGCTATCGCGTATGCATCCACCCGAACAGACTCAACCACCACTCTAGAATCTTCATCCACTGACGATACGTTTTGAAAGCGGATTTTTGAAGGTTCTGTACTGTCTTTGATATCTGTCAATTCTGCAACATGGTAGCCGTCAATCAACAAGTCGCAAGTTCCACCATTGTGAATCACCCGATATTGGTGCTTCTGATTTCCAATCGCCCAAGGCGTTGTTTTGATACCATCATTCGTTTCATACGCAATTTCATCTGCAGAAATCAACAGAGAAACACAATGGCTCCCGGTAGATATTTCAACTTTTTCGCTTCCATTGAAGCTCGTAATCTCCATGGTCCAACTGATATCGAAGGCATCACCGATTTCCGTATTCCATTCTGCATAGGATTCTGCATAGGCGTTTTCACCGGCTTTTGAATTCAGGACAAGCGCACCCGTTGACCCATCTGCATTTCCGCCAAACTCCCATACATCAGTCCAGAGGATTAACTCCCCATTCTCGGTATAATTCCGGGAGGCCGGTCGCAACGTTTCAAAACCATCCCATAAAAATACTTTAAACTCTCTTACCTTACCTTCCTCATCAGACAAATCATAGGGTACAGAAATGGCTCCTGTTCCCATGGGAACAGAAACAATTTTAGTATCCAACAAAGTATTGCCAACACCGTACTTTGCAAAGATGAGCTTTCTTTCCACCACAGGACTGCAAACTGCCAATATGTATGCAGAGTCAATACTGGAAAGCTGTTCCTTGCTATCCACCACCTTAGTACTATAACCATCCGTCATAACCAGTGCGTTTTCCGGCGCAGGGCCATATATTTTAAGATAATCCAGTTGTCCGTTACCATCACTTGTCCCATCACAATTTCCGTAAAAAACAAGAGAAATCTTTTCTCCGCTCCCGGCAGTTTGCCCTGAAATTCCATCCCGGGCATGGATTCTCCATCCGGAATCCCCTTCCGTTTTGGAATAAAGTGTGTATCCAGCCTCAGTGCGAAGCACTCTCCAGGTACGCCAGGATGCATCGCTGTCAGCAACATATCCACCGGCAAGGACAACTGTTCCCGCAATAGCACTATAATCGCAGTTTAACGTAACTTCATACTTTTCTGTTCCATCATCAAAGGAAATTCCTTTCAGGCTGTTAGACTTCATCTTAAATTCTGCATAGCCATCCACCGGGATTTCCAGGTCATAAAAGCTTACTGCACCACCGGTAGCAGAAATACCTGCAGCCTCGTTTTCATATTTCACCGGTACCGATGCCACACCATCACCATTTATAGAAACAGCACTTCCAAAAGCATAGTTAGGATATTCAGGTTCTTTCAAAAATTCTTCCTCGAACCATAGGCAATCTGCACCTTCCGGTTTGGCTTCTTCTTCACTCAAAACTACCGTCCGAGCATCCTGGTCAAAAACATTTTCCTCTCCTAGATTAAATTCAATGGTTTTCCAGAGAGCAACCGTGCCGGAACCTGAGAAATTAATACCATTTTCCCGATTACTCTGATAATCCTCAGAAGATTTATTCGTATAGTAATACCGATCTAAACCCATTACCTTAACCCATTTTCCGTCAGTTAAAGTAGAACTTTTGGCCCAAAGATAGACTGCATTTGAATTTCTGGGAACCATAAGATATTCCACCCAATCATTGTCAGGAATCAAATCGTGGGCAACCTCTCTCACCGCTGAACTTCCCGTACTGGTGGTCATAGAACTCAACGCCGTTCCAGGCACAGAATTTAACTTCACAATGGAATAATTGTCCGGAGTTTTCACTACAGTACTGACAGAGCCTTTTACCTTAAAGTAAACTGCTCTATAACTGGATGAATTCATACTTACCGGCGACCAATTCGAAAAAGCAGAAAACTTCCATACATCGCTACCATTGGTGCTACTTAAATCAAGTCCCTCCGAGGTAAAGATCGCACCATCCGGGCTTTTGATCGATTGGTATCCACCTCGAGTATAGGTTGTCATGGTGGAATTAGCAAAATCCCAGACATTCAAACTGGAAATTGCATCAACCCCCAAAACCTCCTCAATGGTATCATACCGGACTTCCTCTGCCAAAACCGCGGTTCCAGGTATGCTACCGAATACCATAATAAAACAAAGTAGACACACTAAAATATGCTTCAATTTCATTAGACCACTCCTCATAAAAACTTTCTGTTTCCAAAACGGGACTTCTAAACAACTATTTTCTCAAGTTAATTATATCCTTTTTCTATCGAAAAATCAATACGAAAAATATGCAAAATAGCAAAATTTTGTCATAACAAAAAAACATCTCCTTGAAATCAAGGAGATGTTTTCATCTCATAAATCTTTTATGGCTGATTAGAGAATAAATCAACTGCGTAGCGGAATGCTTTCTTCTGTCGAACAGACCAATCTCCGTTCTCACTGATGAGTTTAACGTTACCTTCTTCGACAATCGAAAGTCCAAACTCTTCTGCAAATGATGAAATCTTTACAAAGGTCTTTCCGGCAACTGTTTTACACTCTTCGGCACCTACAGAAGAACTTCCATCGCCAATAGAAAATACGACAGAGCCGTCCGTCCCGGTTTCAACCGTCGCGCCCACAAGAGCAGCGGCATGAAACGTATCAATGTATTCGCCACTGACCGCTTCCTCTATTCTTTCTCCCCGGAGCCAAATTGCACCAGAGTCCGGATGAACCGCCATGGTTCTCTCCTGAAGGTTATCACCCATTACCTTAGTGTTATCCACTTGGGTGGGATACTGCATATGAACCTGTTCGAACCGCTTACTGGTTCTCTGGCTATCCTTAGGGAAGGAAAGAATTCGACAACAGTATGGATTAACCGCCTTATAATGATCGGAAGAATATGCACTCACATAAACATGCTCAGATGATACCGCAATGTTCATGTTCATGTTGTTCGTATAATAGCTGTTGTTTTCATGAACCGTACCAATCATTTCCCAGTTTTCGCCGCCATCGGTACTCTTGGCAACACTCCACCTGGTTCTAGGGAATTGATGTCGTGCAAAGAGGTTCACATTATCATAAATCCATGCAGCATACAAGGTATCAGGATCCTCGGGGTCAACATCAATGTTAAAACAACAAGCGCTACTGATAAACGGTGTCATATGAGGTGTCAAATCCCAAGTTTCTCCTAAATCATAGGAATTAAAATATCCCAATGCACCCATATCAGTTCTAAAGTAGAGACGGGTAAATTTCCTGGTTTCAATCACAACACCCTCTGCGATGACAAATCCAAGTTTTTTCGCACGGATTTCCGTCTCACTCCTGAACCAATTCTTACCGTTATTGCTATACCAAACCTCCAAACCACCATAGTCCTCGTTGGTATCCTTCTGTTTGACAAAATAGATTCTCCCGGAATTCCCCTGTTTTAGAGCGTTTACAGTAGCATTTTCACCGACAGCCGCCTCCGCTATGCTGGGGAAGGTTTCCTCATTGGTGGTGAATTGCTCCCAAGTCATACCATAATCCGTAGACTTATAAACTCGGTATACATACTTACCCTGGCCATATTCATCCTTCATGGACGACGTATTTCCGTATACGCTGGCAGAAAGCACCGTTCCATCACTGAGTTGAAGCATGTGCTGACTCATACCACCAGACCTATCTGCTGCAAGACCTTGGTTTACTTGCGGCGTAAAGGTTTCCCAGGTTTTCCCTCCATCAGATGTTACGTTGGCACTTCCGGAATTAGCCATGTACACCTGTCCGGTTTCATAATTTTCGATCAAATCTAAGGTCATACCACTGGTATTCGTATTGTCAGTCTGGCCTACAATCGGCTTTGCATCCCCACGAAATACCACATCATCCACTGTTGCACTGCCTACAGAGAGCAAGAATCCCACACGGCCGCGGCTATTAAACTCTGTTACCTTGGAAAGAACCTCTTCTCCATTTACATAGAGTGTTACCCTTTCACCCTCCGCGTCTTCACGAACCTTTACCTGCATATGAACATTTTCGCCTGTTGGGAATGTTCCGGCTTTGGCAACAACATCCTTGACCTCGCTCTTTACCACATCGGCAATTTCATACTGTCCGGTACTAAAATTATATCCGGCACGATTGTAGCTCTCGGTTACCACATGATTATTCACAATCCAGAAACCATCTGCGCTATCTACTGTAACATTGGCAGATAACTCCACATTACCACAGGATGGACTCAGCTCCGCAAAACCGTTTTCTGACGTTTCCATAAAAAGATTCTGTTTTACATCGTTTACCCTCACCGTTGCATTGGATGTCATCCAATAATCTACCGAATTAAGCTCACCATTTCCACTAAAATCATCCTGGTGGAGATACAAATCCACGTTATCACAAACCGCCAAGTACCTTAAGGAACCGGATTTCACCTCTACAGAAAGGGTGTTTTTCCCTACCGTAACTCCACCACGGAATGTTGTGATAAATCTTCCATTGGCATAAATTCTAGAGATTCCTGCCGACGTTTCGACACGATAGTATACCTCTCTATCCTCCATGGTTAAAGCTTTGATTTTCTTTACTACAGAGTTATTTCTCTGCCCATTCCAAAGATAAATATTACCATTCTCGATTGATATATCATTGCGATAATATCCATCATTGAGAACAAGATGAACCTCATCACTGCTATCTGCCACAAAGTCCAAAACATGGCTGCTCGGCAGGTTAGAAAGACGATAAACGTTCTTCTGTCCTGTTACATTTTTTGCAGAAAAATAGGTCTTTCTCTCTCCACTTGGCATAACGGACCCATTCATCAAAGCACCGACAAAGTCAGATACAACCTCTTCTGCCATAGGCATAAAGAAGGAGAATACAAACTGCCCATTTCGGTAAACATCTGCAACCGGACCTTCGGTAACTGCATAAAAATCTCCGGTTCCGTAATCGTAGGTTTCTTCACCGGTATCTGTCAGGTAGGTTACTTTGCCCCCGCTATGACTCATTTGAAACAGATGCCTTCCGTTTCCAACCTGAACAAGCCCATCACCATCGGCAGTATAGGAAATCTCGTTGGCGTAACTTTCATTCTCACCAATTTGAGGCAAAGACCCTGTTTCCACATCTTTTTGGACCTTGAACAGGACCGGATTACTGATGTCCGTTCCGCTGACCGCTTTGATTTCATAGGTTCCGGCAGGAAGACCGGTCAGGAGTGCGGCATTATTTTCCTTAGAACCTGAAGCAACAACTTTATTATTGATGAGATACTTCACATTCTCACCTGTTGCAACAGCGTTTACCGCATCCAAAGAAATGGAATCACCCTCCTGATAAACCGCATTTTCTAAAGGACTTGTAATAGATACGCCGTATTGCTTCGGTGCACAGTGGAACCAATCCAATTTGATGATAAAGGGTTCCTGATACCCACCATTTGCTTGAAATTTCGCATACATATACGCCTTGCTTATCGGAGTAGTTTCGCTTTCTGCCACCTTGACGCCATCCAGATATACCCTGACATTTTTGCAATTATTGTAGGTTTCCAAGCGAAGATTATACCACTTTGCAGTATCAATCTTGATTTCATCGGAGTACGCAACCTGTCCATCTATTGTTTCCATTGCAAGAAACATCTGCCGGAGATTTAGATCGATTACGTAATTTCTCGTATAAAAATACAGATTTGCAGTTGTGCCAAAACTTTCGACCTTTATTCTCGTAGTAAATGTATAATCATCTGCAACAGGAATTTCTTTTTGAGCATAGGGATGAGATTTGGAAATCAACATATCATAAACCTGCAGACTTCCATCTGCAATCTTCCACGCAAAGCCCTCAGAGTCCGGCACATACCAACCGTTATCACCGGTATCAAAGGTATCATAATACCCCTCTACCGGAAGATTCTCACCAGAATATTCCTTACTCTCAAAATAACTAATCGAAAGACTCGATGCTTGATTTCCCGCACTGATATTCTGAATTTGAATCTTGGCGTTTTCCATATTGGAAACCACATCTTCCATTTTTATCACATGGTATCCATCAATCAAAAGAGAGACCGTTCCGCCATTCCCAATCAAGCGGTATAAATGCTCCTTGGTATCAAGGGGCCACGGAACTGTCTTTTCTCCAGAATCCGTTAAATAAGTAATACCATCTTCCTTAATATCAATCTCTGTTAAATGACTTCCCGTATAGACGCGAACTGTCTTGGTACCATTAAAATCATCCAATGTCATTTTCCAGGCAATGTCATACTGGTCTCCCACTGCATTGGAATATTCCGCGCTAGCTTCTTTGCCGTATTTGGAGTTTAGGAGAAGTTCACCATCACTTCTGGTTGCACTACCTATGACACTCCAATGATCGGCCCAAGACCATAGGTTTCCTCTTACGACTTTACTACTCGATTCGGGGGTTATTCCAGAGGCACTATCCCACAGGAAAAACTGATATCTGCGAACCTTTGCCTCCGGATCGGACAAATCGAAAACCTTTGTAAAAAGTTCGTTCCCTGCAGAGATTTTGGTTGTTTCAATTTTAGTTAAAACATCATCTCTACCATATTCTGCATAAATTAGTTTTCTGTCGTTTTCCGGGTCTGGCTGAACCTTTGCATATATCGTTTCAGGATATAGCAGTTCCTGCTCTTCCGACACTTCAATATTGGTATCTCCATCAGTCAAGATTAGAGTTCCACTGGGAGAGAAAGCATAAATCCGCAGATAATCTACCTGGCTGCTTCCAACATCAACGCCATTATAATGCGGCAAAAACTCCATGCTAATTCCAGGTGTTCCGCTTCCAGCTTCACCAGCATCTACCGCATGTACCAACCACGCATTATCACCGTCTGTCTTGCTATAAACACTGTAGCCATCTTTAGACCGAAGAACACGATAGGTTCTCCAGGTATTACTTCCATCACAAATTCTGCCATAACCGCCCGACACAGAACCATAGTCCTTTGGCAGGTAGATACTCATTTTTTGCGTTCCATCATCAAAGATATAATTAGCAACTCCGTTCGTCCGACTCTGGAATTCGGCATATCCATCAACCGGAATTTCCACCTGATTCAGCAGATATTTTCCATTTCCAACCGACGAGCTTGCCGGAAAGGTTGCGACGCCATCTGCTACAGTCATATTTTGAACCGTACAGTTGGTATCTGTCGGCATTTTGGAAAACTCTTCCTCAAAAGAGAGGAGAGTTGCGCTTTTGGGCTTTGTTTCCTTGTCCGAAACACTCCCCATTTGAAGAGCTCTTGCCTCTTTTACATAGCCTATATTCGAAAACTGAATTCCAACGGCATCATGCCCCGAGCCTTGATAGCTGGAAGTTTCTAACACTCGAAGCCAAGATCCATCGGTTAGCGTATCACTCTTGGCATAGAGGGTATAGCCGTTGGTAGCTTTTTCTCTCGGCACAACCAGATATTCTATCCAGTTCTCATCCGGTTGGATAACCTTGTGGAACATAACTTCATTATTTGACCAGCAATGAAGATTCTTACCGGGGTAGGAGTCAATATAAACCCGTTCACTGGCAGAACCCGGTGCTCTTAATTGGAAGTTAATTTTCCCTTTTATCTTTGTATAGAAGGCTTGTCCTACATACTCTTCCGTGGACGATGGATTATTTTCATTCAGGGGCGACCATTTATTAAATGCCATAAAGTTCCAAACGCCATAATTATTCGCACTGGTCGAATCGGCCACACCGGAAAGGGTGAGTCCGTCCTCGGTAAAATCTATCCCCTGAGGATAGCGAATTCCAGCCCTGGTTGGACTTGCAACAGTAGTATCAAAGGTTTTATCAAACTCAAAGGCATACGTCGAAGAAACCTTTGAGCCAAGAATTTCCTCTATAGATTGATACTGTTTCACTTCTTTATAAACCGCAATGGATTTTACAAGAAATCCGGTATTTGCAGTTCCGGCAACACAAAGCTTTCCGGCTGCAACAGAACCGGAACGGAATCCATTCATATTCAGCAATAATTTCCATTGTTGATTTGTGGAGGTATTTCTAACAAAAATCCTATGTCCGGTTGTGGTGGAGTGAACCAAAAGATCAAACCAGTCTGTTCCCAAATCAGCCGGCATCTCTTTCGTTACAACAGCTCCGTTGGCTTTTACCGAAGAGGGGGTAACAGAAAGATAAACCCGTCCTTCCTGAGTAGGATTTTGAAGCTGAAACTCAAACCTTTCGTTTTCTGACAAAAATTTTGCAGTAAAAAGCGTTGCATTTTCTTCATAGAAAGGAGAAATCGAAGGTGTCAGCCTCCAAAGCGTTACTTTACCTACCGGGAAAGACATTCCGTCAGCCGTATACGTTACCCGTCCAGGATAATCCTCTCTCTCGAAATGTCCTGCATCGGTATGGGAATAGCTTTCGATAAACTGATGCTGATAAGCTTGACAAGAAACTTCATCCACTCCCATAATTTCTTCAATAGAACTGTATAATCCTGTTTCACTTGCAAAAGCGGATACTCCCGGCATGATACCAAACGCTATGACAATGCATAGCATATACACCAAGATTCCTTTTATTCTCATGAACAACACTCCTTAAATCCAAAATCCGATAATACGCTTACTCACTATTATATTGTAAAACCAGAGTAATAACAATGGATGTTTTTAGCAAAAATATGGATTTTCCGTACCATCACATTTTCCAATTTAATTATAAGTGATTTACCTCTAAAATGCAATACAAAAAAGATAAAAAATACACTTATAGACATAAAAACATCTCCCAACAAAGGAGAGATATTTTCTGCTTATTTAGTTTGTTAAGTTTTTTGAGCAACTAAAATTCAGATAATTTGAAAAAAAGAAAAACCCCGTCTTTTGACGGGGTTTTAATGTACTTGTTACGCTTCAACAGCCACAACCTCTTTGCCCTTGTAGTTTCCGCAAGCCTTGCAGACTCTGTGGGGCATCTTCAGCTCGCCACAGTTGGGGCATGCAACCATACCCGGTGCGCTGAGCTTCCAGTTTGCTCTTCTCTTATCGCGTCTTGCTTTTGAAGTTTTTCTCTTTGGAACTGCCATGTTCTATTACACCTCTTTCTCTGGTTACTGAAATATTTGGAAGTCTCCTCCCGAACAAAGAAAATCTTTGCATATTCTACAACTTATAATAGCTGATCTAAGACATCAAACCTAGGATCGGTTGGTCTATCATCACAGGAACACACTTGTTGGTTCCGATTCTGCCCACAAATGGGACAAATGCCCTTACAATCCTCATTACAAAGGGACTTGCTCGGCAAATTCAAACACAACCCAGTGTATGCAAGTTCATCCAAATCAACACTGGTTCCTTCGATAAAAAGAATGTCTGGATCCTCTTGCTGAGAATCCCCCATCTCCACCTTCTTCATCCGTTCCTCTACCGGAAAATGAAGTTCGGTGATAAAAGGTTCTGCACAACGATCGCAAACCCGTTCCAACTCCGCACATCCTTCTGCCGAGAGTTCTAAGGAACCACCCACATTCACAATTTCGCCTTGCAGGGTTACCTGCCCAAGAATACGAAAGTCATCCGTTTCGGTAGTTTCTAACTCCAGCGAAACATCAATCGGCATCCGCTTTCCGTCGCAATTCAAAATGGGTAACAGATTCCATTCCATTTGCTTCTTCCTCTCTAAACAAAACAAACAGACGGCAATTATTATAACTAATTACCCTCTATTTGTCAAGTGTTTTTTTGATTTTATCGGAAAATTTTAAAAAGACTTTATTTGGATTCCAGATATGCATTAATCTTGGTAACCAGCTCGTCCGCATCTACCCCGTGAACCTGACATGCCTGCTCCACACTTTCACCGCTGGCAGAGGGACAACCCAAACAATGCATACCAATCCCCAGGAAAAACTCTGCAGTACCAGGATCTAATTTTAACACATCCATAATAATCATATCTTTAGTAACTTTTTGCATTACCAAAACCTCTTTTCTTGAAATATTACTCTTGCCTTAGTATATCTCATTTCTATAAAAAAATCAAGAGGTTCTGCGAATTTTCTTTCCTCTACAAAAATGACAAATCAATGTAGTCAGACAGTAGCACATAAAGCAAAAGATATACAATAGCAGAGTCTTCCGACTCTTTGCTGTCCAGGAGAAGAAAAATTAAAGCTACAAGCAATAAGTCCTCTGCAGAAAATATTCCAAGAATCTTCTTGGTCTCCTGATTGTACACCGCTGCCGGCAAGATATCCAAAATAGGATTCTTTCCCTTTTGATTCTTCTCATTACGATTGACCTTAGGGGCCGGAGACGTATTTAGAGTTCTCATGGGCTGGCATTGCGTCATTTTGGGTCGTTGCTGTACCTGACTTTTTATCTTCTCCATCTCACCGGCAGGAGGTTTTCCCTGCTTGGGCAGTTGATTCCTTGGTCCCGGTTGATATCGTCGGTACATCACATCACTCCTCCTGCACTTCGCGCATGATCTCAAATAAACCGGTGAACTTCAGTAGTTTCATGGCGTGATCAATCTTTTCTTTCCGTTCCGGCTTTACAAAGGGACGCAGAGCCGCAAGTAGTTTTGTTTGCTGATTCTCTTTTTGTCGATTCATTATTTCCATGGCATGTTGAACTTTCATCATCATTTCTACATTTTCCGGATCAATCCCGCCGGTGGCTTGCCCGGGTTTTCCATTTTCTGGTTCACTTCCCTGAAACATGTTGAGGAGGTTCTGAATCTGTTGCTGACCATCTTCCCCTGACAACATATTTTTCAGCATATCCACTGCCCCTGATAAATCCATTCCTTCTTCTGACACAGAACTCCCTCCTTGCAGATTTTTATTTTTGTCCAAAAATTTGATTAATCTTCTTCATAACCTCTGGGTTGTTTGCTAAAGATTTTGCCAGTGCCGGATTATTTTCTAACTCCTTTTTCAAATCTTCCGCCCTTAGATGGTTTAATCGCTGATTCAGTTCTCCTTTGTCTGCATCCGTTATAATCTTCCGTACCTGCTCCATCTGTTCCTGGGAAACCATTTTCCCCATTTGCTTCATGGCACTTGTCAGCATTTGTGGATTCATATTCTTTAACAACTCTTCTAAATTCATAGTATTCCTCCTCATTTCTACTCCTTATACCGTATGCATAAACAACAATTTTGGTGACAAAAAAAACATTCTGTGCTATACTATAGAAAAAAGTGAAAGGAACATAATTATGAAAGCCGTTGTCATGAGTGATTCTCATAAAGACTTTGACAGTATTCTAAAAATTATGAATCAGGAATCCGATGCCAATTATATTATTCATGCCGGTGATGTTCAGCAGGACATTGACGACATGGAAAGTGTCTGGTCAACGCTCCCTATCGCCTATGTTCTTGGTAATAATGACTTCTTTGTTACAAACGTCCCGACCGATCGGCTATTTACCCTAGGCGAAAAGAAAATCTTTCTAACCCATGGTCATATGTATGCGGTAAAGCATTCTTTATCTCTTCTTACAAAAAAAGCAAAGGAAGTTTCTGCTGACATCTGTATCTTCGGACACACCCATACCCCATTTTTAGAAATGAGGGACGGAATTTGGTTTTTGAATCCGGGCAGTACTCGCCGAAGCTATGCCACGATTGATTTTCAAAGGGAAACTCCTCTGATAGAAATTAAGAAACTTTAAAAAATTTTGGTGGCATTGTTGCCTATGCCTAAAATATCCAATTTGTCAAGAAAAAAAATCAAGAATTATGTAAACCCATTTGTAACAGAAATGTAATAAAAGAGTTTTTTTGTTTTTTTCCAAAAAAAGTTATCCACTCTAAAAATGTTCGGTTTTAATAGTTATTCACAGAGTTATACACATTTTCCACAGGTTTTTCTGTCAAAAACCCGTTGGAAAGACAGTTTTCCACAGGCAACGGTTTTCCGGCACCTTTTCCGCTTAATTTTTATCCAAATTGGTTTACAATAATTTTTAAAATATTTATTTCTTTCTTCCTTGCATATTGTATCAAACTGTGCTATACTTTACTCTACTATTAATTTTATGGAAGTTTTTCCCCCGCTATGATATTTAATCGAAAAGGAGTGAACAAGATGAAACGGTTTCTGGCTATGCTTTTAGTATCCGGATTGATTCTTTGTTCCACTCCCTTTTCTTTTGCCGATTATGCTATAACGGACGAAAACTATATTCGCAAAGAACAAGGTTTTATCAGCCGTGAAGAAGCTGTTGCTTTATTTATTCGGTCGATTGGTATGGACACCTCGAATATTGATACAAAAATACTTCGTAAATTTCGTGATGCCGAAAAGATTTCTTCCTCCTACACCAGAGAAATTGCTTCTGCCGTTTCTGCGGGCATGATAACGGGCTACGAAGACAAAACCTTTCGACCTCAAGAGAAACTCTCCCGCGTAGAAGCTTTCGTAATTTTAAACCGGATTCTTGCAAATCGCTCCTTGCCTACAGATGTAGATCTCATTTTTTTTGACACGCCTGTATGGGCGGAGAAAGAGATTAATCGGCTAGCCAGTGCCGGCATTGTGAAAGGATACGGAAATGGATATATGGGTGCCGGAGATTCTCTTTCCCGGGAACAAACCCTACTTCTTGCAGATCGGGCGGCCCGATTAACCGGTCCTACTGAGGATTTCTATGAATACGCCAATCAAGAGTGGATTTCTTCCACAGAAATTCCGACTGGATTTTCCGCCTGGTCTGATGCTCATCAAATTAGTAGAAACATCATGAAGGAAACCGGAGAAATTATCTATTCCATTAACCGACGCAAAAATAAAGAAGGCGATGTTTTTCCAAAAGGAAGCAGTGAACAAAAAATTGCAGACGTGTTTGCCGCAGGAGGTAACACCGTCTTTCGGGACAGCCTTGGTTTAAAACCTGCCATGGAATATCTATCTTTAATTGATTCTGTCGAAGATACCAAATCTCTTCTTTCCGTTATGGCTTCCCTAGAGCAATGTGGATTTCATGGATTACTTCCTCTTTCGATTGAAATTAACGCGTTAGATTCCTCTAAATATATTCTTGCTTTTTCCGAGTGCTACACTGGCATGAACATTGACCTAATTCACGACGGAAATGCCAAGAATATCTCGGCCGCCTATCAGAACTATCTGACCGATCTTTTTTCGTTATTTGGATTCGATCAGGCTGAAAGCCGAGCCGGAGCGGTCGCCGCTCTTTGTGTCTCTCTGGCGGAAAGTACCATGCCTTTAGAAGAACAGCGTAACATTGACTCAAATTACCACATTCTTGATGAATCCGGCATAAAGAAAATCTTTCCCTCTTTGAACCTTCTCTCCTATGTTAAGACACTTGGATTTCCCGATACAAAGTCCTTGGCATTCTACGATATTACTCTTGCTCAAAAAATAAACCAGGTTTTCGAAACCGAAGACCTGGAGTTGCTAAAAGACTATCTTCGCGCAAGTGTTATGGATGGTTCGTCTCTCTATTTAGACAGCGCTGCATTTGCAATATGGCAGAAATACCAAAACACCTTAAGTGGCACTGTTACTCATGCATCTCCGGCAGATTATGCCGTCCAATTTGTAGAAGAATTTCTCCCTTGGGATCTTGCATTTCTCTACGTAGAGCGATACGCTTCTTCCACAGAAAAATCAAAAATAGAAGCCATGACACGCGAAATTCTTGACGCCTATCAGAACCGGGTTCGTGTAAACACCTGGATGAGTAACAAAAGTAAAACCGCTGCACTAAAAAAACTGGAAAACTTACAAATCCGTGTTGGATACCCAGAAGATATTCAAGATTATCCCGATGATGGCTATCAGATTAGGAGCATCAAAGAAGGTGGAAATCTTCTGGAACATCGGGTTACCTACTGCAAGCGATACTATGAAACCGGTGCGGAACTCCTAAAAAAAGGTCAACCAGACAACACACGATGGAACATGGTTCCTCAAACTGTCAACGCTATGTATGAACCATCGACCAACAGCATTACCATCCCTATTGGAATCCTGCAACCGCCTTTCTACCAGCCAAGTGCCAGCCGGGAACGAAATCTTGGCGGAATCGGGTCGGTCATTGCACACGAAATCAGTCATGCTCTGGACGATGTAGGGTCCCGCTTCGATGAAAAAGGAAATCTAAATCCCTGGTGGCAACCAGAAGATGAAATCGCCTTTTCTAACATATGCAACGATGTGGAAAAGGCATATTCGTCCATTGAACCCCTTCCCGGTGTTTCCATTAATGGGAAACTGACCCTAAGCGAAAATATTGCAGACCTTGCCGGAATGTCCTGTCTTCTGGATGTGGCAGGAAGCGGAAATCCTCGGTTAGAAGACCTCTTTTTAGGATACGCCTCCATCTGGCGAACAAAAACAACCGAAAGCTATACCCGCTATCTACTTCAAACTGATACCCACTCCCCGGACAAGGTTCGTGTAAACCGGGTTCTCTCCAACTTCGATGCTTTTCAAAATTTCTATGGAATTCGCCAGGGAGACGGCATGTTTCTTCCTGAAAATGCTCAAATTCAAATCTGGAATCGATAACAAAAAGGAGTTCTATCTCATGAATGTATATGACTTTGATAAAACAATTTACGACGGAGACAGTACGGCGGATTTTATTCTCTGGTGTTTTCACAAAAAGCCTCGGTTAGCTCTTTCCTTTCTGCCGAGCCTTGCCGCATTCGGCGGATATCTTGTTAGACTTTGTACTAAAACGTATTTTAAAGAAAAGTTCTATCGTTTTTTAATTCATGTTCCCGATGTTACTCAATGGGTAGAGGAGTTCTGGGATGAACATTTAGATAAAATTCAGGAATGGTATCTACTTCGCCAAAAAGAGGATGACGTTATTATTTCCGCCTCTCCATTCTTCTTACTAAAACCCGCCTGCGAAAGATTGAAAATTAAGCACTTATTAGCCTCCTGTGTTGACAAAAACACAGGAATGTATCAAGGCATCAACTGTCATGGGCCAGAAAAGGTGCGGCGTTTTTACAATGCCTTTCCAAAAGGAGAAATTGATGAGTTTTATTCCGACTCTTTCTCAGATGCACCCCTTGCAAACCTGGCAAAACGTGCCTTTCTTGTGAAGGGAGAGGAACTCTTTCCGTGGTAAAAAAGATGTAGCCCTAAGGCTACATCTTTTTTATTTGCTCAATTTTTTTCTTTTCCCGAATCATCACATATACCAAAAGAGCAATCCACCCAACACAGGTAATATATCTGCCGATACGGTTTGCCGGAGACTGATACCGAAAAACAACCTCATTTTCTCCTGGCTCTAATAGAAATGCAATCAATCCCGTATTTGCTTTCATAAATTCAAGCTTTTTTCCGTTGCATTCTGCGGTCCATCCTTGATCTTCATAAGGAGCAGCAACGTACATCACTTTCGGTTCATCCAACTCAACACGGGCAGAAAAGCCATCGGATGTCATGTTAAATTCCTCAAAGGAAATCCTATCCTTACTCTGCTGTCCTTTCTCATAGGGAACAAGAAAATCTTTCACTTTTTCCACATCCTTGTCCTCTACCACCAGTGTATTTAGCATAAGCTTTGCACAGTTTTCTCCTGATTCAGCAATCTGATTAAATTCGGTTCGGGTCAGATAAGAATCATAGGAAAATCCCATGCCAATAAAATTGTCGTTTTGATAAATCTCTACATCGTCTTCGCATCTTACATAAGAGAAATGCTCGGGAACAGGAACGCCATCCTGCGGATAAGTATTATAATAATATTTTACTCCCAAAAGTGTCCGGGTTTCATTATCACTATCCTGGGGAAAAACATGTACTCCGCCAACAAAGTAGTTCAAATACCCAGCAAGTTCGTCTGCATAGGTACTTCTTACACTTTCAAAAATTGAAATCGATGGTTGCTTGATTGCATAGGTATAATTCCGGAGCTGTTTGGGAGAGTCAATTCGGTAATCCATTCCTTCTTCCTTTTCCGGAACCTTAATTAGATACCGTTCTACCTGAGTTTTTAAATCTATGGTAGATTCCGGATAGTAATCCAGAAGAAAATCACCTCGTAAATTCATGGTAGTATAAGAACAACCATAGGCCATAATCATCAGGACTACCACAGGAACAATCCATCGTCGAATTCTTTTTGAATAAATAAATCCAAATAAAGCCAGATAGAAAACCGCCGCTGCAATAAGGATATAAATGCGGAACGTCTGTTCTACAGCTTCCTCTCCTTTTCTGCTATGGATAATATAGAATAAATCCGGATGATTACCAATTAGGAAATCAGCCAAATAGTAAAGCAACAATAATAGTCCAAGACCACCAAACGTCACCCAAGCACTCTTCTTCGCTGTTTTATCATCATAATTTTCCAGAAACAAAATGGTAGCCAGGACGAAAAACAAAACCGACCCATAACCATGCCTTGCATAAGAAGAAGAAAACATATTAAAAATCAAGCAAATAAGAGGAACAAAAACACAGGCAACACCGGAAACTGATAAGATTTTCAACCATTTTGGGGTGTCTTTTTTCAAAAATCCCGCCAAAACAAAAGCTATGCCAAACACAGGTAGATAGGCCCCTCTGGAGTTCCAATTGGAGCTTCCAAAAGAACCAAATCGATTACTGGCCCCCGGAACAAAAAAGGAAAAAGTCCTAGAAACCAAGTTTAAATCGAAAAAATATTCTATGAAATACCTATCTGTATTACCAATTCTGTTTGTAGATCCCGAAGAATGAAATAGTCCGTAAAGAAACGGAGCAAAAATCAAAAAAGCACAAAGAAAACCAAGGAAGTATTCTGCTACGGCAAGCCAGAAATATCTAGCAGTTCGTCTCGGTTTCCATTCTTCGGATAAGAAAAACCGACACAAAAAATAAATAGCAAATAACAACGTTGAAAAAACAAAAAAGTAAAAACTAATGGCACAGGAGAGAAAAACTGCTAATATCAATTGATACTTGTAATTTTCCTCCTTAAACATCTTTTCTGCCGCCAAAAGTAGAAGCGGAAAGGACCATAGAGCCTCTAGAAACTGCATAAACTCCAAATTAATAAAGGTATAAGATGAAAACGTATAGAGCAACGCACCTAAAAAGGCGTTCTTCTCCTCTTTCACCATATTCCGCAAATACGCATATGCAGCCATGGCAATCAGGGCCACCCGAATCAAATGCATATAAGTTACTGCGTATGGAATCAATCTACTGGGGAAAAGCAGGCACACAACATTAGTGGAAAACAAAATATTAATTTTATTAAAGGAAGAACCTAAAAAGTTAAACCAATCCCATGTTGCGCCTCCGCTGGTCAAGATTTCTCTGGAACGAATTAATCGCGGAATATACTGGTCTACATAGTCGCCACGAATAATATAAATGCCGTGATTCTGAAGCATAGACGGCAACATGATAATAAGCATCATAAAGGCGGAAAGGACTCCTATTTTCAGGAGTCCATATTTGTTTCGCTGCATAATTACATCTCCATGGTTTTTTCAAAGTTCTTGTACTCACCACTTAAAATATCCTGCCACCACTGACGATTGTCAAGATACCATTGAATTGTTTTTAAAATTCCATCATCAAATTTAGTCTCAGGAAGCCAACCCAGTTCTTGATGAATCTTGGTTGGATCAATCGCATAACGAAGATCATGCCCTTTTCTGTCCGTTACATAGGTAATCAAAGAATGAGGCTTTTTTAACACATCCAAAATGGTTTTTACAATATAGATGTTGGTCTTTTCGTTATGACCACCAACATTATAAACCTCTCCTACCTTACCTTTATGAATAATCAAGTCAATTGCCCGGCAGTGATCCTCCACATAAAGCCAATCACGTACATTGATTCCCTCTCCATATACAGGGAGCGGTTCATCCGCCAAAGCCTTGACAATCATCAAAGGAATCAGTTTTTCCGGAAAATGATAGGGCCCGTAGTTATTGGAACATCTGGAAATAGAAACAGGAAGTCCAAAGGTTCTGTGATAGGCCAAAACCAACAAATCTGCTCCGGCTTTGGAAGAGCTATAGGGGCTAGATGTATGAATCGGCGTTTCTTCGGTGAAAAATAAATCCGGTCTGTCAAGAGGAAGATCTCCATATACTTCGTCAGTTGAGACCTGATGATACCGAGTGATACCATAAGTACGGCAGGCATCCATTAGAACCTGAGTGCCTAAAATATTGGTCTGGAGAAAAATCTCCGGACTTTCAATGGATCGATCTACGTGGGATTCCGCGGCAAAGTTTACCACAATATCAGGTTTTTCTGTCTCAAAAATCTCGTAAATTGCTTTCCGTTCAGCAATGTCTGCTTTATAAAACTTTATCTTATCCCAAACTGGCTTTAAGGTTGCAAGATTTCCCGCATAAGTAAGATTATCTACTACAATAATTTTATAATCGGGGTACTTATTGACCATATGATGAACAAAGTTTCCGCCAATAAATCCCGCTCCACCCGTAATTAAGACTTTCATACTATTCCTCCCATTCCTCCAAGAAAATTGTTAATCGAGCAGCGAAAGTATATACTTTCCATATTCTGTCATATTTAACTCTTCGCCCAGTTTTCTTAATTGGTCATCATCAATAAATCCGCGTCGCCATGCAATCTCTTCTAAACAGGAAATATAGAATCCCTGCATATCCTGTACCGTCTGGATAAAGGAACTTGCCTGGAGCATTCCCTGAGGCGTACCGGTGTCCAACCATGCCATCCCTCGACCCATGAGTGTTACCTTCAGCTTATCTCGATTTAGGTATTCATTGTTGACAGCTGTAATCTCCAACTCTCCTCTCGCAGAGGGTTTTACATTCTTAGCAATCTCAATGACATCATTGCTGTAGAAATATAACCCTGGCACTGCGTAATTAGATTTTGGGTGAGCCGGCTTTTCTTCTAGGGAAATTACCTTTCCATCTTTATCAAACTCCACAACGCCAAAGGCAGTGGCATCTTTTACCGGATAACCAAAGATAACCGCTCCATCCCCCAAGCTATCCATAGCACGTTTTAAGAACATAGAGAACGCCTGTCCATAGAAAATATTATCACCTAAAATCAGGCAAACACTATCATCGCCAATGAATTCTTCACCCAGCAAAAAGGCTTGGGCAAGTCCTTTGGGTTCCGGCTGAACTTTGTATTCTAACCGAATTCCCAATCGACTTCCATCGCCGAGAAGTTCTTCATACATCCCGATATCATCGGGGGTAGAAATAATCAGCACCTCACGGATTCCAGCAAGAAGCAATGCCGAAAGAGGATAGTAAATCATCGGCTTATCATAAATGGGCAACAATTGTTTGGAAACCACCTTGGTCATGGGATAAAGTCTTGTTCCCTTACCCCCAGCTAAAATAATACCTTTCATGAATTTTACCCTCCCTTTAATCAATCAGGATATAATAACCCCATCGGGTTGAACTATCCTGAACTGTGTCATTCTTCTCTATATCACTAATAAAGTAAATCCGCTCCGGACTTTCTTGCTTAATTCTATCTAATTCTTCCAAATCGTTTTCTCCAAACAGAAATCGAATCTCTGCTCGGTAAGTCTTTTCTGCCCGGGTAAAATCCGGTGCCTTTCCACAAGCAACATCAATCACCATTTTAACAAAATCATAGCCGGTGGAAAGCTGTACCAAATCTGAACCGATACAATCACCGCCCATTCTGGCACCGATTTCGATAATCCGGACATTCCCCTTCTCATCAACCCGGAACTCCGCATGGCCGGCTCCGTTTTGAACGCCCAGGGCATCTAATGCCGAAAATATCATCTTCTTTACTTTCGCTTGCATTTCAGGAGATAACTCGGCAGGTTGCACATGCCCCGTTTCAATAAAATTCGGTTCCCCGGTAGTATATTTTTTTGTAATGGTTAGAAAATGATGTTCTCCTCGATAGGAGATACTCTCTAAACTGTACTCATCACCCTGTATATACTCTTCCACAATCGCCATATTCTCAAAGGAATCCTGAACCGCTCTATCAATGGCTGGTTGTAGTTCTTCTTCCTTGTATACCTTGGTAATACTCCGACTTCCAGAACGATCCGTGGGCTTTACGATTAAAGGAAATTCCATTTCTCTTACCACATCGTTGAAACAATCAGTCCTGGTAAACTTGGGAGATGGAATCCCAGCATCCGAAAAGCACTTCCGCATAGCATACTTATTGGTACACTGCTCAATAATTTCCGGAGGATTGCAGGTGAGATCCATCTTATCTGCCACATAATTCACCGTAATTGCGGCAAGGTCTGATGCAATGGTACAAATGCCATCCGGATTGATTTCTCGACATTTTTGGAGAATTTCATCCTTTTCGATAATGCTGACCGGATAAAAAACATCTGCTGTTTTCTCACCGACATCACCGCATTCCCATGCAAAGACATGGGTTTCGTACCCTAATTCCTTTGCTTTTAATATCAACTTATTTTGAAAGCTGTTAGCTCCGATAATAACAAGTTTTTTCATTACAGAACTTCCTTTACCTTTTCGATAATCATAGCAACATCACTCTCGGTCAGCTCTGCATGCAAGGGCAACCGAAGAAGTCTGTCAGCATATTCCTCAGTAACAGGAAGATTACTCTTATCACAACCAAGTTGCTTACCCATCGGGGAGGTATGTAACGGAATATAGTGAAATACCGATTGAACTCCTTTTTCCCGAAGAGTGGTAATCATGTTATCCCGAATTTCCTTGGTGGGCAAGAAAATATAAAACATGTGGGCATTGTGAGTTGAGTATTCCGGAATAAAGGGACGAATAAGCTTTCCTTCCTTTTCTAAATCAGCAAACCCGTTATAATAGGAATTCCACACATTCATTCTAGCATCCATAATTTCATCAAACCGTTCCATCTGTCCGTAGAGGATGGACGCCAATACATCAGAAGGCAGGAACGACGAACCCACCAGCTTCCATGTATACTTATCCACTTCACCCCGGATAAACTGGCTTCGATCAGTTCCCTTTTCCCGAATAATTTCCGCTTTTTTGAACAACTCCTTGTCCTTCACAACAATAGCGCCGCCCTCGCCCATCACATAGTTCTTGGTTTCATGAAAGCTGAAGCACCCCATATCACCAATGGTTCCTGCAGGCTGAGTTCCCTTGTAAACAGAACCAACCGCCTGAGCTGCATCCTCAATAACAAGAAGATTATGTTTTTTCGCAATGGCGTTTATTTTATCCATATCACAAAGAACTCCCGCATAGTGCACCGGATAGATTGCCTTAGTTCTTGGTGTAATCAATTCTTCTATTTTATTGGCATCGATGTTCATGGTTTCCTTTTCCACATCACAAAAAACCGGCTTTGCTCCGCGAAGAGCAAAAGCGTTTATAGTAGATACAAAGGTATATGACGGAGCAATTACCTCATCCCCCTCCTGAAATCCAGCCAAAATTGCCGTCATATCAAGTGCGTGAGAACATGAGGTGGTAAGTAGCATCTGTGTGATACCAAGTTTCTCCTCAAAGATCTCATATACTTTTTTAGTATATGCGCCGTCGCCACACAATTTTAAGTTTGCAATTGCCTGAGCCATATGCTTTTTCTCATTTTCCCGAATGCTAGGTTTATTAAAAGGTATCATCAAATCCCGCTTCCCTTCTATTTTCTTTTGTCCAAACTCTCTTACAGACCATAAATATCCATTTTGCCTATATTATCGTAATTATACAACAGAATCATGAAATAAGCAATAGAAAATATAGACAAAAAAGACCTTTTGTCTTTAGCAGGTATGTTTTGTTCCTTCTTTCAGCATTCCCTTTCTTGACTTTCCTTGAAAAACATGATAGAATTTTTTCATTAATTATGGAAAATCGAGGGAAGATTCATGCTAAATAAAAAATCCTTTAAAATTGCTGGCGATTTTTTTTATACCGTAATGGCAACAGTTGTGATGAATATCATTTTGCAAATTGTTATTTATCCCATTATCACCCATTTTTATGGTGATGCAATCACAGGAGAAATTCTATATTTTATCGGTTTTATTTATATTATTCCTCAGGCATTTGGTAGTACTTTAAGCAACACGCGGTTAGTCATTAGAAAATCACACGATGCATCCAATGGAGATTATTCTCGCGTTATCCTCCTGTCCTCTGTCCTCTCTGCAATCGCTTGTGGATTAATTGCTTTACCAGATTCTTCCTCCGTTTTCTTTCCTATTTTTTATGGATTGTTTTCTATTCTATACCTACTTCGCTCTTACGCACAAGTAGAGTTTCGTTTAACCCTTAAATTCAAGGAATACTTTCTCTACTATTGTATCATCAGTGTCGGCTACCTTTTGGGACTCGGTCTTTTCGTTCTAACCCAAAACTGGCTGCTAATCTTCGTAACCGGCGAGGCCTTTGCTCTACTGTACACCCTATGGAAAGGCTCTATTTTCAAAAAAGAGAGCAAGAAGCTATCTCCCTCTATCATTTACAACACCATCACCATGATTGCACTTTCAACCTTGGTGCGGGATTGTGTTCTTCAGTTTGATAAGGTAATTCTAAAACAAACAATCAATGCAAGCGTTGTAACCCAGTATCATGTAGTATCCTTGATTGCCAAAACCATGCAGATGTTGATTCAGCCGATTAATACCCTGATTATGTCCTATCTGACCGTTAAAGATGCTGTTTTATCCAGAAAGGTACTTTTCAAATTCATTGGCATTGCCTTTTTACTGGGTGGCGTTTTCTATGGAATTTGTATCGTGGGAACACCGATTTATATCAGGCTCTTCTATCCCTCTCTTTATAACGAAATCATGCAATACAACTACATTGTGAATTTGGGATTGATTCTAGGATTTCTTGCATCCTTATTTATGGTAGTGCTCCTCTCTCAAGGAAAAACAAGACTTCATACTTCCATTGAATGTATCTGGGGAGCCTGCTATATTGCAGCGGCCTACTACCTCTCCTCTCAGCATGGCATCTGGGGACTGGCATACATAACATTGTTGATGAATATCATTAAAAATCTTGTAGCGCTTATCTGTCTGTATTTTTCTTTAAAACCAAAGCAAAGCAATTGATGATTACAAAGCGAAGACCTCCGGAACATCCGGAGGTCTTTTATATAACTAATCGTGTGGTTCAAAAGAGGTTAGCTATTAAACAGCACTCCTCTGAGAGAATCTTTATTCTATTACGTTAGTCCTGAAACTTTCTTAGCGGACAACTGTTCTTTTAGGTATTTCTCCCGCGTGGCAATTCCACCCCGGATATGACGCTCCTGCTTGTTTTCTAAAAGTATTTCACGAGTTTGCTCTGCTAAGCGCTTGTTAATTTTTACCAAACGCTCCGTTACATCTTTATGTACGGTAGATTTAGAAATCCCAAATCTTCTGGCTGCTTCTCGTACAGTACACTTGTGCTCAATGATATAATTGGCAAGCTCCACCGTTCTTTCTTCGATATAACACCTCACATAGATTGCCTCCCATACAATTTGTTCTTAAAGAACAATGTTATGGTTCAATATATGCAATGAGACGACACTCTATGACGAAAAAAGATAACCGGAAGGCAACGCTTCCGGCTATCAATTTATTTATAATCGCTAGGATAGACCTCTCTGACGCGATACTGCTGCAAATTGCTGACTGTCATGTAGATTCTACCTACATATTCCCCGATGAAACCTAACGCTACCAAAATCAAACCTCCAAGGAAGAGCAGTACTGCCATAGTAGAAGTGTAGCCTGCAGCTACGGCAGGATTGATCAGCTTGTGAATGACCATGTAAAGCCCCAACAAAAATCCAGAACAGGCAATGATGGCACCAAGGGAAAGAATAACTCGAAGAGGTTTCACAGAGAAGTTAGTAAAACCGTTCAACCAGAGAGAAAGAAGCTTCTTTAAGGAATAATTCGAGGTCCCCTCCAACCTTGCACGATGGGGCATCTCTATGTCAGTTACCTTGCCAATCATGGTGTTTAGGTAACCCATCATAGAGGGGAAGGGACTATCATAATGCTGATAGCAATCCACAGCAAAGCGGCTGATAGCGTAAAAGCTGGAAACATGAACACCCTTAACCCGTGTTCCATTAAACTCAGAAATCTTCGCAGTAATTTTGCTGGTTACCCGCTTAAACAAGCTATGTTGCTTACTCTTAAAATGGGCATAAACCACATCATAACCTTCTTGAATTTTCTCAACCAGCGGAATAATACCATTAGCGGGATGCTGCCCATCATCGTCCATAAAAACAAGAACGTCTCCCTGTGCATGAGGAATAGCCGCCATCTTAGCAGAAGCCTGCCCAAAATTCCGGGAAAGATTTACGCCGGTAATTTTGGCATCCTCATCACACAGTTTTTTGATGAGGGTAAAGGTGTTGTCAAAAGGGTAGTCATTCACCAAAATAATTTGATAATCATATCCTGGCGCATTCGTAATAACCTGCCGAATTTCATCTACCACTCTTTGAAGCGTTTTTTCGGATTTATAGCAAGGAATTGCAACTGAGATCAGCATTTTTAACATCTCCTTTTCAAATTCTCCCTTATTATACTATATTTGAAACATTAAATCAACATTTTATTATTTAAAATTTATTTACATCTTGCTTTTCGACAATACGGATGTTATAATTTATGTATTAAATCATAAGGAGACAAAGGAAAAATGGGAGTAGAAGGAAAAAGACTTTTGGTATTAGGTGGAACCTCCGCAACATTGGATTTGGTAAAGAACGCCAAGGAAATGGATGTTGTTACCATTGTTACAGATTATTTAGAAGGTGGAGTTGCCAAGGAAATCGCAGACGAAACTGCCTCGATTAGCACCACAGACCTGGATGGATTGGCAGAATTGATCAAAGAAAGAAATATTGATGGTGTTTTTTGTGGACCCAGCGAATTTAATGTTCGGAATCTGATTCGGCTTTGCGAAAAAACAGGTCTCCCCTGCTATACCAATATGGAAGTGTGGGACAGATGTGCCAACAAGGATGAATTCAAGCAATACTGTGTTGACAACGGTGTAGATTGTCCAAAACGCTTCTATGTAGATGAAAATTCTACCGACGAAGAGTTAGCAGAAGTAGATTTTCCGGTCATTGTAAAGCCGGTAGACGGGCATAGCTCCAATGGTATTTCTGTAGCAACAGATGTTGCTTCTCTTCGGGAAGCATGTCGGTATGCCATGGAATATTCTACCTGCAAACGCATTGTGGTAGAAAAGTATATTGATAATGGCGGAGAATTATTCGGTGCCCGGTATCTTCTGAAAAACGGAGAGGCATATCCTTATCTTTTGATGGACACCTACGTGGCGGATCCCATTGAAAAACGGAGTCTTATCAGCCACTTTACCTATGCACCATCTAAGTATTCGGAATATTACATGGCACACATGGACAAGCAGGTGCGGCAGATGCTGAAGAATATGGGACTGAAAAACGGAACAGCCTTCTTCCAGGCACTTCCCTATCGCGGAAAGATATACTTCCACGAGATGGGGTATCGTTTAAGTGGCGGTATGCTCTTTAAATTGACGAACCCCCTAATGGGTGTTAATGATATGAAAATGATGATTCGTTTTGCTCTGGGCGAAGAGATGTGCACTGATGCAGAACTGCAAAAGTTTGATGTAAATTGCAATAACAAAATTGGTGCACAGTTGATGGTTCCTCTTTGGGAGGGTACAATTGGAACCATTGAAGGATTGGAGGAGTTAAAGAAACTTCCATGCCTGCAAGATTTTATTCAATATTATCAAGTAGGCGACACCTTACTTCCCAAACATATTGGAACACTAGGTCAACATTTTGGCAGATTTACCTTAATTGCTGAAGATCAGGAAACCATCTTTGATGCAGTGCGAAGAATTACCAACGAGTTAATTATTAAAGACGTAAACGGCAATGTAATGAATACACTGCATTTGGATTTGCAACGCACAAAATAACACGAAACCGACATCATCTTGATGTCGGTTTTTTATAAAAACATATTGACAAAAGAAAGAGAATGGTATATAATTAAATCGTTATGATTCATATAAAGGAATGATTATAATGAATTTAAAACAAATGAAGTATGTGGTAACCCTTTCCAATATGGGTTCCTTTTCCGGAGCGGCAGAGTTTTTACAGATTTCTCAGCCGTCTTTAAGCCAATATATTAAGAAGATTGAAAAGGAATTAGGTGTGGAGCTCTTTGAACGAGCAAACGGCCGAGTTCGTTTAACCGATGCGGGAAAAGTATATCTCGAAACAGGACAGAAGATGCTTGATCTCGAAAAGGATATGCAGAATCGTATTCATGATGTTACAAATTATAAATCCGGATCAATTATCCTTGGAACCTCGCCATTTCGATGTGCTACCATGATGCCTGCCATTGTAAAAAAGTTCAAGGAACAATATCCGGGCATGCAATTAGTGATTCAAGAGATGGCAACCCGAGAACTGCAGGAGGCTGCTGAGAAAAATGAGTTTGACCTTTGCCTGACAACCTTACCGATTGATGAACGTATTTTTCGATACGAAGTGGTGATGGAGGAATCAGTTGGGGTGGCAGTAAAAAAATACTCGGAGTTGGATTATCGTCTGTCGAAAAGTGTCAAAAACGGAATTGCCATTGATGTTTCTTTGATGGATGGAGAATCTTTTGTGATGCTTCCGGAACATTTGTCTATGCAAAAGGAATTGCGTACTCTTTGTTATCAAAATCATCTAGAATTAAAAACAGCAGTTGTTGTCCAAAGTCTGGTTGCTCAGTTAGAAATGGTTGCAGCGGGTGTAGGCTGTGCCCTTGTTCCCATGGGAATACAAAAATCAGCACGGATGCAACGAGACATTCGATTTTTCTCATTTGTACAAGAACTTCCTAAACGTGTTCTTGTGATTGCACATCGAAAAGAAAAGTATTTGACAGAACCCATGCGGGAGCTGATGGATCTGTTTACTACAATGTAGAAAAATAATATAAAAATTTTTTCATAAAAAGAAAGGTCGTGTTGTTATGCCGATAGAGTTTCTCTATCTTGCCGTGGTCTTTGTTGTTGCAATTGTAGGATTTACTCTCCTAAAAAGACCATTGCACGAATGTATGTTTGCAGCATTCGTTGTGATTGTTGCACTTACCGGAACATGGGGCAACATCTGGCAGTATATCTGGGAGGCGATGACAGAGTCTAGTCTATATGTCATTATCGTTTTTGTAGTATCTGCAATGTTGCTATCCAAAACAAGTGTCATTGATGACTGTATTGCCATTATTCTTTCAATCTTTGGCCGATTGCGAGGCGGAGCCGGATTTGTTGCGATTATCGGAAGCACCTATATGGGTTCGTTGTCCGGAAGCGGACCCGGGAATGTAGCAACCACTGGTGTGTTTACCATTCCTGCAATGAAAAAGACGGGATTTCCGGCACATCTTGCCGCCAATGTGGAAGCTCATGCCAGCACCATGGGGAATATGATTCCTCCGGCAGGGATGATTGCGATTGCATTTGCAATTCTGGACGGCTTATATCCAAATACTTACACCATGTCCCAGTTCTGGATGGTTCTTTGGGGAATTTCAATCTGGTTTATTTTGCAGAGAATTGTAACTTTGTATTTTATGTGTCGGTATTATAAGGTAGAGCCGATGAAAAAGGAGGAAATTCCCGGCCTTTGGGATTCCTTAAAACGAGGCTGGAAGGCCATTTTCTTGCCCATTATTGTCTTTTTGCCCTTTGCTCTAACAAATTGCTATGATGCCTTTTTTGAGAGCAGACTTGGTGCCGGCGCAAAAGGGTTTTCTGATAGTATTCTTTTGTTCATCCCCTCTTTGATTGTCGTGTGTGGTATTTTGCTTTCAGGAAAGGAAGCAATTAAAAAGATTACCCCTAAGTTTGCTTATGATTCCATTTGCAAAGGAATGATGAGTGTGATTCCTACCTCAGCGCTGGTAATGTTTGCTTATTTTCTGAGCAATGTCTTGGCGGAAATTCAGGTAGAGGTTGCTATCGGGGAATTTTTAAGCAACCTTCAGATGCCTTATTTTGCTTTGATTTTGATTCTTCCCCTGTTTACTGCAATTCTTGGTATGTTACTTCCCGGTTCGACGCAAGTTAAAATTTTCGGCGGAATCATTATTAGTGTTCTGGCCGCTGCCGGAGGGAATCCTTTGCTTGCAGCAGCAATGCTTCCGTGTGTTTGTGGCGCAATGCATGGCGTAACGCCTCCTTACTGTGCTTGTGTTTATGTTGGAATGGGAATTGCGGAAGCGGAACTTAAGCCTACCTTGAAAAACTGTACTGTGTGGATCATTATTCATTATATTTTATCGGTGTTTGTTCTGGCAGGTTGGTTGCCTATCTTTGGAATGTAAAGAAGGGGAGAGAATCATGAGAGAAAAGATTTATAATGTTCTAAATAAATTATACGGAATTGTGATGTTTGTTGGATTCTTTGCCGGGGTTTTACCAGTTATTCCCTTTATCGTTGCAATTTGTATTGGCGGTCCCACCGGGGAAGCAATTGCACTATTCCTGGCCGATAAATTTTATCCAGTTGTTATTGCGATTGCATCTGTTGCGGTTTTAATCGGCGTTGTTGCTATGTATGTAAACAAAAAAGAAGGGTTTTCCGTGAAGGAACTAGATAAAAAAAAGAAGTGATTTAAAAAAGCTGCATCAAAACTGATGCAGCTTTTTATTATACAGTAACAGTAATTTTTAGTTCATCCTCTTCCACCTCTACGGTCGCAGATGAACCAGACGAAAGTTCCCCAGAAATTAGTTTTTGTGCAAGGCCATCCTCAATATATCGTTCGATATATCGCCGTAAGGGACGGGCACCATAGGCTTTTTGATAAGCATTCTTCAAAATGAGCTTCTTCGCATCCTGAGTAACATTCAGGGAAATCTCCTTCTCTCCAAGGCCTATCTTTAGGTCAACCAACATCAAATCAATAATCTTCAGTAATTCTTCCTCTTTCAAAGTGCGGAAATGAACAACCTCATCCACACGATTTAAAAATTCTGGACGGAACAATTCCTTCAGAGCACGTTCTACCTTAATATCTTTTGCCTCTTCCTCTTCGCCAAAACCAACCACATTAGAACGCTGGTCGCTTCCTGCATTGGAAGTCATAATAATAATGGTATTCTCAAAGGAAACGGTCTTCCCGTGGCTATCGGTAATTCTTCCGTCATCTAAAATCTGGAGTAGAATATTAAATACATCCTCATGTGCCTTTTCGATTTCATCCAATAGAATCACGGAATACGGTCTTCTTCTCACTTTTTCGGTTAGCTGACCCGCATCATCATATCCCACATAGCCGGGAGGAGAACCAATCAATTTTGCAACAGAATGTTTCTCCATATACTCGGACATATCCAGCCGAATCAGAGCTTCTTCCCCGTCGAATACTTCCCGTGCAATCTGCTTCACCAGTTCTGTCTTACCAACGCCGGTTGGTCCAACGAAAATAAAGGAAACCGGTCTGCGTTTCAAGCTGATTCCTGCCCGCTTTCTGCGAATGGCTCGGCTGACAGAATTTACTGCCTCATCCTGCCCGATCAAACGTTGATGGAGCCTTTCCTCTAAGTTAATAAGACGGCTGGTTTCGAATTCACTGATATGCTTCACCGGAATCTTGGTCCAAAGCTCAATGACAGCAGCGATGTCATCTACGGTCAGCTCTTGCATAGGCTTTTTTTCAAGCTCAGCAATTTGCTCTTCCAGCTTGCATTTTTGACTCTTTAAATCTGCAACCCGTTGAAACTCTTCAATGGAATCCGATACAGTAGCATTTTCCTGTTCCAGCGCTTCGTCCACGGTCTTGACTTCTGTTTTCAACTTCTCAATGGTAACTAAGTCGATATTATCAAGATTTGCTTTCGAGGCAGCCTCATCAATAACATCAATGGCTTTGTCCGGCAGAAATCGGTCATTGATATACCGCTCTGCCAAGACAGTGGCGGTACGAATCAATTCGTCAGAAATACGAACTTTATGATAGTCCTCGTAATACTCCTTAATTCCTTTCAAAATTTCTACCGTTTCTTCCACCGATGGTTCTTCAACCATGATGGTCTGGAACCGACGCTCCAATGCGGCATCCTTTTCGATATGCTTTCGATATTCTTCAATCGTGGTTGCACCAATTACTTGGATTTCTCCACGGGATAGAGCTGGCTTTAAAATATTTCCGGCATTCATCCCACCCTCAGCATCTCCTGCCTTGGCAATGGTATGAATCTCGTCAATAACCAGAATCACATTACCCAACTGCTTGACTTCCTCGATAATATTCCTAAGCCGGGACTCGAACTGGCCCCGAAACTGTGTTCCTGCCACCACAGCAGTCATATCCAACAAATAAATCTCGTAGGAAAGAAGTTTCGCAGGCACCTCTCCTTTGACAATCCGCAGAGCAAGACCCTCTGCTATGGCGGTTTTTCCAACACCGGGTTCCCCAATCAAGCAAGGATTATTTTTGGTGCGCCGATTTAAAATCTGGGCGGTCCGTTCCAATTCCACATCTCGTCCAACCACTCGATCAATCAAGCCGTTTCTGGCCTTTTCGGTCAGATTCACAGCATACATATCCAGATGTTTCTTCTTTTTCTTCTCCCTTTTGTTCTTTCCCTTTTCTTTTTTTTCTTCATTTTGTCCGGCATCTGTTTCATTCGCGTCGGCTTGTTTTCCTCCGCCAAAGATACGGTTTATCATTTCAAAAGGATTCTTTTGCATGCTTCGGCTCATCTGCTCAACCTCGTCCTCATCCTCTTCGTCCATTTCTCCGCTCATGATCCCCTCCGGGAACTGATCTCCCATCTCTTCCATCATGGCAGACATTTCTTTGTTAAGTCCATCCATCTCTTCTGGGTTGATTCCCATTTTTTCCATCATTTCATTGACGGGTCCAATATTCAGCTCTTTGGCACAGGTCAAACAATATCCCTCGTTGACCGGCTTTCCATCTTCATCCATCCGGCTGATGTAGACCACAGCTAAATTCTTCTTACACTTACAGCATAGCATCTGTCGCACCTCCTGACGAAACTTTGTTTTTTAAAATATTCCCAAGTGTTCCAGCAAAATCTTCAAACCGATAAAAATCAAAACCAGGCCACCAAACACCTCCGCTTTGGCTTTATACTTGCACCCAAAGACATTTCCTACTCTAAGCCCCAGCACTGAAATCAAAAAGGTTACCGCTCCAATAAAACAAATTGCAGGCAGAATCTGAACCTTTAAAAAGGCAAAAGTTACCCCAACCGCAAGAGCATCAATACTGGTAGCAATTGCCAGCGGAAACATGGCTTTAAACTCAAAGGAGCCATCAATATTTTCTTCTTCCCCTAAAGCCTCACGAATCATATTGATTCCAATCAGGGAAAGCAGCACAAAGGCTATCCAGTGATCAATACTTTGAATCAAATTTTGAAATTGTACTCCCAAAAAATATCCAATTAACGGCATAATCGCCTGGAATCCGCCAAAATACAAACCAACCTTAAATTGATGGCTTGGTCTCACTCTATCCACCGAAAGACCTTTGCAGATCGCAACGGCTCCGGCATCCATAGCAAGACCTAATGCCAAGACAAAAAGCTCCCAAAGTTTCATTGGTCTCCTCCTTACATAAAACAAGAAAAAGAAAGACTCCGTCTGCGATACCACAGACAAGTCCCCTCCCTTATCGTACGCCATTTACAATACCATAAAACCCCCATTCTGTCAAGAGATTTCCATTGCCCATTTCCTTTTTTTCAAACAGGGTCTTGCTTTCTTTCTTCCCATGTGGTATACTGAATCCACCAAAGAAAATGGAGGAACTTTCTATGAAGAAATTATTATTATCCACACTATTAATTTGCTCCTTGTTACTTCCCTGTGCTAACGCATTTGCAGCAGCACAAATGATTACTCTGGACGGAACCACGCTAGAGATTCCTGCTGATATGGGACGGATACAGGAAAAGGACGACCGTACTTTTGTTCCTGTTCGATTTATTACAGAGTATTTCGGCTGTAAAGTTAACTTTAACGAAGCCCAGCAGAGTGCAACCATTACGGATCAAAATAACACTTCCTATCTGGTCATGGATGGTTCTAATCAATTATTTGTTCTGCCTGATTTTGCTATTCCTACCCTTTATAACATGGACACAAAAACATTCATTGACGAGACAGATGAACGGATGTATGTCCCCCTTCGCTTCCTGGCAGAAGCAATGAAATTTACTGTAAACTGGGATGATGCTACTGAAACTGTTTCCATTACATCCGCCGCAAAATAATAAAGGGAGAAAACTTATGCACTTTAAGAAAACAATTCTGTTTTGTCTTTTGCTCTGCATACTTTCTTTTTCCAGTACGACAGCATTTGCTACAGCAGAATCCATTGTCATAAACGGTAGTATCACAGAAATTCCCGCGGAAATGGGAAGTATTCAGGAAAAAGACGATCGCACCTTTGTTCCGGTTCGGTTTATTATGGAAAACTTAGGTTGCAACGTGGTTTATGACGATGCATCCAGAACTGCCGTAGTTACCTCAATTTCCAGCACGTATTTGATCCAGGAAGGAAACTCGACGCTCTTTATTCTACCTAATCAATATTCAGAAACTGAAGAAAAACAAATGGATACCTCCGCTTATATTGAGACTACAGTTTTAGATGGTGTAGAATATGGCAGGATGTATGTTCCTATCCGGTTTTTAGCAGAGGCGATCGGATATACCGTAGGTTGGGATGAAGCAACTCAAACGGTATCTCTTACTATGGCAAACTAAAACGAACAAAAAAAGAAGTTCTCCTAGGAGAGCTTCTTTTTTTGTATCTTTTCTTCCACCTTGACAAAAACTGTAGGATATAGAAACAAAATCAGGATAAACGCAACTGCAAGAAATGCAAAGTTGCCCCAATAAGCATCTATCCTAACTAGCGGTTCTTCCACAAGGAAAACATAGGCAAGCAAGAGAATAGATCCTATAATTCCGCGCACCCACTTTGTTTTTCCGGGGACATCCGTTGAAAACTTCAAAAACCTCCGCTCTAAAATCCACCCCAGAAAGAATCCAAAAACACATCCGGCTGCACTATAACAGTCTGTAATCATTTCTCTTGGCGAAACCAACAACTTCCCATTTACTTGGTAATCCATGGGGTAATTCTTTACCGAGGTATAGATTAGCATTCCCGCTCCAACCAGGAATGTGGCTAAGGTTACAATAACATCACGATTTTTCCCATTCTCCACCCAATCCAGCAATTTGGGGATCACCGAGATCACAAAACATGCTATCAACAAACTTGCAAGAACATCCGGAAGAGTATGAACTCCCAAATAATTACGGGTAAACATTACTAACAAAGTCATGAATACACAAAAAGCAACCAACCATTTTCTTTTTCTCTGCCACAAAGCAATGCTTAAAAACTCGGTTGCAGCAAGCTGGGTATGTCCGCTTGGGAAAGAATATCCTGTTGCATTTTCCAAAGCCGCCTCAACCGGCTTTACCTTGGGATTAAGAACCCAGGGACGGTAAACACAAAAAACATTTTTTAATGTTTGATTAATCATAGTCCCCACACTTAGATTTGCAGCAATCATAATAGCGGCTTTTTTAGAAAAACACCAATATAAAACTGCAACAAACAAATAGACAACAGGACTGGTTACAAACTCTGTAACATTTACCAGAACAATATTCCAGAATTCACTGCGGATTCCCTGTAGCCATAATATGTAATTCATGCTAACGTACCTCCTGTACCGTTTGAATCAGGCGAAAAACTTGTTCCGATGCATCTGCCATATTTCGATAAGCGTTCTCCCGGTCCATTGCCTCTTCCAAAGAACAAACCCTACGCAAAACCGGAAAAAAAGCGTCAATGCCATGTTGATTACAAACAACCGCTTCGGAGGTTACCGATCCTGAAAATGCGAGAACCGGAATTTGGTATTCCTTCGCAATCCTTGCAACTCCTACCGGAACCTTTCCCATCACCGTCTGAGAATCCAATCTTCCCTCTCCGGTAATGACGAAATCTGCATCCTTAATATATTCTCCTAACCTCGTTTCCTGTAAAACGAGTTCAATTCCATTCTTTAACTCGCCGCCGAGAAAAGATCGAAAGGCAAATCCGATTCCACCTGCAGCACCAGAACCGGGAAACATTGCATCTGCATCCGGGAAAGTATTCTTCACAAGTTCGGAAAATCGGAAAAGCCATCCATCCATCCTGGCTATCATTTCCTCTGTCGCGCCCTTTTGAGGGCCATACACAGCACTGCATCCCTGTTCCCCACAGAGAGGATTAGACACATCACAAGCAATATGAAACTGACAGGTTTTAAGCTCCGGATTTACCTTATCTGCAGTGATTCTGCAAAGCTCTCCCAAGCCCTTTCCACCAAGGGAAACCTGCTCCCCGTTTTCGTTCAACATTCCAAAACCCAATGCCTGAAGCATACCAATACCACCATCGTTGGTAGCACTTCCGCCTATGCCAATAATAAAGTTGCGACATCCCTTTTTGACGGCATCTAAAATCATCTCTCCTACCCCAAAAGTTGTCGTATTCATAGGATTTCTCAATTCATCCGGAACTAAGGTAATTCCCGCTGCTGCCGACATTTCAATCACGGCTGTGTTTTTGTCAACAATACCATATTCTGCGCAAACCGGTTCTCCAAGAGGACCGGTTACCTGAACAACCTGTCTCTCTCCTTGCATTCCATCAATTAACGCATCTACCGTCCCCTCTCCGCCATCGGCAATGGGGCGAATGCAAATTTTTGCATCGGAGAATACTCTCTTGACCCCTTCTGCGGCAGCACTTCCTGCCTCAAGAGAGGTAAGACTTCCTTTGAAGGAATCAATCGCAATTACAACTTTCATTCTTTGCCTCCTGTTTCTGTACCATGACCGACACGCCGTCCGGAATTGCAGTTACTGTAATTGCATCCTTTTTCAGCAGTTTTTTCGCCATTTCCAAGGCTTCCGGAATAGATTTTGCTGGAATCATGTGCATTTTTTTGATAAGTTCAGGCTCCATTTCTGAAACATAAATAACTCGCGCATGAAGCAGAACCCTTAGCAGAATCTGAGTCTGCCACTGGTCTGGAACCGTTTCATTTCGTCCTCTGTGTAAGAAAACATTCATGGTCTTTTCAATATCTTCTTCCTCAGCCAGTTGATGATAAAAATGCTCTCCGCCAATTCCATCATTGGACTTAGCAAGCATAATAATTACACCATCTTTTTTTACAGTAGCCTCTGCCGCTGTCATTCCTTTTACCGCTTGATAAACATTCTGATCCAAAGGATATCCGCCATTGGTAGTAATAACCACATCTGCCAAAATTGCATTCACGCCACAAAGCGAAGACAAAAACTCCGTTCCCTTTTGGTGTGCAGCCTCGACATCACCGGAGACAGCATAAATAACCTCTTTTTCTCCATTTAAAACTACATTTAAGACAAACTGTAAATTAGCCTGCTTCGCAGCCCAGAGCATATCCTCATGAATAGGATTCTTCTCCAAAATACCTGTTCTTGCATGGCTGTCTGCAATAAATTCAGAACAATGATTGGCAAGAACGGTACCTCTACCCGCTACACCTGGAAGAACACTCTTTCTTCCTCCAGAAAAACCTGCAAAAAAGTGAGGTTCGATAAACCCTTCTGCGACCAGTAAATCTGCATCTAATGCCATGGTGTTAATTTCGCAATCTCCACCAGAGGGAAGTGTTCCAATACTACGAAGCTTCTCACGATCATCACAATCATGAATATAGATATTCTCGGTTGCAACGATTTCTGCCCCGAACTTATCCACCAGCTCCTCTTTCGTGGTTCCTCGATGACATCCGGTTGCAATTAGAATGGTAATCTCTGCATTAGGATTCCCTGCCCGAATTTCTCGAAGCATGGGAGGGATAATCAGCTTACTGGGAACCGGTCTGGTATGATCGCTAGCAATGATAACAACCCTCTGTTTTCCAATAGCAAGTTCTCGAAGCGAAGGAGATCCTGTTGGGTTCTTTAAGGCATCTACAATCAATTCTAGCTGTCCCCCCGCCGGCACATATTCTTCAATAGAAGATGTCAGGACACCAAGGAGTTCCTCGCCAAACCGATGGGCAAGCTTTGTTTTACCATAGGGAAACATAATTTCTTCCACGAAAACTCTCTCCTTTATTTCGTTTTAATGCGGTTTACTATCTCCATAATCATCGGGATTAGAACAAGCTGCAGGATAATTCCCGGGATGGCATCGAACAGACCTCCCACAAGGAACGCATGGAAGGTAAAAATCTCACCACTAAGACCCAAAACTACCGTCTTAACGATGCCCCAGACAATACGTCCGGCAAACATAGCGAAAATCAAACTGAAATAAACGACACCAATATTTTTCTTTTGAAACCGATTATAACAAAGACCTATCACGAGACCATAAGTAGCAAGCTCAAAAGACATCCAGACTCCACTTGGGTAAATCGGTGGCATAGAAAAAACAGCCCCGCGAAGCAAGGGCAAAAGAAAACCAATTGCCAAACCATGCAGCGGACCACAAACAAGTCCACAAAACAAAACCGGAATATGCATGGGCAAAAGCGTATCACCGATTTCTTTAATCTGAGCCGTAAAAAAAGGTAATACCATTCCCATCGCCAAAAAAAGTGCTGAATTTGTCAGTAAACGAATACTCTTTTTTCTCACAAAAACAACACCTACCTTTTTGATTGTTAATCGGGAGAAATTATACCACATCCAAATAACAAAAGCAATAGTTTTCCCCACTTTTTTCCCTAGAAATATGAATTGACTTTTCTATTTCTTTAGGGTATAATGTTCCAAAGGATGTTCTGTGAGGTGAATTTATGCTGGATTTTGATTCTCTTTCTATTTGTGGCGAACGAACCGAGCCTTGCGATGCCATCGGTATACTAGAAGAATCTTTTTGCACCTGTTTTATGGTTGCAGACGGCAAAGCATCCCCACGCCTTGCAGATCTTACAGTTCAAACCGTTTTAAAGGATTTTCAAAATCAATCTGAAATCTCTACCTCCACACTTCCTGGATTTTTTCACCATGCACAAGAAAATTTGACGGCATATCAGCAAAACGATTTATCTCCTGGAGGTGTTGCAGCAGCAGTGATGCTGACAGATGGAGAACTGGCTCTTTGGGCTCACATTGGGGATTGTCGGATTTATCACCTGCAGGATGGTTTCCTCTATGAAATCACACCGGATCACAGCGATTCCTATGCCCGCTTCGAGGCAGGAGAGCTTCGATACCCCAAAATCCGTACCGATCGACTTCGGCAAAACCTAACCCATTTGATGGGAATGAACCAGAATTTTCTTCCCACCTTTTCCAAACCCATGAAATTGCGAAAAAACGACAGTTTTCTTATCTGTTCTGACGGCTTTTGGGAAAACATTCACGAGCGACAGATTGAACGCTGCCTAAAGGGTTCCAAGAATGCTGCAACCTGGCTGAGCAAAATGAAGAAATTGGTTGAAAAAAATCGTTCCGAAAAAAAATACTCTAAAATTTTGGATGATTACAGTGCAATTGTGGTTCGAATTTAACCCGCGCACAAGTCTATGCCTTAAAATGGCAGACAGAAAGGTTTATACTTATGAGAAAATTACTTTTATCACTCCTGATTAGTTGTCCACTTCTTGGACTTTCCGTCTACGCCGCTCCCCTTACCATATTCGGCAGAACTCTATCCTTTTTGGATTATATGTTGCTAATTGGACTTGGCCTTATTCTTATCGGTGTACTATTCCTTTGTATTGCATTTTTTAAGAAATCTACCAAGAAAGATATCCCTATCGAAAGTCCTTTTGATGTCTACATGGAAGATAGTAAAAACGACGCTTCATACGAAGAGAGTGGTTTTGAGGAAGACAACGAAGAAGATTCCTCTCCCGAAAATCAGGAAGAGGAACTTGAGATTCTGGATGCTCCGGATATATCCGAAGAAAACACAGAGGAATCAGAATCTGTATTGGATGCAGAAGCCACTATCGAGGAACAAGTCGATTCCTTAGAAGAAAGTGAAGTAGAGCCAGAATCCGTTATAATAGATGAACCCATTCCGGAAACAACAGTTGTGGATGAGCCGGAATTGATTTCCGAGGAGGAACTAGCGGAACCGGATCCTGTAGCGGAACCGGAACCTGTGGAAGAAAAAATCTATCCCAAATTAATTTTGACCAACACAGTTACGAATGATTTTGTAATTCTCCCCTTATATGCTGAAACCACGGTTGGACGAAAGACCGATAATGATTTGGTGCTTAGCGATGTAACCATTTCCGGACTTCACTGTAAGGTGTTGAACGAAGACGGCGTTATTTACATTCAAGACGAAAACTCTACCAATGGAACCTTTGTAAATGGTCAGCGAATTTCTGAAAAAGCAGAGCTTCACAAGGGAGATAAAATTCTTCTTGGCAAGCGAGAATTCAGCGTTAGTATTAATGAATAAATATAGTAAAGACAGCGTCCCATTGGGACGCTGTCTTTTATTTTTTCTTCAAATTATGAAACGCTTGTTTTGCAGCTCTTTGTTCCGCCTCTTTTCGACTTCCACCAACCCCATGACCGATACTTTTACCACGATATACCGCCTCAACCTCGAAGGTTGGCTGATGATCAGGACCACCACGGTTTATCAGTTGGTAGAAAACCACATCGGTTCCCTTATCTCGTTTCTGGAAGTAGGTCTGAAGTTCCGATTTATAATTTGTGAAATCCATCTTTGCAGATGCCTGGATGGTTTCTCGAAGATTGCTCAACACCCAATTCCTACAAACATCAAACCCACCGTCCAAATACATTGCACCGAGAACCGCCTCAAACGTATCACACAAAATGGAATCCTTGTCCTTACCACCGCAAACTGCCTCGGATTTACCAAATCGAATGGCATCCCCCATATTTAGTTTCCGCGCCACCGCCGCCAAAGACTTTTCACAGACAGCCGCCGCACGGATTTCGGTTAACCGCCCCTCATCCATTCCTGGGAATTCTTGATAAATAAACTCGGTAACCGTCAATGACAATACACTATCCCCCAAAAACTCTAACCGTTGATTGCTTTCTATTCCCTTTTCATTGGCAAGAGAAATATGGGTCAGGGCAGTTTCCAACAACTTAGGATTCCGAAACTGATAGTCTAATTTCATAATAATCGCCTCACTCAAAAACGCCTCTTCCCCTTGGGAAAGCGGCGCTTTCTCATTTTTAGTATTTCTTCAGTACAATGGACGCATTATGTCCGCCAAAACCTAGAGAATTGGATACCGCATAGGTAATATCGGCTTTTCGTCCCTGGTTGGGAACGTAATCAAGATCGCACTCCGGGTCCGGATTTTGATAGTTGATGGTAGCCGGAAGATATCCTTCCTCCAGTGCTAACGCAGTAATGATACCCTCGATACCGCCAGCTGCACCAAGCATGTGTCCGGTCATAGACTTGGTAGAGCTTACCGCAAGCTTATAAGCATGCTCCCCAAACACCGTCTTAATGGCTGCTGTTTCATACTTATCATTATAAGGAGTGGAAGTACCATGCGCATTGATATAATCCACGTCCTCAGGCTGAATTCCTGCATTTTTTACAGCCAATGCCATACAGCGGGCACCACCTTCCCCATCTGGAGCCGGAGCCGTCATGTGATATGCATCGTTACTGGAACCATAACCAATAATTTCAGCGATTATATGAGCGCCTCTTGCCTTAGCGTGTTCTAATTCTTCCAGCACCATGATACCGGAGCCTTCGCCCATGATAAATCCATCACGCTCTGCATCGAAGGGACAGCACGCATGCTGAGGGTCATCATTCTTGGTACTGAGCGCCTTCATGGAAGAAAACCCAGCAAGAGAAAGTGGAGTAATGGTAGCTTCCGCACCACCGGTAATGATAACATCCGCATCATCTCTTTGAATTGCAAGAAAAGCCTGACCAATCGCATCCGTTCCCGATGCACAAGCAGAAACTGTCGTCAGGTTTACTCCCTTGCAGTGAAACATGATGGATACCTGACCTACCGCCATATTGGAAATCATCATTGGAATCATAAAAGGGCTGACCTTTCCCGGACCTTTTTCCAGCAGACGCGCGTATTGCTCACAGGTAGTTTCAATACCACCGATACCACTACCTAAAATACAGCCAACCCGTTCCGGATTCTCATTTTCCATGATAAGATTAGCATCTTCCACCGCCATTTTGGCACCGGCAACGGCGTACTGAACAAACAAGTCCATCCGTTTTGCGTCCTTTTTATCCACATACTGCGTAACATCGAAATCCTTTACCTCTGCCGCAATCTGACACGCATACTCCGAGGCATCAAACCGAGTAACCGGGCCAACACCACAAACACCTGCTTTGATGTTCTTCCACATTTCCTCTTTGCCGATACCCACCGGGGTTACAGCACCTACACCTGTAATGACAACTCGTTTCATAGTTTTTCCTCCTGTTTCTTCATTCTATAAAAATCTCTAGCCGTCTACCGGTTACAAATTTTTAGAGAATGATTCCGCTGTGTGGTTGCCCACACAGCGGAAACCGTCGTTCTTACTGTCTTTCCTTGATGTATGCAACTGCATCAGCAACAACGCTGATTTTTTCTGCATCTTCGTCTGGAATTTCAATGTCGAACTCTTCTTCCAAAGCCATCATCAATTCAACGATGTCTAAGGAATCTGCTTCCAAGTCGTTGATGAAAGACGCTTCCATGGTAACTGCATCCTCATCTACGCCTAGCTGCTCTACGGTAATTTCCTTTACCTTTTCAAAAATATCCATTTTAAAATCCTCCTTTATGTATTTTGATATAATAAATGGATTCTTTTTTTACATTTTAGAGAGTATATCACATAACTAAGCCGCCGTCAACATTGAGGACCTGCCCCGTGATATAATTTGCTTTCTCGCTTGCAAGAAAAACTGCCAAATTCGCAATATCCTCCACCTGACCAAATCGCTTTAAGGGGATCGCCTCAAGATAAGCTTCCCGCACCTCTTCCTTCAATTGGTCGGTCATTGCCGTCTGAATAAACCCAGGAGCAATGGCATTACAGCGGATATTCCAATGTGCCATCTCCTTTGCTGTGGACTTGGTCAAACCAATGAGTCCTGCTTTTGATGCAGAATAATTCGCCTGACCTGCATTACCCATGACACCGGAAACCGATGCCATATTGATAATCACACCGCTTTTTTGCTTCATAAACATCCGGTACGCTGCCTTAATCACCAGAAAAGCACCTTTCAGGTTTACGGACAGAACACTATCCCAATCCTCTTCGCTCATTCTGGCAATCAAATTATCCCGAGTAATACCAGCGTTGTTCACAATAACATCAATACCACCAAACTTCTCTTTTCCAAGAGCAATCAGCTTTTCCGCATCCTCCGCTTTGGAAATATCGCAAAGAAGATACTCTGCCTGACCACCTAAGCTTCGAATTTCGGCACAAGCACTTTCTGCCAACTCTTGTTGGGCCGGAATATCAATGCCATTTACAATCACATTGGCACCTAAAGAACCAAACTTTAGGGCAATCTCCCGGCCAATTCCTTGCGTACTGCCAGTTACCAGCACGGTTTTGTCTTTAAATTCCATAATTCATTCTCCTTTATGCGATTGCCTCTTTCAATTCTTCCAGAGATTTCATATCCTCAACATGATAGATAGCAACTTCTTTATCAATTTTCTTCACAAATCCGGACAGAGCTTTGCCAGGACCTATTTCAATAAAGGTATCCACCCCATCTGCAAGCATTCTTTTCAAACTCTCCTCAAACAGAACCGAGGAGGAAACCTGCCGAACCAGTAAATCCTTAATCTCACTCTTATCCTTAACGTAATCAGCCGTTACATTGGTAATCAAAGGAATCTGTAAATCCGAAACTTCCACATTTTCAAGTTCTGCTTTTAATTTCTCTCCCGCACCCTTTAACATACTGCAATGGAACGGTGCGCTCACCGGTAGAAGCATCGCACGCTTTGCACCCTTTTCCTTGGCAAGCTCGCAGGCATACTCTACCGCCGCCACTTCACCGGCCACGGTAATCTGTCCCGGACAGTTAAAATTAGCAGGCTCTACAATTCCTTTCTCGGAAGCTTGCTTACAAACCTCTTTCACGGTTTCAGCATCCAGGGCAATGATTGCCGCCATGGCACCAACACCCACCGGAACTTCTTCCTGCATATACTTACCACGTTTTTTTACCAACCGTACTGCATCAACAAACTCCATACTGCCTGCCGCAACATGGGCACTATACTCGCCAAGGCTGAGCCCTGCAACAACATCGGGCTTGATCCCCAACGTTTTTACTACTTCCAATGCCGCAACAGACATAGTCAAAATAGCAGGCTGGGTATTTTCTGTAATCATTAGGGTTTCACTGTCCCCGTTAAAAATCATATCCTCAATATCAAATCCCAGAGCTTCCTTTGCGGTTTCAAACACCTTTTTGGCAACGGAGAAATTCTCGCACAGTTCCTTTCCCATGCCAATCGCTTGAGAACCCTGGCCTGCAAATAAAAATGCGACCTTCATGTTGTGTCCTCCTTTAAAATTCAATTCCTTCAAACATGTCCTGAATAATTTCACGGCAAGACTTGATATCATGAATCAAGCCGGCACTCTGTCCTGCCATAACACTGCCCATCTGGACATCTCCGTCTACCACTGCCGCCTTCAAGGCACCCGCACCTAAGGCTTCAAAGGCTTCCAAATCGCCTTCTTTTTCAATCTTATCCATGGCTTTGGTCAACTTATTTTTCAGGGTTCTCACCGGATGACCGGTAAAACGCCCGGTAACCACGGCATCTCTGTCCTTGGCTGCAACCACTGCATCTTTATAATTTTGATGAACAGTACATTCCTCAGAACAAAGGAACCGGGTTCCAACCTGAACACCCTCAGCTCCTAGCGCAAATGCCGCTGCAACACCACGACTATCAGCGACTCCTCCCGCTGCAATGACAGGAATACTGACACCGTCAACCACCATGGGAATCAGTGTCATGGTAGTCAACTCGCCAATATGCCCACCGGCTTCACACCCCTCTGCAATCACGGCATCTGCTCCGGCTTTCTCCATCCTCTGTGCTAATGCCACACTTGGAATGACAGGAATAACCACAATACCGGCCTCCTTGAGTGCTGGAATATACTGTCCAGGATTTCCAGCACCAGTGGTAACCACTGCAACCTTTTCCTCTACCAGTACATTCATTACCTCTGCCGCATATGGTGACATGAGCATAACATTCACGCCAAAAGGCTTATCCGTCAAGCTTCTTGCTAATCGAATCTGCTCCCGAACATACTCTGCCGGAGCACTACCCGCAGCAATCAAACCAACACCTCCGGCATTGGACACAGCTGCCGCCAGTTCTGCTGTGGCAACCCAAGCCATACCTCCTTGAATAATGGGGGATTCTACGCCCAAAAGTTCACAAACACGATTCTTACCCATCAATATCTCCTCTTTTCTATAATTCAAGCAGGATTGCGCCCCAGGTCAAACCGCCACCCATACTAGAAAGCACAACCAAATCACCTTTCTGGGCACGATTCTGCTCCACCGCTTCACAAAGGGCAATGGGGACACATGCCGCAGACATATTACCATACTTATCCACGTTCACAAAAACTTTTTCTTCCTCAAAACCAAGGCGCTTTCGCGCACCTTCAATAATTCGCATATTTGCCTGGTGGGGAACCAAGAGTTTCACATCCTCCAGGCTCTTTCCTGCATCCTCCACAACCTTCCGGGAAGAGGCCTCCATCACTCGGACAGCAAACTTAAAGACCACACTGCCATCCATCCAGATGGTACGATCATTCCCATAGGGACGTCTTTCCTTATCCTCAGGATTCACACGAATTCCCGGCAGAGTCAGGCAGTCGCCACTTGCGCCATCGCTTGCCAAGGTATAGCTTAAGATACCAGTTTCTTCCTCTGTTGCAGACAATATTGCTGCACCTGCACCATCACCAAAAAGAACGCAGGTTTTTCTGTCCTGATACTCGGTTACTTTAGACAAAGTATCTCCACCGATAACCAAAATGTTCTTATAAACACCATTTTCGATAAACTGTGCCGCAGTTACCATGGCAAAAATGAAGCCGGAACACGCCGCATTCAAATCAAAGGCTGCTGCATTGACAGCCCCGATTCCTTTCTGTACCAGACAGGATGCAGAAGGGGTATACATATCGGGAGATACACTGGAAAAGATAATCAAATCCAGTTCCTCTGCCTTCATTCCGGCATTCTCTAAAGCTTGTTCTGATGCCTTGATTGCAAGATCAGAGGCAAAGGTATTCTCATCAGTAATACGGCGTTCCTTGATGCCGACCCGCTTCAAAATCCACTCATCGCTAGTTTCCACCATCGTTTCCAATTCTGCATTGGTCAAGACCTTCTCAGGAAGATATTTTCCTACACCCACTAATTTTGCATGTAATTTACTCATCCGCTTCACCTTTCTGGGTGTCCAACCCATACGCCTCAATATTTTCCGCTATGGCATCAACCAGACGTTCTTCCACCACTTTTTTCGCTTGACGAATGGCGTGAAAAATCGCCTTTCCATTAGAACTTCCATGCGCCTTAATCACCGGGCGAGTAACTCCAAGAACCGGAGCGCCGCCATATTCTGTATAATCCATACTCTTTTTAAACGCTTTGAGTCCGCCCTTTACCATCATGGCAGCGGTCTTACTGAAAATATTCTTCAGGAATATCTTTTTAATCATTCCGGTAAGGCCAAGGCCCATACCTTCCATCAATTTTAAGATAATATTTCCGGTAAACCCATCACAAACCACAACATCGGCTTCCCCAAAGGGAATATCCCGACCTTCAATATATCCCATATAATTCAGCGGAATCTCTTTCAAAAGAACATTAGTTGATGTGATCAATTCAGATCCTTTGTTCTCCTCAGAACCAATATTTACTAGCTTTACCCGTGGATCTTCCACGCCCATCACCGACTTCATGTAGATAGAACCCATGATGGCAAACTGCTTCAAAAAGGCAGGAGTACAATCTGCATTAGCACCGGCATCCACCAAAAGAAAACAACCACCCTTAGTAGTGGGCATGATAGGAGTCAACGCCGCACGGCGTACACCTTTAATCCTCTTTAAAAAGAGGGTAGAACCTGCAATCAATGCTCCGGTATTTCCGGCACTGACCACCGCATCTCCTTCACCATCTTTCAGCATCGTGAGAGCAACTCGCATGGAGGTTTCCTTCCGTTTGATAGCAACAACCGGATCCTCCTCGCCACCAATCATATCCTCCGCGTGAACAATCGTAATTTCGTTTCCCTTGTAACCAAGAGTGTCCAGTTCCTCTTGAACGGCATCCTTTTTTCCAACCAAGGTAACAAAAACACCTAGCTCTTTTACCGCCTGAATACAACCTTCAACGATAGCTTTGGGAGCATGATCGCCGCCCATGGCATCAACAATAATCTTCATCTGTTTCATTCCTTTTTACTTAAACTGAATCAACTTTCGATTCTTCCAGATATAGTCAATTCCGGAATAAATAGTCAAACCCAAGGCAATGATGGTTAAGGCCAGACTCAATCCATCCAGATAGGCAGCGAGCATGGGCAGATTCCATTTTGCAACCTCGAAAACCATAACTGCAATCACAAGAACCATCTGAGAAACCGTCTTTGCCTTTCCCCAGATGCTGGCAGCAATCACCTGGTTTTCACCCAAGGCAATCAAGCGGATTCCGGTTACAATCAGTTCCCGGGCAAGAATTACCATAACTACCCCCGCGGTAATATACGGCAACCCCTTTTCTACAAAGGCAATCAAAGCCGACATCATAAGAATTTTGTCTGCCAAAGGATCCATCAGCTTTCCAAAGGTGGTTACCTGCTGATTCTTTCTTGCCAGATATCCATCCAACTGATCTGTTATCGCTGCCAGAATAAAAACAACAATGGCAGCATAAACACCTGGTCTGCCGCATCCTAAATACAAAATCATATAAATCGGAATCAAGATCACTCGCAAAAGTGTAAGTTTATTGGGTGTATTCATCGTTCTCCCCCTATATTAAACCATGGTGCCGAACAAATCATATTCCAGCGCCTGCTCGATTTTTACATCTACAAAACTACCCTCATCCAGTTTGCCTGGTGCCTTAAAGAAGACCTTACCGTCAATCTCGATGGAATCACCATACGTTCTGCCATAGTAGCTCTTGATAATTTCATCCCGACCTTCCACCAAAACCTTGACAGTATCCCCAATCCGGGAATCGTTGTAGTTTTGAGAAATATCGGATTGAATCAACATCAGGTTTTCCTGACGGCGAAGTTTTTCCTCTTCCTCGATTTGTTCATCCAACCGATACGCCGGGGTGTCTTCCTCCCGAGAGTATGCAAACACACCAAGACGTTCAAATTTCATCTCTTCTATGAAATCCCGAAGTTCCAAGAATTCCTCCTCGGTTTCGCCTGGGAATCCGGCAATCAATGAAGTGCGAATGACTGCATCAGGGATTGCTTTGCGGATTTTTTTGAGTAATCCGGTGATCTCTGCTTTATTGGTGCGCCGTGCCATCCGCTTTAGGATGCGATCATTACAATGCTGAATGGGAATATCAAAATAGTTACAGAGTTTTGGTTCATCAACAAACACCTGAATCAACTCATCTGTTACCAATTCCGGATAACAATAATGAACTCTTACCCATTCTATGCTGGGAATCTGACACAATGACCGCAATAATTCGGCTAAGCGATACTCCCCATATAAATCGAATCCATAGCGGGTAGTATCCTGAGCAATCACCACCAACTCCTTGACACCCTCTGTTGCCATGGTTTCGGCTTCTTTCAAAATGTCTTCCATCGTCCGGCTCCGGTACTTGCCCCGGATGGAGGGAATCACACAGTAGGTACAGTGATTATCGCACCCCTCTGCAATCTTTAAGTACGCCGTATAGGGAGGCGTAGTGCGAAGTCTTGGAAGATGTTCGCAAAGAACGGTTTCCTCACTACAGAAGAGGTTTTCTGCCCCATCCTTATCCAACTGTTCTAGAACAGATACAATCTCCTGATACTCATTGGTACCAATCACCGCATCCACCTCAGGAATCTCCCGAAGGACCTGCTCTTGATACCGCTGAGCAAGACATCCGGTTACCACCAAATACCGACAGTTTCCTCCGTTTTTATACTGTGCCAACTCCAAAATACATTCAATGGACTCCATCTTGGCGCTCTCGATAAAGGTACAGGTATTGACAACAATAATCTCTGCATCCTCTTCATTTTCCACAATCTCATATCCTGCTTGCTCCAAAAGACCCAGCATTTGCTCACTGTCGATTAAGTTTTTAGAACAACCAAGGGATGTCAATGCAATTTTCTTCATGGTAGCTCTCCTAATCCAGGTAATCATCCTCATCGGTGATCTCAAACTCTGCCTGTTCCAGACATTCCCGAATCTCCGATAAGGAATACCCTCTACGTACCAACCGTGCTGTTAACTTCTCTAAATCCTTCCGGCTATGAACCAATTTTAGCAATTGCCTCTCCGTGATGAATTGCATCAAAGCACCTTTGGTATCCATCTCGGTATCTTTCAGCACTGCATCAATCACTGAGGGGGAAACTCCTTTTCCAAGAAGTTCCTGCCGAATCCGGTAGATACCCTTGGCACTAAGATTTACGCTATCCGCAAGATACAGTTCTGCATAGCGACGATCATCAAGATATCCCACCGCAAGAAACTGCTCCACTACTTTTTCCGCAATCTCCTTGTCATAGCCTTTTCTTAAGAGGCGGTCATGGAGTTCCCGACAGGTCAGCATTTTTCTGCCCAGCATTGTAGCTGCGGCATTTTGCGCCCGAACCAAAACATCCATCTTTCCTGCCTCCACCAATCATCTTCTTATTTCTTACCCTTGACCGGCTTTGCTACCGGGGTAAAGGGGGTTGCCTCCACCTCTTCACCGGTTGCTACTTCAGGCATTTCTGCCGCCGCTCTTACCTTGGCTTCAATCTCAGCGCAAAGTTCAGGATTCTGCTTGAGAATCTCCTTAACTCCCTCTCTGCCCTGACCTAACCGTTCCTCATTGTAGGAGAACCAAGAACCGGTCTTCTTTACAATATCCATCTCTACTGCCATATCCAGGATATTTCCTTCCTTGGAGATACCCTCGCCGTAGATAATATCAAATTCTGCTTCCTTAAAGGGAGGTGCAACCTTGTTCTTAACAACCTTCACCTTAGTACGGTTACCAACCATACCGCCGTCAGATTTGATGGTTTCAATCCGGCGCACATCCATACGAACCGAAGAATAAAACTTCAACGCACGACCGCCGGTGGTGGTTTCGGGGTTACCAAACATGATGCCAACCTTCTCGCGGAGCTGGTTGATGAAAATTGCAGTGGTATTGGATTTGCTGATAACAGAGGTCAGCTTTCTCAGGGCCTGGGACATCAGTCGTGCCTGAAGTCCTACATGAGCATCACCCATTAACCCCTCGATTTCCTGCTTGGGAACCAAGGCCGCAACGGAGTCCACAACAATGACATCAATGGCACCGGAACGAACCAACTGCTCGGTAATTTCCAACGCCTGCTCACCGGTATCCGGCTGAGAAACAATCAAATCGTCAATTCGTACACCCAATTTCTCGGCATAAATGGGATCCAAAGCGTGCTCTGCATCAATGAAAGCCGCCTCACCGCCCATCTTTTGGGCTTCTGCCACAATATGCAGGGCAACAGTGGTCTTACCGGAGGATTCCGGGCCATAGATTTCCACAATACGGCCTCTGGGCACACCGCCGATTCCCAGTGCCATATCCAAAGACAAGGAACCCGTAGGAATTGCCTCTACATTCTCTACCGGTTTCTCACCCAACCGCATCACTGCACCGGAACCATACTGCTTTTCAATATTCCCAAAAACGCTTTCCAGCGCCTTTCTTTTTTGCTCGTCCATATCCTTTTCTCCTTATCTTATAAGATATCTTTTTCACCATATAAGATATTATAAATTACCATATCTATAGTGTCAAGAACTTTTTTCGACCACAAGATATTCTTTTTTCTACTTGACAATCCCGTAAAACCGAAGTGCGTTTTCGGTGGTAATTCGTTCCAGTTCTTCCCGGCTGACACCTTTGATTTCTGCCATTTTATCTGCAACATACCCTACATATCCGCTAAAATTTCTCTCACCTCGGTGAGGTTCCGGTGCCATATAGGGACAATCGGTTTCAATCATCAATCGTTCCAGGGGAACCACACTACACGCTTCCACCGCACGGCGAGCATTTTTGAAGGTCAGGACACCGGTAAAAGAAACCATAAACCCCATCTTCACCAATTCCTTTGCAGTTTCGGCACTTCCAGAAAAACAGTGCATCACTCCATGGGTAACGCCCTCTTCTTTCAGAATCTTGATGGCGTTTCCTTTCGAATCACGATCGTGAACCACGATTGGCATATTCAGTTCCTTTGCCAGTGCGATCTGTTTTCTAAAACACTCTTCCTGAACCGCCTCGTCATAGCCCTCGTAGTGATAATCAAGTCCTATCTCGCCGATGGCACGAACCTTTGGATTATCCACAGCAAGACTGCGCAAGGTTTCCAGGGCAACATCGTTCATCTCCTGGGCATCCCCCGGATGAATCCCAACCGTCGCATAAACAAAGTCATAAGCATTCGCCAAAGCAACCGCTGCCTTGGAAGTTTCTATATTGGCTCCGATATTGGTAATATAGCCAACTCCGAGGGACTTCAAGCTTTTTAAAACACTTTCCCGATCCTGATCGAACTGAGGATCATCAAAGTGCGCATGACTATCAAACAACATGTTTTTTTGCTCCTTTTTTACGAATTCGCCTTGATTATATCACAGAACTATGATACAATCAATGCATATATTTTATCTTGAAAAGAAGGTATTTCAATGAATACAATTATGGAAGAATTAACACAGAAAGGACAACTTGCCAAAGCTGCTTCTTACGCCTTGGGCATCATGTCCACAGAAGAAAAGAATCAGGCTCTTCTGGCAATGGCATCCGCCCTGCGGGACAGAACTGCTTTTCTCTTAGACGAGAATACCAAGGATGTAACCCTGGCTCAGGAAAACGGAATGGCAAAAGGCTTGATTGATCGCCTTTCCCTCACCAAGGAACGCATCCATGCCATGGCAGAGGGGATTGAGCAGATTGCCTCCCTCCCAGATCCGGTAGGAGAAACTATTTTGGAAAATGTCCGTCCCAACGGTTTAAATATCAAACAGGTTCGTGTTCCTCTTGGGGTCATCGGCATTATCTATGAGGCACGGCCTAATGTTACCGCTGATGCTGCCAGCCTTTGTATCAAAGCCGGAAACGCAGTCATTCTTCGAGGTGGCAAAGAAGCTGCCAACTCCAACCGCGCCATTGTTCAGGTGATGCAGGAAGCCGGAACTTCCGCAGGCCTTCCCGCAGGTAGCATTAACCTTGTGGAGAATACCTCTCGGGAGAGTGCCACAGCCCTGATGAAGCTGAACGATTACCTGGATGTTATTATTCCTCGTGGTGGTGCCGGCCTTATCCGCGCTGTGGTGGAGAATGCAACGGTGCCGGCAATCGAAACCGGAACCGGAAACTGTCATATCTATGTAGATAAAGAAACCAATCTTTCTATGGCAAAAGAGATTGTCATCAATGCCAAAACACAACGAACTTCCGTTTGCAATGCTGCAGAGAAGCTTTTGGTACACCAAAGCATTGCCGGAATATTTTTACCCGATATGCTGAAAACACTATCGGAACGCCAGGTAGAAATCATTGGAGATGCCAAGGTTTGTGCCCTTTTCCCGGATGCGACCTTAGCAACCGAAGACGACTGGGGAACTGAGTATCTTGATTTGAAAATCGGGGTTAAGATTGTAGACTCCTTAGAAGACGCCATTTCTCATATCAACCACTACAACAGCGGCCACAGCGAGGCTATCGTAACAACCGACGAAATTGCTGCCAATCGTTTCCTAAAAGAAGTAGATGCTGCTGCAGTTTATCACAACGCTTCTACCCGATTTACCGACGGCTTTGAATTCGGTTTTGGCGCCGAAATCGGTATCAGCACTCAGAAAATTCATGCCCGTGGTCCCATGGGTCTCACCGCTTTGACCAGTACAAAATATCAAATTTATGGAGAAGGTCAGGTTCGATCGTAAGCCTTACAACCCAACCTTCGTAATCTCCTTTAGGTTTGCGGAAATGGTTTCCAATCCACGATAAAAGACGTCCCTTTCTTCTTCCGTAAGACCCGCACCACCCTTCTCAACCGCCAGCTTGATTCTCTCACGAAGATCATAGGTCATCTTTCGCCCCTCATCGGTCAAGGTTATTCGTGCTCGATAGCTTTTGCTTGTTGTCTGTTCCCGTTTGACCAGTCCCTTTTCTTCCATGGCCTTCATTGCCCGAGAAACCTCTGCTTTGTCCTTAACACACATCTCGCATAGATTGGCTGCTGTCAATCCATTTTCTGTCTTATAAAGAGCAATCAGGTAAACAATGTAAGCTCCTTTTAAGCCGTAAGATGCCATTTCTTCTGCGGCAATCTTATTCCAGTAGGAAGTAAGTCTGGACAATGATAGGGTAAAGGTTTCAAATCTTCCGATCATGAAATTTCACCTCAAAAAACAAGTTGTTGATTTTTCAACATCTCTACTCTAACAAAGTGCATGGGATTTGTCAACAACTTTTTCCAATTTTTTTGTTTTTCTTGTGAAATAAACGTGCCTATTATGAAAACAGTTTTAAAAAGCGATAACAAGGGACACCAAAATCTCTGAACTAAAACAAAAAAACACCGCAAATTGCGGTGTTTTTTTGTTATCCTATTAAACTTTCATCATAATTAGCACGAACACCGCCAATGAATTTTGGTCTGGTTCTTGCTGCGGTTACCGGTGCCTCCCCAATGTTTTTTATCGAAAGCCGAACCGGAACTGCCACCTTTTTCAAATGCATACCAATCAAAGTTGCTCCAATGTCAATCCCGGCATCTGCTTTGATTTCTTCCAAAGCAACCGGATCATCAAAATGGGCATAAGCCTCTGTTGCAAAAGAGCCTCCGGCTTTCGGTTTTGGAACTACATTCACAATTTCAGCACCGGGGACTGCTTTTCGTTCCACAATAATGGCACGGTTTAGATGTTCACAACACTGTGCCGCAAGGTAGATGCCCTTCGCACAAAAAACCTGATGCAGGCTCTCGAAGAGAATTTTTGCTGTATCTGGGCTGGAATCCGTTCCAATCTTGCTTCCCAATACCTCGCTGGTAGAACAGCCAATCACGACAATATCACCGCTCTTTAGTCCGGCTTTTTCAATCAATTCTTCTGCTGCCAATGCACAAGCTTTTTCGATTTCCATCTCCCATACCCTTCCTTCATAAGCCTTTTACCTTATAATTATAACATGATACCTCAAAATAGTCAATGAAACTTCTCATCATGGTTTATCAGTGTTTCATGAAATCAATTTAGTCATGAAAAAGACCCCCTAAGGGGGGTCTTTTACTTATTCTTTGGATTAACAATATCACGCCATCCTAGATCTCCACGGGCAATACCCATAATTAACACCTCAGCGGTAGCCACATTGGTAGCAAGAGGAATATTATGCACATCACACAGGCGGAAAAGAGCCGCGACATCCGGTTCATGAGGTTGCGCCGTCAAAGGATCCCGGAAGAACAAAACCGCATCAATTTCGTTATATGCAATTCTGGCACCAATCTGCTGATCTCCACCCTCGGGACCTGATAAAAACTTATTAATAGGAAGACCAGTAGCCTCTGCAACCAAAGCCCCAGTGGTTCCAGTAGCACACAGACTATGATGTTTCAATATCCCACTATAAGCAATACAAAAATCAACCATCAGCTCTTTTTTCTTATCGTGTGCAATCAACGCAATATTCATCTCTCTACTCCTTCCTGTCCAGCGCCGTAAATCCGACAACCTATCATTTCTTGCTATCATCTAACACTTAACAATAGTGCCATTTCTACATCTAATTGATAATCAACAACGCTATCATATCATAGAAATAGACAAAAGTCAAAGGAATTTCTGTAATTTTTTTGATAATTCTTAATTAAAGGGTTCCATCCCCTACTGCATTATCCTTCTTCTTCGGCACAGTAGCATCCGCCGGTGCCTTTCCCTGAACAGTTTTATTTTCGCTGTTTTCCTCCGATTGTTCCGCTAACGCAGACGTCTCGGCTATCGCAGAATTCTCCGTCTTCTTTCTATCCTCCGCTTTTGGATTATTCCGTTTATCCTTTAGCTCCATATAGGCATCAAACACATCTCTGGCTACCTTAGCTGCATAATGGCTATTAGCACCATGTTCAATGACAACAGCAACCACAATCTCCGGATTCTCATAAGGAGCAAATCCCACAAATAATACATTGTCTCTACCGCCAGGAACCTCGGCGGTTCCGGTTTTACCTGCCGCTTTATACTTACTGTCTGCAAAAGCGTCTTTCGCCGTCCCAGAAGTAACCACCTGGCGCATTCCCGCTGTTACTTTATTTAGTGTAGACTCGGAAATAGAAATTTCACTCAAAATCTCTGCCTGATTCTTAACAACTGCTTCGCCGGTATCATAATCTACAATTTCACTGATAAGATGAAGCTTATATCTGACTCCTCGATTCAGTACCGTTGCAATGTAACTTGCAAGCTGTGCCGGTGTAAATAAGCTATCAGACTGACCGATAGCTGTCTGAATCACATCACCAGGATACCATGTTCCACCATTTGCCTCCCGGACTTTTGGTCCGGCCATTTGACCCTTGCTTTCAGAAAGCTCAATGCCGGTCGGTTCCCCTAGACCAAATCCGGTTGCATAGCGGTTCAGTTCTTCAATTCCTACCTTTCTTCCTACCTCAAAAAAGAAATAATTACAGGAGACACCCAGCGCTTCTGCCACTTCAATCGTCCCATGAGTTCTGGTTCCACCCGAAGCAGAATATACCAGACAGGTAGGCTGATAGGAATCAAAATAGGTATATTTACCCTGGTCTGCAATATAGGTATCTGGCTTGATAATTCCAGTTTCCAGACCCGCAATTGCCGTCAAAGGCTTTAAGGTAGAACCCGGAGAATAGGTTCCGTTTAAAACTCGGTTAAAAAGAGGCTTAGATTTTGCCTGAAGCAAATCTTCATAATCCTCGTCAAAGGTCTCCGGATTATAGGTAGGATAAGACGCCATTGCCAACACTTCACCAGTTCCGGGAATAATCGCAATGGCCCCTCCGGCACCAAATCGGTCGTCGGCAGCAGTAATGTTTTCTTGAAGAGACTCCTCCATCGCCTTTTGTAATTCCAGGTCCAGCGTCAGCTTTACATAGTTTCCAGGTTTCACCGGTTGGCTCTGCAGAATCTCATTTACACCGCCTGCCCGGGACATGGAAACACTCTTATATCCGTCTGTCCCTTTAAGGTATGGTTCCAGAATCTTTTCCAACCCATCCTTTCCGATGACATCATTCATGCCGTAGCCTTGATCCTTTAGTTCTTGATACTCCTCGGCATAGATGATACCGGTTCTACCCAGAATGTGTGCAGCACTATTTCCCGCCGCATAGACTCGGACTGGCTCGATTTCAACCTCTACGCCAGGAAAATCCATCCCTTTTTCTTTGATTCTCTGCACCGCAACCTCACTGACATCCCGTGCCATAGAATAAGGGGTTCTGTCGCTAAATCCACTTCGTTCCATATCATGACGTACTGCTACAATTTTTAAAACATCCACATCCTGATACTTTGCGGCAACCTTATATTGCGTCCGGAAATGATTGATAATATCTAAAGGATCGCTATTTTTCTCCAATTCATTTTCCTTGAGCCATGCTTGCAGTTCTTTTTTTCTGGTTTCCCGAAGTTCCGCAACAGCCTTACTATCAAGAGTTTCCTCTTCTTCCTCGGTGGTCTCAATGTCCAAATATGCAAAATTCCACTCTTGCTCTTTCTCTGAATAGACAACAGGGAATTCCGCAGCAAGTTCCCCGCCAAATTCCTCAACAAGATTGGTAATCTGTAAAATTTCTTCGTTTAAAAGATCGTCATCAATCTCCATTTTTTGAAACTGAACTGTATAACCCATTCGGTTTTTCACAAAGGGTTGTTCGTATCGATCCAGAATCTCCCCCCGAGGTGCTTTAATCGGATAGGCGCGAACCAAGCGATTCTCCGCTATTTGACGATACTTTTCACCCTGAACAATCTGCAATTCAAACAGACGAATCACACAGGCAAGAATCAAAACTCCAACCAGAATCATCAATATAAGATAACGTTTGTACTCACCTCGACCGTCCATTTTCTCACCTTCTATTCTAAGAAATTTGTTTCATCCGCATTAGTTTCATCATACCCACTACCGGGAAGCACATCAAAAAACTCATCCCGCTGTTGTAGAGCGATTCCGGCAATGCTATCCGGAAAAACGCTGCAACAAATCCAACATCTCCATGAATGGCAAGTCTTGCAAAATAATAAAATAATCCTGCCAAAATCGTTGCCACCGCCGATACAAGCATAACAGCAACCCGTTTTCTTCCGCTAAAAAAACGCTCACTTAAAATTCCGGAACCATATCCCAGATAGAGATAGCATAGGCTATTGACACCAATCATCCTACCAATTAAAAGATCGTACAGCAAGCCAAATATTATGCCACAGATAGCGCCTTCTGTCTTTCCGCGGAAAAATCCGGCAATTATCACAAAGGAAAGAATTAGATTAGGAGCAATTCCCCAAAGTTCGATTCCCCGAGCCAGAGTCGGTTGCAGAATTGCTAATAGCAGAAGCCAAATCAAATAAAATATAATTTGCATCTACTCTGTCAACTCCGTTCCGTTCATTTTTTCCGAAGTTACCGAACCGGATGGCTTGGTAGCAGCCGGTGTTTTTTCTGTCGTTGTTGCAGGCTTTGTTGCCGGATTGGATACCGGTTTGTTCGCAGGCTTTTCTGCCGGGACAGAGGGTTCTTCTTCCTCTTCGTCTCCGTCCTCATCCTCTTCCTGCTCTTCTTCCTCGTCCAAAACGGTGGCCGGCTTAATAACCTCGGTATAGCTTCGCAAAACAAAAACCTCATTAACCCGATCAATGTCTGCAATCGGTTCTACCGTTGCTGATTTCGACATGGTAGCGTTATCCTCTTTTACCTCGGTAACCTTTCCTATCAGTAAGCCTTTCGGGTAGATACCACCCAAGCCGGATGTCTCTACATAATCCCCTACCGCAATTTCTGCATCCCGGGAAAGATAACCCAATCGGCAAAGGCCTTTCATACGCAGGGAGGAATCCCCCTCCAGAACACCAATATCCTGAGTTCGCTCCACCATACTTCCTACGCCGCTATCCGGATCCAGAATGGTAATTACCTCCGCCCAGTTAGTTCCTACTTTATAAATTTGACCAATCAGTTCACGATTGGCAGTGAAAACAGCCTGATTTTTCTCAATTCCATGTTCCGTTCCCTTGTTAATGGTAAAACTACTGTACCAGTTAGAGGGGTCCTTTGCAATAACTCGACTCGCAACCAAATCCAGATTATTTTCCGTTTTGGCAAGATCAAGCATGATTCGAAGCCGATCGTTTTCCGCTTCCAGTCCCATCATATCCCTCACCTGTTTGTCCAGCTTAATATTCTCCTTTTTTAACGTTTCGTTCTCTTCCCGCAGAGCTTTTATGCTGCCAAAGTAGACAAAAATATTGCGAAACCAGCCACCAATTCCGGTCGTTGCTTCCTGACCGGGACCCATGGTAATTCCCACCGCATTTTCCGTCAGACTCGCCACCTCTTTGGATGCAATTGCGCCAAATACACCAATGATAATAGCTAGCACAAGGGTTGCAGAAATCAAAAAAATAGCTGTCTTATGTTTCTTGAAATTTCTCACAGCAAATCCTCTCTATCCCAAATAATCCTAAACAAATCTCCTCATTTTCTGGCCCATTTCTTCCATAAAATCAAGAGCTTTTCCGGCACCGATTGCCACACATTCCATCGGTTCCTCTGCAATGTAGACAGGAATATCAACACTCATATTGATCATCCGGCCAAGACCTCTTAAAAGAGCTCCACCACCGGATAAAACGATACCGCTTTCCATAATATCCGCCGCAAGTTCAGGAGGAGTTTCCTCTAAGGTTCTTTTGACGGCATCCACAATTTCTTCTGCGGTTTCCTGCAGGGATTCCCGAATTTCCGCACCGGTAATTGTAGTGGTTTTAGGAAGACCTGTCAACATATCTCGCCCCATAATTTCATCTCGAACATTCTCTTTCTGCTGGTAAACCGAGCCTATATTACACTTAATCTGTTCGGCAGTAACATCTCCAATCGAGATATTATACTTTCTTTTTACATACTGAATGATTGCATTGTCAAAAGCCTCTCCGGCTGTCCGAATGGTATGAGAAACCACAATTCCGCCTAAAGATATCACTGCAACTTCCGTTACACCCGCTCCAACATTAACAATCATACTACCATGGGGTTCCTTTACCTGCACGCCACATCCAATAGCAGCCGCCAAAGGCTGTTCAATTAAAAAAACTTCCCTGGCTCCAGAGCTTTGTGCGGATTCGGTTACAGCACGGCGTTCCACTTCAGTAATCCCACAAGGAATACAGATTACTGTCCGAACCCGGAACATGCTATTTCCCACTGTTTTCTTGATAAAGTGTCTTAAAAGAGCAACACTTCCCTGAAAACTGTTGATAACACCATTGCGAATAGGGCGTATGGCCTGCGTTCCGTCCGGCGTTCTTCCCAGCATATCGCTGGCATCCTCTCCAATGGCAATAAACTGTCCGTTCTTTTTGTTCTTTACCACCATGGATGGTTCATTTAAAATAATTCCCTGTTTTTTCTCATAAATCAAAGTATTGGCAGTTCCTAAATCAATTCCGATATCCATCAAGAATCTCCTTTCGTGTCTCCTATCTTCTCTCCATTAGATCCAAAGAAAACTCCTCTTTTAACAGTTTTCCCAGTCTGCAGACGGGCAATCCAACCACATTAAAATAATCGCCTTTGATTCCCTCTATAAATAGAGAACCAAGTTCCTGAATCCCATACGCGCCCGCTTTATCCATCGGTTCACCTGACCGAATATAAGTGTCGATTTCCTCTTCGGTCAATTCCCGAAACGAAACCTTTGTAGACTCAACAACCGCACATTCTTTTCCGTTTTCCTTATCCAATACTGCAACACCGGTCAGAACAGTATGTTCTCTGTTCGAAAGGGCGCGAAGCATTCTACGGGCATCCTCAACATTCTTGGGTTTCCCTAGAACCTTATTTTCCAGCACCACAACAGTATCTGCGCCGATCACAAGGGCCTCTTCTCTACTTTTTTCTGCCACATTTTTCGCCTTGGTCAGCGCAAGCCGCATTACCATATCCTCTGGATTTTCTCCAATAATTTTGGTTTCCTCGGCATCATCACAGCGAATGATAAACTCCTTGCAAAATCGTCCTAACAATTCTCTCCGCCTGGGAGACTGAGATGCTAAAATAATCTGTTTCATACCATTCTTCCTATCTTCCGGTAGAACCAAATCCACCGCTTCCTCGCTCCGTTTCCTCCAGAGACTCACATTCCACCAATTCTGCCTGAGGAACCGGCAAAAATACGAACTGTGCAATTCTATCTCCCGGATGGATGACATAATCCTCCTGAGAAATATTGTGAACCGCTACCTTGATTTCTCCGGTGTAATCACTGTCAATCACGCCCACACAGTTACACATGGAAATTCCTTTCTTAAAAGACAATCCGGACCGAGGGAAAACAAAGCCGCCAAAGCCCTCTGGAATCTGGACTGCAATTCCTGTTGGAATCAACATTCTTCCTCCTGCCAAAACTGTTATCGGCTCTTCGATAGCCGCAGATAAATCCATTCCTGCACTACCGGAGGTGGCATATTCCGGTTTTTGTACGTTATCACTGAGATACTGAATTTTAACCTGCATCCTATTTCACTCCTTTGTAATAATGCAATCGGGTATAATCACCAGAAAAATCTCCTCCGTTGTAATAGGCTTGACATACCCTCGCAGTTTCCTCTGCTGATTCTATCGTAAATGCAAGTCGACAGTAGGAAACTCCTGCACCTTTCACTTCTTCTATTTTGTCCCCCATATAGAGAGGTACCGTATTTAAAATCACACTGCGACACTGATTTCCATCTCGAATGACCGGAAATGCTTTCCCCATTCGGTCAATGATAATCCCTTGTCCATCACAAGGACATTTTTTCATATTCTTTAACACACAATTCTCGGTGATCATCAAAGGAAGATGTCCATAACCCAAAATCTCGGTAGGAAGCTCTCCTTGTAAATCCCGCACTTGGGCAAGGTTTAGCTCCGCCGAAAGGCAGGCAACCGTCCCCCCCAATTCCTGCATTTCCTGTAAAGCAAGGTGATTCGCAAGATTCAATCGATGTCCACCCCAGCACTCCATAGTCTTGCTGAAAGAAAACCCGCCGATATTCTCGATCCGGAGTCCGGTAAATCCCATTTTTTTCAATTCTGCAACCTGCACTTTTACACTTTCCCATTGATGATCCTGTAGAATTACCGGAGGATTTAATAAAATCCGCTCCCGCTCTGATAAATAGTATTCCGGCTCCGTTATCACCAAATGCAACGGAACATCAATTTTCACAAAAGGAAATCCTCGTACTGCATCAAACTGTTCCTTTGTAGATATTGATGCAGTAAACCGCATGATATCCTCTGATTTTTTTCGGTTTGTCAAAAGGGGTTGAGGAGAAAACTTTTTCTTTGCCCCCTGATTTATTTTTTGTACTAGCTTCTCAATTCCATCCCGACGCAAACCATTTACAACCTTAACCGGAACAAAAGGCATGCCGGAAACATCTATAGAAACAGACTCAAACACAAAGCCAGTTCCACCGGTTTTATTCAGTTGTTTCCTGATAGCGTCTTCGTCCGGGACACCTTTTTGTGCTCTCTCGAGTTCTGCTTCACCATAACAGTTTGCTGTATATCCCATGGCAGATACGGTAATTTTCGGAATCTTTCCCTCATGCAAAACCACTTGACACTGTACCGAAATAGGTTTTCTCTCCATGGGAGGTATAAGAAACTCTCCTTCTTGTCTTGCATATGGATTATCCGGTTTCTCAAAAGAAAACATATGAGGACCAATATTACCAGTAAAATACCCATCGGTAAGTCCGCCCCGGAAAAAGACACGATTCATCTGGTTTTCTTCTTCCATGGTAGGTTTCCGCAGTTCGTCTATACACTTCCGATAAGTTCCAACCACAGCCTTGATGTAGTCCGGGCCCTTCATCCGTCCCTCAATTTTTAAGGAGGCAACCCCCATCTTTTTTAGTTCCTTTAGATGAGATACCAGAGACATATCCAGAAGGCTTAAATAGGTTCTTTCTTTTCCATCACCACTGCGATAAGCAAGCCGACAGGGTTGAGCACATTTGCCACGGTTTCCGCTCCTTCCGCCTAAAACGCTACTCATCAAGCACTGTCCGGAGTAGCTCATACACATGGCACCATGGACAAAAACCTCAATTTCCGCCTTGCAACCCTCTAATATGGTTGCCATCTCGTTTCGAGAAAGTTCTCGGGACAACACAACCCGGCTAACTCCTAGAGTTTCTAATTCCCGAACTCCAGCAAGATTGTGTACCGTCATCTGGGTACTTCCATGTACCGGCATATCAGGACAAAGCTGTTTGATTCGACGAAGAACCCCCAAATCCTGAACAATCACTCCATCCACTCCGGCATCTGCTAAAACGCCAAGAAACCGATCCAGTTCCAGAAGTTCCCGATCGGTTGTCATGGTATTTACAGTAACATAGGTTTTGACATTACGAAAACGGCAAAATTCAGCAGCTTCTATGACCTCTTCATCCGAAAAGTTATCCGCAAAGCTCCGGGCTCCAAACTGCTTCCCGGCAAAGTATACCGCATCGGCACCGTACTCTACCGCTGTCTTTAAACACTCCATGTTTCCTGCAGGCGCCAGCAATTCCATGGTTCTACCCCCTGTATCCGGAATTTCCTACAGTACCACTTCTCCGTACCGAGGAGAGTTCGGTCTCTTTTTTAGCGAGTTCAATCTGGAGTTTGTGAACATCCTCCTTGAGTTTTTCCACCTCAAGTCGCTTGGTTTCCAGCTCTTCCCCTTTGTTTCCGCTTTCCTCGACATAGGCTTTTAATTCCGTTCTAAGGTTATCTAATGCTTCTTCGCTCTTAAGATAATCATCTGCAATGTTAATAGCAGCAAGAACCGCTGTCATAGCAGTGCTGAGTTGCTTATTTTCCTGCTGAATCTGGCCCATCCGTTTATTCACCAAGAGAGCCACTCTCTGAACATACTCTTCTGGTTCGTTGGTTACCAGCATATACTCCACATTGTTGATTTTGACTTCTACTTTTTTATTTTCCATGGCGTCCTCCTAGGATTAAGATTGAGATTCCATGACTCTTTTCTCTTCTAGTTTTTTTGCCGTCTTTAAAATTCCGGCTACAGTTTTAGCATCGGCAATTTCGTTTCTCATCATGCGGTCCACTGCTTCAGAAAATGGCATTTTAATTAAATCAAGATATTCATCCTCATCCGGATGTGCCTCTCCCTGATACAAATCAGTTGCAAGGTAGATATGGGTTACCTCGTCGGTAAATCCAGGAGATGGGTAGATAAACCCAAGATATTCAAAGTTTCTGGCACAAAGTCCGGTTTCTTCTTCCAGCTCCCGAATCCCACAAATTCGATGATCTTCACCAGGATCCAATTTCCCGGCAGGAATTTCCAAAATCGCTTTTTCAATGGGCTTTCGATATTGCTTTACCAGTATAAGTTCCATCTCGTCAGTCAGTGCCACTACGCCCACACCACCAGGATGACCAACCAACTCCCGCTCCGCTAGGCTTCCGTCCGGCATAGCTACCATATCAACCTTTAAATTGACAATTTTACCTTTGAAAACCTCTCTTGATGATACTGTTTTTTCCTCAAAAATCATAGTAACACCCCCTCTGCCATCAATCCCTAAAAACGCAGACAGACGGCCAGCGAATGCCTCTTCCGTCAATTCTCAAAGAGCCGTTCACCGGACGTCCGCTTAGGAGGGGGCGGATGCCCCCTCCGCAGATTACTTTTTATACAATACCCTGCGCCATCATTGCCTGAGCAACCTTCATAAATCCGGCAATGTTTGCACCTGCAATCAAATCATAGCCAAGGCCGAATTCTTCTGCAGTCTTTGCAGAAACATCGTGGATATTAACCATAATACTCTTGAGCTTTGCATCAACTTCTTCTGCAGACCAGCTGTACCGCATAGAGTTCTGGGACATTTCCAGAGCAGAAACCGCTACACCACCGGCATTTACTGCCTTGGACGGACCAATTACCAGTCCCTTATCTTTTAGCAGAGTAGTAGCCTCGTTGGTGGTGGGCATATTTGCAACTTCGATATAGTACTTCACACCATTTGCAATAATCTGTTCTGCTTCCTTGATACCGATTTCGTTCTGAGTCGCACAAGGCATACAGATATCAACCTTAACACCCCAGGGCTTTTCGCCGGCATGGAATTCGCAACCAAATTTGTCAGCATAATCCTGAGCACGGTCGCGGCCAGAACTTCTCATCTCTAGCAAGTAGCTAATCTTCTCCTCGGTTACAACACCATCGGGATCATATACATATCCGTCAGGACCGGAGATGGTAACAACCTTACCACCTAATTCTGCAACCTTCTTTGCAACACCCCATGCAACATTACCAAAACCAGAGATTGCAACAGTCTTACCCTCGATGGTTTCGCCAAAGTGCTTGAGCACCTCGTTTGCATAGTATGTAGCACCAAAACCGGTAGCTTCCGGTCTAATCAAAGAACCACCATAAGGAAGACCCTTACCGGTAAGAACACCATTCTCCCAGCATCCCTTGATTCTCTTATACTGCCCATAGAGATAGCCAATCTCTCTTGCGCCAACGCCGATATCACCAGCAGGAACGTCCACATCAGGACCGATATGTCTGTAGAGCTCCGTCATAAAAGACTGACAGAATCTCATGATTTCGCCATCGCTCTTACCTCTGGGATCGAAGTCAGAACCACCCTTACCGCCGCCAATGGGAAGGCTGGTCAGAGAGTTCTTAAAGGTCTGTTCAAATGCCAGGAACTTCATGATGCTCAAGCAAACAGTAGGATGGAACCGCAGGCCGCCCTTATAAGGACCGATTGCACTGTTGAACTGAACACGGAAACCACGATTAATGTTGGTTTTGCCCGCATCGTCAACCCAAGGAACACGGAACTCGATAACTCGCTCCGGCTCTACCATTCTTTCCATCAATCCGGCTTTTTCAAACTCCGGATGCTTCTCCATAACAGGCTCCAAAGAGGAGAATACTTCCTCTACGGTCTGCAAAAACTCAGGTTCATTCTTGTCCCGAGCCTGCACCTGCTCGAATACCTTCTTGAGATACTCATTTTTTAATGTCATTATTAACATCTCCTTAATATATAAATTTTAATTACTTTTCTGATAAATAATCATGGATGGCAGCAGCCGCTTTCTTTCCGGCACCCATGGCAAGAATCACTGTCGCCGCACCGGTTACCGCATCACCGCCTGCGTAAACTCCCGCAAGGGATGTCTGCCCGGTTTCCTCCTCTGCCACGATACACCCACGGCTGTTGGTATTAAGTCCTTTGGTAGTAGACTTAATCAATGGGTTAGGAGTTTGGCCAACCGCCACAATCACATCATCCACATTAATCAGGAATTCAGATCCTGGTTTCGCCACCGGACGCCGTCTTCCGGAGGCATCCGCCTCACCCAGTTCCATCTCAATGCATTTCATCTGTTTGACCCAGCCGTTTTCGTCGCCCAGAATCTCCACAGGATTACAGAGGAGTTTGAACTCAATCCCCTCCTCCTCGGCATGATGAATCTCCTCGAGTCTTGCCGGCATTTCCTCCCTGCCACGGCGGTAAACAATGGTAACATGTTCTGCCCCAAGCCGCTTTGCAGACCGTGCTGCGTCCATGGCGACATTGCCGCCGCCAACCACTACCACATTCTTGCCCAAGTGAATCGGGGTATCGTATTCCGGAAAACGATAGGCTTTCATCAGGTTAATCCGGGTCAAGAACTCATTGGCAGAATAAACGCCGTTTAGGTTCTCGCCATCAATCCCCAAGAAACCCGGAAGTCCGGCACCGGTACCAATGAAGATACCATCAAAACCTTCCTCTTGCATCAGTTCTTCAATAGACAAAACCTTACCAATAACCATGTCTGTCATAATGGTAACACCCATGGATTCCAAGCTGTCAATTTCCTTCTTTACCATTGCCTTCGGCAACCGAAATTCCGGGATACCATAAACCAGTACACCGCCAGCCGTATGGAACGCCTCAAAAACAGTAACCGCGTATCCCAGTTTTGCCAAATCTCCGGCACAGGTCAATCCCGCAGGACCACCACCGATGATCGCAACTTTTTTCCCATTTGGAATTGGTTTCAGGATTTCCTCCACGCCGTTTTCCAGGTACCAGTCTGCCACGAATCGTTCCAACCGACCAACGGCAACAGGTTCGCCTTTCTTTCCACGAACACAGTACTTCTCGCACTGATTCTCCTGGGGACAAACCCGACCACAAACCGCTGGAAGAGAACTACTCTCCCGGATTTTTTGATAGGCCTCTGTAAATTTCCGCTGAGCCACCAAGGTAATAAACTCCGGAATCTTTACCTGAACCGGACAACCACCCATACAAAGGGGATTCTTGCAGCGAAGACAGCGTTCTGCTTCCTCCACCGCCATATCCTCAGTGTAGCCCATGGCCACTTCTTCAAAATTTTTGTTCCGGACATCCGGTTTCTGTTCCGGCATAGGAACCTTGGTAGGGGACATATTAGGCATTCTTCATCCCCTCCAATCTGCATTGATGTGCTTCCCGGGATTTTCTTTCACCCTCTTGGAACATCTTGGAACGGCGAATTGCCATATCAAAATCCACCAGATGTCCGTCAAAGTCAGGACCATCCACACAGGCAAACTTAGTTTCCCCGCCAACGGTAACCCGGCAACCGCCACACATCCCTGTTCCGTCAATCATAATAGAATTCATACTGACAATCGTCTTGATACCATACTTCTTAGTTAAATCACAAACTGCTTTCATCATAACAAGAGGGCCAATCGCAATGACCAAGTCATACTGATTCCCAGCAGAAATCAACTCTTCCAATCTGGTAGTAACAAACCCCTGGTTTCCGTTGGAGCCGTCATCGGTCATGGTGTAGAGATTGGAGCAAGCCGCCCTGCACTCCTCCTCAATGATAACCAAATCTTTGTTCCGAAATCCATTGATCATATCCACCGAAACTCCCATTCCATGAAGCTTCTTCGCCTGGGGATAGGCAATCGCTGTTCCAAGGCCACCGCCAATAACCGCAACCTTCTTCACACCTTCAAACTCAGATGCCTTTCCCAGAGGACCTACAAAGTTCAAAAGAAAGTCCCCGGCTTTTAATTTATTCATCCTCTCTGTGGTTGCACCCACCACCTGAAAGATAATGGTTACCGTACCAAGTTCCCGGTCAAAATCAGCAATGGTAAAGGGAACCCGCTCACCTTGCTCATCAATCCGAAGGATAACAAACTGTCCCGGTTCTGCTTTTCTAGCAATATAAGGTGCTTCCACAACCATCAAGGAAACGGTTGGATTCAACTCTTCTTTTTTAAGAATCTTAAACATAGCATCCACCTCCTGGATGGTTTTTTGCTACTACTATTTCTATGCGACACTTTCCGATTCAAATTATTATATCACAGATTGCTGTTTGTTTCAATATTATTTTGCATAAAATTCATGGTTTCCACAAACTTTTTTTACAAAAATTTTTCAAAAAAAATACCGACGATGTTTCCATCGTCGGTCATCAGGCATTCTTAATCTACATATTGAGGCTTTACAGACTTACCTGTCTTAGTGGATTCCACAATTGCTGTACAAAGCGCAACGGTGTTGGCACCCTCTTTACTATTGGTCCGGATAGGCTTATCGTTGATCAGGCAATCACAGAACTCTTCTAATTCAGCCTTAACATTGTGGTCATTAACCTTAACCGCAATCTTCTGCTCCACATTTTCCCACGCATTGCCCGGAAATCTATCCTTCTCGCCATAAACTTCACGTTCAAAATAAGAGAATGTGTTAGATTTGTTGTCAACCACAAAGGTACCTTTGGTTCCATATACTACCGTTCTCATAGAGTAGCTTCTTCTGACGCCGGAAGAAACCATAACCTTACCAATAACGCCATTTGGCATCTTCATCACTGCCATTACGGTATCATCCGTTGCCCAGGTAGGCTGAAATACGTGGTTTGCAAATCCAAAGACCTCCTCCGGATCGCCAGCCAGCCAACGAATCAGGTCGATAGCATGACAACCGCCACCAATGACAATGTGTCTGTCCTCGGTCATTCTCCAACCCTTGCTTGCGCTGGGGCCGTAATCGTGAGCATACTCAGACTCAATCATAACCAAATCACCGATAGCACCTGCCTCCATCAGTTCCTTTACCCTCTTAAAAGAAGGGGTATATCTGCAAACCTGACCAATCATAAACTTGACACCGGTTTCCTTCTCTACCTCTCGCATCGCCCTACAGTCTTCGTTGTTAAGTGCCATTGGCTTTTCACAGAAAACATGCTTTCCGGCACGCATTGCAGCAACAGCAATTTCCCGATGAATCTGATCCGGCAGAGGCAAGGACACTGCATCTACATCCGCCCGTGCCAATACATCCTTGTAATCTGTGTAGCAATTCTCCTCTGCAACGTGATAGGTTTCTGCCATCAACTTTAATCTTTCTTCGTCTACATCACAAATTGCAGTAATTTCCGCTGTAGGAATCTGAGAAAGGCCAAGCAAATGAGGACTACCGAATGCGCCGCAACCAATGACCGCCATCCTTACTTTTTCCATTTTTACCACCCCTTGTTTTATATTTAAAGTACAATTTATTTATTGCTTAAATATAATTTTCACAGATTATATCACAGCTTTTCTACTTTTGCAACACTTATTTATATAATTTTTATATTTTTTTCGCTTTACAAAAAAAACACCAATGACCAAAAGTCATCGGTGCTTCACTTCTTCTTATTTACAATAATCAGGCTTAACCGGTTTTCCGGTCTTACTGGACTCTACAATCGCAGTACAGAGGGCAACGGTATTTGCACCTTCCACACTATTGGTAACAATAGGCTTATCATTGATCAAGCAATCACAGAATTCTTCCAATTCTGCCTGAACATTGTGATTGTTGACCGCAACCTCAACGCGTTGCTCCACGCCTTCCCACTTGTTGTTAAAGGGCCATTTGTCATCCTGAGGCAATGCAAACTCTTCCCCGTTGACTTTTTCCAAAAACAGGGTAAAGAAGTTGGACTTGTTATCTACCACAATGCTACCCTTAGTTCCGTATACCACAGTTCTCATAGAATAGCCGCGTCTTACACCGGAGGATACCATTACCTTACCGATTACACCATTTGGCATTTTCATCACTGCCATCACGGTATCATCGGTTGCCCAAGTAGGTTGCAGTTCATGATTCGCATAACCAAATACCTCTTCGGGATTACCCGCATACCAACGAAGCAGATCGATAGCATGACAACCACCGCCGATTACGATATGACGATCTTCTGCCATTCTCCAACCGGTACTTGCCGTTGCACCGTAGTGATGAGCATACTCGGACTCTACCATAACCAGATCACCAATAACACCGGAATCAATCATCTTCTTGACTCTGTTAAAGGAGGGAGTGTACCGGCAAATCTGTCCTATCATAAACTTCATTCCGGTTTCTTTTTCTACTTCCATCATAGCCTTACAATCATCATTGTTAAGAGCCATAGGCTTTTCACAGAAAACATGTTTTCCAGCACGCATAGCAGCAACAGCAATTTCCCGGTGCTGTTGGTCAGGCAATACCAAAGACACTGCGTCTACATCTTCCCGAGCAATGACATCCCGATAATCTGTATAGCAATCCTCTTTTGCAATATGATACATCTCTGCCTTTTCCTTCAGGCTTTCTTCGTTCACATCACAAATTGCCACAATCTCTGCAGTGGGAATATTCTGAAGACCCAGCAAATGGGACTTACCGAAACTTCCGCAGCCAATGACCGCCATCCTTACTTTTTCCATTTCATACAACTCCTTTTTGTTAGATACAATCTTATTTTCTTGCTTAGATTGTATAATGCATCATCAGGAATTGCAATGGATGTTTTGACCTAAAACATGAACTTTCCGTTTTCCGGATTACTGTTTTTTGAACAGATACGTCTTGGAATCAAAATCCCGGATTTCCAGTTGGGGAAGACCGATATTCATCAATTCGGAACCACTCATCCGGATATCGTTTTCTTCATCATAATAGATTGCATCAGGCTCGAGATTCCGACACTTTACAAAATTATAAGGGCCATTGGGAACCGCCAAAACATTACTGCAGCAGATATAAACCTGACTACCATCCTTGGATAGGAACTGCCATGCGGCATAGTTCCCTTCGAAGGGAGATAGCAGACGATACATATCACCAAATTGCACAACTTCCCGCACCTTTTTGTAGTGCTTAATACACTCTGCCATTTTTTCAAACTCCTCATCATCCATCTTGGTGATGTCCAATTCAAAACCAAACTGTCCCATACTTGCGGTAGTATACCGGGTTTCAAAAGATGTGGTACGATGAATCTGGTGGTTAGGTACTGCAGAAACATGGGAACCCATGGTAACTGCCGGATACGCAAGGCTGGTACCATATTGAATCAGAAGACGATTGATACCATCACTGTTATCACTGGCCCAAGTTTGAGGCATGTAATAAAGCATACCTGCGTCAAAACGTCCACCGCCGCCGCTGCAGCTTTCAAAGAGGACATCATCAAATTCCGAGGTTAAGGCATCCATAACCTTGTAAAGACCCAGCATGTACCGATGCGCGGTTTCCCTCTGGCGATCTGCCGGCAAGGCAGGGGAACCGATATCGGTCATATTTCGGTTCATATCCCATTTTACATAGGAAATTTTTGCACTACGAATAATCTTCCCGATTACATCAATCAGGTATTCACAAACCTTATCGTTAGCAAGGTCCAAAAGATACTCCGAACGTCCCAAATGGGTCGTTCTGCCCGGAACCTGAATATGCCAGTCGGGATGCTGTCGATATAAATCACTGTCAGGAGAGATTGCCTCGGGTTCAAACCAAAGACCAAACTTCATACCAAGAGCATCAATCTTCTCCGCTAAGCCATCAATACCATTGGGGAGTTTCTCGGTGTTTACCCACCAATCGCCCATGGCACATTCATCATTGTTCCGTTTGCCGAACCAACCATCATCCAGCACCATCAGCTCCACGCCAGCCTTTTTCGCCTTGGTGGCAATCTCCATAATCTTATCTTCATCGAAATCAAAGTAGGTTGCTTCCCAGTTGTTAATCAGAATGGGACGGACTTTCATAGCATATTTGCTACGGCAGAGATTTTCCCGATATAAATCGTGATAGATTCTAGACATAGCGCCGATACCCTCGCTGCTATAAACCAGAACTGCCTCCGGCGCTTGGAAGGTTTCACCAGCATCTAATTTCCAGTTGAAATCAAAGTCGTTGATACCAATCCCCATTCGCGTCATACCATACTGATCCACATAGACATCAGCGGTGAAGTTACCGCTGTAGACCAGATTCATACTATAAACTTCGCCCGCATCCTCTGTTGCATTTTTAGAAGCAATCGCAATAAAAGGATTCCGCATGTGGCTGGAAGCACCACGCTTGCTGTCTACACGATACTCACCAAAGGTCAGGGGAGAACGATTGACATACCGCTCTCTTTGCGTGGCCCCACAAAGACTGATAACATCAAATTCCTTGCCAAACAAGTCTACATTGGCACTCATAATCCGCTTGATGTCCGCTTTATCCTTTCCGCGATTTACAATCTTCACAGAACGAGTAATGGCATCCTTTTCTTCAAATACAGAATAAAGCAGATGAAGCTCCAATCCTGTTTTCTCATCGTTCAGGACTAAATCCAGAGTCTCCACCTTATCAAATCCAGGGAAAGTATGAGGAAGTCCCTCCAATTCCGGTTTCCCTTTGGCAATAGTATGCGATGCATACCGAAACGCCGTAATGGTGGTTCCATCCGCGTACTGAGCATGGAACGCCGGGGAACGCAGGTCGGTATTTCCGTATGTAGGATACTCCTGAGGAATATTATCCAGACAAATCTGATCATTTTCCGCAGTGTAATGAGAAAAGTTTCTTCTGCGATAGGGAACCGCCTGTTCCATAGAGGAAATTTTATTAATTCTCTTTCCCCAATGAAGGTGGATCAAATGCTCCTCTAAAAATCCCAAAATATAACTGGTCTTCTTGGTATGAAGATAAAAAATCTTCTTTTTCTCGTCAAATACTATTGCCATGTTTCTACACCTACTTCGTATTTTTTAATAAACAATGGGGAACCATACCTTTCCCACTTGTTTTTCTCATTGTAGCATGAACCCCCAAAACCGTCAAGAAGAATGTTTATTTGTTAGCAAAATGTAACTCATGTTCTGCTGCACCAAACCGATTCTACCTATCTTCTATGTTTTAATTCATTCATAGAAAAGAATTCAAACTTTTTCAAAAAAGTCCTTGACAAAGACTCAGGAACATGCTATACTTTTTAAGTCGCACCGAAGCGGCACGATGATTGTGCTTGGAGAGGTGTCCGAGTGGTTTAAGGAGCTAGTCTTGAAAACTAGTGATGCGAAAGCACCCAGAGTTCGAATCTCTGCCTCTCCGCCACTTCATTCTCTCGTGCGAAACAATTTCATATTTTTTAAATTCGGAGAAGTACTCAAGTTGGCCGAAGAGGTGCCCCTGCTAAGGGTATAGGTCGTGAAAGCGGCGCGAGGGTTCAAATCCCTCCTTCTCCGCCAATCATTCAATACTCTACTTTGCGAGAGAGAAGTATTGAACAATCAGAACTGAGAACATTGTTTAGTTTATGAACTAAGCAATGTTCTCTTTTTTTGCGCCTGTTTCTTCGTCCTGCAACAAGTCGCCAATAAATCGGTATCTTATGTCTATTGACTGCTCCCACTTGCCATCAACCTTTTGACGATCGGAAACTGTTATGCTTTCTATAAGTTCGCACACAACAGCTCGTGTTAAGGTTTCGATGTTTGTGAAATCAGAGATAAGACTTAACCATTCATTAACTTCATCTGTCGCTGTGCTTATCTGTTCAAGTTCATCATGAAGTCTTGGAATTTGAGTTTCAAGGTCGCTTTGTTCTTTTAAGAAATCTTCCATCATTGACTTAAACACTTCTTCGGGTATATTACCACTACATTTATCAATATAAAGGTTTTTGATAGTAGTCTTGATCACCGCAAGTCTGTTTTCAGCATTAGAAATCTGACCTCTTAGAACCTTTGTTTCAGCCATTGCATGCTTGCTTTTTAATGCTAAAAGTTTGTTTGCAATTGTTTCTTTTTCATTCTCTGCAATTATAGCATAGCGTCTAATATCGCTTAGAACAATTTCACAAAGGTCGTTTTCCTCTATATAGTGAGTACCGCAAGCATTTGAACCGTTATTGTTATAGCGACTGCAACGATAAAGACCTTTTTCACCATTCGCAAGTTTCTTACGCATATATGCAAGGGGTGAATCACAATCGGCACATCTTAAAATGCCGGCGAACATTCCTACGGTCTTTTCCTTGGTTTTTGCAACCCTCGAATTGGTTCTCATCCGACTATGTACCTTGTCCCAAAGCTCACGCTCTACAATAGGTTCGTGAGTGTTTTCGACTACAATCCAATTATCGGGACTTACCTGACGCATCTTCTTTGTTTTAAAAGATACTGTTTTGCGTTTCCCCTGAACCATATTGCCAATATAGACTTGATTGCGTAATAACTGTAATACTGTTGCACTGCCCCAGACATTCTTTTCTTCTGTAAGCGGATTAACTCTGCCCATTTTTGCATAATGATAAAATCTTGGACTGTCTACCTTTTCCTCATTAAGTCTGTCAGCAATCTGTCTTGCAGTATCACCGGATGCAAATTCATTGAATAATCTTCTGATTACCAATGCAGCTTCGTCGTCTATGATAAGAATATGCTTGTCTTCTGGCGATTTCTTGTAACCATAAGGTGCTTGACTTCCCATAAACATGCCTTGTTCAGCACTCTTACGCTTTACTTGTCGTACCTTTTTTGATACTTGCTTCGGGTAAATTTCATTCAGTACATGATGAAATGCAGTCATATCGTTATCGTCATTGATGGTGTCTATACTGTCGTTTATGGCGATATAACGGATGTCATTTTCAGGAAAGAACTCATCTGTATAATAACCCGCCTGAACATAGTTTCTGCCAAGTCTTGATAAGTCTTTCGTAATGATGCAATTGATTTTGCCGTTTAAGGCATCATCAATCATCCTTTTAAAGCTCGGTCTTTCAAAATTTGTTCCTGTCCAGCCGTCATCAACATATTCTTCAACCAGCTTCCAGCCCTTTTCGAGAACATAATCTTTGAGTAACTGCCTTTGGTTGCTTATGCTCATACTCTCCAAATGTCCGTTATTATCGTCTTTTGATAATCTTAAATAAATTCCTACATCGTATGTGTTATCTATATTCATTATATTTTACCTCCTATGATTATAGCAAAATAACACGATATAGTTGATTGCCCCTCTATTATATCGCAATAGAGGGGCAATGTCTATATTCGTGGTGTTATTTATGCAGCTTTAGTTTCTATATTTTTACTTATGATTCTATATATCAACTCCGAAATCGGAGCATCATTTGAAAAATGACTGTTCACGACAATCTTTCCCTTGGGTTTATCGTATGTATTCTTTTTTGTAATAACATTAATGATTTTTTCTTCCATATTTTCATTCTCCTCCTGTCATTCGTCTAATTTTGTTTTTATGAGACATTCTTGTAAACTCCTTATTACAGGATAAACATATCATAATACCAGTACTTTCTTTAATTAAATACAATTATTAAAGTCAGTCCACAAATCTGTCCATTCAGACAAGTTGTCTTTTATATAAGATAAAAGTTCCTCTTTACCTGATATAATATCAGTACTTGTTGTCGATACCCAGCGTCTTACATTAGAGTCAGTTTTACCTATTGTAATTTCTATGCGTTCAGCAATTTGAACAACAAAAATAGACCATGCAGAATCACCATCAGGAATATTAATTTCATAGGATATACCTTTTTGTAAATTCCATGCTTCAGATTCAAAAATTACTTTTTCTGGCTCTATGTGCTTAAACAAAGTGCAAGTTATGGCATCTTCTAATGCCTCATTTAACTCAACTTCACAATTACTCATGCATCTTCTAAATTCAGCAGTTGCTTCATCATAAAATAGTTCTTTGTCTTTTATACGCTCAAATTCATCTGTGAATATAAAGTCCATCAGCCTGCTTTTGAGCAGAGTTTTGTCCATTTCATACAGTTGATGTCTGTATGCATTTTCAACTTCACTTGCTTTTAATTCAATTTCAATATTATCTCTATAAATTTTCATTTTTATCTCCTTCACCTTGCCGGTGCATACCGCAATAGCACTATCGTAAGGATTTTATAAATTTTACACCATAATGGTGTGCGGTTAGATCGGGTTTGCTTAGTTTTCAAGCGTTTCTTTTACCTTTTTATGCTGAATTGCCCTTCTGATTCTTTCGCCATGTGCTTTACTTGTTGCTACTTTCACATCTTCAAGAAGTGATTTTGCTTCTTCGTTACTAATGGTTAGAAGTCCAAGCATATAGATGCATTTTAAGTCGGGTTCAATACGCAAGCCACACATAAGGCTTTCTTCTATGTTATTGTTCTTTAAATTGTTAATCCCTTTTAAAAATGTCAAATAAGCTGTTATCATTTCCAATTCAAAAGTGGCGTAAACATCCTTTATAGGTAATTTACTGATAGGATAAAGTTCCTTTAAAATGCTGAACTCCTCGAATTCACTTATTCCAGGGAATTCACCGGATGGAGATGTTGCTGTATATATAATATTTAGCACAGTTGAGGTGCTTGTGATATTGAATATTACATCGAAATTCTTTGTTTTAATAACTTTTTTCATCATAAATGTGTGAATGTGCGCTCATAGGGCACATTCTACTCCTTTCTTTTAATTAAATTTATAGCGGCATTTACAGCTGCCGCCAGGCTGTTTAATCATATTTATATATCGGTGGCCCGCGTGGGAAGTTGCAGACAAAATCTTCAACTTCTTCTGTTTCCACATCATCGTCATCGGCCACAACATCTTCGTGCATACGGCTGGGAACATAGTGTTTCCCAGCGTTGTTATGGGCAAGATGACAATACATATTGTCTCTCGGCAAGAAGTTCCAGCAGAAATATGCCGTATTAAAACTGGAAGTCCTTCCATTGAAACTAACCTTTTTGTCCGGAGTCAGCTTCTGAATATGAATACCCTTTTTGCTGAGTTCCCAGAAATAGTTGCCTATCACTTGATACTGCTCGCAAGTGCTATTCATAAGTATTGCAAAGGGCTTTTGCAGACTTACCAGCCTTTTGAATACATCAAGTTTTAATGAAAATGGCGGATTTGTTATAATGCAGTCGTAATGTTTATCCGGTTCATAGGTAAGAAAATCTTTTCCTTCCCAGATATGCGAATGAATTACATTTATATCGTGCTCTCTTAAAGTTAGAACAAATTCGCTTGATTTGGTATCACAAGGACACCACACTGTGCTTCCTGTTGGAATATACGGAATTATTGGTTCTACAAGGATTTTTGGAGTGTACATCTCGTCATTACCGGAGGTGTACATCCCTTTAAGATTATTATTCATGCACAAGCACCTCTTTCTTCAAAGGCGTTGGCTTTATCAATAACCTTTTTTATAGCGCGTTCAAATGCTCCGATTCCTGTAAAAGTTGAGAATAAACGCACGTTTTCGAACAGATATGGCATACTAATGAACAATTCTACGGTTATTGCATATAGAACATCAACTACAATTGAGTTCCCAGCTTGTTTATATATCTGAGAATCGCTCACAACCGCAGATGCAGCCTTGTAATCTTCATCTGTAAATCCGGTCATTCTTAATGCCTCAGAAGCGCTTAACTTCTTTATAAGATAACGCTCCTGATCGTCTATCTGTGTTTTTTGCAAAACTATTGTTGAATGATTGCTCGCTGTTAATGTCGGTGTGCACTTAATACCGACAACATTATCCTGAAATGCCGAAGGGCATTCCATACGAAAGATGTTTTTATCGCTATTTACAATAAGCTCTTTATCTCGGATTATGTTTCTCTTTACAGAATTCATAATCTTATCATGAATAACAATTCTTTCGTCTGTTCCTTCAAAAAAAGGCTTTGGATCATCGAGTATATCATTAAATGTTTTCCCGCCTTCTATTGGTTCGGGAAACTTAAAGCGAAGGTTGTCAAGGTCTTTCCTGATAGCGAGCACATATACACGCTCACGGTTTTGTGGTATGCCGTAGTTCTTGGCATTAAGTACCTTGTAATATACGTTGTAACCGTATTCTTCAATCTCCGCGATAAATAAGTCAAATACTTCTTTAAAGTTCTTGCTTGTAAGGTTTTTAACATTCTCATACAACGCCACCTTCGGTCTTGTGGCATATAAGATTTTAAGCCAGTGAACCAAAAGTGAAGAACGAGTTTTTTCAAGATTTCTTGAACCGCAATTCGGACAGCGGTCTCGTCTTGTATGATGCACTGTCAAAGGATTATATTCAGCCCCACATGACAGACATTTGAACATACTGCCACGCTTGTTTCCGCTGATTGAAAAGTCTTGACAGGGACTTCCCCCTACGAGGAAGTTGATGTATGGTAATGTTAATAGGTCTATCTTTGTAATATCCCACAGATTTTTTAGTGGGCTTATGCTATGTATCGCACAAAATGCCGCAGCTGCGAACTTATCTATTTCGCAAAAGCGGACTAATTCATATAAAAATCTCATGTTTTTACCTCCTAAAATTAAATTAGAAGGTAAGGCCTTACCATCAAGAGGGTGATCAAGTCCTCTTGTTCTGTTTCGTTATATATAAAAAATCAACCGAGGTAGCTAATCCCGATTGATTCATCATGGTGGGTTATAGTTTAGTTGTTGAGAGGTTGTCCCACCGAACTTCAACAACATCTTTTACTTATGCAGCAACAGCTTCAACATCCTCGCTGATTTCTGCTTCAATATCTTCAAAGTTTATAGTTGCAGTGTTTTCAGTCTCTTCGCTTTCAGATACAACAACTTCAGATTGTTCCTTCTGTTCGCGTAGATAAATGGCATCAATAACATCAGAACAACTTGCAAATTTGCCCTCATCAGGTGCATATGCGATAAAATGACGACCTTCTTTTGCACAGACATCAATAGCTGTACCATAACCACCGTAAATAAAGATGTTATCACCAGGAAGTGATGAGTTTACAATTAAGCGTCTCATGAATTCCGGAGACATTTTATCTTGATATACAAGAGAAAAATCGCGATCATCCTCGAAATACTTAATCTTAGTATGACTATCGCCATATATTTTAACCCCACCTTTGCGCAAGAAAAGAACATATTGTGTCTTATCGCCCTGATAAAGTGCGAGAATATCAAATTTGTAATCCTGCTTTTTGAAATACATTAACACCGGTGGAAGCTGAATCATATCAACCATTACATAAATGTTAGGTTTGGGCTGTTTCGCTATAATTGATTCCATAAAATCGTAGTCGATATCAAGTCCCTGACCTGTAATATCAAAGTAAGACATCTTGATGCTACCGTTTTCCGTTGAGTTCAATAACTGAATATCATCTTGATACAAAGTATCCACAGTATCTTCAAGAATTGTGGATGTTAGGTTATACTCAGGA
>JAZQHD010000084.1:0-4218 GCA_045540375.1 Ructibacterium sp. | reverse complement strand
CTTGACTCCCATGGCAAGGAAGCGGTGGAGGCAGCGGAAGGTATGAGTGCAGATATAACCGATGTTATGCACGGACTTGCAGAGGATATGGAAACAGCTCTGCCGACTGATTTTAATATCAAAGGCAACATTGGAGCGAGTGTGTCCTCGGCCACCTCTGGTGCAGAGAAATCTGGCTTGTCTTTGGTACTCAACATTTCAAACTTTAACAACTATTCCAGCGAGGATATTCAGCAACTCACAAACGAAGTGCTGGTAACCGCAGGACAATTTGCAAAACGGAAAGGGGTGGTATTTGCGTGAACTATTTTGTGTATAAAGGTATCCGTTCATCGGATATGGGACTTCGCATCGAGAGCAAGGAGGTTTTCTCCGCTCCTGAATACGAAGTTGACTTCCTTTCCATTCCCGGCAGGCACGGTGACTTAATTGCCGGGGACGGCAGATTTCCAAATGCACAGGTAACTTATTCGGTATTTCTTCCTGCCAAAAGCGTAACGGAGCTGTCGCAAAAAATCACGGCTGTTAAGGGTTGGCTGTATTCCAATCTCAACAGCTACCACACCCTCTCCGACACTTATGATACCGAGTTTACCAGAAAGGCTGTGTATGCCGGAAAGCTCGATATCGAGGATGAACTTAACCGCATCGGTGTTTTTACGATCAGCTTTTCCTGTTTGCCTTTCCGATATTCGGTAGCGGGTGAAAAGAGTCAGCTTGTGGGTAACGGAAAAAGTCTAACCAACCCGTACCCATTTCAGAGTCGTCCCCTTATACGTGTGGTTGGTGATGGCGAAGGTACTTTGACCATCCAGTCAGCCGACAGCAATGCAACCTGGTCTTTCACCGACATTGACGAGTATGTGGAAATTGACTCGGAAATGATGAATTGTTATAAGGGCACCGAACCGAAAAACGACACCGTCGCGGGAGATGGTTTTCCAATCCTTAACCCCGGTGAGAATACCTTTTCTTTCTCCGGCGGCATTAAGGGTATATCCGTCTTTCCGAGGTGGTGTTCAATATGATTCCAGTACTGTATAAAGCAAACGCCACTAACTTCAGCACTTTCGGCATCGGTGTTTTGAAGGATTGCACCTCGTGTGAGGTCACCGAAGAACGCAATGGTGCTTTTGAGTGCGAATTCAAGTATCCCATAAGCGGTCCCCTTTACAAGGAAATCGCCACAGAACGGCTTGTAAAGGCAAAACCCAACGATACAGCCAACGACCAGGTCTTCCGCATTTATCGCATTTCTACCCCCATAAACGGCGAAATAACGGTATATGCACAGCACATCTCTTATGACCTTTCCAACGTTGCAGCACTCCAATGGTCAAGCGAGTCAATTTCACCGACCCTTGCCATGGAGCGTGTATTCCAAAACACCGCCACACCGCACAACTTCACCTGCAAAACCGATTACTCAACAGCTAAACCTTTCTCGGTATCCAAACCGCAAAGCGTCCGTGCCTGTCTGGGTGGTGTTGCGGGTTCTTTCCTTGATTTATGGGGTGGCGAGTACGAATGGGACAACTTCACCGTCATACACCACCAAGGGCGTGGTCAGAAAACGGGAGTAGTCATTGAGTATGGTAAAAACCTCACGGATTTGGAACACGAGAACGAGAACACCGATGTATATACCGACCTTCTTCCGTATGCGGTAGCAACCGCAGAGGACGGAACGGAAACGGTCATTACTTTGGCAGAGATACTGCTCCCAATAGCGGACTCTACTCTCGTTCAGCGAAAGACCCTAATCCGTGATTTTACTGACGCTTTCGGAACGGAAACCCCGGTAACCGAAGAAGGCTTGAGAGCCTTTGCCAACAACTATCTGGACAACAACCCACTTGGCACTTCCGTTCCTACTATTACCGTCTCCTTTGAACCCTTGTGGAAACAGCCGGACTGCATTGCGGTGCTTGAGCGTGTATCTCTCTGCGACACAGTTATGATCCGTCACAGTCGCTTGGGCATCACCGCCAAGGCAAAAGTCATCACTACCGTTTATGACACCCTTGCGGAAAAGTATATATCCATTTCTTTGGGTAGCGCCAAGGCAAATCTGCTTGATAATGTAACCTCCGCAGAGGTTGCAGCCGAGGAAGCCTCGACAAAAATCGACAGATTTCCTGCTTTAATGAACGCTGCCATCAAGGGAGCAACTGGACTCATCACGGGTCAGACGGGCGGTTACGTTGTCATTAACACCGACAGCGAAACGGGTCAACCTTACGAACTGCTAATTTTAGATGCTCCAAACAAGGAAACGGCTGTGAATGTGTGGCGTTGGAATGTTGGTGGTCTTGGGTTCTCCAAGAACGGCTACAACGGTCCCTACGAAACAGCTATTACCGCTGACGGACAGATTGTCGCAGACTTTATCACTTCCGGCTCTTTGGTGGCTAACATCATCAAAGCAGGTGTGATTCAGTCCCAAGACGGCTCGTCCTATTGGGATTTGGAAACTGGCGAGGTGGTTCTTCGAGCCTACGCAACCACCGAATCGGTCAAAGAACAGAGCGACCGCATTTCGGCTATTGAAGAGCAGAAGATGTACCGCCTTATCATCAGTTCTTCCAATGGTAACATCTTCAAAAATAACAACATCAAAACAACGCTATATGCCACGGTTTACTCTTGGGATGAAAACATCACAGACACCCTGGACAACAACCAGTTTATCTGGACCAGGGTTTCCGATGATGCCGAAGCTGACAAACTGTGGAATGACGCACACTTCGGTGGTTCAAAGTCCATCGAAATCACATCCGATGATGTCAAGGTAAGGGCGACCTTTTTCTGTGACCTCATCGATACCACTACAAGAAACAGCCTACTCGGCTGAATAACAAGGAGGATTTCCTATGAGTAAAGCACAAGGTCAATTTACGATTATCGACTACAATGACGCCCTCACGCTGACCGGCTACATTGGGTCGAACCTGCAGAAGTCGCAGATGTATAACCCCGACAATGCGACCTACACACCCGACTGGTCGTCCACCAACCTGGTGTTGGCGCCCAGCCTTTATGTCATCGGTACAACCACCGACCAAATCACTACCGCTGCGGTTACTTCCGTTAAGTGGTATGTAGGCAGCTCTACAACGGCTCTTACCACTTCCGGCAACTATGCCTTGAGCGGTGCAAAGAGCCACATTTTAACCGTTAAGGGCAATGTAATGGCGGGTTTGCCCGGTATCGACTACCGCTGCGTTATCACTTACAAGGACGCTTCCACCGGTCTTTCCATTACCCATCCGCTCACCATTTCTTTCTCCCGCGTCGTAAACGGCGGTGGTATTGTCGATCTGCTCGTTACCACACCCAAGGGTAATGTATTCAAGAACGCAGAAGTGGCAACTCTTACCGCAAAAGCCGAACTGTGGCGCGGTAGCACGGTTGATACCACTAATGTTACCTATAAGTGGGCAATTATGGACAGCACCGTAACTTCAAGTTCCGCTTCCGGCTATGATGCTGCCTTTGGTGTAGGCTGGCGAAAGCTCTCGGACACTACGGGTATGTATTCCGGCACAACTACTGCAACCATCACTATCTACGCCGCAGCCGTTGACAGCTATGCGGTGTTCAAGTGCGTTGCAACCGACTCCGATTCCACCTCCAACACCTATAACAGTACTTTCACCGATGTCGCAACCTTCATCGACAACTCCGACCCCATCCAGGTGGTTATCACCTCCACGGGCGGTGATGTCTTTAAAAACGGCCAGGGCTCCACGGTGCTTACCGCTGTTGTTTACCAGGCAGGTGCGGAAATTGATGCCGAAGGTAAAGGCACCTATACCTGGACGAAATACAACAAGGATGGTGCTATTGACACCTCTTGGGGTACAAGTGGCAGCAAGACTGGCAAAACTCTCTCTGTTTCCACTTCTGATGTTACGACCAAGGCAACCTTTATGGTGGTAGTAACTCTGTAAAGGAGGTGTTTCCATGCGGGCGATTGCACAGTTTACCATCGTTAATATCTGCGATGTTATAACTTCCGATACCGCACCCGATAACCCTTATCTTGGTATGCTTTGGGTGAACACCGCAACCGTTCCGCCGGAAACAATGGTGTGGGACGGCATTGGCTGGGTCGTGGAGAATGACCTCGAAACTCTGCGAACCACCGTGTCGACCCACACCACTCGCTTTGGCGAGTTTCAAACCTCTATCGATGGCATGAACAGCTATGTTTCA
>JAZQHD010000083.1:0-8388 GCA_045540375.1 Ructibacterium sp. | reverse complement strand
TTACCCCCCACTATCGAGGAAGTTAGAACCTACTGTCTTGAACGACAAAACAATGTAGATCCTGTTGCCTTTGTCAACTACTACGCTACTAACGGCTGGACTCGCGGTAAGAACCGCATCCCTATTGCAGACTGGAAAGCCTGTGTTAGGACTTGGGAGCATAACAACTACGGCTCCCCTGCTGCCCCCGAACCCGAACAGCCTAAACGCCGCGTATTGAAGGGCACAAGGATCAACGAATATGGCGAGGAGGAAAACGTGTATGAATGGGTTTGACGCTGAAAGCGGTGTGATCGGCAGCATCTTGATTGACGAAAACGCACTTGCTCTTGTCTCCCCTATCGTTTGCGCCTCTGACTTCCACTTGGACACTAACAGGAAGATTTACGAAGCGGCATTGAAGCTGCAGAGCGAAGATAAGCCCATAGACCCCCTTGCCATCATTGGCATTGTAGGCGAGAAATACACGGCCTACATGACCGAATTAATCCAAGTGACCCCCACATCGGCCAACGCTGAATTATACGCCCAGGAGACCCGCAAAGCGTCCATGTGGCGCTCTCTAAAGGCTCTTGGAGAGGCTCTTGACCACGCAGACACAACGGATGACCCCCGGGACACATTGGGCGAGATCATACGCGAGTGTGAGCGCATAGAGGGCATGGACACGGCAAAGGAACTGGTGAACTCAGGCGAGGCAATGACGGACTTCTACAATCACCGTGCCATTGTCGATATTGGCGGGGCAGGCTGCGTTAAGACTGGATACCGTCAGATAGATGCCCTTCTTGGCGGCGGCTTTCTGAACAGCGGTCTTTACATCATTGCGGCTCGCCCCGGCATGGGCAAGACAACCTTCGCCTTGTCTGTTACAGAGTCTGTTGTTAAGCGTGGTGAGCCCGTCTTGTTCGTCAGTTTGGAAATGGACAATGAGCAGATCATGGCTAAGAGAATTTCGGGCATGACGGGCATTGGTGCATCTGAGCTGATGATGGACAGGCTCACCCCGGAGCAATACAAGAAGATGCAGGAGGCGGCAATGGCATTGTCTAAGCGCCCCTTGCACCTCAACCGCAAGACGTGGGCCACCATAGATGATGTGCGGAACTGGGCACGGAAGGTCAAGGGTCTAAAGATGGTCGTGGTTGACTATTTCGGCCTGCTGAAACACAACGGAAGGTCAGGCAGCAGATATGAAGCCATGACGGAGATATCCGGGCAGTTAAAGGCACTGGCAAGAAACCTCAAGGTGCCCATTGTGTGCCTTGCACAGCTTAACCGCGAGAATATGCAGCGCAAGGGTATGAGACCGCAGTTGTCAGATTTGCGCGATACAGGCGCTTTGGAACAGGATGCAGACGGCGTTATCTTCCTGCATCGGCCTGACTACTACGGAGACGGCGACAACCCCTCCCCCGGCGTTCCATCCGGCCCTGTAGATTTACAGGTCATTTTGGCGAAGAACAGACACGGAGCCACAGGCAGTGTCAGCATGGATTTTTACTTAAAGACGGGCAAGATCGTGCCCAGCAGTTATAGCTAAGGAGTGAGGAAAGAATGACATACATCGGTATAGATCCCGGCCGAACCGGGGCATTGGCGGTCATCGAAGAAGGGATCGCCTTTGTTATCCCCTTTGATGAACGAGGATATATTGACACACTTTCGACCTGTGACCCCACGCAGACCATTGTGTGCATTGAACACGTACACGCCATGCCCAAACAGGGCGTTACGAGTGTATTTAATTTCGGCATGAACTTTGGATGGATACAGGGCGTGTTATCTACCTTTAACATCCCCTATGAACTTGTCACCCCGCAGAAGTGGAAAAAGGAGTTTTCCGTGACTGCCGACAAGAACACCAGCGTTTCAGTTGCAAAGCGCCTCTTCCCTACTGTCAGCCTGAAGAAGACGCCACGATGCACTAAGGATGATGACGGACTTGCGGAAGCCCTTTTGATGGCCTGCTATGCACAGCGCAAGTTCGCCCGCGAAGATTAAGGGAGGATGAGCAAAATGCCTGATTTATCACCACGCATCTGCCTGGACTGCAAAAAGCGGTTTATGGCAAGGCATTACAATGTACGGCGCTGCCCGACTTGTAAGGAAGAACACAAAATCAAGTATATGCGGGAATACAACAGGGAGTACAAGAAAAGACAAAAAGAATGCACCAAGAAACCCGCGAAAAGCATTGACGAGATCCTGGCAATGGCTAAAGCGGCAGGGGCTACATCATACGGCAAATTCTTGGAGGGTAAAGACTTGTGAGTGGAAGAGTATTGACCACCGCAGATATCGCCCAGGTGAAAAAACTTGCTGAGGCTGGTATGTGTGATGCTGCAATTGCCCGCGATCTTGGCTTGTCGTACAAGACAGTGCGAAACTGGCGCACTTCAATGGGCCTGCCGGTGGGTGGCAAAGGGCATAGCCGAACAAAGCGGTACACAATTTACGATAAGCACACGTCGCAGTTTCTTTTTGAGGGAACTCCGAAGGAGTGCGCCAAATATCTTGGCGTAAAGCTTTGCACCATGTACTCTTACATTTCCTACTCCCGAAATGGAGGCAGGATCATCTATGACATACATGAGGTGGAGGACTAAATGGACACTTGGAATAAAGCCATGCGCTGGCTTGCATACCTATCCCTGTTAGTATTCGCCTATGCAGCAGTTGTAAACGCCGTTGCAGACAGTCCCGCAAATTCCGTGGGATATGTTTGTGCAATGGCATGGGCAGTGCTGTTTCTGATGTGGAGGTAATCACATGAAATTAAAACAATTACTCTGCCGCCATGAATGGGAACATGACCGAGAAGTGGACTGGCACGGCGATATTCTGATAGAGCGAGTAACAAAGAAGTGCCACAAGTGCGGGAAGGTACATCGTGGCGATTGGGTGAAGATTGGAGGGTCGAAGTGATGGACAATTCCGGAAAGATCATACTTGACCTTTGCGGAGGAACAGGAAGTTGGAGCAGATTTTATAAAGAAGCTGGTTACGATGTACGGGTGATCACATTACGCGAATATAATGTGACAACATACCAGCCCCCCGAAAATGTATAAGGCATCCTTGCAGCCCCCCCGTGTACAGAGTTTTCTTTGCTGAACTGCAAGGCAGAGGCGCGGGAGCGCAAGCCGGAGGACGGCCTGAAGGTTGTAATGGCCTGCCTGCGGATTATTCAGCAGTGCCAGCCTAAGTGGTGGGCGCTGGAGAACCCTGTTGGCTATTTGCGTGAATACATGGGCAAACCTGCGCTGACGTTTCAGCCGTGGGAATACGGAGATCCCTGGACAAAGAGAACGGACATTTGGGGAAGTTTTAATCTACCGGAAAAGAAGTATAAGAATTGGGAGGATGTGCCCGACAAACTTCCGCTTTACACGCGGCCGGGACGAGGAAAACCGAACTTTGCTTATTTGCACAAGAGCGCGTGGGAGTGCGTTCCGCAGCTCAGTTTCCACAAGCCGGAAAGCGATGCGGAGTTTCGAGCAATGACTCCGCCGGCATTTGCGAAAGCGTTTTTTGATGCGAATAGATAGGAGAGAAGTAATGGAACGACTGACGCATCAAGGCGAACACGGCCCCTATTGGGACAAGGCGGTGTTCGATAAACACGGCGGCATGGAAGAAGATTTGATTATTGACCGCCTCGCCTACTACGAGGACATGGAAGAACAAGGAAGGCTTGTGGTTCTGCCGTGCAAGGTGGGGGATACGGTGTATCGAAAACTTACATTGACCTGTCAGAAAGAAACGGTCATCGTAATCGGGCTTGACGATGAAGGAATTTACATCGGGACAACTTGCGGAACATATCGGAAACACGATTTCGGCAAAACCGTATTCCTGACCCGTGAAGAAGCCGAAAATGCCTTGAAGGGATTGACTAAGGATTGACTAAGGATTGACTAAGGAGGTGCCAACTGATGGACAGAGAAGAAGCGATTAAGGTATTGCAAAGCAAATTACATTTGGACTGCTCCGTTAACATGGCGATTAAGGAGCTTGAAGCCCGTGAGGTGGCAATCTCCGCCCTGCGAGAGCAGGAGCAGAGCAAGTGGATCAGCGACAGACTTCCGACAGAAGAGGAGTGCAACAGAGCCATTGTCGGCGTTGTTAATGGATACAACGGAAGGATTACATTTACTGACGCCGAAATTTTTGTTTGTTATGACTTCAAAGAAAAAGATTGGTATTCGGAAGATTACGACATTGAAGGTTGCGCGGTGAGGTGCTGGTATGTACTGCCGGAGCCGCCGAAAGAAGGTGCTGACCGCACTTGCGAAACCTGTTATGCAAACGATATGGAACATGACGCAGTGGACAACCCTTGTTGGAATTGCAAAGGAAATCATTCAGAGTGGTCGCCGAAAGAAGGTGCTGAGGGATGAAAGTCTGCAAAGAAAAGCGTGAAACCGTCTGCCCTGACTACCCTAAAATGTGCCGTTTATGCGGTGCGTATCGTGAGCCGACCAACGCCGACCGCATCCGTGCTATGACGGACGAGGAGTTGGCAACATTTATCTACACCGCAACGAGGGCTTGCAATAACTATGAGTGTGAGAGTTGCCCTATCGGTGATGAAAATTGCCCTGAACTTGACAAGTGGCTCAAACAGCCGTGCGGAGGTGCTGACCATGCCTAAAGTGTTGACCAACGGCAAAATCAAAATCGGAGCATATCAGTTTTCAGACAGAAAGCGTCCGTCCCTTTGCGTTGAGGAAGGAAACAGCGTTACCGTGTGCGGCTCGTTCCATAGCACCGAAACGGCTAATTGGTTCATGGATAAGATTGCGGAGTGCATCGGACAGAAAGAAGGTGCTGACCATGAGTGAGTTAGAAGCCTATTGGCTGGATATGTGCAGACGGCGTAAAGAGGAATATGTAATCAATGTCGACAACGATTGCGTGTTCGTCACCGAATTAAAAAGCAACGATTGTGTCTTTGAGTTCAACCATTACGGTTGGGAAATGGTGTTGGATTTGCTTCGATACATGGGTTGTAATGCGGAGGAGGTTTGACCATGCCTGATACATTGAAGCCGTGTCGGTGCGTTGACCCCGTTTTGAAGTATTGCCAAGGTTGCCAATGGGGATGGATCAAATACCCTGACTGGGTAGAAACTGCGGAAGATACAGAGGGTTGTTGCTTTGAAAGCGGGTGTACCCTTGGTTACGATCAGGGCAGACCAGAGGATGAACCGACCCAAGAAGAGTTGAAAGAGTTTGACGCATGGAACCGCCGTGTGGGAGAGGGGGAGAAGGGATGAAGTGGAAAGACATAGCTGATTTGGAAGATTGTGACCTATGCCCATTGAAAAAGGAAGAAATCTGCTCCGGCGGTTGGCGTTGTTATGGTGGCGCACCGATAGAGCCGCCTTGCTGTTCCTTTGATGATGATACAGACCTTGAAGAATGGATAAATGATTATTACGCAAGGAGAAGACGCTGGGAACAGGCAGAGGATGAACGGCTCAAAAAGGAAAAGGCCAAAAAGGAAAAAGCGGAAAAAGCCGCCGAAACAAGACGGCAAATGAAGTTTTATTGCCGGAATGAAATCCAAGAACTAAAACGCCTTGAAAATCAACTGAAAGCAGACGAAGCGAGTTTGCGATTAGCGTCATCTTTTGCCGAAGCCTTTAATGTGACCAATGAAATGTTTGGTTATCCAGATGGGTTAAAACAAAAGCCAGAGGCTCAGAAAACAATTGACCTTTTGCAGGAACAAATAAAACAGGCAAAAGAAAAATACGAACAGAAACGGAAAGAGTTTTACCGAAAGCGGAAGGAGGACACCGATGTACATTGATCGTAAAGCGTTGCTGAATAGGCTTGAAGCTATCAAGGAAAGTGCGGATTGGGACAGCCCAAGTAAGTATGTGCTGTTTGGCATTAAAGAGTTCATCAATAACGCCCCTGCCGCCGATGTGGTGGAAGTGGTGCGCTGTCGAGATTGCAAGTCTTATTGCCCGGAATCAATTACGGTGGTAAAGCATTGTGCGATTACGGGTGTATCTGTTGACGATAACGATTTTTGCAGTTACGGAGAAAGGAAGGAAAACAATGTTTAAGAAAATCAAAAGTTGCGAAAACCACAATAAGGAATACTTTTGCCTTCCCTTTATTCGCCTGATCTATGAGGGCGGCAAGTTTATCGGCTGGTACAGACCGTAAGGAGGAACCCCCAATGTTAAACGAATTGGCAAAAGAAATTCACAGCAACGCACGCGCTCACGGCTGGTGGGATGAACCCCGCACAATGGGAGAAGTAATTGCCCTGTGCCATTCTGAACTGTCTGAAGCCTTGGAGGAACACCGCGCAGGTCGTGCTGATGTTTGGTATGGCATGGGCGGTAAACCTGAAGGTGTGGCCGTGGAAATGGTTGATTGCCTGATCCGCATCCTGGATTGGTTCGGCATGAAGGAACTAGACCTTGACGAAATTGTGAGGAAGAAACACGAATACAACAAAAGCAGACCCTACCGGCACGGAGGGAAACTGCTATGAAGCGCAAGGGAGCCAGCCAACCCCTTCCCCTATCGGCAAGGATGCAAATGCAAAGAGCAGCCGAGTTAAAGACGCTGGAGCGCAAGAACACCGAAATTTGCATGAAGTTATATTACAGAGCCGGAGGCGTTGCCCTTAACCGTGCATTTGGCTTTGGCGAAAAGAAAATACTTGAATTTCAAAGAGCGCTTGAGCAAGTCATGGCAGAAGTGAGAAACGAGAAAATGGATGCAGACTTTGAATATGCTTTTGATACCCTGGAACGAGCATATTTGCAGATCGTAAAGTCAGACAACCTTTAAGGAGGAAATATGAGCGAACACATAAAAGACATTGTTCTTGTGTTTGTATACACAGTAATGTTCTTGTACATGGTGTTTGCTTGGGTCATTGCATTAATGCTGACAGTCGCCATTTCCCCTTGGTTTCTATTGATGATCCCGATGTGGATTGCGGACCTATTGGCGTTTAATCAGTTTACAAAGTATATCAACAGGAGGTGCGGGCACAGTGGCAAATGATATTGACACACTGATCGAAAACAATATTTCACTGGTTCGCAAGGTGGCCAATAAACATTTTGCCGCCCGCCTTCCTGATGATGATTTAGTCCAATGCGGCCTGATTGGCCTATGGGAAGCGGCAACAAAATGGACGGGCAAGGGCGATTTCAAAACCTTTGCCCGCACTTGCATTTATCATAATATGCTGGACTATGCGCGAGGCCTTAACGCCAAAAAGAGAGCGCCATGTGAGGAATTGACAGGCAATGAAGAGGCTGCAGAGGATGACTACAGCCAAATGGAGTATGAGGATCTATGCAGCGAGTTTTCCCGGGTGCTATTAGACAATACGCTGGAATACATCATTTTAACTCAATTAGCCTTAAAAGGCGAAATTCAGCCCGTAGCGGACTTTTTAGGCATAGATGGGTCAGAGGTGCGGAAAGTGGCAAAAAGGGCGTATAGAGCCGTTAAACAAGCGAGAGAGTAAAGAACGATAAAGAAGAAACCCACCGGGGATTTGGCGTTCCCTGGTGGGTTTTGTTATTAGATAATCAGTAATAAATCTGCGATACCTTCCACACCGCAAGCAAGGGCGAGGATGGTCATAAAGGCGAGGCTGGAAAGAATGGTTTTAGTTGTCATGTTATTCGGCCTCCAGTTCGTTTGCAGTCTCGAAAATTTCGTCGATTTCGGAGGGCAAATAAATTTTGCCATGCAAGCGCGCGATGGCATCTGCAATGTCATCAAGGTAGGATTCGAAATCCTCGAAATCCAGAGAGGGAACGGTTTCCAGGTTTCCGTATACATTGAAGCGGATCCAGTTGTCCGACCAATTAACATTGCCAAAGTGAGTTGCTCTTGCTGCCTCCATAGGGCGGCCGCAGAAAAAAGTATCAAAGAAATCATCGGAAAATTCTTCCCAGACGAGCCAATCAAGGGAACCATCATAACTGTTGCACTCGCGGCAAATGTCGTGCAGTTCGGTGTAGTCCAGCTCTTTCAGCACTTCAATAATCTTGTTAGTCATTTTAATTTCCTCCTTGTATTGAAGGGCAAACCGTGGTATATTGGTTATGCCCTTCCTTTTCGTTGTTGTGTGATTGGTTACGGGCTGCCCCGGTACTATTGCGAGTAGTGCCGGGGCTTTTATTATTTTCAGAAGATCAGGGTAAAGATGTTGTAGCAGCCGCGGGTAATATCCATTACATAAGCGTTAGTTGCTACCAGGGCGGCTACGGTGACGATCAGAGCGGAGTACAGGATGATGTAGGTTTTGTTAGTCTTGATGAAGTTCTTCATTTTTGTTTTCTCCTTTTCGTTGTTGTGTTGTTGTGTTTTGTTTTCCATGGCTAAATGATAACC
>JAZQHD010000082.1:0-2430 GCA_045540375.1 Ructibacterium sp. | reverse complement strand
TATCCTAATAATGATTAAGAGCATGGAACACCCTCACGTTCCATGCTCTCATTTTATTATTAGGAGGTATAAACCCTTGCTTTACACAATCGGCACAGCCCATGAGCTGTCCATACTCCCCTACCATCTGCCGCAGGAGCTGGTCTTAGAAATCCTGGCGGGTCTGGTGGTTCTCGATGCAGAATACGGAGAATCCAGGAACTACTATGAATCTGGCGGTTACTCTGTCATCGCTGAGAAAATCGAGGACATCCCCGGCCTGAAAGCCATCATCGACTACGAGAAGCACCCCTGCGAGTGGGCCACCAGGATCGGCAGGACTGGCTATATTTCTGCACTTTTCATTCTGAATAACAGCTTTTCGATCATGGTCTACCTGTCTCTGGACATCTGCCCCACCGCAATCATCAACGAATTGGAGGATTAACCATGGAAACCATCACAACCACCCTCACCACCGAGGCCATCTTCAACGATGACCGCACCAAGCGTTTTCTGCTTCGTAAAATCTGGGATGACAGCCAGCCCAAACTCGCCATCATCATGCTGGCTCCCAGCGAAGCATCCGGCATTGCCCTGGACACCACGACCCAGCTCTGCCTGAACAATGCTTCCCGGCTGGGCTACGGCAGCATTTCCATTGTTAATCTCTTCGCCACCGTCAACGACTTCGACCTCAAGCAGCAGACCGGCTTCGGAGATCCCGAGAACCTCAATGCCATCATTGAGGCCTGCCAGAACTGCGACCAGATCCTGTATTGCCCTGGCACCGGCAAGGGCAAAAACAAATTCTTCCTCAACCGCCAGGAAGAAGTCCTCACGGCTCTGCTCCCGATGGAGGAGAAACTGAGCTGCCTGTGCAACGAGATCTGCAACACCCGGCTCCACCATCCCCTTTCCCCTGCCGTTCGCACCTGGATCCTCAGCCCCCTAAAAATCAGCGAGCTTGTCGATCTCAAGCCCCATGAACCCCAGCAGCTCGAAAAGGAACCCGAGAAGAAGCCCAGAGGCAGACCCAAAGTTACCAAAAAGGAATCCGTGACCCAGTAACCAAGAAAAAACACCCTGCCCGACCTGGGCAGGGTGTAATATAAGGGATCATAGAAAAACGGAGGTTTTGTATGGTCCTCTTAGAACCTTCTGTTAACGACCCACCGATGGGGCATAGGCTTATTATCCTTTGTTTTTGGTCTGCGGAAACAGCTGCCGGGATACGGTCTACCCTGCATGACAGATTTCGTCTGGGTCATACCGCAGTAGGTACACTGATATTCAACCCATCTTTTTGCGGGAGTCTTAGCTTCCATAACCTTTTCTCCTTAATTTTAACCTATATTAGGAATTACTTTCTTGGTCCACAACCTCAATCAGAGGGACGGTTTCTTCCTTACCTTCGTTTGCTGCAGGCTTATTCATATTGTGAATATCTCTCCACAACGAATTGATAACCTTAGTCGTAAAAGCAAACAAAGCCTCCGAGATTTTACCAAAGAACCCCAAAATCCAGAACAGACCTGCGATGGGGTACAATACAACTGCAAGTGCGATCGTAAGCAAGACCGCAAGAATGTAGGAAAGCGCAATAATCATTTTCTACCTCCAAAATAATACTTCGTATTTTCTGAACATCAGCAATATTTGCCTGTGTTCATTCATCATCTCCATCAAAATCTGCCAAATTCACCGCTGAATCCGCAGTAAAGGCATAATAATGAACAGCCGCAAAGGATTTATCCCAAAACTTGAACTGTGCAATGGGTGTAAGGAATAAATCCAGTATATCATCCTCAGCCGTCTCACTATTCAAATGGACTTTCTTCACATACATGAGTTTTCTGCTATTGTCATCAACTGAAAATCCACCAAGAATTTCTTCTGTATCTTCGTCCATGTCGGGAGTCAAGTCATTCGCCTTATCGCACAATGCCTGTACCTCACCTATCTTCTTCATGGTGATAATCTCATCCAACTCCAGAATTGCATAACAAGCCGCTTTCTTAACTTTAATCACAGCCTTAATCGGTGTTTCCAAATATTCAAGCGGCACAGAAAACGACACACTCCGTTTCTCATCATTCGTGCTGCAGTTCAAAAATTTAGTTGGATACAATCCCGAAAGGCCATCCAACAAATTGGCCACTATTTCGTAAACCATCTACATTCTCCTCCTCTTATCCATTGTTTTCCAGACTATCTCGAATCATCCGTCTAACCGTCTTTTCCGAGTACCCATACTTAATCGCCAGAGTCTTGACATTCGTCCCATCGTACTCCTGGACGATGATTTTCTGGATACGCTCAGGGTTAAAAAAGCGCATTGGAAAGCTGATTTGCTGGCCCTTGAACATCTGGTAGATGGACATAGCCACATCCATACCCAATTTCTCGCTAATTTCCTTGTAAACCGCATTGAGCAGTTCAGGGTCATTC
>JAZQHD010000081.1:0-2919 GCA_045540375.1 Ructibacterium sp. | reverse complement strand
TCGGCCAGCAGTTGGGCCTTGCGTTCTGGGGTGGTGTTAGAGGAGTAATACTCCCCACCGAGGTCATTGTGGGAGCCGTACTGCAAGCCAGCCTCATAGGCAGGCTCCCCCTTGCCTTGGGAGAGGTTGCCGTTGCTCCTGTGCCACTCGCAGTACCCCGTCTGTATCTGGCGGTCTTTCCTCCGCTGCTTGGCATTGTACTGGTCGATGTAGGGTTGGAAGGTCTGGTCGGTGTACTCCTCGATGGTCATATGGGAGCCGTCGGGCCGTTTCAGTCGGTCTATGATAACCACATCATCCTTTATGAGAGATGGAGTCACATTGGAGGAGATGGCACGGATGCCATCAATGTCCAGAGAGTGCTTGGGGGCCAGTCTGCCGACACTCATGCTTGCTGCTACTTTCATAATAATTCACCTCTATTATTGAATCTGTTTTTATAGAATATAGAAGATAAACGAACTTTTCTGCTATGAAATGGCAGAAGGGCTCAAAGCCCACTTTGACACTACGCATCAAAGCATTTGAGGTCTTCAAAAGGGGTTCCCCCTTGCCAGACGGCCTATCCACTCTCTTAGGGGGCTGCACCCCCTGGCGATGCCACACCCTTGCAGCCAATAGAAATAGTGCGATGCCACAAAACATCACACTATTTCTCATGGCAGTTGAAAAATGCGGTGTGATATGGTAGACTTATCTACAAGAAAACCCACAAAAAAAGAATGAATTGGGGTGTTATCATGGCACAGTTAATTATTTTCCGTGAGAAATCCATGATGGGTATGGCTGCACCGATGGATTGCTATGTCAATGGAAAGGTAGTCTGTAAAGTTAAGAATGGTGAAAAAGTATCCTGTGAAGCGGACAATGCTGTTATTGGATTCAAGTGCAATATGTACAGCAATCCTATGTCTGAACTTGTATTTCTGGATTTGTCCGATGGAAAAACAGTTAATATCAAGATTAAGCAAGGCGCGTTCAAGCCGTCCGTAAAAGTAGTCGAAAACGCGGCTGTTGTCCAAGATGCTCCTGCTCCTTCTAATCTTACCTTTCAAATGATTCAAGAGAGCGCAAACATAGTCTTGCAGGCAACAGGATGTGCTCCAGATGATGTCCGAGTTGCGTTACGGACCGCTGGCGGTGATGCGGCTATGGCTATAAGGCTGTTGGGTGGCTCGGATGCTGCTCTTGCGGTGATTGATAATGCCGCTGTATTTCAGCCGACCAAAGAAGTTGGAGCATATTTCGCAGTTGATGAAAAGTCGCGTCTATGGGCGGTTGGAAAAGGCTTGTTCCCTTCGCTGAAAAACGCTGTTCCGTATAGCTATGATGATATTGTTGATTTTGAATTGATTGAGGATGGCAGCAGTATTGTAAGTGGAGGTGTCGGTCGAGCTGTTGTAGGCGGTATGCTATTTGGCGGTGTCGGAGCAGTTGTAGGCGGTGTTACGGGAAAGAAAAAAGCAAAGCAGACTTGTACAAGCCTAATGGTCAAAATCACAGTAAATAACACTGCTTGCCCTGCGGAATACATTAAACTCATTTCTGCTGAAACTGCAAAAAATGGTTTTGTATATAAAGCGGCATATCAAAACGCACAAGAAATTATATCGCTACTCCAAGTAATCTGTAGCCAGAGGAGTTCCGCAAGTGCAGAACCCCAAACACATACACATCCACTCTCGCCAGCTGAGGAAATCAGAAAGTATAAGGAACTGTTTGATGATGGGATTATTACTGAAGAAGAGTTCCAAGCGAAGAAAAAGCAATTACTCGGACTATAAACAAAAAACAGCCGTCTCCATCACGGAGGCGGCTGTGCTGTTATTTAGATAAGTCCGTAATACTGGAACGCATCCCGAATGGCTGCTTCCTTTTCGGGGGTTAGGTTCGTGGGAGGTCTGCCATGTCCAGAGGGGAGATTGTAGCACTCGCCAACCTCCAAACCGCACTTCTTCTTGGCCTGGGCAATGGCAAGGCTGGAGACCTTGATACCGTGATGCTCCATAACATAGGCCTTGATTTCGGGATATGTGGGCGAGACCTTTGCGGTAATGGTGTCCAGTTCTTCAGGGTCAATCTCCAACTCGATATGGGTGTCTGCGAGTTTGGACAAACACACTATCGATTCCACATGGCTGCATCTTGGGAACAAATCACAGGCCATGGCATTTTTCAGTTCATATCCCCGCTCTTTCAGCAGGGCCACATCTCTTGCAAGCGTGGCAGGATCACAGGATACATATACGATTCTTCTGGGCGCCATCCGGTGGAGGGCTTCGATGGTATCAGCGTTCAGTCCCTTCCGGGGCGGGTCCACCACCACCACATCAGGGATGATGCCATTCTTTTCCAGCTCCAGTGCGGCCTGTCCTGCATCGCCGCAGAAGAATTCCGCATTTTCAATACCGTTGCGCTTTGCATTGTCCTTTGCATCCTCATCCGCCTGAGGAATGACCTCCACGCCGATGACCTTACCGGCAGCAGAAGCCATGGCCAGGGTGATGGTGCCGACACCACAGTACAGGTCCAGTACCAAATCATTCTTTGTGATCTCTGCCTGAGTGATGGCAGCTTCATAAAGCCGCTGGGCCTGGTGGTGATTCACCTGGTAGAAAGACCGGGGACTAAGCCGGAAGGTCAGGCCGCAGAGGGTATCTTCGATATAACCGGGGCCATGGAGGGTAATAAACTTGTCACCCAGGACCGCATTGCCCTTTTTGGTATTGACAGACAGCACCAGGGTGGTAAAGCCGGGAATTTTCTGCAGCCGTTTCAGCAGCTCTTCCACCCGGGGCAGCTTGTCTCCGTTGCACACCAGGCACACCAGCACCTGTCCGGAAACCACACCCCGGCGGACATAGATATGCCGCAGCAGCCCCTTATGAGCCACCTCGTCATAAACTGTCACCCGGTATT
>JAZQHD010000080.1:0-4978 GCA_045540375.1 Ructibacterium sp. | reverse complement strand
GATCCCAGAACGGATCCTGACTCTGTGCTCCCTTTGGTGTGGTATTCTTGAAAAGGTTTGTGACAAGTCTCTGCACATCGTTGTCTGTTTCGAGATAGACAAATGGATTGTAGCAGTGGCTTTTTTCCATATTAATAAGATCGACTACTCTGACTTCGTAACCTTTCTTTTGCAGCAACCTTCCGGTGTCGCGGAGAATTTCACCCTTCGGGTCGCACACAATGAAGCTGGTATTCGCCTGCATGATGTTCGGCTTGGCGTAGAATCGGGTTTTGCCTGCGCCGGAACCGCCGACCACAAGAGTGTTAAGATTTCTTCTGTGTTTTCTGCCGTCCAGACCTATGCTGACATTCTGCGTAAGGATTTTATTTTGAGATAACTCTTTGGCTTTGTACTTTCGGCACACAGTTCTGCTGTCGCCCCATTTAGCAGAACCGTGTTCTTCCCGTTTGCGATAGTTTCGGGCAGAGGATAAATAAATGCCGATACCCATTGCGTAAGCCGCAAGGAATATCAGCACCGTCTTTATGCTATCTCCGCACCAGGTTATCGCAAAGGGATTGTTCAATGCCGAACCGAGGTGCCTGATTATCTCCAGAAGTCCGCCGGATACGGCCGGTGCTGTAAGAAGCGCCAGCCATATCACGGGAATTATTCCGATTACACAGAGAATTAGATTTTGCCGCTTCTTATCAGCGGTCATGTCCACGCTTTCTTCCGCACTTTTTCTTGTGTGGGGCGTCTATCGTGCGTAGCAGAAGAGCATCCACATCCTCGGTGGAGCGCTGCTGTTCAATCTGCTCACTGCGCAGGTCATTCAGGGCGTGTACCACCATGCGGTGCTCAAAGTCATCAAGCGTGAGAACTCGTATATCCTCCTTCACCGACATTATCTTGCCTCGTTGTTTCTGTCGGTGCGCTGCTGGGGACTGAGGGTCTTTTCCATGTTGTAGGATACGCTTTCGGCGGCATTGCGTGCCTTGCCAAGCTGGTCACGGATTCCCTTGCTGTCCATACCGCCAAGAGCCTCTGACATCTTCTCGACGGAGAAGCGGGTGGTGTCCATGCCATACTTTGCGCAGAGTATATAGGAGGCGGCATAAGCGGAAAGAGCGTTGTCACGGGGCATGGAGCCGTCCTTGCAGAGCGAAGCCATAGCCAGATCGTGAGTCAGCGATGCAAAGAGAGTATTGGCATCAAGACCACGGCGGACAAAGACGGTATTGTTCTCAGGCTGATAGATGGAATTGCGTCCGTCGGGCAGATTGTCAACCATTTCGATGGTTGCGGAGGAGTGTGCGGAAAGCGCCTTCATAAGGTCAGCCGCTTCGTATGTGGGAGCAGGCTTCGGCTCTGCGCTGGTCTGGGAAATATCGAACACCTTTGCGACATTGGTGTATCTGCCCTCGGTGCCGTCATCACGGGTGAAGCTGCCGCCCTGTTCGAGGATAGCAATCGCCTTTTCTCCGGCGAGAATGCTTACGTCCTGTGCCTTCCAGTCATCGAAAGATGCCAGCTGTGTAGCAGTCGGACACTGCGAGGAAATGAGCATCGCGTTGTTGGCGCTCATACGCATAAAGCGGCTCTGGGTGTCGAGGTACTGACGGAGGGTGTCGGGATTCCTGCTCATATCCTGGGCGAGGGTATCGAGCATAGCGAACACGCCGTCACGCTCTGCCTGCTTCTGCTGTGCCCATGCCTCTCTGTCAAAATCGTCCTTGATGTTGGTCTGCTCCTGCTGAGTGTTGTTTGCGGTGAAGATGCTGTCAAAATTATCCATAGTATATTAGCGTCCTTTCTTGTGTTTAGATTTTTTAGTGATGTTATTATTCTTGTGCTGGGGCGAGGTCTGGCGGGGAGTTCTGCCGGTGTCGGAAGAATCTCTGCGCTCGGCACGGATCTCCTCAAGCTGCTTTCTTACGGAAGGCTTTGAGCGTGTGTCCTCAAACGCCGTATCGACCTTCTCGTATTTCCTGCTGTTCCCGGAGCCACTCTCGGACCGATTCGGACTTGCCTCCCTCGCTGAAGTAGGGTTTACTGTGTCGGTCTGCTTGTCCTTGGGTGCAAAGAACAGAGTGCGATTATCGCTTTGCGGCTTCTCCGCTGTGGGATTTGCCTGCTCCTGCTGCACAACAACCTCTGCGCTCTGATCGGGCGCTTCACGAAGCTGTGCGGCTCGTTCCTCTGCAGCACGGATAATCTCGTTCTTGATTTCCGCTGTGTCGATAGCCGCAATGGAGAAGCGGTCAAAGATACGGTTGATCTTGCTGGCATCTTCGGCTTTTACCATAATGTCAACCATGCCGTCATCACTGCGCTTCATACCCTTGAGAGCAGCGTAGAGAACACCGTACTTTTTGGCTTCCTGAGCAAACTTCTTAAGATCACTCTCCTTGAGAGAAAACACCTTGAGTTCCTTACCACTGCGGAGCATACCTGCAAGCCTTGTCTTACCCTTAGTACGGGTACTGCCACGCATGGCGGCATACAGAAAAGCCGCAAGCTCTTTAGCTCCCTTGCCTGCGATTTTGATGGCAAACTCTGTTCCTTCGAGTGTGAGTCTGACTACCTGTTCGGCAGCATCACTTGATGCGTTCATTTTGATTCACCTCCTTTAACTTTCGATTTTAGAATGTGGTCTTTCACCTCCAATCCTTTTTGAAAGATTACCGGTATCCACGCTTGCGGGCAGCCTGTTCTTTCTGCTTCTGCCGTTCATTCTGCTCGATAGCCTGAACGATTTTGAGCTTCTTCTGCATTTCTGCCGACCGTTCCTCTACGGCATCGCACAGCTTGAGTTCTTTTCGCAGTTCTCTCATTTGCTTTGATAGGTCGGTCAGCTCTTTGCGTGTCTGCTCAAGCTCTGACAGCGGAAGTTTGCGCCGCAGTTTTGCACGAAGCTGTCCTCTGGCAGTTTCCAAAATAGCAAGCTGCTGTTCGGTGGATTGTCGATGGGATTCAAGCTGTTCTGATGTGTCAATCTTATAAAGACGAAGGAATTTGTTCTGCTCGATTATTGCGTCCATTTTAACAAGATCCTCCCTCAACAACGGCTTGGCTCGTTTGCCTTGCTCCTTGTGCTGCGGGAGGATCTTCATTTTGTAGAGATAATGGAAGTACAGCGCCCGAAAACCGGATAGCCGTGGATGCTTCTTGAATGTGCCTCTGAAACGATATGTTCCGGCAGAGGTATAGTTTTCTCGATATGGTGCTTTCTGTCGGCGGTTTGCCATGATACGCCGTAATATTGCTGCTTCGGTGTAGTCCTCGCCAAGAGTTTTCAGCCTGCGGAAACGCTCTGCACCCTTGGCTCGAACAGCAAGATATTTGCCGTGCTTTATCTCATATCCCAGCGCTTCCATAGCTGCAAAGAAGTGCGGCATTATAAGGGACTGCTCTATGGCGAGATCAACATCGCTTCGGATAAGACTTGAGTAAGTAGGCTTGCAATCCTTTTCTGCTTTGCGCTCGGCGTAGGATTTTGATATGCCTCTCGGAGATTCTATAACCGACAATCCATATTCACGGCACAGTCTGTCAGAGGTTCGAGCCATACGGTCACGCTCTGCGTGGTCATTGTGAAATCGCTTGCCGCCATCAATAGGCGATGAGCCGATTACAAAATGATTATGAATCTTTCCTGTATTGAGGTGTGTAGCGACAACCACAACAAAACGATCTCCCCATAACTCTTTGGCAAGTCTGACACCGATTTCATGTGCAGTAGCCGGGTCAACCTCTCCTTCCTTGAAAGATTGATAGCCGTGATACCCAGGCACACGAATTGGCTTATTAGACATTCGATGTGCCGCCATCATCATTTCGTAGGCATCATTACCGTTGCAGTTTATCCCTTTCACGAAATACCGCTGTTCGGTTTTTGTGTCGTCATCGGCATAATGCAGAGCATCGTACAGTGATTTGCAGCTTGGGTCGAGCGTCTTTTCTGCGTTCTCTGCATAGTCAACAAGATAGCTCAGATGGCTGTGGATTGCCCAGAGTGATGTTACTGCCATTATTCTCTCTTCCGAGGCACAAAGGCAGTCTGCAAACTATTGCAGATTTCACCGAGCTGCCTTGCCTGTCTGGAATACTCTCTTGGATCGAGTGAGCTGTATTTCAAAACATTCAGAGCGAGCTTGTCAAGAGAATCCTGCATCTCACGAAGCTCCCGAAGCACATCGTAATATTCAACCGGAGGTAAAGTCTGCGGTTCATATCCACGAATCAGCTCACGCAGATAACCCTCACGGGACATACCGCTTCGCTTGACATTGCTGTTCAGCCGTTGATACTCCTCATTTGAAAGACGAACCTTGATTTCGATATTCCTGGTCATCGGCTGGACTCTCTTTTCACGGCACGAACCTTGTCACGCCTCATTAAGTCATAAGCCGCAGCAGATATATAGTCGGATGACACTTTCATTTCAAGTTCAGGGAAACGAGACGGTCCTTTTCTCTTGCTCGGCGGAAGTCGATATGTCGGCTGCTTTGCTACCCACACACGAACATCGGACGGAATAGAGAAAGGGTCAACCAGAGAACGGATAGTATGTGATATAACAAGCCGCACTCTATTCTCGCCATGCTCCTTTGCCGCCATAGCAATAAGGTCAGATATGCGGCCTTCGCTACAGGCATCAGGAAGTGATTTCTCAAGAAATTCACGGCAGGCTATTACAGCGTCAAGCTCGTTTCTCCAAGCCATTACTGCTTCTGATATACTCATAATTGTATCAACTCCTAACTTCTGATTCAGGGGTTTTAGGGGGCGCAAAGCCCCCTAAGTATCACCTCCACGCCTTTTGTCCCCAAAAGGCCTTGCTTGCTATTCTTTTACATCGGGTATGCCGATGTCACCGGAAAAGCATCTTATTGTCTTGGCATGGGGTTATGTCGGATACTTCTCGGTTCTCAAAAGAGTGTGTTTTGTTTCGTTATTCACTCATGCTTCGTCGGAGATTTAGTCCTCAAAC
>JAZQHD010000079.1:0-6404 GCA_045540375.1 Ructibacterium sp. | reverse complement strand
TTATAAAACTCAATACCTTCCAATAATTCATTCATTGTCTTTTGGCACATTGAATTATCTGGTAGTTCTTTAAAATAACCACCACAAATGCGATACGCCGGACAGAATGTGCAAGGGTGGGTTTCAATAAACATTTCTTGCAATCTTGCTGATTTAATATAACTAACTGAAATACAGTATCATTCCCAACGGCAAAACCTCAAAAAAAACAAATCAGAAACAATCATGTACCAAAACCCCATTCTGCAAACATGAGATAACAAAAATTAACGTAGATAGAATGGGAAATTTTCCGATTGTGGGATTTGGCTGGATGCTTTACAAGAGATACATCTATCCATCGAATAACGTTAGTTCGGGGTGTTTTATAACATCATAATGTGAGTAGTAGTTGCCCAAACTCCTCCTTGGGCCATAAAAAAGAGGCAAATTTCAAGTTTTTGTAGATATATCTTGGAGATTCTGAGATTATTTACTAATTTTGCGAACTATTAATAGAAAATATTCATATTATGAGTTTGCAAAAGAATGTACTTGAGGCGATGCTAAATAGCTCTCGCTCAGTATTTAATGTACAGTCACTACGTATGTTGACTGACTGCAAAGATAGTCAAAAGCTCACTCAGTCGTTACATTATTACATAAAAGAGGGCAAGATTCGTAATCCTCGCCGTGGCATATACACAAAAGCAACTTACGACGAGAAGGAAATGGCATGTAGCTTGTACCGCCCGGCTTATATCTCGTTGGAGTATGTGCTTCAACGAGCAGGTATCGTGTTCCAGTATGATGATACCATAACGTGTGTGAGTTATCTCAATCGCATAGTGGATATAGACGACAAAACATATCAGTTCCGTATTATCAATCCTGAATTATGGATTGGTATGGAGGGTATCGAACAGAAGGATAATACACTTATAGCTGTACCAGAGCGTGCCTTTCTTGATATGGTTTATCTGAGTGCTGGCAATTGCTACTTCGATAACCTGCATCCATTGAACAAAACAAAGGTAAAACAACTTCTGCCGCTTTATAAGTCGAAGGCGTTGATGGAAAGAGTTACTAAACTATTAAATCTAAAATAGATATGGACAAGGACAGCCCTTTGTTCACGGCAACAGGCATGAACTCCGTTTCAAGTGTGTGCGTGATTGCAGAAATCCGGCAGGGTGACAGACGGGGCTGTTCCTTGCCGTTGTCCAGGCGGAAGAAGTCAAGCAAAGTGTTGAGCATATCCCGCATACGGTCGGAGAATTGCAGTATATTTTGGATATATTGCCCATTATTACCGCTATTGCATTCTTTCCGCAAAAGTTCGGTATAGCCGGTTATTGCCGTCAGTGGTGTACGCAACTCATGGGTAATAGTATGTACCGCTTTCTTTCGGGAGGTTATGAGTACCTCATTTTGTTGCACGGACTGTTCCAATTGCTCGATCAAATCCGTTGTCTTGCGTTTGTATCGTTTAATGTTCTTTGCATCACGGTGTATGATGATATAGGAAATGACCAACAGCAAAAGAACAAATCCCATCAAGCCGCCTATCTGCATAAATGATTTTTTACGCATCGCTGTTATCTCGCTTTCTCTATTTTGTAAATCAGATTGTACCTTCTTTTCGATTTGGCAAATCAATCCTTGCAGTTGTCTGTTAAGTTCTGCATTACGGGCAGCAAGACTATCGGCTTGTTCTGACAATCGACGGCTCTGCGCTTTCTGTTCGTTGACCATGTTTCTATTGGATGAACGGAGCGTAGTCGTTGTTGTCGTTGGCTTCGTTCCCTCTTTTTTGCCGAAGATGCCCAAGAAACCTTTTCGTTTTGGCTTTTTGGACTGTTCCTGCACACTTTTCTGCACAATAACCGGAATTTGATTGGCTATCTTCTTGTTAATAGATTGTTGTTCATCCATTAACCGGACTATCTGGAACATCTGTCGTTCCTTATCCTCTAAAAGACTGCGCACACTATCGATACGCTCTGCTGGATAGGTGGCCTTGAAACGGCAGAGCATACTGTCCATTGCCATACGCCGTGCATGGTAATGCTCGATATCTTTATCGTTCCATTCCAGTATTGTTTGCTGAATACTTGAATTCAAATCGTGGAGAAGTGAATAGACAGTATTACCCGACAGAGCAACTATGACATAGCAATGCCATCAAACAAATGACGGCACACACAAAGCATAGACTGATTGTCTTGACCTAAAAGATTGATTGGAATTTATTCAGGACTGCCTATCACTTAGATAGAAGTCCAAGGTCTACTGAAATACATAATTCAAAAATTAAAATTGCTTGACTGCAAATTTAGTAACTTTGCTTGACAAATTAACGAGAAAGAAGAGAAAATGAAAGCCGACCGCATAACATCACCTATACGCAAGCAGGGGTTTCGGTCTTCGTAGGACAGGAAACTGCTATATTTGAAGTTCAGTTCTTCGTAGAAAGTCCAGTGGTTAAAATCCCTGCCTGCGTATAGCTGAGAAACGTTATGCGGCAGCTTAAAAGACGACACCAAACCAGAAAAATCGTCTTGACCATCACCCAACTTTGAATTAAGAAGGATGAAATTTTTCAGGAACAACTTCCAACATTTCCAAAAAACAGTTTTTCCATTGACTTGGAGACAAACAGACAATTTGAGCATTAAGGTTTAAACCGAATTTTTCTGAAATTGACCTGACCTGACTTTTCCTGAAAATCGACTTTAAAGCTGTTTTTACAGATAACTCAGGCTTCTGTAACAGACAGGAAATAAATGCTAAGTATTTGGCTTTAAACTTAAAATCAAAAATTAACTGTTTTCTTTTAATGTCTAACAGGGCTGACTTGACAGTTGGCGGTGGCAAGAAACTTTCAGGACCTACCTCATAGACAAGTTTCAAATCAAAAAATGTATGATAGAAAACGGTATATGGATTGTAAAGCTTCCTCGAAAATAACTTTTGTGTAGGTTCTAACTGAAGGACAATGGAACCTCCCTGAAAATTTTCAAGACCCTCAAACATCAGGATTTTGAAAATATCGGAAGTAATGCCATAAGGAATATTTGACACCACTTTGAAAGGAAATTTCGGAACTACAAAATTCCTAAAATCACAACCGACAACTTGAACATTTCGGGTATCAGAAAATAATTTCCGTAAATGTTCAACCAAAGCTGTGTCGTTTTCAATAGCTACGACATTATGTGCGATTTTTAATAAATGAACAGTTAGAAACCCTTTGCCTGCTCCAATATCTAAAACTGTATCTTGACTGCTTATATTTGCTATTTTTATTGCATTTTGTATTAGCACTTTATCAATAGTAAAGTGCTGACCCGTAAAACGAACGGGCAATTTCTTTTTTGTCATTAGTAACTTCTTACAGGTGAATACTTCTTGAGTTCAACTTATACCTTAATTCCGCAACACTATTATAAATATAACTTTTTAAGGTGTTGAAGCAACTGTTCATACAACGGTTGTTACATCCTGCGCATGACATTGCATTTGCAGTTTCTGACAAGATAGGACTTGACAGGAGAGCTGCACCAGCCAAAATAGGCAGAGCACCTTTAGCGGCTCTCTTAAAGAACTCACGACGAGACTGAAGTTCTTCATTCTTACCATTTTTCTTCATAAAATAAAAAATTTAAATTAAACAATATGCCTTTCGGCATTATTTGACAATCTCAATAAAATCAGTAGGAATATACGCAGTAGCGACAAGGCACAATCCCGAGATCTCAACAACAATTCTTTGTTGTCCTGCTATTCTGGCAACTTTTCCAACCACTCCCTTGAAGTCACCAGCTATTACTCGTACTTTATCTCCACTTTTATAGTGACACTGTTCCGCTGTAACAATGCGTACATGCTCACTATCAGTACTTGTTGCTTTGATAAAATTTATCATTGCATTGTATGGTATAATAAGCGGAGGATTTTTACCGTTTGCCTCTGGAGGAAGCGTCTTATCCAAATAATATTTTATAAAAGAGATTGGGGCATCAACTGTCTTTTTCACAAAACTGTCTGATTGTTCCCTTGTGGCGTATATAAAAAGAAAGTTGGGAAGAAGAGGCTGTTGTATTCGCTTCTTCTTCCCAGCAATCACTTTTAGTACATAGTGCATCGGCACGTATGTCTTAATATCATTCTTCTTTGCTTTCTCTACGGCTGCATTTACCCTGTTATAAGTAGCACGAAGAACAAACCAGTTGTAACCTTCCTGCTGGACATATTCCGAGGACACCCCTGTTTGTGAGCTTTGGGCTTCGGGGGAGACATTGGAGGCAAATCCAATGTGAGGAGGTGAATCGCAACCTCGTTTGGTATGCGCATTAAGCAATGCGTTCATATCGGCTTATATGTCGTTGCTCGTTAATAGCAATATAGACATAAAAAGAGCGTGGAAACGTCTGTTGTCTATTCCACAGTCTGAGGCTCTAGCAATTGCCTATCATAGTTGAACAGACAACGTCAGAGCCCACGCCGATATGAATAATCATTTCCATTAGGAGACCATAATAAACAATTGTTGTGCCCGAAAAGGTACAATCCGTGCTTACAGGTCTCCGCAGGAGCGATATTATCACACCCGGGACATCTACCGTTGGCTTTGCTCAAGACTATGATAACTGTTAATTTGCTAGATTACAGACTGTCTTAAACAGAGCGTTAGTAAACGCCTTCATTATGTCTGGACTATCTTTCCCACCCAATGCCCGCTTTGTACCGCTTTGTCATTATGACTCCGCCATACTCAGCACGGCGTAGGCTGCCTTGTATGCCATCACGAAAGAACACGTCTAACCTCAATGGCTATAAACATGGCGATAATAGTCCGCTGCAAAAGTACAAAGAAAATCTCAATACAACCTCATTTTGTTATGGAAAAGTATGTATAAACCTTAAATTTAACCATAATTAACTAAATTCTTGCTCAAATCTCGTATATTTTGTGTAAGGAAATGGCCTCTTATTGGCGTAAAAAGCAAAAGACAGATGCGAATGTCACATCTGTCATTATTGTTGTCGCACATGTCTTTCTTGAAAGAAAGCCTATGGCTGGTTTATTTCAGAATGATTTTCTCCTTTGCTGGATGACATAAGGAGAATGTACTTTTGCCGTCTTTGTTTGTATAGCAGAAGTCGCATGAATTTATAATATCCATGCCAATCACCACATCATAGTCTGAATTGTCGTTAAGCAGAGCCTGAACATTCAACTCTGCTGTTCCTGTTGGAAGGATAACATGAACAAGGTAAGTCCAGGATTCGACATCACCTCCTGCACTCGAAATAAGAGCCTTGTTCTTCGGTTGTAACCCTAAAGCATTTACAACTTCCTGTGAAATCAATGTATTGGTCGCTCCTGTGTCCCACAATACATTTTCAACTTGGCAATGAACAGGAACAGCCACGTTTGCCGACAAATCTACGGCTGGACAGATAATGACGTTTGTAAGAATAGCCTCTGGCTGGGATTCGTATTCTTTTGTATATACAGCCATTCCTACCTCAACTCAATTTTTCCCGTATATGAAGTTTGTTGAGGAACAGGCTCGTCAGTGATAAGGCGAACCAAACGGACATAACCTGTCCGTGCAGCTCTATTTCCGTTAATGACGGGAGCCTGAACTGCGGTTGCAAAATCTATTGTCTTGTTCTTTATAACTTTCATATACCTACAATTTAAAAAATGTCCCGCTGGGTACGCTGTTCTTATGGGAAGCGAGCGGGATTTGTCAATGCAAAGGTAGGCATTCAATTCCAAAAAACCAAACAATTGGAAGAAAAACTAATCTAACTACCCTAAATTTAACATTTTATCAGGAAAACTACTAAACAATGAATACGTCTTTCAAACGCTATTCTATTGCCGCCGAATTATTAACCTGCATTGTATATCAGCCATATATGCCGATAGAGATACAACCAAGGTACAAGACACCCGTTTTTGACCATCTTTGCAGCCCCCTTGCAAGGTTCTAATTCCCCTCTTTTCCTTTTTCGACCGTCTCACTCTTTATAGCTGATGAGAGTAGTACTTTTTATCAAAAATGCGCTCTTTGGATAGCAATCAGTCAAAATCGTCCAAAATATTTTCATAAATAATCTTAAATCTGCTTTTTGCCCCTGTCATAGTTTTTTCTCTTTGCCGAGTGCCTTGAACTATAGATTTTCGTTTGTTCAATATTTGTACCGTTTTGAATATGTTGTTTTTGAGAAAATGTTGTGGCTCAACGTGTTAGGAAATATAAAAAGGCTTTCACATGAACTCTGTAGTCAGACAACTGCATGAACAGCATACGGATGTGGTCATGGTAGATACTGGTAATTCTTATGAAGGACTTTGTGAATACCTCGGTGGCAAGTACATCAGCTATACGGAAGAACGCCCCATCACC
>JAZQHD010000078.1:0-9206 GCA_045540375.1 Ructibacterium sp. | reverse complement strand
GCCGAAGCAACCGAGGCTCCTGCTGAAGCCTAATCCATTATAAACAAATTTACTACATTATTTGGAGGTAATTTAAAATGGCATCCGAAAAGATTACTGCTCTCGTTGAAGAAGTTAAGGCCCTGTCCGTCCTGGAGCTGTCCGAGCTCGTTCACACTCTGGAAGATGTTTTCGGCGTTTCCGCCGCTGCCGCTGCTGTCGCTGCTCCCGCTGCTGCAGGCGCTGCTGCTGCTGAAGAGAAGACCGAGTTCGATCTGGTCCTGAAGTCCGCTGGCGCTAACAAGATCGGCGTCATCAAGGTCGTCCGTGCTCTGACCGGCCTGGGCCTGAAGGAAGCTAAGGAAATCGTCGACAACGCTCCCAAGACCCTGAAGGAAGCTATGTCCAAGGACGATGCCGAGAAGGCTGCTGCTGAGCTGAAGGAAGCCGGCGCCGAGGTCGAAGTGAAGTAATTTACTTCCCAACGAACATAAAACTGCTGCAACAACTGTTGCGGCAGTTTTTCTTTCTTGAAACAGGTTATCACCCATGCTATACTGATTAAAACTGTGCGGAGGTGGAACATGGAGATCTATCGCAAACAGGATTTGATTATTGCAGGTAATTCCATTGGCATCAAACATGATTTGAACTGTCATGATTGGCCCACCCATCTGCATGATTATATCGAGATCGTTTACATCTCCGAAGGGGAAGCTGTACAGGAGATCGACGGTATTTCCTATCCTGTCAGACGGGGCGATATGCTTTTTATCAACCGGGGCGCAACCCACGCATTCCGTTCGGAAGGTGGTTTTTCCCATTATGAGGTATTTTTCTCTCCTCAGATTTTGGAATCAGATGCGTTGACGGAGGAGAATATCCTTGCACTGCTTTCCCTTTCTGTTTTCGACCGTATGCGGAAGGACCGTGACGGTGGTGTTGTTCACTTCCATGGGGAAGACCGGCAGGAAATCGAGTTTATCCTTGCTGCCATTCTCCGGGAGAGAGCACTGACTTACGAAAACGCAAAGAGCGTGATTGAGAACTATTTTAGCATTCTGCTGACAAAAATGCTCCGTAATGCAGAGTCAAGTGTTGCGCTGTCTGCTGACATTTTGGACAGTCTCCGTGCTCATATCGATGAGCACCCAGAGGAAAAATATTCGCTATCCGAACTTGCCGCCAAATGTTTTTATCACCCTGCTTATTTTTCCCGAACATTCAAAAGCAGATTTGGTCTCTCCCCGATTGAATATGTCCGTTCCAGGCGGATCTCCCGGGCAGCAGAACTTCTGACTTCCACCGATTTGTCTGTGGAGGCAATTATGGCACAGATCGGCATTTCCGATCGCAGCACCTTCTATCAGGCATTCGCCAAAGTCCACGGCATGACCCCTGCCCAATACCGCCGTGAAAACAAAAAGTATAAAATCCCTACATCCAAGTAAAATACCAATATTGTGATTGGATCTGCCGCCATTTATAATCATAGTAGATTGTAAATGGCGGCAGGTGTTTTTTTATGAAAAATATCATCTCTGAAAACGAAAAGAAAAATACTGTCCGTGCAGAAAACCAAGTCAAGAACGACTTTCGTTTTACAACGGAGGGTTCCGGAAAAACCAAAATTCTGTTTATCGGCAATTCCATCACTCGTCACGGACCCGCTCCCGAAATCGGATGGTTCGGTGATTATGGGATGGCAGCATCAAGCAAAGAAAAAGACTATGTCCATGTGACTGCTTCCCTGTTGGATGAACCTCTTGGCGGTATTACCATCGGCATTGCACAGCTTTCCGATTGGGAGCGCAATTATGCGGAAGAGGATATCCTTCCCCGTCTTTACCAAAAGGCACATACATTCAATGCGGATATCGTCATCGTGCGCATCGGGGAAAACATGGCACCGGATGCAGCACCTGCTTCCCGTCCTTACTTTGAGAAAATGATCCGGTTCTGTGCCCACAACGCTCACACTGTGGTGGTAACCAACAGCTTCTGGCGCAATGATGCCAGAGACAAGATGCTGCAGGAGCTTGCACAGGATAACGGCTATGTGTTTTGTTCCCTTTCCGGTCTCGAAAATGACCGCCGCAACATGGCTCTGGATGAATACGAACACCGGGGTGTTGCCGGTCATCCCAGCGATCTGGGTATGAAAGCAATCGCCGAACGAATCGCCAAGTGTATTTTAGAAAGAGAGGCATAAGATGCAGCCGATAAAATCCAATGATTATACCGTTCTTTTCGGAGAACGAGAGCTTCCTGTCTACACCTGCCGTATTTCGGCATTTCCCTTCAATTCCCATTGGCCGGGACATCAGCGACCGCTGGATCAGACCGTGACCGCATCCTTTGTCAGCATCACCGCCGAGGAAGCCGTTTTGCTGACTGTCGTTCCCCATATCCCCTGCGAAAATCCTATCCTCAAGCCGAGAAGCAAAGAAATCCCTCTGCTGAAAGACGGAAATAAGCTGCAAATGACTTTTTCCGAAGCAGGTGGATATGTGCTGATGCCCGGTCATTATGCCCATTGCCTCTACATTTTTGTCAACCGACCCATTGCTGCACCTGACCCCAGCACAGTCACCCATTTCTTTGGTCCCGGTGTTCATCATCCCGGAAAAATCACCCTCCGCAGTAACGAAAGTCTTTATGTGGATCGGGATGCCTATGTGTTTGGCTGCATCTATGCCGAAAATGCTGAAAATATCCGTATTTTCGGTAACGGCATCTTTGATGACACCATAGAGAAAAGAACCGATGCCAGCTGCTTTGATACAATCGGAAATGTGAAACTGAAAAACTGCCGGAATGTATGTATGGAAGGTATTGGCTTTACCAATTCCGCCACATGGTGCGTCAGTATGTTTGGCTGTCAGGATATATCTATTGACAGCATTCGTGTGTTTGGCCAATGGCGATACAACACCGACGGTGTGGATATGGTCAGTTCTGCCCGTGTAACGGTCAGGAATTCCTTTATCCATTCCTTTGATGACTGCCTTATGATCAAAGGAATGCCCAATTACGACAGCGATATCTGCGAGGATATTCTGGCTGAGCACAATACCCTCTGGTGCGATTGGGGTAAAACCATGGAATTGGGACTGGAGACCTTTGCTTCCGAATTTCGGCACATCACCTTCCGGGATTGCGATGTCATCCGCGGCGGCAACACAGTCTGCGATATTCAGAATGGCGACTGTGCCTTTATTTCTGATGTACTTTTTGAAAACATCCGTATTGAATTTGAAGCATTCTATACGCCCTCCGTTCTTCAAACGGCACCGGAGCAGACATACGCACCGAGACCGGGCTGTGAGATCGCATCTGCTGTGGGCATCACCAACGGCACACGGATGGTCGAATGCTATTCCTGCTGGAACGAGCAGGATTATGAAAGGCTTGCCAATGCACCGAAAAAGGGTGACCGATACTTTGCCGGTGTGCGGAGAATTGTGTTCCGAAACATCAATTTGCTGCCCTCTGCAGAGCTGATGACCCAAAAAGACTTGTCTTTTGTGAACGGCTATATGGTAAATGTGTTCCCTCAAACCTATTTTGACGGCGTTGTGGTGGAGAATATCAGACTGTGCGGCCGTCCGGTTTCTGCAGAAGAAATGAAAATCGGCATGGTCGGAGAAGACCGGATCGACAGGACATATCTGTAAGGAGAGACTATCATGAAAACGATCCACATGATCTGTAATGCGCATATCGATCCCGTCTGGCTATGGAACTGGCAGGAAGGCGCTGCAGCTGCCATCTCTACATTCCGCTGCGCTGCAGACTTTTGTGATGAATTCGACGGTTTTGTATTCAATCACAACGAATCTCTGCTCTATAAGTGGGTGGAAGAGCATGAACCCCAGTTATTTGAGCGGATCAAAGCCCATGTGAAAGCCGGAAAATGGAAAATTATGGGCGGTTGGTACAACCAGCCCGATTGCAACATGCCTTCCGGTGAATCCTTTACCAGACAAATTCTCTACGGCAAAAACTATTTTCTGGAAAAATTTGGCGTAGAGCCTCAGACCGCTTTGAACTTTGACTCTTTCGGCCACACGAGAGGTCTTGTTCAAATCCTCAAAAAGAGCGGTTACAAGAGCTATATGGTCAGCAAGATTCTGGAGCAAGGCGATCACCGTTGGGTCGGCTTTGACGGTAGCGAGATCATTGCCCACAGAACCTTTGAATATTACGGCTCCACCTATGGCGATCTGAAAAACAAGATCATGCGTTTTGTGGACCATCACGGCGGCAAGATGCCGGAGCATACTTTGCTGGCTTGGGGTGTTGGCGATCACGGCGGCGGTCCTTCCCGCAGGGATATTGCGGACATCGCCATGAGAGCGAAAGATCTGGAACCGCAGGGTATTCAGCTTCTCCACTCCACACCGGATAACTACTTCAATACGGTTGACATAAAATTTCTTCCTGTCATGGAGGTTCCCATCCGCCCCTGTGAAGTGGGTGGCTATACGACCATGTCAAGGATCAAAAAATCCCACCGTCGGTTGGAAAACACCATCTACATGACAGAAAAAATGCTTGCCCATGCAAACCTTGTCTACGGCACACCCTACGGCAAGGATGCCATTGAGCAGGCAACGGAAGATCTGATGTTCTGCCAGTTCCATGATATTCTTCCCGGTACTATGGTCGAGGAAGGCGAAACGGATTCTCTGAACCGCATGAGCAGAGGCATCACCGCCATGGAGAACCTGCAGGCCAAGGCATTCTTTGCCCTTTCCGCCGGAGAGCCCAAGGGAAAGGAAGACGAAATTCCCATTCTGGTCTATAACCCCCATCCCTACCCTGTCCATGCACAAATCTCCTGCGAGTATCAGCTGGCCAATCAAAACTGGAATTACGGTCAATTCACCGCCGGTGAAGTTTATCGCAACGGCGAAAAAGTACCCACCCAGTTTGAAAAGGAAGCCAGCAGTCTCAATCTGGACTGGAGAAAACGGGTGGTCTTTGACGCAGAGCTGGAACCTCTGACCATGAACCGCTTCGACTGCAAACTGAAGATCATCGAACGCAGAAACTGGGATATCAACAGTTTTGAGCCCCGTTACTTCATCGATAACGGAGAGATGCAGATCCGCTTTAACCCCGAAACAGGCTTGATTGACAGCTACTGTGTGGATGACAAGGAACTGCTGACCGAAGGTTCTGCAAAGCTTCTGATCATTCAGGATGATGAAGACCCCTGGGCTATGCGTGTGGATTCCTTCCAGAACATTGTGGGCGAATTCAAACTTCTCTCACCGGAAGCCACCGCAGAATTTTTGGGATATCCCGAACGACCCATTGCTCCCTTCAAAATCGTGGAGGATGGAGATGTCAGAACCATCTTTGAAGGCCTCTATGGCTACAACAAATCCTATGCCATTGTCCAATTCGGCGTTCCCAAGCGCGGTAAGAACATTACCGTTGATGTTACGCTGCACATGGCCGATGCCAACAAAATGGTGAAGCTGAGCTTCAACACCATCCACGGACAACTCTTCGGTCAGACGGCTTTTGGCACAGAGGATCTGCCTATGGAAGGAAAGGCTGCCGTTTTCCAGAAGTTCTCCGCAGTACAGAATGAGGAGTCTGCCTTTGTCGTAGTCAACGACGGTACCTACTCCGGCGACTATGAAAATGGCACATTCAATCAGGTACTGCTGCGGACAGCAGGCTATGCCGCCCACCCTCTGGCCATCACCCGCACCATCGACAACGCCAATCTGACCCCAGATGAAAAGGCAACCAATATGCGAGAGATCATGCCCAAATCCCGATATATGCAGCGGATCGATATGGGTGTGCGGAAGTTTTCCTTCTCCTTCTACGGTGATAAGGATATCCGTCTTGCAGACTATTACGCAGCCGTGTTTAATGAAAAGCCCTTCGCCCTCTCCTTCTTCCCCAGCGGTGACGGCGAAAAATGCGGCAATTTCATCACCATCGACAACAAAGCGGTCACCATGTCCGCTTTCAAAAAAGCCTATGACGGCAACGGCTACATCGTAAGACTCTATAATTCTTCCAATCAGGAAGAGGCCGTCACAATCGACATCACACCGCTGAAAATGAAGCAGCAGTTGACCTTCGGTAAATATGAGGTAAAGACCTTCCGGATCGATCTGCATCAAAAATCCTTTGTGGAAACCGATCTGCTGGAACGAAAGGAGTTACTATGAAACTCAGCTATGATAAATACTTAGACAAAGTAAAAGCCTGTTATATCGGCAAAAACATCGGTGGTACACTGGGCGGTCCTTACGAATGGACCCATGATATGCTGGATGTGAAGGGATACATCACGCCTCCCGGTCAACCTCTGCCCAACGACGATCTGGATCTGCAGCTGGTATGGCTCCACGCTTTGGAGCAGGTCGGCCCCTATGCCATTGATGCCTCTATGCTGGGTGAATTCTGGCTCAACTTTATTCACCCCTGCTGGGCAGAATACGGCATCGGCAAAGCCAATATGCAGCGTGGCATCGCGCCTCCTGCCTCCGGTGATATGGATAATGATTGGAAGCATTCCAACGGTGCTTGGATTAGAACGGAAATCTGGGCGTGTACAGCCCCTGCCACACCGGAAACGGCAGTAGCCCTTGCTATGGAAGATGCCAAGGTAGATCACGGTGCCGGGGAAGGCACCATTGCAGCAGCCTTTGTGGCAGCTCTGCAAAGCTGCGCCTTTGCTCTGACATCTCTCTCCGAGTGTATCGATCTTGCTCTTTCCGCTATCCCGGAGGACTCCCGTGTGGCAAAAAGCATCCGTCTGGTACAGGAATGTTACAAGGACGGAAAAACCTGGCAGGAAGCCCGTGAGGCTGTCAGACTGTCCAATGCGGATATCGGAACCGGTTGGTTTGAAGCCCCCTCCAATGTGGCCTATGCCGTGATCGGTATGGTTTATGGCGAAGGTGACTTCAAGAAATCCATGCTGACCGCCATCAACTGCGGTGACGACACGGACTGCACCGCTGCCATGGTCGGTGCTACCATGGGCATTCTCCACGGAACATCCGTGATCCCTGCCGATTGGGCAGAGTACATCGGTGACGAGATCGTAACCATCTGCATTGCCAACGGCGATGTTGGCAAGAGCTTCCCCAAAACCTGCACAGAAATGGCCTCCCGCATTGCCGAGGTCATGCCTTTTGTCATGCGTCTGCACAATGCCCACATCTACTATCGTGATGGCGATGCAGTTTCCACAACCTTTGGCGAGGAAAACATCGCTGATGCCTATGAGCAGCTGAAAAACCGCATTACAGATGTGGTTCTCCCCATGACACAGAACCTTGTGCCCTTCACTTTCAGTAAGACAGACGGTCCTTTCAACCTGAAGCTGAGCCTCTCAGAACTCGGAATCTCCCCTGCCAAGCAGGTCTCAGCCGATTTGACGGTTCAATCCAGAGTGAATTTTGAGAATATGCAGTACCCCATTGCCATTCGTTTCCTCACTCCCGAAGGTTTTTCTGTGGAAGGTCCGAAAAACGGTCTGATCAAACGCCACGAGGACTATAAATTGGGCGTTCACGGAAATGGACAAGCAAAATTCTCTTACACTATTACTGCTCCTGAGATGCTTGCCCGTGAAAACCGTATCATTGTTGAAGTCACCTGCCCCGGCAGACATACCGCCATTTACCTGCCCTTTATGCTCCTTGCAGAATAACAAAACTGGGGCACATTATTTGTGTCCCAGTTTTGTTTTATTGCCCTTTTCGTCCACATAATAGGTATTTTCCAGATGACCTACCAGAGAGGCCTTGACGCTGTCGATATACTCTCTGCGAAGAACAGCCTGTTCTGCCTTTTCTTCTTCGGTCAAGCCGACTGTCTTGGACTTGCGAGCAAGTTCGTTGATTCGATCAATTTTGCTTTGTTCCATAATGCACTCCTATTGATATTGTTCTATGACAATGGATATTCTATCCTTTTTCGTTTTTCCGCCAACCTGCGCAAGCACCAGCTTGCCAAAGCCACGGCAGGAGACCTTGTCCCCCTCTGCAAGCAGCTTATCCGGCTTGATACAGGGCAGATCATTGAGAGAGACTTTTCCTGTCTCTATCAAAGCAGATGCCTTGCCTCTTGCCATGTGAAAACCGGAGCCGACGATGGCATCCAGACGCAGGGATGATACGGTATCCTTAAACTCTTTGACCGTTACCTGAGGCAATGACAAAGCCTCCAATGGGATCTGCTCTACATGGAGTTTGGTTCTGCCTGCGCTGACGAGATTATCCAGCACATAGGGCAATATTTCTTTTGTCACCAGAAAATCACAGGTGCCGGTTCCCACATAAATATCGCCCACCGTTTCCCGCTTGATGCCGCAGCCCATAAGACTTCCAAGGAAATCCCGATGGGTCAGTTGGTCTTTCTCAAAATAGGTCGCACGGACAGCTGCCACAGGGCTATCCTCATCCATCAACCAGCCTTCGTCCAGATACTCCGGCAGCCAGCAGGCCATGGCACGCTCTGCATGGGAACTGCCTCCAAAAAAGCGCAATTCCATGAGGGGTAGCATTCTTCTGGTCAACACCTGTTCTCTGGGAGAAAGAAAACAGGTCACGCCGGGGATGTTTTTCTGCTCTGCGCCTACCAGACGGTCATATATGCGGGCAAACAACACCCGATCTTCATCATTCTCTGCCACTAGGGCGATTTGTTTCTGTTTATCCATGACAATTATCTTACCACATTTCCCGGAAAAAGCAATGGTTCTTGTGAAACAGGCAGTTTTCTGCTATGATAGTAGAAAAAGTGGAGGTGTTCGGATGAAAGTTCTGGTTATCGGCGGCGGCGCCAGCGGCATGATGGCTGCGCTGACTGCTGCGGAAGATCCCAACAATAAAGTCACGCTTCTGGAACGGCAGAACCGGGTTGGCAGAAAGCTGCTGGCTACGGGAAATGGACGCTGTAACCTTTCCAATATCCATGCCGATATCTCCCATTATCACGGACATGATCCCGCTTTTGTAAGAAAAGCATTTGAAGCATTTTCCGTGGAAGATACACTGTCTTATTTCCGAACACTGGGACTTTTAACGGTTACGGAACCATCCGGCAAGGTTTATCCCTTCTCCGATCAGGCCAACAGTGTGGTGGATGTGCTTCGGTTTGCCTTGGAGCAACGAGGTGTGGATGTCCGTTGTGGCTGCGAAGTCCTTTCCATTGGCAAAAAAGCCAGAGGCTATCAAGCCAAA
>JAZQHD010000077.1:0-3529 GCA_045540375.1 Ructibacterium sp. | reverse complement strand
GGAAATCCGTTTCCTGATGAGTTGTCCCCTACCCTTTCGGATATGATGGGAAAGAACATCACAGAAAAACCTAATATTGCGGGAGAAGGTATCCTGAGACATCCTGAAGGTGTGGACTATATGCCTGCCAACATTGAACTGTCAGGTTTGGAGGTTTCTCTGGTAAACGCCATGAGTAGAGAAACAATCCTCCGACAGTATCTGGATACCGTCAAACAGAATTATGATTTCGTTCTTCTGGACTGTATGCCCTCTCTGGGTATGCTGACCGTCAATGCGTTGGCAGCTGCCGACAATGTGCTGATACCAGTTCAGGCGGCCTATCTTCCCGCAAAAGGTTTGGAACAGCTTCTTGAAACCGTCAATAAGGTAAAAAGGCAGATCAATCCCAAGCTGAAAATCGAAGGTATTCTTTTGACGATGGTGGACAGCAGAACGAACTACTCCAAGGACATCAGCAATCTTATCCGTGAAAACTACGGTGGTAAGCTGAAAGTCTACAAGACAGACATCCCGCGTTCTGTCCGTGCAGAGGAAATCAGTGCCGAGGGAACCAGTATCTTTAAGCACGATCCCAAAGGCAAAGTTGCCGAAGCCTATAAAATTCTGACGAAGGAGGTGTTAAACAATGCAGAAAAAAGGCGCAAACATCAGCTTGAAGGGGTACGATGATATATTCTCTACCGACCAGTCACGAGCTGAAGCCAAGCAGGAACGAGTGCAGGAAATTCCGCTTTCTGAGTTACACCCCTTTGAGGGACATCCGTTCCGAGTGGTAGACGATGAGGAAATGATGAAAACAGCTGAGAGTGTTCGAGACTTCGGTGTTCTCACTCCTGCTATTGTCCGTCCTGACCCCGATGGGGGCTATGAAATTATTTCAGGTCACAGGAGACACCGTGCATCCGAGCTTGCGGGTAAAGAGACCATGCCGGTTATCGTCCGTGAAATGGATGATGATGCCGCTATTATTCTGATGGTCGATGCCAATTTGCAGAGAGAAACCATTCTGCCAAGCGAAAGAGCTTTTGCGTACAGCATGAAACTGGATGCTATAAAACATCAGGGAGAAAGGTCGGATTTAACTTCCCGACAAGTTGTCGGGAAGTTGGAAGCTGCCGATTTGGTCGGTGCTGACAGTGGCGAAAGTGGCAGACAGGTTCAGCGATATATCCGACTGACCGAGCTTATTCCCGAACTGTTAGACATGGTGGATAACGGTCAGATCAAATTCAATCCTGCGGTGGAGCTTTCCTATTTGGCAAAGCAAGAACAGCAGGATTTTCTGTCTGCTATGGACTACGCCCAGACTACTCCTTCTCTCTCGCAGGCACAGAGAATCAAAAAACTCGCACAGGAGGGTGAGTGTACTCTGGACGCTATGTGCGACATTATGAATGAGATCAAAAAAGAGGAACAAGGCAAGGTCACTTTCAAAACCGATGCTTTGAGAAAGTATTTTCCTAAGTCCTACACCAACAAGCAGATGGAAGATAAAATCATTCAGCTGCTTGAACAATGGCAGAGGAAACGAGAAAAATCTATGGAAAGATAAACAAAGGAGGACAGAGTGTTTACAGAGAAAAATATCAAAGCAGCGTTTAAGATGCTTTGCGAAATGTATGATGAGGAAGATCGTTGGATGATGGATGCGTCCGACGATTTCTTTGCGTTGGAGGGCATTTCCAACTACTGTATGGCAAAAGCCTTGGAGGACAGAATGGAAGATGTCTTTGAATACAAGGCGGTCAGCGCAGCCAGAACCCATGTTGATTACCGTGGAAGATACCTGTTCGATCAGAGGGCAATTCGTATTCTCACCGTTGAAAACTTCGCAATGGAAGATTATCACTACGGAATGGAATATGAAGCAGAACTGTGGCTTTTGGAGGACATGAGTTTTGCGGTGGTACATTGCTTCAGAACCATGATGGAAGAAAAGCATGGTCAGCTGGGCGCATTAACTGAATACCGCAGCGTAAGAGACAATATCGAGAGCAGCGAGGATTTATTTTTCTCCATTGAGGAACTTCTGGAGGAACTGGACTGCATCTGTTCTCTTGCGGAAAGCTACAAAAGATAAGCTATCTATGAACCGGAATGTTTGTAGATAGCTTTTCTTATATCTCAAAGAAATGGAGGTAACGACACTTGAAAGAGTATGACGTAAAAATCACCGAGACTTTGGAAAAGACGGTCACGGTGCAGGCTGAAAATCGTGATGCTGCGGAGGAACAGGTTAAGACAGCCTACTATAATTCCGAGCATATTCTGGATGCCGAGAATTTCACCGGTGTAGAGTTTGGAACTCAGGCAGAGCGTGAGATTCAGCAGGAACAGGCTCCCATGATGGATGTTCTCCTGATTCGCCCCAATATGTATCCCCAGCCTGTGCAGATCGGCTGTGAGTTGGAGGACTTACAGAAAGCTGTGGGCGGTGATATTCAGGCGGTCTACCCTTACGAAGATCCCGTTGCCCTTGTCATGGACGAGGAAGCCAAGCTGATCGGCAAAGATTTGAACCGATCTTTGCGTGATGAAGATGGCGATATGTACGACATTGTAGCCGGTGATTTTCTGGTGGTCGGTCTGGGTGAGGAAGATTTCTGCTCCCTTACTCCTGAACAGATAAAGAAGTATGAAGAACACTTCCATCAGCCTGAAATGTTCGTCCGCATGGGGCGCAGTATCGTGGCTATGCCTTTGCCGGATGATAAGGTGAAGAAAGCCGATGAACCTATCAAAGATGCTCCCGTTCCGCATAAGAGTAACCACGGCAGAGATTTGCTGTAAGGAGGAGCTATGGGAAAAAGAGGTTCAACCATTGCGGATTTGATGGAGCGACGCCGCATTCTGGATGGTGCAAAAGAATACAAGGGTCACACCTATCTGGATTTGGCTCGTTTTGATGAAAACACCAAGCACATGATTATCTTCGATGTACTGACTCACAACTCCCCTGTCGGAAACAAGGGAGAACGCACCCGCCTGTTTCTGGGTGAGGTTGGGTATCAGAAAGCTCTGGAACATCAGAAAGCCGGTGACATCAAGATTATCAGCCATGCCGTAGTTACCAAAGGTAATCTGTATTACGAACGAAGGGATATGGCACGATAACCTTCACTCTACTACTTGCAGGAGGTGATGATTCATGCAGGAGGAAGTTGAAAACAGAACGATAAATCTGGCTATCAGCACGACGAAGCTGACAGGCCGAAGTATCATCGCCGGTATTCGCAAGTATTTGCAACACCGAGAAAAAATTAAGGCGATGAAAGGAAAAGACACTGATGTTCACGGAAAACAGACCGTGAAACAGCTGTTGGCTCAGAATCAGGGTGCAACCAATGTCGAGATCGACAAAAATGGCATTAAAGATTTTGAGAGACTCGCCAAGAAATACGGCGTGGACTTTGCCGTAAGAAAAGATAAGTCCGTAGATCCTCCCCGTTATCTGGTCTTTGTCCGCTCCAAGGATGCAGATGCCATGGATGCTATCTGCAAGGAACATCAGGCGAGGGCTTTGACG
>JAZQHD010000076.1:0-7659 GCA_045540375.1 Ructibacterium sp. | reverse complement strand
GACCGCTTGGCCTCCGACTTAGCACCCATCAAGATCGTTTCCGTTTCTTCCTGTGTGTTCATAACACTACGATTTCGGTTAAATGTGGGGTAATCGTCAATGCCAGCAAGTCGCAGAATTGCAAAGATAAACTTTCGCAACTGCTTTTCCGTGCTGTCAACGGCAAGGTCAAGCGGTGTATAGCCTGCCTTAATCGCCGTAGCGGTCTGATTTCCAGCCGTGACCGATTTGGGGTCGAATGCCTGGAAGTCGTCATACAGACGCCTTGAGAGCGTTTCAATGGCATTGTCGGTTGCCGCATAAGGTGCTTCGATGCTGTGCGGTTCTGCCTTTGCTCCATCGTCGCCATCAGCGTGGACAATATGCGTGGTTTTCAGCCGTTCCAAAAACCTCATATCGTCCATATCGTCCATACCGCCGCAATTTGTCAGCACCCAATACAGAAGGTTTCCTTCGTCCACATTGTTGACCATATTGGAAGTAACAAGGTCAAGTGCGATCAGTGTGTTTTTCTTGCCGCGCAACTTTGACTTTTCCTTTTTCGTATATCGGAAAGGTACAATGGGGAATGTGGGATAGTTTTCACCTGCTACCAATTCGCTGCCACCGATTGCAGATGTTTTGATGGTCTGCATATACGGACGCTTTTCATTCAGCACTTCCATATCTTTGTCTTTTCGCTTGATATATTCCGTATAGCCGTCCAGTTCATAAAGCGTTGCCCGTAACGGCTTGCTATCATCAATCTGCCAAAAACGAATACCTGCTGTCAGCGTTCCGTTTTCTTCATCATACAGGGGGACGAAACCCGGTTCATTTTCGGCGGCGTTGAATTTGAATACTTCCAGATGGTCATAATTCCAAAAGCCAAACGCAACACCGGCAATCGCTCCATCTACATACAGGTCTGCTAACTTATCGTCAAAGTCAACGCCCAATTTTCCTTTTGTTTCCTTTTTTGCAAAAGAAACGCCATTTGCCAAAAGGTAACTTGTTTCTTGATTTACCACAAAACCAAAGAAACTGCTGGAAATCTTGTGGTTTGCAGAAAACATATCCCGGTGAGCCAAACCACGGAAGTCATAAATCACCTTTTCAAGTGCATAAATGTCCGGGTTTTCGCCATCGTAGTATTTTTCTGCTGTTTCTGCGTATTTGTACTTTTCAGATCCTTTGCACTCACGGATTGCCGATAGCACAAACTCCATCCTGTCGCGCTCGTTTTCGCCAATTTCCAAAAGGTCGTTATATGTGAGAATGTCAATCACGCTCCCTTATTGATTATTTCCAATCCAATTTTTGACCACAGTTTCCGCAATAATTGGTTGAGTTATCCATAAAGCAAGCATTGCAAGTAGGGCAAAAACCAAATCCATAGAACTTTGTATCAGGGTTCGGCTTTTTTGCAACCTGTCTTTCAACTGCTTCTTTCAATGTCATTCCAATGGTCAATTCACATTCACGCATAGCCTGTTCAACGCCAGCCTTTACGCATTTTTCAAAGTCGATTTCCATAGTTTGCCTCCTACATAAAAATCGGTGTGTAATTGCTTGTTGCCTTGCCAACCTTGTTTTTCATAATCGTGTTGGCAAAATAGCGAACATCGTCCATTGCGTGGTCGTTTTCCTTAATGACGGTGTCGGCGGTTGCTTTGTCGTCCCACCGATACAAGCCAAATTCGGCTATGCTATCAACGCAGGAACGATGGATTTTGATGTTTCCGTTTTTCAAGTAAACCGCCGTTCTGCGAATACCGTCCAGCACATCGTTATTCGCCTTTCGGATCGTAAAACCACGCCTTCGAAGTGCGACAATAAAAGAAGCCGCCGAGGGGTCAACAATCACTTGACGGATATTATACCCCTTTGCCAATTCCTCCACGGCATCGCAGTAGTCCTCGTCTGTCCGCTGTACCGCCTTTTCTCTGCCGTTATAGTAATATTCCTTAATGCGTACCGCTTTGTCGCCCAGAACGCACCACAGGCCGGCAGAAAAGGGGTTCATCGTGCCGTAGTCGATGGAGATGTAGTATTCGCCATTCTTTGGGATTTCGTCAACGATGTTATCTTCTCCAAAATCGTAAACAAGACCTTCCGCAACGCACCACTCACCGAGGATATATCGGTTGTAGAACACTCCCGTATACATTGACTTGTATCGGTCAATAATCCGCTGTGACAAAGACGGGTTATCTTCCAGCAGGAAATGCAGACGAATTGCATTATGCTTTTTCGGCTGACACACCCACTCTTTATAAAACCAATGTTGTGGCGATGCAGGGTTGCAGTTAAACCACAGTTTTGAACCATCAACGGAACAACGGGCGCAAGCCTGCTCCACGAAAGAACGGGGTTGCAAGGCTACCTCATCCAGTAGGACACCCGCAAGCGTTCGACCCTGTATCAAGCTGAAACTGCTTTCATCCTTGCCACCGAACACTTCAAAAATGTTTTCGTGTCTGCCATCTGAAACAACAAGGATTTTATCCGTCCGCTTCCATTGTATGCGGTACTTATCCTTTGCATAGGTCAAGCCGATGTATGGCATTATGAGGTTCTTTACGGTGCTGTCAACGGTCTTTCCGCAAATGCCAAATCGCTGATTGTTGTATCGGCGCATTGCATCGTCAACAAATGACAGCATCATAAAGACGGTTTTACCGCTACGGATTGCGCCGTCCGCTATGAGTGCGTCAAAGTTGGTATATGGGAACGCCATAATCCTTTTTTGTTTTTCACTTATCGGCATAAGCCCACCTATATCCACCAGCTTTTTCTCTTTCTTTTCTGCAAACCTTTCCAATGCTTGAAGCACAAATTCCAGTTTGACGAGATGCAAAATATATCCCGTGGAAAACCTCTCCCGTTTCAACGCAAACAATCGGTCTTCCGTTGGCTACAGACACCTTGTTTTTTACTTCTTCGGTTGCTCCCTTTCTTGGTTTTGGTGCTTTTTGTTCCAAATATTCAAAGTGATAACCGCAGGTTTGATCCCTTTTGCCATTCAAAACATTTGCTATATTTCCTTTAGCAATTCCAAGTTCTATAGCACAAGCTGTTATGCTTTCATATTGCTTTTGGGTTTCCAAACAAAAAATCGGAACATAGTGGGATTTGGTCATTCTTTCTTGTATTTCCTTGTCCCTTTTCTTTTGAGCTTCGCTCATATTCTTCTTGGCTTCATCTGTTTTTGGTATTCCCTTGTTTGCTTCCGATATTTTCCTCTTATGTTCATCGGTTAAAGGTTTACCGGCTTTTGCATCGTGCATTTTTTGCTTTGCTTCTTCTGTATGATGATAGCCAATCGTTCCATCACCACCCATTGCAATATTATATCCAATAGTTGGATTGGTTGTTTTGTGTTCTGCAATTAGTTCAATTTCCTTTTGCTTTGCCTCTTCCTCGGAAATTCCATCAAAAAGAATTTGCGTTTCAAAGTTTTCCCATCCGTATTTTTTAACGGCTTTTCCTAAAAATTGCGTTTGATAGCCTTTTCCGTTCAAAAATCGCCGCTTTGGTCTTTGGCTCGTTATTCCAATATATTTCTTTCCGTTGATTTTATTGGTGTGCATATACACACAAAAGGTCTTTTCCATATTCATTCTCCTAACAGAATTATTATATAAAGCAAGTAATCAATGGTTAGGCATTGAAACGGTTTGCAACCCGCTGTCCTTGCATTATATCGTTGTTATCGCAGACAACCGTCAATCGGTTTCATTCTGCATCCTCTCCGCTTCTTCCCTCAATGCCTTGGAAAGCGCGTCCTCTGCCTTTTCCTCGTCATAGCGGCCAGTAACAACCCGTCCGCTGTCGCTCCATCCGCACCAGTTCTTCAAGCCGAAAATGGACATTGTGGGGTTGTACTTGCCCATCATACCGCCCTGCATAATCACATCGCTTTGCAGTTGCTCAAATTCCTTTTTTATGCTGGGGAAGTATTTATTCAAACTATTGTAAATCGTCTTTCTGTCGGTGTCCTCATAGTGCTGTGACAACCATCTGCAAAAAGCCGATTGTGTAGGTACTGAGTTAAACTCATTCTGTACGATCTCATTGCAGAAGTCAGACCAAAGGGCAATCATTTGTTCCGCACTCTCAAACCGCTTTGGCTGTCCTCGTTTTGCCATCCAGCCTCACCTCCAAACAGAAAAATAGTGCATACATACAGTTTCCCGTCCATATACACTATTTTACCAAGATTATTCAGTTTTGTCAATAATTGTAGGGGTTATACTGAATAAACGGTTTTGAATTGTACTCCTTTCGCTTTTTGTTCAGTTCATCAAGTTGGGATTTCCATGCTTTGTACTTTTCACACTTGCCCCAGCAGGCTTCGTGCCGGTCTGCACAATCTTTGCACGGCGACATTTCTCTTGTGACGGGATCAAACCTACTCATTGGCCCCCTCCAACCTGGCCGGAATGTCCATCAAGTCCGGCCACTTTTCTTCCGTCCACGCAAGGCCACACAGATTCCAAATTGCCGCAATCAAATGATCTTCGTCTGTCTGTCCATCCATGTACTTGCATATGTGTCTGAGTGCGCTGTCAGCATAACTGTGGCACGGGATTCCCTTTTCCCAGTTCCTGTCACCATACTTCAAGCTACCAGCTTCGTAGTGCCGTGCCAGGCGCGTTAATACGCACATTGGTAAAAGGTCGAATCTGCCCTTGCCCTCGTGCATATCCCGCACAGCACCGCTCTTGAACTCTGTTCTTTCTCCGCTATCTTTTATAACTATTCCAAACTTCCTTTCACAATTTGGGCAAACTTGTCGCCCCTCCGGAATTTCATCACCACAACAAACGCAATTGTTCATTTACTTCACCCACTTTCCCGTCTTATAGTTAAATTCTTTGCAATACTCGTACCTTGTATGGAATGTGTCGTGCATACCCTTGCCGTAAATTCTTGCAAGTTCTGTATCAAGTTTTGTTTGGTAATAGTCCGCCGCATCGTCTTTCTGCCAGGCCTTTTCATAAGTGTCTATAAACTCTCCAATACCTTTAACCACAGTCAGCAAACGGTCTTTTCCAAAAACATCTTTTTTCATTATTGCCGGATCATTAAGAACAACAGACAATCCGTCAAGTATTTGTTGCCTGCCCATCTGCAAACCGGCATCAAAATAGGCTTGCCGTTCAATTCTTTGTTTTTCAAGATATCCGTTTTTACCCATAATACTTTCCACCCTCCACGCAAGCAAGTAACTTGTCAGCATTTTCAATTGTTTTGTCTTTGCGGTATTCTGCCCTTGCCAATTCTGTCCGCTTGATTTGGTCAAGCCAATCTTTCCCCATCTTGTCAACGACCTTGTGCGCTTCGTATGTTCGCAAAAGTTCCGCCTTTTCCTGTGTGGCCACTTCCCTATCAATCAGTTTCCGCTTATAACTGTCATACAAGAGCCGCAATTCAAGGAACAAAATCTGGTCGGGATATTCCAATCCTTTTGGCATCTCACCGCCGGACATTGCGATTTTTTCATAGGGCAGTTCAAGAAGTTTTGATTCAGCCATTATTGTTCCCTCCATGTGCCAATCTGCCAATGGCCTCTAGTACTTTTGCCGTGTTGCTTGTAATGGCTTTCGGTGCTTCCTGCAAATCAAGTTGAATTGTGAAATGGTCGATTTTGCCTTTGCTCCAGTGAATAAAGCTGTTGCAAGAATAACCATTTTTCTGCAGCGCCGTCACAATCGCTTCCAAGCTTTCAACATCCTTTATTTTTAACTCAACCATTCTTTGCACCCTTCTTTCTGCCACCCAGCAAATACATATTTGACAGAGCCACAACCAAAGTGGCACAAGATGCGATGAAGTCACACACCGCTGTCCAACCTGTTTCATTTGTCACGGACACAAATCCATATACTGCCATTACGATCAACCCAGCAACCGCTGCGCCATACAAGGTTCTGTAAAACCCACGCCATGCAATCTTTGCGTGAAACTTAAATGCTTTCCACGCTTTCTTGATCTGTATTGCCTCCATAATAATTGCCTCCTAAATAATTTTAGATTTTGTATTCTTCTCCCGTGATAGCCTTGTACCCCTCACAGAGCCGTTTCCATTCTTCATCTTTGATACGGGACTGTCCGATGCCAAAATGATGCTTTTCGTAAAGGTTAGCCATACAAACACGGAGATATTCTTTGTTGTGCCAATCAGGGAAAAGTGGCTCTTTGATAGGAAACTTTCCCAAATCCTCCATTTTCTTTGTCGCCCTATTGCTTGCATTAAATCCACGCTTTCGCATTTCCATAAACACGAAAAAGCAATATGTGGTGAAATGGTCTAACAAGTATTCTGATACCCTATTTACAAGAAGATGGTTCGGTGTGCCATTTTTGGCAAGCGCGTCAGCAATGAGCGCACATTCTCTCCATTGACCTTTTAATTGAAGGTCGGGTAGGTACGGTATCAAATCTTTGTGCCACAATCTCATCTGTTTTGCCTCCTCCTTTATCTGTGGGCGGTTGTTAGCCGCCCTTATTCTTCATTTTCTCCCCAAATTTCATTGCTGATTCTTTCACACATGGCTTTCTTTACTGCCTCGTAGTAGTCACGGTCTCCAAACAGGTGATACCATGCAACATATTCACGAAGTCCTTTTGCCTGTTCATAAGTAAGGGTTCCGCTTGCCGCCAAAAATTCAAAAACACGGTCTTGATCTCTTTTAGGAAGTTGCAAAACTCTCTGTGCGAAGTCAATCATTCTTTCGTGTCCAGTATTGTCAATCATTTCAGTTGCCTCCCAATCAATATCAGGTGTTTGCCCCCCTGTGAGTATATATTACCACACCCCTGCTTATTTGTCAACAACTTTTTATAATTTTTTATAACTTTTTATTCCGCAGGCTGTTTGAGCCAATCAATGGCTTTCCCTTCACCTAAACAACATAGATTGCAAAGTTCGCAGTCGTGGCAATCTGTGTCCGTTAGGCTACGATTACACTCATCAAAATATGCAGTAAACGCATTCAGCACCTTTGCCAATTCCCCATCACTCATCGCCCGGATGCGGTCTGCGTTTGTTTTTACCTCTGTTTTTTCTAAAAGCATTTGCTTTGCGCATCTTTGCTCGTGTTCTTTAATATCGCTTCTAATTTTTGCCTTTCTTGCTATTGAAAAATTAGTTCTCATAATCATTCTCCTTTCGGCGGTTGGGGCATCGGGTGCCAATATTTGGGATTATAAGAGCCACAGCAAAGATTTCCCCACCGAAACCCATGTTTCCCATAATCTTTAAGCCAGTCAATCGTAATTCCATTTCCGCCATATACAATGACTGGGGTCTCGACTTCCGGCAACCTATCCTTGACCGAAATCCACTCCTGCACCGTTACGCCCTTAATTTGCTTGTACAAATCGCTGTTGATTTCTTCCAATACATTGACAGCGTTTGCAAGGCTTTCATTTTCTTCTTTCAGCCTTTCGCATTCCCTCATAAGTTGAAATGTTTTTGCATCAATTTCACCTTTCACCGTTACTCCGTTGGCGATCATCAAATCTGCCGTATACTCTCTATGCTGAGTGGTGTTTTCGCTGGTTTCATCTTCAATGTCAGCTTTCACCTGCAACTCCACCAACTTCTCCCTGACATTCATTGTTATGCCTCCTTTTGCAATTCTGTAAAATGTTTTCCGCAAACCCTCTTGT
>JAZQHD010000075.1:0-16054 GCA_045540375.1 Ructibacterium sp. | reverse complement strand
GATACTGGCCCTGTCGGAGGAGGAAGTCAGCGCACTGCAGGTCCCCGGGAAATGCGGCGTCTGGACAGGCTGATTCGGATAAAACAGACAGCGGGAGAAACACAGGTTTCTCCCGCTGTTTTTGTACTGTTAAATAACCTCGAATTTGTATCGCACTTTGCGTGCCTCAATTAGTTTTTCTAACATTATTTTACCTCATTTAACCTCATTTACTTCGGTTATCAACCGCATTTAACCTCATTTAGTCCCTCAAAAAGGGTTTAACGTCAGTATTGCGGTAGTTTTTGTGGTAGTTTCGGTTAAAAACTACCAAGGTTAGGGGGAACAATATTCCCCCTACCTCAGTCCCCGTTATACCACTTCCAAAATGATATGGCTTGGACACGAACCAATTTTCCAATCCTTTCGACTCGGAACGGGGCTTCTTGTAAGTATCTGTAACAGCTATTTTCGCTGAACTCTAAGATATCCATAATATCCGTCGGGGTCAGAAACAGCTTGTCCTGATACTTTGCAGGACAAGCACCGACGGAGAAAACATTAACGGTCATAATGAACCTCCATATAGTGTAATGTCCTGCCCTGGTGGGATTTTCAGTTCCACCAGGCAGCGGTACCCGTTTAGTGGGTACGGCCTTTGTATGTCTTGGGGTCAGCGGTGACGGGTTTTCAGTCCGTTCGCAGTCTCCCTCAATACAGGAATTATTATAATAAAAAACAGCCTGTAATTCAACAGTATGGATAAAAGTTTACATTTATGAAATAAAATGAGAACAACCGGATCATTACTGATCCGGTTGCTATATGTGTGTAAAAGGGAGTATTATTCGGTTGCTTTGTTCTTTCTTAGGGTGTGTTTGGTGCTGGTCAGAACGTCCGTCAATATCTTTGTTTCGGTTGCGTCACAGTCCTCAATTAAGTCCGTGAGCCAATTTGCTAGAATGGGCTTACCTGCCACAATCTCACGGCAGAGCAGTTCATCAGCAGACACTTCCAGTACATTGCAGAGGGCAATAAATACATCCATACTTGGAACAGTCTTGCCACCCTCAAGATGGCTCATGTGGCTTGGGCCAATGTTCACAAGCTCTGCCAGCTGCTCCTGGGTGTAATTCTTCTCTATCCGCTTCTGCTTGATACGTTTTCCAATGTCTGTGTAGTCGATTGCCATATAAGCCACCCCTAATTTTGATACATCTGTATTGTAAATACAGTTTTGAAATGTTAAAATGATATAAAAGCACAGATGTACCATAAGTACAGAAATGGGGTGGTTTCAATGAAGTCATGTTTTCTGTTCGGCCATGCGGATTGTCCTGACGATATATTGCTCAGAATCGAAGCGGCTATTGAGAAAATTTATGTGCAGCGGGAAGTTTCTGTGTTCTATGTTGGCGACCGTGGCCGATTCGATAGCTTGGCTGCAACGGCTGTAAAAAGGGTCAAACTGCGGCACCCAGACATACAGCTTCACCTGCTTTTAGCCTACCACCCAGGGGAACGGACGGTAAATCTGACAGACGGTTTTGATGGCTCATACTACCCGCCTCTGGAGGGTGTGCCCAGGCAGTATGCGATTGTCAGAGCCAACAAATTCATGATCGGCTGTGCCGATGCATTCATTTGTTATGTGAAACACCTGGGCAATACTAGGAAGTTACTAGAATATGCCCAAAAGCGGCAGAAGAAAGAGGGGGTTCCCATTGAAAACGTGGCTGAAGAGGATTAGCCTTATACTGGCTGTTATTGTGGTAGCTGTGGCAGTCCTATTCCTGGCATTGGGCCAAAAGGAGTGTTGCCTATGCAGCAGCTTCCGCTATCATGCACCGTGCCTAATTGACCTCAAAACTGGCGAGTTGATAGAGCTACGCTTGTACCAAGACCACCACACGCTTGTTGCTGAGCTATCTGAGGAGCAACCGCATTATGGGACATTCTCGATAGTCAGTTTCAACGGGGTTTTAGGGACAAAGCAGACAGGCCCCGAAAGAGTTGACCTATTTGTACCGAGCGAAACAATCCTTTTCCCTGCTCTCTGCAAGGAATGTAAGCAGCAGTTTCCAGATGGTTCTGTAAGTCGCTTTGTACTGGCTGACCTACATGGCATGGAGGATAAGTTCCTTATCCCCATCGTGGCAGATTCAGCATTGTCCTTACGCTGCTACGATATCTCCATGGAGGCAGATACAGAAAGGGACGGTATAGCCGTCGTTATCCTGGGAACATTGGAGTAAATAAGAAGAGAACGCTACCGGATCGCCGGTAGCGTTCTTTGCTTTATTTCTTTCTTGCTTCAACATATTCCTGGTATGCTTGGTTACTTCCATCAGGCCAGCCATAGGTACGCCACTCTTCATGGGTACCAATGCTGTTGCATCCAACATCTCCAAATGCATCCATTTCGTAAAGCGTGTACGAAGATGCAAGATTTGTATAATCTGGATTATATACACCAAAATAACTGGTTGAACCTTCGTTGTACTCAATACTGATAACTTCGTCGCCGTCATATGCGGCTATGTAGCGCACGTACTCAAAAAATTCTTCTTCTGTCATCATATATACCTCATACTATCAGCGGAGGGTAGTAGCAGCCATAATCTCGCTCCAACAGTTCCACAAGAAAATCTCGAATATCACAAGCGATTGGCATAATGATATCTGTCGGAACGGAGTATTCCTCGGGTTCGCCCCAAAAAGTAGGGTCATACTTCATTGGTTTCTCGCTTCTCTGAATCATAAAGTCAACCAGCTCCTCACAGGCTGCATCAATCTCATCCCAATAGACGTAGTTCTTATCCATCTTAGTTCACCTCATTCATAATCGTCATCGTCATAATCATACCGCTTACGCCATTCCTCTTCTGTTCCGTATTCTTCGTCAGAACAGAAAAAGTCACAAATCATTTCCTCCAAATGTTTATTTTCCTCATCGGCCTGGCTACGCATATACGAAAAGCTCTCACAAGAAACATACCCATCTGATATAATGAGGGCTAAATCCTCCGTGGCTCCCACGAAAAACTTCATTCCTCGATACTGCTCCAAGAACGCAATCATTTCGTCAACTGAAGTGACATAGTCCGTTGACATAGCATAAATGTTGCCTTTATTACTTGTAAATTTTTGAAACATAGAATTACCTCTTTCGCTTTTAATAGTGTGGGTGACCGGATCTACGATCCTGTCACCCATGTTGTATGAGTTAGATTAGAAGGGGATTATCTCATCCTCTATGTCATCCGATTTTTCATTTTCTATGGAATTGTCAGACAAAAACTTGTCTTCAAACATTTTAATAAACGAACCGTGTACCAGCTTGGACTCGATTTCTTCAAACAGATGTCCACCGCTCTCGTTGAGCATTTCTTTGTCAATGTCAAACATACGCATCCTGTAATCGTAATAATAATCGTGATGAAGATAGACAGATAAGATGGGTCTATCAGGGTAATCCACGACATCCACTAAATATCCCCATGCAAAATCATAGGTGGTTACGTTACATTTAATTGGCTGCAAACCCATTCGTGTTCCTCCTTTCAGTTAGTTAAACCATTCGATAGTGGTGGGGCCCTCATAGCCCTTTTCCCAGATATACCAGGCGTAGGCAACCGATGATTCGTCGGCACCCTCGAATTGGCCGTTCTTGGCACACAGCATACGGCTACTGGAAATATAGACCGTCTTGGGAGGGGTGGTTTCAAAAAGGTCTTTTCTGGACTTTCCCTCCAGGAACTGAAGGCGCATGAACATTGCGATTTTGGTGCCTTCCGCAGAAATGCGAAGTGCGTGCTGAATAAACTGCTTTGCTGTCTTGGCAGGGGGATTCGTAATGATATCCATTCTGCCGTTAATATCCTCTTCGGTAAATGCAAAGAAGCTCTTAACTTCGGTTCCAGGATAGCCTCTGTTCACGAGGTCGCTTGTTTTGACATTGTGGCCGTGTTCCTTCAGCACCTCACAAAGATGGCCAGCACCGCAGGCACATTCCCATACGTTGTCGGAGAAGTCTTCCAGTTCCAGAAGCAACTCTACTGCCTTGGGGTCGGTTGCGTAATAATCAGTTTCCGCAATCTCACAAAAATTCTTTTTCTTACTCATCAAAATTATCTCCTTAATATATTTTTGGTTATTGATGGGTGTTGCAGATCCTCCGGACTGCAACACATATAAACCGTTCTCGCAGGAGGTTCTGCAGCACCACCCTGCGGAAGGTTTACATAATCATTATAGGCTGTCATATATAAAAAGAAGGGGAAAGTTGCGAAAAATAATAAAAATAATTTATTTATTTTCGTTTTTGCTGTGTAAAAGTTTTGTTTTAACCTTATATTATAGCTAACCCTTTTCCGTTTGTGAGGGTACTTTGGGAACAAAAATAGCCGAGGACGAAAAATCATCGTCCCCGACTGCGGCGTTTCGGTTTTCGGATAAATTGTGGTCGCTTGGCACGGTTTTCCTCCATCTGCTTCACCAGGGATTCTTTGCTGATATTCAGCTGGAATGTCTTATTTAGGTTGGTGTCCCTTACACGGTGCCCCTCGGTATCGGTGAAGACTAGGTTCTTTTTGCCGTCTTTCCAGGTAACAGTCCACCCATACTCCTGTTCCATAAGAGTACAGAACTCGCTCTGATCCGGTGCAGCATGGGTGCATTGCTGCACGGCCAGAGCGAGGTTTACCAGGTATGATTTCTTCGGGTCTTTTACAAGCTGGTGGAACTTGTTTTTCTCCCAGGCGGTAATATCTCCGACGGTTAATGGTGTCCCATCGGCGTGGAGCCCCTTTTGGGCTAGGGTCAGCCCTCTTTCTCTGCACATTTGCTCGCAGAGCTTTTTGGCTTGCTCCAGGTCATGCTTGTTGGTATGCAGCATGGTTCCGTCCACAAAGGAAACGGTCTCCACGACAAAATGGGCGTGGGGATGGGCTGCATCTGTATGGGGCACCACCAACACTTGATGGTTTGGGTATATCTGCTCTACCAGGTCTACCGCAAAGTCCTTTACTTCTTGGGGCCCCAACTCCCCAGGGGGGAAAGATACTGTTCCGTGGAGGTAGGTTCTGCTGCCCTTTTTGTCCTTGCCAAACAGCTTCCGTACACGCTGAAACTCGTTAAAGACGGTCTTGGGGGTAATCTGCTCTGCCTGGAAGTCCCCCGTCACATAGCACAGACCCTCCTGGGTCTTATTGGGGTCTAGCACATATTGCAGCACCTTTCGCTTGGCCTCTCTCTTCTTGCCGTGGGCGATAATCTTCAGGATTGCCATGTGATTCTCCTGGATTCCTCCCACAAGGGCTGCAAGTTCTTCTTGATGGTCTGAATCTCCTGGTTCATATCCATGAGGAAATGGGCAGCTGGTGTAGATTTGGTGGAATTGGCAACCTTGGTAAGCTGGTTGATGTTGGTGCCAATGCCCCTTATCAGACGGTTCATAATGCGATATTCCAGGCATAGCTCCATGAGCAAGTCCCTGGGGTAGATTTGGGCATCTGATATCAGCTGTACCAGAAAGGCATTGCGATTCATGCCCGATTCAATGAGCTTCTGCTGTAGGAGCTCATACTCGGCTAGTGACAGCCGAAATTTCACTTCGATTGGTCTTTTTCTCATAGTGGGTCTCCTTTTTGGGGGCGAGGTTCAAAGGGGGAGGAAAGGCCCCTTGCAAGATGCCAAAGGTGGGTCACCTGAAGGCGTATCTTGCCAACCTATTGCCCCTGTTTACTTAGAATATAGACGACTTAGCGAAGAGGGGCATAGGTTGAAATATTCCCGTGCCGACCATAACGGAGTTATGATCGACCGGGAATATGGTTGCCGCAACTTAGGCTCCCTCCATGGCGACCTGGTTCACGGCGAGTATCTTTTCGTACTTAGACTGGTATGGCTGAGTGTTGTAGTAGGCTTGCTTCTTAACACGGGCATACCCATAGTTCGTGATAATCAAGATGGCATCAGCGTCTAAGCAGTTCAAGTCTGAGGCTTTTAAGACAGGCTTTTCACGGAAAGAGGTGGTAATGGAAGTCCCTTTACTTTCGCTGTGGGAGCGTTCCTTTTCATAGTAGGTTCCTGCCATTTTGGTTGCAACCTCCGTAGTGAACGACTGGGAGTTGTTGGAGGCCAGTACATAGAAGTAGTGGACGTTGCTGATAATGTCCAGGATTTGTTGCTTGTCAAAGCCGTCCAGGTTTTGGGCACATAGGACGACGCTGGCATGCTTACTTCTTCCTGTTTTGAGGAAGGAAGCAGTTACAGCACGCAAGTCTTGGCATGATTCGGTAATACGCTGCCATTCATCGAGGATGCAAACGCAGGGGGCGTACTTGCCGCTGGTGGTTCGACTCTGTAACTCCTGAAGGACCTGCTTCATAATAACGTTGATGAACCTGTCATATCCGCTGTCCAGCTTATGCTCGTCAACGCATAGGTACTGCTTGACCCCATTCCTATGTAACGCTGTGGGGTTAGCTCGTTTCGGATTGTTACGGAAGAAGTATACTGCATCTTCGGAGACAAAGGGGTAGAGGTTCTGGCTCAGGGTCAGGTCAACGCTGAAAAGGGTCTCCTCGGCAGAGGAGGCCAGGCTGGTTAAATAGGATGCGACCAAGCTGTCCCTGGGTGCCCCATTTAGGGCCTCCTCCAAATGCTCCTGAAGAGGGGTATTCATAATGCTCTTTACGATATCTATGAACTCCCGTTTTTCGCCGTAGATATACTCATACAGGAACAGGCCGATAAATTCGTTCCTGGCTGCATCGTCCCAAAACGCATTACTTGCTTTGGTCTTGGGGACTATGACATAGGCGATTTCTTTGACCACATCCAGTACGGCTTGCTCGGTATCTGTTCCATCCTTTTTGAGCTTATACAGCAAGTCCCATCCGTAGACATAGGACTTCCGTAGGTTCAGGTCAACGATTTGGGTATTTGGGTCGTTGATATCAGCACTCTTATAAGTCAGTTCACGAGATTTACAGTCGATGAGCAGAAGGCTTCCTGTTCCATCATAGTTCAGGATGGATGGGAGCAACGAACAGGCAGTTTTGCCTGATCCGGTGCTCCCACACACCAGAACATGATGGCCAATCTCTGAAGCGACGGTCTTTCCAGTATGGTAGTCCTTACCGAAAATGATACTGCCAGAGGGAGGGGTATCGAACAGGAACTTATCATCAATCTTGGGGTACAGGGCTTTTTTGCGGTAATACTCCTGGGGCACGGGGCGGCGTATCTCATTGGCTATGATGATGGCCGTAACCGCTGAAGCGATGAATACGACGATAATACCTGGCACGGCAAAGCCAGACCAGCCGTTTAATACCATCACCAGTAGTACGGTAGCCAGAATTGTAAGCACCACCCATAGTAAAACGTAATTCTTCATAGGGCTCTTCCTCTCCTTTCGGTCTGTTTTTGGGTTTTGACAAAGCCCTTTACTTCCTGGAAGCCCCAGGCATCTACATAATGGGCGGTTTTCTTCCCGTTCTGGTTTATGACCACGATATCGGATTTGGATAGGCTGTGGCCTGTAAAATCAGCAGGGCGGTCGATATTGTACTTCATAAATATCTTGTCCAGGGAATCGGTGTCCCCATTGGCGGTGGCCTCATAGACCTTGTTGTATCTGCTCTCTGTCAGACGGTATAGGGAAGCAAAGGCATAGTCGGCAAACTGGATGGGACGGTTTTCGGGGGTATCTTTCAGTTGCCATATCTCATAGGTAGCTCCCTGGAAGTCTTTGGGCATCTGTGCCTGGATGGTCAGCTTCTCCCGTAGCTCCTGGACACGACCTTTCTCCAGAAGGTAGTCTGTTGCTCGGTCAGCTTCTTTGATGGCATGGAACAGAACGTTGGGGTCATCCTTGATGGCCTTGAGCCAGCTGGACACATAGGCCAGGTGATTGTTCACGACTGATTCGGGCATTTCAACTCCTAGCTCTACGGAAGTCAGCGTAGATGTGAGCTCAGCAATCAATTCCTCTGTGGCATAACCGGCGTGATCCGCCGAATATGCCACCAGAGGTCTATCCAATCTGGATGGTGCACCTGACGCATGGGCCAGCTCATGGAGGGTCGTACCGACATACTCGGCCTCCGAAAAGAAAGAATCTCTCCTTGGCAGATGTATGGAATCGGATGCTGGGCTGTAGTATGCTTGGTCACCACCATAGATTAGCTGTATCTCCATGTTTTCGGACATGGTTTTGATTGATTCCTCGGCTAGTAGGTGGGGTTCAAATTCATGCCGCTCTGCGGTGGGTAGAGGCTGCAGCCCATCTATCTGAAGGGCATTGAAGACATAGGCCGTCTTTGCAAATAGCCTGAACTCGTCCTCCTTGCGGTCGGGATGGTCTTTAAGAAATTGCTGATAGGCAGAGAGGTTCATACTCTTCTTTTCGACTGTATCATAGATGGCCCAATACTCCACGGGGGTAGCTTTCTCTCCTTTGCGTACTTTGCAGCCATCCATTTTGGTGGTCTGGTTAAAGGTATACCATCTAGGGTCGTCGTAACCACGCTCCCAGGCTTTGAACATTAGGGCGAATCTGTTGATGCCGTTGTACTTGCGGCCAGATTCTCCGTTATAGGGGAGCTTAAGGCCACTTGAAGCCCAGCCCTGTGTCCATGATAGGGGCTTATCACTCTCCAACATTGCTATGAATTTTTCGGCAAATTCTTCTCTTACTGTTTTCTTTGGTTGTTGGGGTTCCATTTATCATCACCTCTTATGTGTTGTGGTATTTTTGGCATCTGGTTCTGGGTTCTCGTTATAGCGTGGGTTCTGACTCAACATACGCATATTGCCGTTCGGGTCTTTTTGCTCCAGACTGGCAATAATCTCCTGGAACATATCAAAAATATCGGAATCTTCATCCATAAGCTCACCTCCCATTGTTTGGATATAGGCAACATAGAACAAAGAGAGTGAAAAAGACAAAAAAAGCCATCGGCTTTTGACCGATGGCATATAAGTAGCTTCAGGTAGCAGATTTACGAACACTCCTTTCAGCTATTTCTTATTGGGCTTACGCATATACACATTCTTCTATTTTTCCAAAGAGTTAAAAAAGGTGCTACTAACTGCTACTAACTGCTACCACAAACAAACACACAAAACTGTGTTGCAGAAAAGGGCACCGGTTATGATCGGTGCCCTTTTGTTAATGCAGTAGCGAACGCTGTGCTTCTTGGGTTAGCGTATAATCCTTATAGAAGGTGTTGCCATTTCTACGCGTGGACATATCGGCAAAGGTGGTGAAGAGATACGTAGCCAGTTCGTCCCGAAATTCCTTGGCTGATTTGGCATAGCCGTTGTTGTTGCGTTTGCACCATTCACGGTAGGCGGTATGTATCTGTCCTGCGGTACAGCCGTCGATATCGACCTTACCATCAGGCCAGGGCCCCATACATTCTTCGTAGAAGCTGATAACGGTACTGTTCTCCTTCTGGAAGTTGTGCCGTGCCATTCTTACGGATTCTGGCTCAGAGAACCGAAATCCATTGGCAATCACACACATCAGGGCGTGTACCGCCTTTTGGACGATACCATCCCTCTCGGTATACATCTTATCCAACAGTTCCTTGTCCTGTTTGTGGAGCGGGATGACATTGGGACACTCCACCAGCATAAGCCGTTCCAGTACCCACTCGCCATTATCGCCGCCGATATGGGGCATGGCATTGACACAGAACATGGACAGGCCTTTGAAGACATAGGTAAAACTGGAGAGATTCTTAATCTCACCCTGGATGCTGTCGCCGCCAGTTAGCCGTTTTAGGGTCTTAGCTTCCTTTATCGACATGAAGGACATATCCGCACTACCAATGAGCCGCTTGCGGTGAATGGTGCCAGTACCAAATCTCGCCTCAATCTCAGACAGGTCGATACCAGCGTAATTATCCCTGCCCAACAGACGCTCTATCAGCAGCTTAAACTGGGACTTGCCTGTATTGCCGTCGCCAACCAGGAAGAGGGTCTTCTTCATTCGCCAGCCCTGGACATTGGATATGCAAGCACCCATGTACTCCAGGAGCAACTGCTCTACTGCCTTGTCACCATTGGTCAGCGTGGACATATACTGGTCGAAGATGGGAGTAGGGATGGGGTCAGGATTCCACTTACAAGGAAGCTGAATCGTAGACCATACTTGCGGGTTATGCGGCATCAGCTCTGGCTGATCGCCGGTAACCCGCAGCAGACCATTCTGGAAGTTGATGACGCTTTCATCCAAGTCCAAATCGTCCATGTGCGTAAATTTCAGGTCAGACAACAGCAGACTGATAACTTCCTTTATGATGCTCATTTTAACAAGCTCTTCGTCATAGTCTGCAATAAACCCCTTGATAACGCCGTGCAGCATGGCGCTGTCGTACAAGCTGTATACACCATCCTTGTATACATACGTCATAATGCTCTGGGTGGCGCTGTTGCGAACCAACAAATAGTCCAAATGCTCCCGTGCATACTTTGCCAGCAGAGGGGCCGATACACGGGCCACACCATTGTCGTTGATTTTGATGAACGGAGGGATGGCCTTTGGCATAACCATAGGTGCTTCCTCTGGGTCTGCCTGATAGGCTATGGCCTTAGTTATGGTCTGCTCCCGATAGTCCTCCCGCTCCCATTTGCTGCTACGGTATAGGGCTGATTTCCGAAAGACTGCATCCAGGAGTTCCCTGTCATCATTGGTTCGGAAGGCGATAATGGAACACAGCGATAAATCCAACTCAGAGTGGTCGGTACAGTTGCCCCATGTCCCATCGTCAAAGAGGCTGCTGAACTTGGCACCGTTCTTCTGGCTGCGGAGTGCCTGGATAACGTTCTCGGCTCGCTTCTTCAGGTCAGTTGCCTTTCGCTTCTTTGTCTTGGGCTCTGGTTTCCGCATATACTCGTTGAGAACGTCTATGACGGCGTTGGTGCAGTCTGCCAGGGGCACATCTTTAATTGCTCTGCCAGTATACGCTGCATAGCGACTGGTAAGCTGTCCCACGTAAAGCTCTAGGTTGTTAGTTGGATGATGGGTATAGTATTCCTTACTGAGCTTCACTCGACCATCTTCGGTGTATGTGGGTAGCTTGGAGAAGTCGCATAGGCCGTAGATGTGGATGCCATCGCCGCTGACGCTGTATTCTGTGTAAGTATTGAATTTGGATAGAATGTCCTTGACCACCGGATCATTCTGATCCTGGTGGTCAATATCCAGGAAGAAGAGGTTTTGTGGGATTACAAAGCCGACCCCTGCACCCTTAAATTTCTTCGCCGCCTGTTCTGCTTCCTGGTAAGTCACCCAGGTCTGTTTGTACTCTTCACTCGTTCCGCACTTGCCACCATTGGCCGCAAATGGCACTTTGGCCGTTTTCCCGTTTCGTTCTTGCTTCTTCCATAAGAGCCATAGCCGCCTTTCTTTAAGATTCTTCATATATGATTCCTTTCCTTAATAATTTCCTGTTCAAAATGAGTGGGCCTTGTGGTTTTATTATAGCTTTTGATTTTCAACTGCCAGGGAACTGAAAAATAAATTTTCGGTCATATTTCCCTGAACCTCAGGTGACACATTGGGGCCCCTCAAACTTAAAATAGCTGACCTATCGAGAAAAAGGCGGGGAAAACCACTTTCTCTTTGATATGGGATGTGATAAAATGAAAAAAATGACCTCATAACCAAGGAGGAAAGCGACATGACAGATGTACAGCAGAAAGCAGCGGCTAAGCAGTTTGTGAAAGACTGGCTCGGTCACGGCGACGAAAAACAGGAAACGCAACGGTTCTGGATGGCCCTGCTGCAAAAGGTCTATGGTGTAGAGGAACCTGACAAGGCCATTGAATTTGAAGTGCGGGTGAAGCTCGACCATACCAGCTTCATTGACGGCTACATCAAGGATACCCATGTCCTGATTGAGCAGAAAGGCATGGACATTGACCTGAAGAAAGGCTATAAGCAGTCTGACGGCTCCTTGATGACCCCGTTCCAGCAGGCACGGCGGTACGCTGGACATCTGCCCCACAATATGAATCCCCGTTGGATTGTGGTCTGTAACTTCCAGGAGTTCCATATCCACGATATGAACCGTCCCAACGATACCCCTGAGGTTATTAAGCTGGAAGAACTGGAAAACGAGTACCACCGTCTGCAATTCCTGGTCGATACGGGCAACGAGCGTATCAAAAAGGAAATGGAAATCTCCCTGCAAGCTGGTGAACTGGTCGGCAAGCTCTATGATGCCCTGCTGAAGCAGTACCATAGCCCTGCCAGTACTGAAGAGCTGAAGAGCCTGAATATGCTGTGTGTGCGTCTGGTTTTCTGCCTGTATGCAGAAGACGCAGGTATTTTCGGTGGGCACAATATGTTCCACGACTACCTGAGAAAGAAAGCAGACCAGGATATCGGCTCCGTCCGCAGAGCGTTGAAAGACTTGTTCCTGGTGCTTGACCAAAAGCCTGAAGACCGTGACCCCTATGAGATGGACGAGGATTTGGCAGCGTTCCCCTATGTGAACGGTGGCCTGTTTGCCGACGAGAAAATCATTATCCCCCGTTTCACAGAGGAAATCGTGGAGCTTCTGCTGAGCAAGGCCAGCGAGGACTTCAACTGGTCGGATATCAGCCCCACCATCTTCGGTGCTGTCTTTGAATCCACTTTGAATCCCGACACCCGTCGCAGCGGCGGTATGCACTATACCTCCATTGAGAACATCCACAAGGTTATTGACCCCTTGTTCTTTGATGCTCTTTCTGAGGAACTGAAAGGCATCGAGGCCATTGCCGTTAAAAAGATCCGGGAGAAAAAATTGGTAGAGTTCCAGGAACGGCTGGCCTCGCTGACTTTCTTAGACCCTGCCTGTGGTTCGGGAAACTTCCTGACAGAAACCTACCTATCGCTGCGTCGCCTGGAGAACAAGGCTGTTATGCTTCGGCTTGGTGACCAGATTATTCTGGGTGACGCTGCTGAGTTCAACCCCATCCAGGTTTCCATTGGACAATTCTACGGCATTGAGATTAACGACTTCGCTGTGACCGTTGCTAAGACTGCCCTTTGGATTGCTGAATCCCAGATGATGAAAGAAACGGAAGAAATCGTCCGTATGCACCTGGATTTCTTACCTCTGACCTCTTATGCCAACATTGTGGAGGCCAATGCTACAGAGAAAGACTGGGAAGAGGTTGTCCCCAAGAATAAGCTGAATTACATTATTGGCAACCCTCCATTTGTTGGTGCCAGATTGATGGAACAGCCCCAAAAGGATGATATCAACCGCATTTTCAAAGGCTGGAAAAATATCGGCAATCTTGATTATGTGTGCTGTTGGTACAAGAAAGCTGCCGATCTAATGATCGGCACCAGTATTCGTACAGCCCTTGTATCTACCAATTCCATTACCCAGGGTGAGGCAGTTGCTAACCTTTGGAAGCCGCTATTTGAGCAGGGTATACACATCGATTTTGCACATCGAACATTCCAATGGGACAGCGAAGCAAAAATCAAAGCTCATGTGCATTGCGTTATTATTGGCTTTAGTACTGCACCCAATACCGCTGAGAAGAAACTGTTCGACGGTGAACGCTGCACAACGGTGGCCAATATCAATGCGTACTTGCTCAACTCCCCCAACGTCTTTATTGAGAACAGCTCCAAGCCGATTTGCAAAGTGCCACAAATTGCTATGGGCAATCAGCCAATCGACGGAGGTTTTTATCTGTTTACCCATGATGAAATGGTAGACTTCATAAAGAAAGAGCCTGGCTCGGAGAAATGGTTTATGCCGTGGTATGGTTCCTATGAATTCATCAACCGTTCCCCCCGCTATTGCCTGTGGTTGGGCAACTGCCCTCCTAACGAGCTTCGTAAAATGCCTGAATGTCTTAAGCGTGTTGAGGCAGTTAGAGAGTTTAGACAGTCCAGCAAAAGAGCATCGACCCTCAAGCTGGCAGCTACACCAACTCGTTTCCAAACTGAGAATATGCCCAAGGGCGATTACATTGTAATTCCTGAGGTATCTTCCCAGCGAAGAAAATATGTACCTATGGGATATATGAATGATTCCGTACTGTGTAGCAATAAGGTCCGATTGATGCCTAACGCTTCTCTGTACCACTTTGGTATCTTGGAATCCAATGTTCATATGGCATGGATGCGTGCGGTTTGCGGAAGATTGAAGAGCGACTATGACTACTCCATCAAGATTGTTTACAACAACTTCCCCTGGCCTTCACCGGCAGATCCGGTGAAGGCTCGCATAGAGCAGACTGCCCAGGCTATCCTGGATGCCAGAGCATTGTACCCCGACTGCAGCCTGGCTGACCTCTATGATGAAGTGACGATGCCTCCCGAACTCCGCAAGGCTCACCAGCAGAACGACAAGGCCGTTATGCAAGCCTACGGTTTCTGGGGTAAGCTGAATACCGAAACCGAGTGTGTAGCCGAACTTATGAAAATGTATCAGGAGTTGGTAAAATGAAAGATATGAAAGTGACCTTTTCTGACACAACCCGTGACTATTCCACATGGCTGCATCAAAAGAACAGCGGTGTCTTGTGCGGCATGTGCGGAGCGTTGCGTGATATCCCTGCCCTGAAAGAGAACGGAAGTTTCCTTGTTGCTCTGTCCGAGGCATTAAAGGTGTATGCCCTGTGTAATGAGAACCTGAATGGCATCTATTGCAATCTGGTCTATGACTTCCTGGTGGAATACAATATTGAGGGATATTTCTATCTCCAGGATTTGGTTCACGGCACCGAGGGTAGCTCCATCATGGAAGATGTCATGCAGAACAAACGGGACGAGGAAATTCTGGTTCTTATCGCAGAGAACAAGAAAGAGAACCGTAGTATAATCGCTGAGCGGCTTGCTAGGATGCCCAAACTCAACCGTTGGGCAACTCAGATTGCCGACGACATTGAGCGTGTCCATAATGGCGAACGTACCTGGAACTGGTTCTATGACAAGCATTGGAACGATGCCAGCACTTTCAGACTGCACTTCTCCAAGACGGTGTATCGTGAGCTCTACGACTACTTCCAGTCTGTAGACTACATGACCGCAGACGATGCCGCTGGCCTGACCATCGAAAAGAACGGAGGACAGCATGACTAAAATAATCACTTATGTTGACAAAAAAGGCGGTTTCTCCAGAAGAGCAGATGGAGCCGAAGAGGTTCCCGAAAAGAAAAAAGGTAAAATGCTCTTTTCGGAAGAGGAACGAGTATATGCTGAGCAAGAGCTAGACGAGCTACTGAAGGACGGATGGCAGATTTTGTCTTCTTCTACCTATACAACGGATTCAAGTGTTATGGGTAGCACCATTGTTCTTTTAACGAAACTGACAGTTATTTTGTATAAGCACGCCTGAGTGTAAGTAAAGCCCTCTCCCGGATCATTCCGGGAGAGGGCTGTTCTCTGTGCGATACCTTGATTTCATCCCACGCACAGAGTATAATTAAAACAGTTCGGAAAACTTGAATTTGACAAATAATCAGAGGACTTTGAAATGGCAATAGATTTAATAGAGATTCAAAAAGTTGACAAAAACACCTATTTGGCAGATGATTTGCTGAACTTTGTAGAAAACTTCTCCTGGTTGGATGTAAAAGAGCACACAGTGAAAGTGATTCAAAATTGGGAGTTTGAGGATTGGGAAACTCCGTTCGTAGCAATGGTGAATGGACAAATTGTTGGAATGGTAACCATTATGAAGTCTGACTATTATCCACTACCAGAGGTGTTCCCTTGGATATCAACTTTATTTGTAAGCGAAAGATTTCGTGGCAACAGAATAAGTGGAAAACTCATTGATTTTGCAAACGAGTATGCAAAAGATATTGGTTTTAACAGAACATATATCCCGACAGGACATATTGGTTTATATGAAAAGTATGGATACTGCTATATTAAGGACATTGTCAATTATGGCGGTGATACTGACCGTCTGTATGCCAAAGAATTAAGATAAATGTATTCGTTAAATCCCAATTTGACCAACAGGAAAAACACGCATCCATACACCGCACCCCATGATGCCTCACGAATAACCATAAAGGCCAAGCTGCATTTTGCAGC
>JAZQHD010000074.1:0-6430 GCA_045540375.1 Ructibacterium sp. | reverse complement strand
GAAGTCTTCCAGGGAATCGAAGATGGAAATGGAAGAAATCGAGATGCCAGTGCCGCTGATTGCGATGTACGCAACAGAGCCTGCCGCCCAACCCGTACCAGCCGTACTGGAAGGTGTCTGGGAAAGGTCGATTACAACGGGAACAAAGCCGTCAGCCGCCGCCTGTGCCGCCGAAAGGGTGACAGTGTAGACATCGGCATTGGTCTGTGCCTGTGTATCGGAAATGCTGACTGTGACAGTCGCAGGATAAGTTCCGGCTTTCGCATAGAACGTGATAACGCCGGAACCCCATTCGGTAGCGTCAACAGCACGATAAGTTGCCGTCTCGCTCTCTTCGCCTGTGAAGGTAAGTGTGCCAGTGTTGACACAGCCTTCTCTCATGCACTCAAACTGGTTAGCCGGAACAGTGAATCTGTTATAGCTATAAGCCTCTGCGCTGACAGCGACAGGCTTTCCAGTATCGATCTTGCGGCAATCAGGCAGAGCGTGAAGCACGGTAAGGTCAACTTCCGTGTTCTTGTTGAGCTTATTTACATTGATCTTGTTAAGAAGAAGATCGTTTTTGCATTTGCCCATGAGTTTGCCTCCTATTTGTTGTTAATTACTCTTTCAGCAAGGAACTTCGCCTTTGCCTTGTTCGGCATCTCATTAATGAGTTTCAGCTTCCGCTCCTTGTACTTTGCTACATCCACAACAGGCTCTTCGATTTTTTTCTCTTTAGCCATGTTTTATCTCCTATCAAAGGTTATTCTGCGCCAAGATAAGCAACAGTATCTCGGATGAAATGAACGGGTTCGGAAGGCCCTGCGTAAGAAGTAGGCCCGAAGTGTCTCTCTTTGCTGTAAAGCGCTCTTGCCTTCTTCGGTCTGACAGGCCCACGACCTTCATCCACCCATTTGCCATACTTTGCCGTAACGCCGACAATGTACTGAGAAGGCCCTACCCGACTCGCCTTGACGGAATCACGAAGTTTACCTGTCTGCACAGGACACATGTATCTCAAGGTGTCTTTGCAATCGTGCATCACCCATTTGCGAAACTCTTTGAGAATTTCCTTCTCCATCCTGTCTGCTATCTCACCCATCTAAACCACCTCAAATACCGAATGCTCATCGCCGTCTGAGCCGATGTACCGATACGATAAAAGAAAGGCCGCATCTGCTTCGCTTAACTCCACAGGTGCGCCCACATAGAATGTCTTCTCAATACCGCTCGGCAAAAAGTACGACTTCTTGGTCATGAACACGCTTTCGTATTTCTTGTGTCCGCAGGAACTGCATCCCTTGGTGCGCTTCTCTACGACACCGTTGAATTTCACTGTCATAGTACATATCCCCAGATCGTATGTTTCACGTTATAAAGATTTAGCATTCCCAACTGGTTCAAATACTGCTGAACAATGATTTTCCCCAACTGCGTCTGTAGTTCGACCGTGACCACATCGCCCTTTGCGTACTGGATCTCGTCTTCGTTGTTGCCCTCGCAGTTATCGCAAGTGCAATCGCAAGTGTTCTTCGCAATGATGACTTGAAGCAAATCACAGAACGCAGGAAGCAAGCATTCGGGAATCTCCTCGTATCCTGCCTCGTAATCCACCAACAGCTTGTATGTCGGCTCACAGTCTGAACACGCAGGAACGCATTCGCACTTACAATCCGGCAACGGCAACGTAAGCTTGAACTTCTCATCGACCGTGCTGTAGATGTAGTCCGTGATGGAAGTGCTTTCCTCTGTCAGCCCGTCTTGCTTAATTAGCGTAAAACTGAAACTCTCCACTGTATAAGGATGGTAGAACGGCTCAAATTCAAACACGCATTCCATGCAGGAAGGGAGGTCAATAACCTCCCTCCTGCTGCTTAACAAGAATGTCTCGCATGGCTCACGAGTCCAACCCGTCGCAATGCTCACGGCATTGATCAGTTCCGTTACATCCCTAGTCGTGAAATCGCCTACGCAATCACAGTATGAACTTAGTTGGTTTGCGATTTGCTCAATGATAGTCATGGTCTAAATTATTCTCCATCAGGAAGCACGAAGTCAGGGATCAGAGTCTCAGGCTGAATAAGGCCGGACAGGGATGCCATCGTGCTTGTGCAAGCCGCTGTGACAGGAATGCTGGTGATCTTAGCAAGTCTGTTGGCGTTGTTATTCAGAACTGCGCCGTAGTTGTACATATACATGCAAACAGAAGCGCAACCGTTCTCAGGTGTAAGACCGTGCTGCTCGTCCGTGAAGACGTATCTGTCGGAAGGCATAAGGTCAGTAGCCATATACAGACCAACGGAATCGCCATTAAGGAGCCAAGCTTCGCCTGTGCCAGACTCAAGGTCAACGGGAACAAAACGATCCTGAATGAATCCGATGCCACGGAATCTGAGGCTGTCGCCGTCTCTCGTCCAACCAACAGGAAGCATGCCGTACTGGTCAGCACGAATCACTGCAAGCAGTGTCTGGTAGACAATCGGGTTGATGGCGATGACATACTCACTGCCGCCAAGAACGGAAAGTCTGCAGGCAAGTTCGTCAAACGCCGCAAGGATGTTGGTGCCATCGATGGTGGTGACAGCTGCATTGCCCATAACGTCCATAACGCCGTGGAACGGCTTCAGGATGTTGGTGGACACGTTGTCCTCGCCAAGGACAATGGTGTAAGCGGTAAGGAACGCCATGAAAAGTCTGTTGTAGCGTCTTCTGACTTCCATGATGGAGTCGTTCGCATAGCTAAGACCGTTGACAGCGCCCTTCTCGCCCATACGAAGTCTCTCTTCGATAAACGCATCAAGTCTGTTCTCGCAGTCCTTGAGGCAGAGGAGGTTAATGGGAACACTGCCGCCGCAGGATGCGAGATCCGGCGCTACCCAGCAGCACTCTGTGGAAGTCGTGGAAGGAATCTCTGTCCAAAGGCTCTTCGGCATGTCGATGACCCACTGTCCATCATCGTTCTTATGGAAAACACAATAGCCTTCACGGTCAATTTTGGTGCGTGTACGAGAAGTAAGGCTCGTGCCACGAAGCCAGTTGACCAGGGGGAACCGATTGATCAGTTCCGTTTTGATGTCCACTCCTGCGCCACTGCAATCAGGAAGAACATCGGTCAGATTGTTCGCAAGCATCTTCATGTCGATTGCAGAAGCCTGCATTGCATTCATATCCATGTTCAGCATAATTACTCTCCTATCCCATCTGTGTAGTCTTTAGTAGTTACAGGAGCCGCTTTCGGTGCGGAGTGCGCTACGGAAAGGTTCAGCTTCTTGAACTTCTCGATGAACTCTTTCTCTTCCGCTTCTCTGACGGAAAGTTTTTCCTTTAATTCACTGTTTTCGGTTTCAAGGGCTTCGATTCTCGCAGTAAGCTGATCGATAACCTCGGAAAGATTAATCTCTTCCTCTTCGGCTTCCTCTTCAGCTTCCTCGACAACTTCTTCCTTGACTTCCTCTGCCTCTTCGGAGGGTTCTTCAACAGCCTCTTCTTTGACAGGTTCCTCTTCGATGATTTCCTCGACTGCTTCTTCTTTCACGAGTTCCTCATCAATCATTGTTGTCAGTTCTTTCAGGGTCATTTCTTCCAACCCTCCTTTCAGGTTGATGCCACTTGAGTTGACGTTTCCGCATTCCCCGACGATTGCGAAATCACGAATGAAAATCGCATCCAGGATCTCGACACCGAGCCGCTTACTCGCTTCTTCGTTCACATGGTAGGTGAACTCCGCACTGACTCCGACATCGTAGGGTGCGTTATGAAGCGTCTGCACCAGAGCGTTGTTCCTGTCAAGATGAAGGACAACTTCCAGTGCCTGCCGCTCATCGCCGATGTCAATCAGATGCAGGTCTTTCTTCGTCCACTGCCCCAGAATGAACGGGAATGTGGCGAAGTCCATATGCCCTACATTGATAGACCCTACATAGTCGTCAGGGAGTGCGTTATAATATGAAGCAAGGGTGCCTTTCTGGATATAAAAAAGAGGATTGCCTGCCGCATCGACAACCATCCCCTCATCCAGAAGTCTCACCCTCGGCCCAGTCTCTGTGACCGCCAGTGTGATTTCCTGATCGAATTTCTTTTTCGCAATCTTTCGGTAGAGAGTGCGCTTGTCTCTTTCGTCTAAGATGTTCACTCCACTACCTCCACGATTTTGTATTCGATTTTCTCAACTACGCCTCGGCAGGAATTGCATCGGCTTACCTTGTAGGGAATCCCCAACTGGTCAAGCATCCTCTTCACATCCTTTGTCGGCTTGCGCTGTGACATGGTGGCTGCTTTCAGGCTCTCAACCAGTGTCGGGTCTTCGCTCAGTGCGATTTCCTTCCCATCCGAGAAACGGATCTTGTCGTACTTCACGCCGGGGTTCATCCTCGCCGTGGTGTACAGCATTCGTCCGTTCGCCGCAGTTCGGCACAGATTAAGTGTTTGCGGAGATGCAACTGCATCTATCAGCTTGCAGTACATTTACTTCTCCACCTTCTTTTTCGGAGCCTTCTTCTTCGCAGGAGCCTTCTTCGGCTCTTCCTTCGGCTCTTCTACCATCGGAACAAGTTCGATGCTGTCTTTATGCTTGTAGGCATGAAGCCGTTCCTGATTGTTCTTGAAGTGCATATCGTCCTCCTTAATTTCCGGGGTTATAACTGACAGTCACTGTATACATTTCTGTCGCACAGCTATTAGCCACAGAAATGGAAACAACATTATCGCCAGTACTCCATGTAATGTCGCTGTCGTTTTCAACCGTCTCCCCATTGACCTTGATTTCTAAGGACGTAACGTCAGAAACAGTTTCGACATAAAGACCTGACATTGGAGTTGATTCCGTATAGCTGTATTCATAAACGCCAGACTGAAGTTCAATAGTTGAGCGACCAATGGAAATTAATGTCACCAAGTCTTTATCCGCAACGCATCCGGCTAACTGGCACACCTCATCAGCAGGAGCAGTGTAATCCATAGAGGAATGAGTGATAACCGCCGCAATCACGCTCTCATAAGGGATAAAGATTTCGCCAGTCTGCCCATTTGCCGTACCAGTCGTATGGATATCTTCATGATGCTCTAACTGACGAAGAGCAACTGTTCCGTAATTTACCGTCTCAGTATCAGCAAAGGTAACCGAAGCGGTTCCCTCCGTTACTGTGACAGTGATCAATTTCTTCTTAGCCATCTAAGTTCTCTCCTTTCACTGAGGGCAAGTCTCGTCCGCAGGAGCGACATATGCCACAGACGTGGTCGTAATCATTGCCATACTGACAGAAGAATGGGGGATGTAAATCTCCACATATTCGCCATCATTTAAATACTTGCTATGAATGCACTGGTGATTCATAAGCTGCTCATACACCAATCTCCCGAATTTGCCGTTCTCATCATCAGCGAAGGTGATTGCCGTTTCAGAACAAGACGTTGTCAAAACGATACTATAGGTCTTTGTGTTAGCCATTTATTTCACCTCCCCTTACGATTCAGAACTGCCTTTATGAATAGTAATCGTATACTCTTTATAACAATCGTCACTTATGCCATACCCAATCGTAAATGTTGTGTCAGCTTCTGTCGGGTGAAGCGAAACCGCGAATGCTTCGAGTTGAGTATCGTAAACCGCAGGCAGAGGGGACGAGGTTGAAGTCGAAAATTCGCCCATCTCTTCAACGATTCCTTCCGGCTTGATATAGACGGTCGGGCCAGTTACTGTGCCTGTCGTATATTCCGTTGTCTCGCAGCTATACGCAGGAGTTAAAGGCTGAAACGCCTGTTCGGGGTCTTCTGTAAACGTAATGTTGGTCAGGCACGGAAGGTCGCATTCCGGCCCACTTACAGGACACATCTCGTCTGCAGGAGCGGTGTAAGTGAATGCCTGAGACCAAACGCCTACAGAGCAAATAGCATGGTGCGGAATGAACACTTCTCTTCCATCTTGGTCAAATGTGTGAATGTCGCCGCCATTCTGGAAAGACATGAGCGCATTCGTCCCATAGGTGTTGACATCATCATCGGCAAAGTTAATTTGTTCTCCATTTTTCAGAACCGCCGTGATATAGTGATTTCTAATCATCGCCATAAGGCTTCTCTCCCTTCAATTAAAGAGGCATTTCTTCTGTTACAGTGCTTCCGACTGTGCAGTTGTCAATCAGGGGAGCGATCTGCTCCATCAGGTCGATGCTTAAAGAACCTGTGAATGCCGATACAAACTCTTCCTGGCTGATCATTGCACGTCTCTCCAGAACAAGTTCGTTATCCTTGCCTCTGGCAAAGACATATGCCGGAATATGCGCTACATGAATCCGACCGCTGTTCTGTTCGTTAATCGCCCTGTACGCTTCCGTATCGCCTTTATAAGCCGTTACCAGAAACAGCTTATTGGTCTTCATGCGGTATCGGTTCGCATACAGACGATCAGGGTTTGTTGCCGCAAACGGCGTTCTTGACCTAGCAGGTGTTCCGT
>JAZQHD010000073.1:0-8999 GCA_045540375.1 Ructibacterium sp. | reverse complement strand
GGTGCATTCTTCGGTGCAAAGGTATGGAACTCCACAAGCGAAAAGTACCGCCGAATCATATGGCAATGCAACGACAAGTTCAAAGGCGAACACAAATGCGAAACCATCCACCTTTCCGAAGAGGAAATCAAGCGTAGGTTCATCCTCGCCTTCAACATCCTTTTTGACGAAAAGGACGAGATAATCGCCAACTGCGAAATGGTTGCTCGGATGTTATCCGACACCACCGACATCGATGAGAAAAAGGCAGCCTTGCTGCAAGAACTTGAGGTCATCGCAGAACTCATCCAAAAGCTGATCCAAGAGAACGCCACCACCGCCCAAGACCAGAACGAATACCTCGCCCGTTACAACGGCTACGTGGAACGATATGAAAGCGCCGCCGAAAAGCTCAAAGCCCTGGAACAAGACATACTGGTTCGGCAAGCAAGAGCCGACGGGTTTGCGGATTTCCTTCGCATTTTCAACGGGGTCGATAGCAAGCTCCTTGACTTCGATGAGAAACTTTGGGTGCTGACCATCGACAAGGTCAAGGTTATGACCGACGGCACACTCCACTTCATTTTCCAAAACGGTGCGGACATAGTTGCCTGAACCGCTACAACGCCAAAATGCTCCTGTGCATTTCCACGCAGGAGCATCGTTGGTTATTCTTCATCGTCGGTAACACCGTCAAACTCATCATCGGTGTCATCGTCCTCTTCCACATCGTCGCTGTCATCGTAATCGTCAATATCATCAATGGTGAAGCTATCGTATGCATCATCATCACCGAAAGTTTCACCCTCGGAAAATACCAATTCCTTGGCATAGAGCTTGTTCATAGAAAGCCTATGCTCGATACTCTTTTTCTTTCCGTTATACGCAATGATCATCGCCTCGCAGAAACCCATCGAGCCGGGGCGGCGGTCTTTTGCGTTACGCACAAGTTGCTTGACCGAAAGAGCGCCCACCTTCTCTTTGAAGATATCCTCATCCAAGCGCCCACGGAATGTCACCACGAGCTTTGCGATGGCGTTCAGAATATTCGCCGAGAACGAGTTTGCATCGCCCTCCCAGGCACCGATGCAAAGGCGAAGTACACGGTTGAGTACATGATATCCGTATTTCGTATAGATGGCTTCCAAAGTGGAAACGGCACAGATCGCACCGGGGCCTTTCTTACGTGAGATATGTAAACCGTAGGATTCCACAAGACCCTTGATGGTCATTTGGTCATTGTTGCCCGCTTCCACGTTTGCGGTGAAAACCTCGTGGGGGTTCAGGCTCTTGACAAACTTCTGCTGATTGGCGAAGATGTCCGCTTCGTGTTCATAGCAGAGGTCATCGTAAATCATACACCACACAGGCGTATCTCTTGAGCCGGACACCAAAGCGACGATCTCAATGGTGTGCTGACCGTTAAATACATAGTTGATGCCATTTCTCCGGCTGACCTTTACGGGGTTAATTTGGTAAAGGTCGAAATGCTCGGCTGCCCGAAGTACGTGCTGCTCGGAAAGGCTACGCTGATAATCCTGGTTGGATACGAGGTTCTTGATGGGGATTTTCTCAAAATATACGTTCGGCACAAAGTCCTTAAAGTCGTCCATTTATACCTCCTCTTCTGCTTTGAGGGCAAGTTCATACGCTGTATCGGCAAGTTCGGTCAACGCATCAACGAGCCTTTTCCTTGCCTCCTTTGATACAATGTCAAACTTTGTATGTTTCTCTGTACGCTTGATGGAGTTTATCCACGAAGGGATGGTCAAAGACAACTCCGTGATAGATGCGTCGGGGTCGAATGCGGGCATATCCTTTATGCTCGTTGCCGTCGTTCCGGGCGGTGCATACGCAGGTTCTGAACCCGTTGACGATGGCGGTGGGTTTCCGTAAGAAAAGTACGGCACTCTTGTCTTGCTCACGCGGTTGTTGATTCGCTCAAGCTCCTCGGTCGGCAGCTTCACCATATCAAGAAGTGCTGCGTGAGAGAGCTTCATTCTGCCGGACAGTATCTTCGGCACAAGCTCCGGCACCTTCGCACCGAGGGCTTCAAGCGCTCTTGTGTATATGGCATACTTCTCAACCGTGCCAAAGGAAATATTATTCTCTTCAGCGATCTTGGCGGCGGTACGATGCCCCGTGCGATAGCCACGAGCAAATTTCCCGGTTTCATCGCGCTCCACCTCTGCTTCAACACCGCGAATTCTTATGGTATAGTGGTTTTCCCCTTTGGGGAACTTGATGTGGTTGACATACTTTTCGGTTTCATATTGCATTCCGATGAGGAACTTTCTCGCCTCTTCTGTGATGTTCTTACGCTTAAGCTGACGAGCGCATATCCAGGCGATGGCTTCCTCTTTGCAAATGAATTCTATTTCTTCGATTTCAAAAGGTATGCCGTACTTTTGGCAAATGGCATAGCGATTATGCCCATCAACGATATAGCCGTTCCATACGAGGATCGGCTCTCTGCACCCCTCGCTTCTAAGGCTCTGCTCAAGGGCTAAATACTCTTGACGGCGTAAGGGACGTATAAGGTTCTTGAAGTCCTTTTCCGTCTTGAGGATAATTGGTTCGTTTCCGTTCATGGCATCCTCCTCAAGGCTCTATGCGAGTTATCGTCTTCAGCGAATACACCGCCATCTTTTCAGACGGCACAATAACTCCTGAAATGCGATACCCGCATTCGGTTTCAAGTCCTCCAACCACCTCGCACAGCTTTGTGACAAATGGTCGGCTGTAGATTTCGTATGAATTATCCGAGTTCATCAAGGACTGCTTGATGCGGTGTGCATCCTTTCCGGGTGACGTACCGTTATATGCTCTCACGGCAACCGTGCGTTTTTCGGGGTTTACGAGCAGATGGATATACTTTGGGTCACCAAGAGTATGGATAGTTGATTTGTGGATTCGTATACGAAACTTTTTCAAATCAAAAGACATTATTTCTGTTGTTTCGGTCATTAAGCGTTACCTCCGTCTGTTACAGAAGCACCCGTAGGCACAAGTCCTGTACTCGGCGGCGGTGCTTCCACATCATCTGCGCCATTCTCCTCTTTGACGGCAATAATAGCATATCCGTCAAAGATATCAATCTGCATCGATTGACGATGCTCGTTATACGGCAAGCCGAACTGGTCTTGCCATTCTGCCGGGAACATTGGGGTTCTCGATGTTTTGGGCTTTTCGCCTTCCTTGAAAGTACGCTGATAAACCTCGGTCGCTGTCAGGTCGAAAGCCAACAGATATTCACCGTTGGAATGAATCAGCTTGCCGAGGAGCTTGTACCTATAATCAGGATTCCAATCCATCATTGTGACTATTTTTGCAAAGAACAGTTTACAAGTGATGGGCTTAGGCTTGCGTTTACCCTTGCTTATGCTGCACCATTGGAAGGAGTCTCTCGCACCTTCCGGGCAAGGACGAAGGGCGAGTATCTTCTTTTGACGGTTAATCAGAACCTGGGCATAATCCGATGTCGGGAACTTGGCAAGACAAGCCGTATTCACACCGAATTTGCAACGGTTAAAGGTTACGGACGGCTCGTGCAAATGTGCAAAGAACTCTCGTCTTACCACCTGGAATCCGTCAAAGTCAAAATCCTCACCGAGATCCAAGATTTCATCGTTTGTGTCGAGTACAGGGGCCGTTTCATCCGTGGGGGTTACGGTTGGTATGACAACCGCAGGATCGGCTACCTCTTTCAACAACTGCGACAGCATATCGTTTCCGTTATTTTCGCTCATTTAGTTTACCTCCTGGAGTGGAGCCCCACTCAATTCGTTTTTAATATATACACGCAATTCCTCATAGCCCGTAACGTTCAGTTTCTTTCCCGTTTCATAAAGCTGACCCTCAATACGCAGTTTCCATTCGTCCTCACTTTGAGCCTCAAGCTCGGCAAGTGTCTGCTCGTGCAAATAGTACTGTTTTCCGAAGGTCGAAGTCCACGCTTCAGGAATTCCTCTGATATGCTTTCCTGACGGCATAAAGGGCTGAACGGTAGGCGCATTACCGTCCTCGTCCGCTGTATGCCCCGGCAGCACATAGGGTTTGAAGAAAGCTTCGGTATTTATGGTATCGAAGATGTATGCCACCTCCGAGCCGTCCTCGTAAAGCGACCCGGTAATACGGTATTTATAATCCGAGTTCCAACCGAACAGCGAAAACAAAGTCTCGCTGAACGCTGCCGTGGAGATGTCCTTGGGGACGAGTTTGCCCCCTTCGGATTTTGAGCATACAATGCCCTGACGGTTGCCTTTGTCGGTGGTTCGGATCGCAAATTTCCGTGTAATCGGGTTTACGAGCAATTCTATGGTATTCTTTTCCCCAAGCTTCCTTACCAGGGGTTTAGAGAATTTGATCTTCTTATGCGAGAAGGTTACGGACGGTTTCTGCTGCGTGTCAAAAAGCTCTGCGCGGGCAATCTCAAAGCCACGCATATCAAAGTCACCCGCTTCCACCTTTATCTGTACCTCTTTCGGCACGGACACCTGCGGTTCATCTTCTTCCTCGATTTTGGGGTACACACTTCTTGCCGCTTGGAAGTAGTCTTGTTCTCCGAATGCCGCCCACCTGGGGTTGATGACAACATAGCCTTGAAAGATACCGCTGTCAAGCACTCGAAGCTCCGGCAGATAGGACTTGTTTTTAAACCTGGCATTGTCGAGCATTCGCTGTACCGCTATAAAGTCATCCCTCGACACTATAGGGTCGTGATGATTGTAATAATGGCTTTGCGGACGGTCACCTCTGTTCTTCACCGACTTGTGTGTACGGAAGTTTGGGGTGAATGTCTTTCTTGTGATGACGTCACCGCAATGCCGTTCATTACGCAAGATCTGAACCACGCTGCTCGAAGTCCATTTGATATTGCCAAGATAGGACTTCCGTCCAAGAGCAATAAGAGCATCTGCGATCTGCTGCGTCGAGTATCCGTAAAGGTACATAAAGAAAACGAGCTTGACGGTCGGTGCTTCCTCCGGGTTGATGATAAGCTGTCCGTCTGCATCGTGCTTGAAGCCGAGGAGCTTCGGTGTCAGCGGAATGCCGTTGTCAAGGCGCATACGCAGCGATGTTTCCATACTACGGCTTCTTGTATGGGACTCTTCCTCTGCCATCGTCGCAACGAAGGAAAGAGCCATCGCCGAGTCATCGTTCAGGGAGAAGATGCACTCCGACTCAAAGAACACACCAACAGGGTGCTTCAGTTCCGCAAGTTCACGCACAATGCCGATACTTACCAGGATGTTTCTTGCCAAACGGGAAACGCTCTTCGTAATGATGAGGTCGATCTTTCCGGCTCGGCAATCCGCAAGCATCTTCATACACTCCGCACGGTTCTCAAGCATCGTTCCGCTGATACCCTCATCGGCATAAATCTTGACGAGAGTCCAATGGGGGTGGTGTTTGACGAAATCCTCGTAGTATCTCTTCTGAAGCTCGTAGGAGGTGGTCTGCCTTACGTCATCGGTGGATACACGAACATAAATCGCAACACGCATAGGCGTATCATTATCGTAATAGTCAACCCGCTTCTTTTCAGGTATGTACTCATAATTCTCCGGGTCGACCTGCGTATGCATTCGCTTTCGTGTACGCTCACGGTCCTGTTCTTTTTGCGATCTTTTATTCGGGTCTATCATGTAACGCCTCCCTTATCTCTTCCTCGCTATCGGTAAGCAACTGCCAATCGGGTGTAGGAAGGAAATATGCATCCTTTCGATCTTCCGTATAGTACGAAGCCAGGGTGAAAATATCCTCGGAAATAAAGTAAATACCGACAGGGTGCTTCTGCTTTGCGAGAATTCTCGAACAGAAGGTTACCTCCGGCATCTTCTTTGATACGTTGGACACCTTTTGCGTGATGATGAGATCGACCTTGCCCGCCATCGCATCGCAAAGAAGCCTACTCCATTCAGGAGCATTCTCCATATTGGGTGCGGTTGCTCCCTCGTCGATATAGAAGTCCACGAGCGTCCATTTGGGGCAAAGAGCCACCGTGTCCGCAAACTGCTTCTTATGATAAGAAAGGTAGTTGTCGTATTTCGTTTGATTGAAGTATCGAATGTAAATGCCCACCTTGTACGGTGTGTTCGTACCCGGACGTTCACGGCGAATACTTCCAAGCCAGGCTTTATGTTCTGCAATTCGGATCGCCTGGTCAGAATCATCTCCGAATGTTACGGCAAACGTCGGGGTGGCGATTGCACTTAACTGATTGTAAACTTCAATCTCGTCCATTTTTCCCTCCGTGATTATCTTTTTCACCAATTATATCGCCACTCGGGTAAAAAGAAAACATACCCACAGTCAGGTCGCTGACCACGGGTATGAATCTTCAAAAAAAATTTAATTTTCGCAACAAAAAAGAGTGGAAATTTGCATCTCCACTCAATCTTCGTTATCGTTTTTTGCTTTCAAAGAAGCCTTGACTTCCTTGGATATTTTCATAATCGCTTCGATCTCGGACGGTGTGCAGTCCGCCAGAAGCTGTGCGTATTCCTTCTGATACAGGCTGTTAACCTCGGGAACATCCGGGCGAAGGATGGAATCAGCGGACACCTGGAGTGCCTCAACGATCTTTACAAAGGTTGCAAGCCACATCTTGGTTTTGCCGTTCTCGATATCGCTGACGTTGGAAGTAGCGATATGTGCAGCAAACGCAAGGTCTGCCTGGCTCATTCCTTTGGCTACACGAATGGCTCGGATTCGCTCACCAACTACCACATAATCAAATTTGTTTACTGCCATTCGCTCACCTCATTTCCCCGATTGGGTAACTTTTTATATTATTTTATCACCGATGAGGTAAGTTTGAAATAGCGAGGTCGCTATGTTCATAGCCGATGAGGTATAATATTAGGGAAAATATTTTTTTAGGAGGTCAAAAATATGACACTTAACTACCTTATCATCGGCAAACGCATCAAAGAAGCACGTAAAAAGAAACGGCTCTCTCAAGCTCAACTATGCGAAATCGTCGGTCTTTCCGATGGATATGTGAGCTACATAGAAACCGCCGTAAAATCGGTGAGCCTTGATGTGTTCGTTAGAATCGCAAACGCCCTCGAAGTTACCGCAGACGAGCTTCTCGCCGAAAACCTTGTGACCAACCGTCAGGTGTGTCTTAACGGTGAGTTTGCCGATCTGCTCGGTGATTGCACCGCTTACGAAAGGAGGGTTCTCATTGAAGTCGCAAGAGCTACAAAGCAAATACTGCGTGAAAACCAAAACCTGCGGTCATCGTCAAGGAAATTATAACGATCCGCACCGTGTTCGGCAACCTACCAAGGGTCAGTATCCTGACTCACGGTATAAATACCGATACTTACATTTTACTCATACTTACATTTTCGCTAAAAACCCTTACGTTTTTCTCCACGCCATATTTTTCAAACAAAGGTATGGTATAATACTGAAAATCCCTATAAGGAGGTCGCTATGGTTTACATAACGGGAGATATCCACGGAGCCCCTCGGCGCGTGGTCAACTTTGCAAAAGACGTCCATATTTCTCGTAACGATACGCTTATCATCCTTGGTGATGTAGGCGCTAATTATTATTTGACCGAGCTTGACAATGAATGCAAACGGCTGCTCAATTCCATCAAATGCACGGTTTTCTGTATCCACGGAAACCACGAATGCCGTCCTGAACACGTCCCCTCCTATCGCCTTGTCGATTGGAACGGCGGTAAGGTTTGGGTGGAAGATGCATATCCCCGTGTTCTCTTTGCCAAAGACGGTGAGATCTTTAATATCGAGGGGCAACGTTACCTCGTCATCGGTGGTGCGTACAGCATTGACGCATATTGGCGTATTCGCCGCCACGCCGGATGGTGGAACGATGAACAACCCTCTGACGCCATCAAAGCCTTTGTGGAGGCTCAAATCGCCACGCACGAGGTCGATATCGTCCTCTCTCATACTTGCCCCCGGAAGTACGAACCTATCGAGGTATTTCTCCCCAACGTCGACCAATCGTCCGTTGACAAAAGTACCGAGGATTGGCTTGATGCCATTGAGGAGCGTTTGCAGTATAACGCTTGGTACTGCGGACATTGGCACACCGACAAGCGAATCGACCGAATGCACTTTCTCTTTCGGTCTTGGGAATCTATCGAAAAGGAGACAAATGATGAAACTGATTAACTTCTTACAACCCGTGGAAACGATGAAGCGGGTCTCCCGTGAAGAACTTGCAGATAAGCTCGATGACTTGCTTGAAACCGTAAACAAGGAGAATGTGGGCTTTGTTATCACCAATGAGGGCAAAGACGATTTAGTTCTCTGTCCGGCTAAATGGTTTGATGTTTTTTATGACAACGATTTCGGCTGCATCATCAACAGCGCGGTTCGGTACTCCTTGGGTCGCTATACCTATATGCCAAGCACCACCGTTCAGTTTGTTTTGCGATACTTAATGGTTCTTGACGTCCGCACGATTACGGTAATGATTGAGGACATCGACCGCGCACTTGTGGATGAAAACCTCCCGTATCGTGACACTTGGCTGACCCTCAAATTTGCTCTTGAGGATCGCCTTCAGAAGATAGAAGGCGAAGGCGGCAACAAGAATGAATGAGAAATATTATGTTTTGAACCTTTGGGACTACGGCACTCCGGCATTCGTTTCCTTTGACAAAATGTATGTCGGGACCGAAGCGGAAATCCGTGCTGCCATTGATGCAATGAAGAAGTCCCCAAAAGGAAGCGAAGAAACGGTCGCGGCAGCCGAGAGATACCTCGCAGGCGACAAAACCGCCACACACAATATCGCTTACAGAGATATTCCCGTACTTGAGCCTTGCACCCGCATTGCTTCTTCGTCCCTCTCCCTTGGAGCTTACTCCTGGGAACATACGATTGTGTGGGGCTTTCCGTATATGATGAAATGCGACTCCGCCGAGGTGAAGCAAATCATCGTCAAATACAAACGCAAATATTATCGCTGTGTCCGAGCGTGGTTTAAGAACCTTTGCTATGAATCGGTGTCCGGCAAATGGACTCTGATG
>JAZQHD010000072.1:0-6693 GCA_045540375.1 Ructibacterium sp. | reverse complement strand
GAACATTATGTTTTTCTGCCAGTTCCAAAATTAAACTGTTTTCCTCAATAGCACTTTCCATTGTGTAATCTTCATCGTTCAAACGATTTTCAATCACACTCGCATACTTTGTTATATCTTTGTAATGATTCTTGATATAGTTTTGGCTCATTACAAGACAGTAATATTTGATATTTTTTAGATAATCATTTTCAAAATCTTTTTCCCAATTAAAAGGAATATAACATCCCTCTACAATTAAATTTTGATTATTTTCTATAGCGGTTTTAATCATTTCACGGACAATAGGCCATAAATACTTTGTGAGTTCTGCATCCTCACTCATAGGCGTAAGGTCAGTTTGTTTGCTACGAATCAACCCCATTTTCAAATGATCTATTGACAGATATGGATATTTATATTTTTCAAGCAATTTCTGTGCCAAGAAAGTTTTACCTGTATGTGATGCACCTGTAATTAATATTATCATTTTTTCACCTCATCCGTCAGCTATCGCTGACACCTTCCCGATCTACGGGGAAGGCTTTTTGTCCCTTGTATATCAAAGCTTATAAAGACTGTATCATCTGGATGCCACTTGTTTTTGATAACGATAAGTATTCTTCCGATTCTGTTCTGCTTTTAAATACTATAATGTTCTTTGTAGAATACCTTTCCAACAAGTTAATAACTTTAGGTCTGCTTTCCAGATTGTAATTTTTTACAAAGGCAATAAAGTCTTTATCTGTGCCATCATCATTAATCCAGGGCATATCTGAACGTGGTTTACCTTTCCTTAATTCAATTCCCTCCACACAAACATTGGTTGGATAATCTAAAAAGAAAACTGTATCGCACTCTTTGATACGCATTTCCATGGTACTGCTATAGTTTCCGTCAATAATCCATTTTGAATTACTCATTGCCTTTCGTAACCGTTCAATAAATATCTCTTTAGAAACCGTTGTTCTATCCACATTCCAAAACATCATATCCAAATGATACAATGGCAAGCCTGTAATCTGTTTGAGTTTTCGTCCAAAAGTACTTTTTCCACTTCCTGGGCAACCAATTATAATTACTTTTTCCATTCTATCATCTCTTCTTTCTGCATCATTCAACATAATTCGACCCACAACAAATCAGGATCAAAAGCTACACAACCTCAATGTTTTTCAGCAACCTGCACAGGGCATCTGCCATAGAGGCAAAGCCATAGTCGGTGGGATGCGTCCGATCCACCAGTCCGTTATCCTTACATAGGGCAGTCAGCGCCTCGTTGTCGATATAATAGACATTCTTATCCCCTCTATTCAAGGCATTTTGATAGGTAGCTTCAATTACCTTTTTCCGCTCCTCCTCATCGGGAGATAAAATATGGTTAGGGCGCACCATCATGATCACAGGAAGGTCAGGATGGGCATCCCGAATGGCAAGGAACATCTTCTCGTGAGTGTTTTTGAGATGCTCTGCCGAGGGAGCATTGTGGTCATAGTCCAGTACAAAAACGGACATATCCAAAGTCTTGATATAGTCTATCATTTCATCCTCTGCCCGGGCACTTCCCGAAAATCCCAGATTCCAGAAATCCAGATTCAACTCCCGTGAAACAATGGACTGATAACTCATGCCTGGCCTAGAAGCACATCCACCTTGGGTGATGGAGGAGCCATAGTATACAACGGGTCTGGTATTTTTATATGGCTTGGCACCAGACAGGGTTGCCCCCTCCTCCAAACCGATATATAATTCACACACGCTGGAGTAGAGAGGAAGGTTGATGGTAATCTCCCGCTCCTTTCCCTCGGTCTCATCAAATTCCATCTGGGACTGAAACCCATCCTGCATATCATAGGGCGGGACAAAGGTCTGGACGTATTCTCCGTCTGCATAGATATCATAGCCGGACGTACCGGTCAGGGCAAAATGGGGAAGCCGGCAAATCCGGTCAGTTTTCGTGTGAATAGCAACACGGGAGCTATTGGTGACGAACCGAACCCGTCCACCGGCGGTATCGGCGTGAAGGTAGGCTACCCCATCATTAACCGTTTTCGCAACTGCCTCCGGCATCCGCCGATACTTTCCGTTTTCCCTGAAGACACCATAAACCTGAAAGGGTTCCTCCTCTACGGAATAGAACTTCCACCCTCTTTGTTGATCTCAGTCGGAACCGCAAAGTTCTTATCTATCTTGGTAATATCTGACATTATGATCACCTCATTTTATACTGACACTCTACCACGAAAGAGCTAAATCGTCAATAAGGAATATCCTTTATCTGGGAATACCTATCCTTCAATGACCTCCTTGGCAACTCTGATAAACTCCGTCATAGCTCTGGTACAATATTTATTCCGCTTATGAGCAACGTACAACATTCTGCTGCTTTCTTCTCCAACATTGTACAGGGCAATATTATTTCGGAACTTGCCATAACGGAACAAGGTGTCCGTTGCAAAGCACAATCCCATTCCCGATGCCACAAGGGCATGGGAAATATTCAACTGATCTACATAGAACGCCACCTGCGGCTCCATAGCACTCTTCCTAAAAATCTCCATTGCCCGGTGATACATATCATTCCCGCTCTTTAAAAGAATGAACTTTTCGTTTTTGAATAATTCAATCGGAACAGGCGTAACAGAATCAAGTTCTGCGGACCCACGGTAAATCTCGTCGGGACTGATTTGAAATTCTTTTAGACTTTCATTGATTGCTCTGTCCCCCGGCACGCAGAGGAGAATCCTCTCGCTGGCAAGGGGATATCCCTGATATTCATCCATCGTTTCATCAAAACTGTCAATAATAATGTCCACTTCCTCATTTTTCACCATTTCACTCAATCCACCGGAGTTTGCCTCCACAAGAGTTACCTCAATTCTGGGATAAAGAGAGGTGAACCGATTCACGATTCTGGGCAATACATAGGAGGAAAGATAATTGGTACCACCCACCGTAATCTGTCCGGTTTCCAACTGATAGATATCATGAATCCTATTTTCAAACTCCTGTTCTGCGTAAATCATTTTTTCTGCAGCAGCAATATATTCTTTTCCAATTTCTGTAGGTCTAATCCCACCGCTTGTCCGTTCAAAAAGCTCTGCACCAATCTTCTTCTCAATGTTTTTGATTGCTGCACTCAGAGATGGCTGAGAAATGAATAGCTTTTCCGCCGCTCTGGTAATACTGCCTTCCTTATAAACCTGATACACATACTGATATTTCCGAAACACAACTTCACCCCATAGCTTTTTTCTATAGTATTTATATTTTATAAGTATTTGACTATACTATATCACCCTTTTATAATAAAAGCAAGTTTTTTTCAAGGAGCGACCAATATAATGATAAAGAAATTCTTAACATTTCCTGCATTGATGCTGCTGGCATTCTGTTCTGCATTGAATTATTCCGTATTTGTATTTCCCAACAGTTTTGCCCCTGCCGGAATTGATGGCATCTTCACTATGATACAGGATGTTACCAGAATCAGTATGGGTTATCTATCTTTTCTGGCAAACATTCCTCTTCTGGTTGCCGCATTCTTTTTCCTGAATCGTGAATTTGCGGTAAAAACCTCTGTCTATGTTCTCTCCTTCTCCCTGTCCGTTCTTTTTCTCAATTATCTTGACATCTCCCGGTTTTGTTACCAGACCAGTACCGGAACAAGTATTATTCTAGCTCCTATCAGTGCTGGTTTCATTCGGGGTATCTTGTACCATCTTACCCTGAAACTCAGTGGTTCCAGTGGCGGCGTGGACATTGTCGCGGCTCTGGTTAAACGGAAAAAGCCCCATCTTAACCTGATGAATCTTATCTTTGGGTTGAACCTGGTTGTTGCATTGAGTTCCTACTTTGTTTACGGTATGAAAATGGAGCCTGTAATTTGCAGTATTCTCTATTCTTTAATCACCAGTAGTATCAGCAACAAAATCAGTTCAACCAAAGCCGAAACCATTAAGTTTGAGATTATTTCTCCCAATGCAGAACAACTGTCCACGGACATTACATCAAAGCTACAGATTCCTGCTACCATCGTGGATGTTCAGGGCGCTTATTCTGGAAATCAAAGTAAAATGCTCCTCTGTGTTACAAAAAAAGAGATGGTTCCTCAGGTTGAAACCTTGATTCAGGAATATCCCGATTGCGTGGTCTTTAAAAGCATTGTAAATGATTCCCTGGCGGAATAAAAAAGGAGGGGGACCCCTCCTTTTTTAAATTTCGATATGATGCTCCCCGGCAGGAAGCAGTTTTCCGTTGTAGTACGCCTTGACGCCCTCGTCAATGGTGATGTCAAGGTTGATGCCCGCTTCTGTCTTCTCCCAGGAGACCGCCAGATCACCAAAGTTAGACGAATAGGTGCATTTTGCATAAGTCAAATCCTCGAAGTAATAGGGATTGATTTCAAAAACACCTTGGCCGCACTTTTCCTCCAAGAGGGTGATGCCCGCAATGGTCTTCATCATCCAGGACATAAAGTCGGAGTACATATGATGGTTTTTGGAATCGTTATTATGTTCCACATCCCAGATTTCCCAAAGAGTATTGGCTCCGCAATCCAGCCAGTACTTCCAACCGGGATACCCTTCGGCAGTAAGAATCCGGTAAGCATATTCCTGCAGACCGCATTTGTTCAAGGCGATAAAGAGACGCCGAATGCCCACCATACCGCAATTATGATGGAAATCCGCTTCCTCTATCAACGTTTTCAATTGCTCTTTCAGTGGTTCAAGATTTTCATAGAGTCCATAGTAGATCAGCATCGCCACCGGAGTCTGATGGTCTATCATGCATTTTCCGTTTTCGTCGATACACTTGCTGATGATCAGTTTCTTGAGGTCATCCATTCTGCTGCGGTAGTCCTGCATTTTTTCAGTCATACCCTTGCATTTTGCCGCAAGATAGGCAATGCCATAGGACCGATATTCCAACGCCGCATTAATAATGGGACGAAGCTCCCACCGAAGAACATAGCTGGGGGGTGCCCAGTCCGTCAGGCCAGAATCCACAAATCCTTCCTCGTTCCTTCGGCCATCGTTAAAGCGGAAATACCGGTCAAAATATTCCAAAGACTCGGTAAGCATTTCGGCATTTCCGGTGTGCAGGTACATCCGGAAAGGAATCTCAAACAGAATTCCCTCTGTTACCGGGCCAGGGTTCCAGTCATAACCCCATCCGCCGGTGGGAATGACACAAGGCACCGCCCCGTCAGAGAGCATAGAATCCTTGATATCCTGAAACCACTTCTCATAAAGCTTCTCTATTTCAAAGTTGGTGAGCATCTGCTCCGCCGTTCCCTGAGCATCGTTTGCCCAGCCCATTTTTTCCCGGCTGGGGCAGTCGGAGATGAGATAAAACATATTCGACCAGGAGGATTTGATACCACACTCAAACAAGGTGTTCAGTACCGGGTTAGAACATTCAAAGGTGGTCCGTCTTTTGATATCCTGATGAACGAAAACAGACTGAACCTTGACATCATCTATATTTTTAATGCCATCAATCTCGATATACTGGAATCCGTGGTAAGCAAACATGGGCGACCAGGTCATCTTCTTGCCGGAGCAGATGAACTTGTCGGTCATATAGGTTGGGTTTCCGTAATAGGGGCTATTGCCGTTACAGAGCTGCAGGCTATAATCCTCATTCATCAGTTCTGCATAGCGAATGGTGAGTTCATCCCCCGGGTTTCCGGTAACCGTAAGCCGGATATATCCAGAAATGGTCTGTCCCATATCAAAGACATATTTGGTATCAGTAACTTGATAGACCTTAACTGCATCATAGACTTCAAATTCCCGAATGGGTTCGCACTCACATTCCCGGAAAATACCACAGGGAGGGATACTATCCCGAATTGCCGGTTTCCATTCGGAATCGTCAAACTCGGACTCGTTCCAGTTTTCCTCGTAGAGGTTCGCATCGAAATACTCCCCGCACCGGAGAGCATTATAGTAGATGGCACCGGAAGGTTTACACTTCCAGGAGCTATCCGACACCAGAGCAGTTTCTCCATCCACTGTCAGCCGAAGAATGAATTTGGGAACGTCCCGCCAGGGTGCTTTGTTAAAGTTCCAGTAGCTACCAACCTCTTCGTTATACCAACCATTTCCGCAAATTACCGCAATGGTATTTTCCCCATCCACCAAAAGATGGGACACATCATAGGTATTGTACCAAAGGGTTTTGCGGTAATCACTGGCAGGTGCAGTAAAGAGATCTTCGGTTACCTTTTTCCCATTAATATAGTAGTATCCGTAACCCAAGCCACAGACATAGAGCTTTGCATTCTCGGTTTTATTGAGGTAAATCTTTTTCCGAAACATAGGGGCATAGTTCTTCCCTGTCTGTTCCCGAACAAATTCCACATTTGGTTTGATGAACACTGCATTGTCAAAGACAGAATCAAAAATCATAGCTGCTTTCTCCTTTGTCAGATGATTACCCTAACTATAAACCTATTTCACCAAAATGTCAATGATAGTTAAAAAGAAAACAAAGGTTTCTATTTATCAAGTAAGTGCACAGAGAAGCGTAACGCTTCACCCATTGCCGGGCGTAGATTGCTGAAACTTCAAACAGACTACAAAAAAACAAAAACTCCCATCTTTCGATAGGAGTTTCTTCGTTCCGGCAGCGTCTTATGTTCCCGGGCGGTCGCCCGCCAAGTATTGTCAGCGCTGAGAGGCTTAACTACTGTGTTCGGAATGGGAA
>JAZQHD010000071.1:0-24912 GCA_045540375.1 Ructibacterium sp. | reverse complement strand
GGGGTGCAAAGTCATTTTAGAGGGTGCATTTTGGGGTCAGGAGGTGCAACTCACTTTACAATGCGCTGATATGTATTCCAATCATATATTTCGTATTGTTTTTGTGTTCGAAACAACTTTGAAAGTAGTCCTTTGGGTTTGTTGATTCGTCGCATTGCTTTTTCAAAGCTTTGTCGGCCAAAGGCATCATCATCGTCATTCAGATCAAAACAAGCATCCCCAAGCCATCGGCCGTTTTTGAGGTCGTTTGCAACAATTACAACGAAACTGCCACTTTGAATTTCTTTTATGCGCTCCATCAAGTCGTCAGCAAGCATTTCTTCATTGCAATCAAACATTTCAAAACTATAACCGCCGAACCACAGTTCTTCAAAACGAAGGTTGTTATCATTGGCATTGAACTGGAGTTCAATATCATTTCTTCCATTATTGCTGGGAATGATTAAGGCAATGACTTCGTAAGGTTTTGCGTTTTTTGTATAAGGGAACATTGACACATGGTGCCAATATGCTGTTACGCTTTCAAATTCACGCATATCGAAAACAATGTTGTTTTCCGACAACAAAATCTTCGCATCATTCAATGTCATGTAATCACCACCTTAAGTATACTATACCATAAAACTCATTATCATTCAACGATTGTTGTCTATCATTTAACGATTACCCCAACAAATCAACGATTATACCTACATTTTAACGATTATCAATCATTTAACGATTTAACGAACACCCGCTTGGGTGATTTGACAATTTCTCTGTTCAAAAGTCGGTAAAATGTCGATTTTGAGTATAAAATAACCGTCAGTCCGTTGTATCAGAATGACGGTTATTCTTTGCGTAATAACTACGGCATTGATACAATTTAATTTTCCCTCTGCGTTTGAACCCACTGGGTTCATCAATGGGTTCATTTGAACCCACCCCGTAAAAGCCGCAGAAACACGGCATTTTCGGCACTTTCCGACTGTTCGGAGCCGAGCCGGGATGCCGTGGCAGAACGGAGGACTTTGCTGCCGAAGGTTTCATTCCGCTCGGAATATCCGTAAAAGGAAAAAGTGTGACTATGATTTTACCCATAAAAAAACGAGGGTATTTTCATAGTCACACTTGCGTTTTCGGAGCAATTATACCGTGATTTTTATGCCGGACTGAAAGATGAATGTCAGCTTCCCGTTGGTGTTTACAACGACCCTGTCGAGCGTTTTGAGCATGAGCGGATAGCTGAACTCGGTGATTTTTCCAATCTCGTCAATCAGAAGGCACATCTCTTCCGCACGGTATCGGACGAGGATGTCCTCGGCATTATCGACCGTTGACCGCAGCGTTGCCTGATAGCGGAGCTTCTTTGACACGATGAGATTCCACGCTCGGCAAAATGCCTTCTGCGGCAGGTCAATCGGAATGCGGACGTCTGTGCAGAGCATCGGTCTTTCCTTCGGCGGCTTGCAGTATCGTTCTCTGTACGCTATCAGTTCCGGCGAGGCATTGCGGTTGAAGGTAGCCTTGTGCGGTGGAGTGTAGGTTTGCCCCGGCACTTCGGTTGCCGATTGGGTCTTTCGGCTCATACAACGGTACGCGGCGAGAGGCTGCTTGTTGGTGGTCGTATAATGATAATAGTAGTAAGGCTTACCGCAAACGCCGCAGAACAGTTTCCCTGTAAACGGATACCGCTCATTCGGTGCCTGTCTGTGAGGTGTGTGCCTTGCCGCAACAGCCTGTGCCAGCTTCCATGTCTCTTTATCCACGATTGCCGGAAGGCAGTCCTCCACCAGATATTTCGGCAGTTCTCCATTATTTCGGACTTGCTGATGCGTGATGGGGTTTGCGATAAATGCCTTCTGAAACAGGCAGTCACCGCAGTATTTCTCATTTCGGATAATGTGCTGAATGGTGGTCTTTGCCCAGGTTGCACCAGGCATTCGGGTCGGCACCCCATCGGCAATAAGCCTGTCGGTTATTTCGCCGTAGCTGTAGCCGTCAATGAAGTCCTTGTATATCCGCCGAACCAGATCAGCCTCATCCTCCACAACGGTTACGACACCTTTGTTCTGCCGGAAGCCGTACATTCCGTTTAGCGTGATGCTTCCCGTAATGCCTTGCTCATATCTTCTTCGCTTGCCCCATTTTATATTCTCCGACATCGTTTCTGACTCGGACTCGGCAAAAGCCGCCATGAGTGTGAGCATGAGTTCGCCGGATGATTCCGTGGAGTGTATGTTCTCTTTCTCGAAGAAAACGTCAATGCCCAGGAAGCGAAGTTCACGGGTGTAAATAAGCGTATCCACGGTGTTCCTTCCAAACCGGGATACGCTTTTTGTCCATATGCAATCTATAAGACCGCTCCGGCAGTCCTCGATCATTTTCATAAACTGCGGTCGGCTTTCCGCTTGGGTGCCGGAGAGTCCCTCTTCCGCATAGATGCCGACAAAGACAACGGTATCATCGTTCTCGAATCGGCTGCGGTAGAAATCAATCTGATTTGCCAGACTGTTCAGTTGTTCATCGCTTCGGCTTGAAACCCGGCAGTAGGCGGCGATGCGTTGCTTGCCGGGTTCTTTTCTGTGAGGGGTGATTACAAGCAGATTCTTATCCGTCATTGCCGTCAACCTCCTGCGGCTTATTGCGTTTTGTGTAAGGACGGACGCCGTTCTTGATTGGCACGGTCTTTTCGGTCCCGTCCCGGAAGGTAAAGGTAATCGTGCAGTCACGGTTGACCGTAGCGTAATTGATGACCGCCTGCCATACGAGCGGGTCGAACTTTGTCAGCGGAGCGTCATGCTTCATAAGCTCGTTCAGGAAGCCGGTTATCTGCACACGCTTGGCGGCGCAGGCGGCTATCTTCAAATCAAGCTCTTGCTTGAGCCGAGCCATCGTATCGAGCCGCTCCTCATATTCTTGGAGTTTCTCATGGATATCATCGGCGGTGTCCTGTCGGCTGTAGGTCATCAGAAGGCTTCTTATCAGCGTCTGAACTTCGCCGCAGCCGTTGTTCAAATCCTCAAGCTGTCTGCGATACTCGCTGTCATCGGTAACGGCATCGATGCAAAGACGGTAGTTTTCTATGATTTCGTCCTTGTCGGCGATCAGCCCATTAAACACCTCAACGAAGGTCTCTTCCAGGCTTTCCTCTTTGAGGGTCGGTGTTTCACAGTATTTTCGCTTCTGGAACTTGGCATTGCAATGCCAGTGCCATGCGGTGTACTTGGTGCTTGAATGCCATATCTTTCTGCCGTAGTACCCACCGCAGTCACCGCAGATGATGCGGCTTGAGAAAATGGACACACATTGCATATTGCTTCCGGCTTCCTTTCGGCGGCGCATTTCTTCCTGTACCATCTGGAAGGTTTCCGGGGAGACGATAGGCTCATGGTCTTTTTCAATGTAGTACATGGGCAGTTCGCCCGTGTTGGGACGCTTCTCTTTCGTCAAATACGATACGGTTATCTGCTTCTGAAGTATGGCCGCCCCATAATACTTCTCATTCTTCAGAATGTTCAGCACCGTGGAAGCCTGCCACACCTTCTTGTGACCGGGCGTTTCAATGCCGTCAGCGGTCAAGCCTTTCACTATGCCGCCCGGAGTTTTTCCGGCGAGGAACTCCGCATAAATTCTCCGCACGATTTTTGCCTGCTCCTCATTGATTACAAGCTCCCCATCGGGACCCTTGTCGTAACCGAGAAAATTGGAATAGCCGAGGCTGACCTTTCCGTCTGCGAAGGACTTTCTTCGACCCCATGAGGTGTTTTCCGAAATCGACCTCGCTTCTTCTTGAGCCAGGGATGACATGATCGTAAGCAATAATTCGCCCTTGGCATCGAGGGTGTAAATGTTCTCTTTCTCGAAGAAAACCTCCACACCTTTCTCCTTGAGCTGCCGAATGGTGACAAGGCTATCAACCGTGTTTCGTGCGAAACGGCTGACGGACTTGGTGAGAATAAGGTCGATTTTCCCGGCAAGGGCATCTTCTATCATTCTGTTGAAGCCTTCGCGCTTTTTGGTGTTCGTGCCGGTGATGCCTTCATCGGAGTACACCTCGACAAAGACCCATTCGGGATTCGCCTGTATTTTCTGCGTGTAATAACTGACCTGCGCGTCAAAGGAGTTTTCCTGTTCCTCCTTTGCCGTTGAGACACGGGCATAGGCTGCGACCTTTCGCTTTCGGGTGAAAGTCGAATACTGTGCCGACAGCGTAGGCTTCGTGGCTTCGATTTTCTTGACTGTCTTATTTGCCATGACTTGCGTTCCTTTCCTTTGTCTTTTTTCCGGCGGCGGCTTTCATTTCGTCTGTCCAGCTTTCGGAACGAGAGCGGTCTTTCCACACATAATCAGCGGTCGAACCGTCCGTAAAAATGAAACGGAGCAGATTGCCCGGATGAGCCTCTATCGTGCAAACCTGCGTTTGAAATGCCTCGTCCGAAAATCCGTCCGTTTTCAATATGTCTGTTACCGCCCGTTTCAGCGTTTCCTCCGGGATGACCTTTGAGTCCGGGCAGTATTTCTTTCCTTTGGAGTTGTAGGTCGAACAGCACCAGACGATGTTATAAGGTGTTGTCTTTCGGCGGTAATTCTTGCCGCAGCATGAGCATCGGATTTTCCCTGTGAAAACGCTTGTCGTTCCGACAGTCGGAGCTTTTTCTTCTGCTCGGCGTTCAAGCTCTTTCTGGACTGCTGCGAAGGTCTCTCTGCTGACTACCGCCGGATGATCATCTTCCACATAATACTGCGGAAGTTCCCCGGTGTTGGGACGCATTTTCTTCGTGAGGTGGTTTTCACGATATACTTTTTGAAGCAAAAGGTCTCCGCAATACTTCTCGTTTGTCAGGACTTTCCGCACGGTTGTCGGATGCCATTCGTTTCCGAAGATGCTGTACAACCCTTCTTCATTCAAGGTGTTGGCGATTTTCTGAAGACCGTATCCGGCAAGGTATAAATCAAATATGCGTTTTGCGGTTTCGGCTTCTTCTTCAACGAGTGTTATTTCGCCGTCCACCAGTCGGTATCCGAGCATGGTGCAGGTGGAAGCCCGTCCTTCCTCAAAGCCCTTGCGGATTCGCCATTTACAGTTATCGCTGCACGAAAGGCTTTCTGCCTGGGCGAATGACGCAAGGAGCGTCAGCATTACTTCGCCCTCGGCGCTCATGGTGTAAATGTTCTGTTCTTCAAAGAAAACATCAATACCGAGGCTCTTGAGTTCACGCACGGTTTCAAGAAGCGTGACCGTGTTCCTCGCTAACCGAGATATGCTCTTGGTAATGACCATATCGATGTTTCCGCTCCTGCATTCGGTCAAGAGAAGCTGAAACTGTTCACGGTTGTCCTTGGTGCCTGTTTTCGCTTCGTCAGCGTAGACCCCGGCAAACCGCCATTCCGGGTTCATCATAATGTAGTCACGGTAATAATCGATCTGCGCCGCCAAGGAATGCAGCATGGTGTCCTTGCCGCAGGAAACTCTGGCATAGGCCGCCACACGTTTTGTGCGAGGGGTTTCCGCTGCGGCAGGGGCAATGTTTACGATAGTCTTTTCCATTGTATCCCTCCTTTGGTATCGGACATATTAACTCTGATTTTGAAATATATCCAGTCAATTCGGAGGAATAAATTGAACGAAAATCGGATGGTATTTTTCGGTGAGTATTGTGTCTATCACACGATAATCCTCTGTGGAGATCTGCCCGTTTTTCAGCATAATTCGGAACGGAGCGATGCTTGCCTGATATTTGGTTTCCGCTGTCATCTGCTCTTTAGTCACGGGCTTCACCGCCTTTGAACCTTGCCGCCACATAGCATTCATGGGAGCAGTATTTTCTGTGACTGTTTCCATAGGCGGTAAAGGACTGACCGCAGTTGTGGCAAACATATTCATACACCGCTTTCTGACCTATACGCTCCGGGTGAGCGTTCCACCATTTCTGTCTGCACTCCGGCGAACAGAAACGCTTCGGTTTTCTGCCGGATATCTGCGTTATCGGCTTTCCGCATTCCGGGCAGATTCCCGCCGTCTCTTTCGGTTTTTCCGTGCTGTCGACCGTGATGTTGTTTCGGCGGCAGAAGGTCTTGACGGTATCTCTCGAAACGGACAGAGCTTTGGATATTTCAGAATAGCCGCATCCGGCTTTTCTCATTTCGACTATCTTTGTTTTCTGATGGTCTGTCATGTGTGAACCACCTCCTCACTATCCCATGAACATGAGGAGGGCATTTCGGAAAAAACAGACAAAAAAATAAAGCCCACCGAAGGAAAAATCCTCGATGGGCTTCAAATCAGTTAGGGATATTCAGTTTCTGACCGCTGAAAATGAGCGTGGACGTCAGCCCGTTCAGCTTCATGATTTCGGTGTAACGGGTGCCGGTGCCGAGATACTTCTGTGCGATGCCCCAGAGCGTATCGCCCTTGACAACGGTATGGACACGGTAGGTTTCGGTCTTTGCCTTCGCACCGACAACGGAGAGATTATCGACAGCCACCCATGTGTTGATGCCCGCGACCTCGCTGCCGCCGGACTTTTTGACCTTCTTACCGAGCAGAACGCAGGTCTTACCGCCTTTCACAACAGGCTTACCATTGGAAGTGGTCTGCGTGACGATGTGGTAGTAGTCGCTCTTGACCCATCCGGGAATGGCGCACGAGGCAGGATTGTATTTCTCGGCAGATGCTTTGATTTCCACCTTGCTGCCTTCCTTGATTTCGGTCGGTGCCGAGGTGTCGGTTTCGGTCGGCTTGGAAGGTTCGACAGGCTTCACAGGCTGAACGGAATAGTCGACATACGGCAGTTTGCCGTGCTTCGTCCAGGTGCGAGTGTTGTAGCCGGACTTCTTACCGATGTTGCCGACAGCGGTGATCTGAACCTTGTTGTCCCACTTCGGAGTGCATTCAACCGCAAGACCGTCACCGACATATACGCCGATATGACCTTCCATCCAAACAGCCTCGCCGGGAACGATGCCGCTGAAGTTCGTGGAAACACCGCTGCAGACCTTGATCATGCTGTCGGCACCGATGTCGGGAACACCGTTGACGGCATAACCGGCACCGCCGTAGGTCTTGTTCTTATCACCGCTCCATCCCCACAGGATACCCTTGATGAGACAAACGCAGTCGAAGCCGAAGGTGTCGGCTGTTGCGGCATTGATCATTGCCGTTCTCGCCGCCTGCTTATTGTAGGAGTGGTTCGAGGTGTAGCGTTTCTTGTTTGCGGAATTCATCGGCGCACCGAAGCACCCCATCACATAGAGGGTCTTGTAGTCGGTTGCCGCAGCCTTGAGCCGTTTTACGAACTCCGCGCTCGTCATTACAGTTGCCATATTATTTATCCTCCTTTTCGGCTCTGTCATGGAGCTGCTCCAGAACAGATTTCAGTTTTGCAGGAATCGGCAAGCCGAGATGTCCCGCGTTCTCAATAAGGGAAATGCCCTCATTGGAAAGATAGAAGAAGATGATTGCGGTGCGCAGAACCGAGCCGGTCCCGATGACCATCGTATCGATAATGTGTCCCACACCGACCAGGGCGAAGATGAGTATCTTTTTGAAGATGCCTCTAAAGCCCACGGAAGAAGACAGCTTTTTGTCAACGATGGCGCACATCACACCCGTAACATAGTCAATGGCTACAAAAGCCAAGAGCGCAATCAAAAGCCCATCACATCCTCCCAAGAACCATCCGAGCCACCCACCGATGGCGGCGAAAATGACCTGAATGGTTGTCCAGAATTCTTTCATTGGAAATACCTCCTTAAATTTTTGTATGAAAAAAAGCACCCTCCACGGATGCCTTGGTTCCTTATTCGAGCCATGACGGTTTTTCCGGCACGACCTTTGTTTCCGTAACCTTCAGCCACGCTTTATACCAGACCGTTAGTTCGGCGATTTGTTTGACGGTGAGCATACCGTACCAGAGCTGCCCTCTGTTGATGAATGAGAAACACTCCTTTTCACGGCGTGTTCGGAGATCATCTTTCAGAGCATTTTCTTGGTTCTCGGCATCCCGCTCATCATCAAATATGAGTTTCCCGTCCCGGACAGAATAAGCGTCAAAGTGACTCTCAAAATGTTCAAGGTCGGCGGGTTCTTCGATTTCGATGCCGTCTACAAGATTTCCGATGACGGCGAAATCCGAAATGAACCCTTTTTCGTTTTTTCTTATCTGCATATCAGTTCACCCCATATACTTTAGTAACCGAGCCGGTCGCGCTTGCGTTGCCGATTGTGAGGGTACAAGTCGAGCCGGAGTAAGAGAGTTTAATGCACAGATAGTTCGCTTCATCGGCAATCTGATAGGTCGCTACAGAAGTCGTAATCGCCGCTTTCGGCACTACCAAAGTCATAATGGATGAGCTTGATTTCGGCACACCGATGATGACATAGAAATTATAGTTTCCGTAATTGAACGTCGTACTGCCGGAGGAGAGCGTTCCGCTGTACAGTGAAGTGGCTGTGATGCCCAGATTCGTTCTTGCGGAAGCCGCAGAGGTCGCACCCGTGCCGCCGTGAGCTACCGTTACCGTGCCGGTCACATTCGTAGCTGTGCCGTTGCAATAGACATTCGTGCCATCGCCGTATATGAGCCATTTGCCCATTGACGTCGAATACACGCCGTGGTTAACACCACCGCTACCGACACCCATATAAACATTCGTACCTGTGTCGGTTCGGGTGGCTCGAAAGCCTGCGTCATAGTTCGCTACACCGTGAGAAACAAGGAACGCATCGGAACTCGTATAGGTGGAAGTGATCCTACCCGTTACAGTTCCACCGCTCTTCGGTAAAGCGCCGATGTTTGAACAGGCGGTCGCAGCGGTTGTCGCGCCCGTACCGCCTTTGCTGATGGCTACCGTGCCGGACAGCTTGCTTGCGGCAAGTGTGCCGGACAGCGTTGTTGCCGTAAGCGTTCCGCTGACTTTCGCATCGCCCACGACGTCCAAAGCAACAGTCGGACTTGGTGTGTTGATACCGACTTTCTGCTTACGGAGAGCGACAAGCGGTGTACCCTGCGGAACAACAAAATAGAGGTCGAGAGCCGCAGCGGTGCTTAACTTATCGCATATCTGAAGGTGGAAGTCATAGGACGAATTGGACGGCAAATCGCAGAGTTCCAGATTGCTGTATGAAAAAGAAGTACCGCTGACCGTGACCGCCGACAGAATGCTTGTGTATGATCCGTAGGAGGATGCGCTTGTCAGTTTGTATCGGTATCTCACGTACAGCAGACTGTTCTTATTGGTGCTGCCAATCGTAATCGGAGAGAACGAACCGTTGAAGATGAGCTGCATCTCCGTTTCGATATCATTGGTTCGGCGAAGCGATACAGAGGACACCTTCGGACTTGCGTATGCGACCACGGTGATGTTTTTCGTAACGCTCGCCGTGTAACCTCGGCTGTCCGTGACCGTAACCACAACAGCCACCGTTCCGCTCTTGGAAACCGCGCCAACCGTGATAGCCGCTCCCGTGGTATTGGAAACGCTCACACCGTTGCAGGTTGCCGTATAGTTCGCAATAGACGCTCCGTTTTTCGCCGTTGCCGTTCCGGGCGTAACCTGCAGTTTCGAGTACCCTTGGATGAAATACTGGTCATTGCCGGTTATCGCGGTAGTGGTGGAATAACTGTCCTTATAGGTGAAGCTCGAAAAAGTCGGCGCGGAGTTTGCGGAAGTGGTCTGCACCGTAGCCGTTGCTGTGGAAGCTGTGCCGATCTGCGTTGAACCGCTCATCGTTGCGAGGGAGAATGTTCCTGTGAACGACTTAATGGAAGCCATATATGACAAAAGGTCTGACCGCTGCGTTGAGGTTAGAGTTATCGTCCTCGCTGCAGTTCCCGTTGACCACGACAAACCGCTGATTGTAAGGTATGTGGACGAGCCGTTTTTGAGGGTCAATGTGTGGGTATAGGATGAATTGTAAACCGTCACATTCAAGGAAATCGTAACGGTCGAATTGTCCGCTGTCACCGTTGAAACGCTGTTCAGCACAGAGCCGCCGAGCGTAGTCACGGAAACAGCCGAAGATGTGCCGTAGACCTGATTGCTCTTTTTCCTTGCTCTGACCTTTACGGAATAGGTCGTGTTCGGAGAGAGCGAGGACAACGTAACCGAAGCGGATGTTCCGGCAGTCGTGGAGAACTGCGTCCAGGAAGAGCCGCCGTTCGTACTGTACTGCCATATGTCGGAAGTAGCGGACGAGGTGGCTGAAATCTTGAATCCGCTTGCCGTAACACTTGAAGTGCTGAAAGATACCGTGGGAGCAGTTCGGTCGATGCTGTCGAGGTTGATTGTTGTGGATGCGGTAATCGTTCCGACATAAGTGCCGGAATATGTACCGCTGAACCGCCAGGAAGCCGAAAGCGGAATATTGGTAGCCGTACCCGTCGAAGTGTGATTTACACGGACGGTCTTTGATTTCAGTAGCTTGTTCTTATAGCCGGAGGTGTAGTCCTTGATTGCCGCCGCCGTGTAGGTCTCCGAGGTGCCGTTTATTGCAATGGTGGAGTCGCTTCTTTCGCCGACTTCAATGGTGTAGTAATGCAGATAGACATTGAGGGTCACATCGGAGTAGTTCCCCGTGACCGACTGCGTTGCAGACCACGTGCAGTACAGACCAAAATTATTGACCGGGTAGTTTTGAAACTCACCGCTTAATGCCATAATGCTCCTCCTTCCTTAATCGAGTATGACGATGTTCAAACCCTCGGAGGCGGTAGGCATCGGCACGAATTTCGTCTTGCCGACTGTAAATTCACCGTCAACCGTGGTCTTTTTCGTCTGGGTTTCGTCTTTGTTTAGGGTGAAGATTTTTTCTTCGTTGTAATAGCCGGAGAACTCCGTGTTCGTGATGACCGTCCGCTGCGAGGATGCTGCATTGGAAACCTCAATGCCTCTGTGGTCGATTTTGACCTCTTCGGTATAAATTTCATTGGGAGCGGGAGTCCATTTGTGAACCGCATTTCCTTCGGCAAGCATCATATCCGAGACATACAGATCGGCATAGCGGTTGTAGATATACAGCGTGATGGTGCTGTCCTGCACGTCATCAAGAACAAAACTGTATTCCGTCCAGCCGAAGGTCGAGGTCGTATTGAAGGCATAGGCATATTTACTGCCGTTGTACTGAAGCCTTGCGTAACTTGAATAACCCGCCGTTGTCTTTTTTGCACGGAGTGAAAATACATATGAACCGCCCGTCACAAGCCCCGTGATGACTTGCTTCAGCGTAGAAGCAGAGGTTGAACCGAGCTTGAAACAGGAGTCCGAGGTTGTATTGTTCTGCACATCGGTTGATGCATCGGTTTCGACCGTTCCCGTATATATCCAATCATCCGTTATGCCGTTCAGTCCTGCGGAGTTTTTGATGAAGTTTATGCCGCCGACATACTGACGCTCTACCGCAAGGGAAAGACCATCCACGGTATGTTCCAGTTCGGAAATGCGCCCTTCGGCGGCAAGAACCTTCTGCTGCTCCTCCGTCAGATCTCCGCTGACCGTTTCGACCGTCTGCGTGAGGTTTGAAACATAGCTGTTCAAACCATCCACGGACTGCTGGAACTCGGCGCTCTTAGTGGTCAGCGTGGAAACGGTCGTGCGTAGGTTTTCCAGATTGTTTTGTGCGACCCACGCAGAACCGTTCCATATCATCGTTTCGGGCGGTGTGACATTGGTGTTGACCCAGAGCTGTCCCATATACGGATTTTCCGGCGCGGTATCGTTTGTGGTGACATCACAAAGGCTTGTGATGGTAAACTGCGCAACAGCTCTCATAGAATCACCGCCTTACAGAACGACAACTACCATGAAGGTTGCCTTGGTATCGACATCCGAGCCGGAAACCGAGAGGGTCTTGCCGGTCTTGGTTCCGCTCGTTCCCCAGGAGGTGTCGATAGTGCCGTCCTTTTTGTATTTCGTCCATGTGTATGTGCCGGTCCCTGCGGAGTCGATTTCCTCGCCCGCCTGATAGCAGACCGCCGTCAGCACGGTCGAACCTTCGCCGTTCTTGAAAACATCGCCGCCCGTGGAAGTAACGACCACCTGAATGGGGTCGGAGTTGTCGATGAAGGTGGCAACGTCATAGAACTTGGTATTGTAGGTAGCGGAAGCCGAGTCCGTATCCTTGGCGCAGCACTTGAGAACCGCATAGCTGTCGACTGCCGCAGCGTAAAGCGTAATGGTGGCGGTAGTCGTGCCGGAATACTGCCCGGAGGTATCAGTCAGCTTTCTCCAACCGACACCGAAATCGACATCATATCCGGGCGAAGAGGACGAGGTGACGGACGGGTCCATCATTGCCCACTTGTAGGTAACATTGGTGGTGTCCACGGTCGAGCCTCTCCACAGTTCCGCTTTTGCTGTAAGAGAGGCCACCTCGGTATTCTTGAAGACATTACCGCTCGGTGTGGTGACGATAAGGTCAACGATGCCGGAGCCGTTTACGACTCTCGAAAGCGAAATGGTGATGGGATGCGTAAGCGTAAGTCCCGTGCTGTCATCCTGATAGGAAACCACACAGCGGTAATCCATACCGGGAAGTCCCGCCATCGTGTTTTTCTTGATGGTAAGGATGTGGCTCTTCGCACCGCTCAAGCCGTATGTGGTGTTTGCGGTAATCGCCGTAGTGCTTGAACCCTCATACCACTTGACCTGGGTGACATTCGCCGAGGTGATCTGGTCGGTGGTCGTACCGATGATATACAGACTCGGCGTCAGCACCATATTCGTGGAAGTCCAGTCCGGGGAGTAACTTCCGTTGTCCGGGTTATACATCTGCGTTTTCGCAAGGTTCGAGCCGATGAATCCCGTGAGGGTAAGCGCGTCATTGTAGTCAATAATCGTAAATTGACCCTGTGCTCTGCTCATAAAAAAACTCCTTTCAGCCAAGCAAGCTGGCTCTTGTCGTTGTGTCAATGAGGTCGCAGAAGAAGGTTGCCCTCACATTGACATCAGCCGTAGTGATTTCGATAGATTTCGTACCGCCGAAATGGGCGGCGTTCCACTCTTCATCAGATTCCTCATCGTCCGACACCCTTGTCCAGATGAACTGGTTCGGATCGAGCGTGTCGGTGATATTCTCATCCCAGGAGAACACCATTGCCGAAAGCGTGGTGTGGATTTCGTTGTTCTTGAAAATGTTCCCGTTGCTTGAGATAATGACAAGGCGGTACATCTTCTGGTCTTCAATGACCTCGACACGGTCGGATACCTCTTCCACCTGCGTGGTAGTGGCATAAGCGGAGAGATGGATTTCGCCGCTCTCCAAATCCCACCAGGAGGAACCGTCCTGCGAAGAAAGCACTCCGGCTTTGATGATGTTCGCCACAAGAGAGCCGGATGTGATGAAGTCGGCTACGATCTGCCCGTCGGCGGTAATAGCCGTTTCGTAGGGACCGTTGTAGCCGTTATCCGAAAAGCCGAGACCGCCGAGATTCCACCGCCATACATTGACGGCGCTCTCGATATCCGGCGTATCAAGGATAAGCAGTTCATAAGGCTTTCCGCTGCCGGCATCCGTGTGGATAACGACATAACCGCCGCTCTGACCCGTGATAAGGCTCGTAGCGGTTTTAATTGCGGAGTTTATAAGCGCCGGGAAGCGGTCAACTTTTGCGGATACGGACTCCGCTGCGGTCTGCGCTGCCGTGACATTGTTGATGAGGTTTGCCTTTGAACTGCCGAGCGTGATGGAAACATACTTCTCCGCGAGGGTGTCGTACACGGTCTTGATGACTTTCGCCTTTGAAGTGATGCCCAGAAGCGAGTGTCGGATCGTGACAGTATCGCAAAGAGATACACGCTCAAGGACTGCGGCATACTCCGGCTGTTTCCACAAAGGCTCGAAGGCTACCGTCAGCGTAGGCATAGCCACGCCCATAGGGTTTGCAGACAGATAGCTGTTTGCCTTTGCCCGGAGCATTTCCACCGTGATCTCGGTGCCGTAGTCAAAGGACTCCGTAAAGTCCTTGATAAGGGTTTTATCCTGCACGAGTGTGCTGTCCGTTATCGGGAGAAGCACCTCCGGCAGCGTGATGACGGTTTCCGTTCCGTCTTCGGCGGTCTGCACCGCATAAGGGAGCATATCCGTGTAGACCTCGGTGTTGTCATTGTCATGCTCCATCGAGGTGAGGTTCTTGCCGTATTCGATGACCACGCCTGTTTGCTGACCGCGTCCCTGATGATGCTTGACGAGGAAGTTGTCCCATTCAAACTCACCGCCCCACAGATCGAGAAACGAGCCTGCGGTGCCGCCGAGACAGGCACGGACACTTTTTGGTTTGGCTACTGAGAACGGCTTTGCCGCCGAGTAGTCCGTCTGGCAGGTGAAGTTGTGTTCGGTTGCCGTATTCGCAAAAAGCCTCTCCATTGCAAGAGACGGAGAGATGCTTTCCGATGACCACAGCAGAGCCGCCACATTGGACAGATCATAGGAGAGGTGCTGTGCATACACCGTGACGATGCCGTTCAGCGGAGTCGTGATGCGGTAGATGCGAAACATCTGGTCGTTTGCGGTGTCGTTAGGTTTCGCCTTGACAAGCCTCTCGGTCTTTATTTCCTCATAGAACTGTCCATTTGTCGGATATTTGAAAACGCACTCAAAAGCACCATTACGTTCCTCGGTTACCTCGCAAGAGGTGCAGTCCCGGAGAACGCCGATGCCGAATGAAGCGAAATTGGTAGCATCCGCTTTGAAAAGAACAGGAATCATAGCGTACACCACCTCGGTGTTATGGCAACAGATGTTACACCGCCCGCGAAAACGATATTATTCGTTCCGGGTTCAAGCATTGGAAAACCGTTGCCGGACACCTTGTCATTTTTCAGAACGGTTCCTTTGAAGCAGTTCATCTGTTCCGAGTCAATATCCACATACCCATCGATGGACTGCACCTGCCATACTTTCAAAGAGCCGTTTGTAATAACGGTAAGCGAACCGCTGCCGCTGCCGTTGACCCTTATAAGAGGCTTGCTTGAAAAGCCGTAAGGGTTGGTAAGCGCCTGCCCGGAAGTAGTAATGGTCACCGCCGTCTGACCGTCAGAAGAATATCTGAACGGCAGACAGGAAAAGCTGACGGTAAACACTCCGATTCGATTCAGTTCGTCCTCGATGTCAAGTTGGGAAGCAAACACCGCTTTACGGAAGAATGCCGTATCGTAGGTATCGGTGAGCGTGTGGTAGCTATCCTGATTTGCATAGAGCCACCGTTTTATGGCGGTGATTTTCGTTGCAAGCTCGGATACAGTTTTCGCCGGGACGAACACAGAGTAAGTTATCTGCACATTGGGATACCGACCGCCGCCGACAATCAAATCGCCGTGGCGTCCGGGAATCTCCGCAAACTGCACGTCATATTTCGGAGCGGAAAAGACATTCTTGCTTTCGATGCGAATCCCCATATCCGCAGAGCTTATGCCGTTGTAAACGAAGTAGTTCATGCGAACACCACTCCTTTCCGTTTTGCGAACTGACCGGCGGTGACCATGATCTCGTTCGTGAGCTGCTCAATGTCCTCGCCGGAGTAATTGTTGAAGTTCGTGATGTTGAGGATGATGGACATACCGCTCTGAACCGCGCCTCTTGCGGCATCGGTGATTGCCGAGCCGATATTGCCGTTTACGCTGAAGTCGGTCGGAAGAGCGGTCTGCATATCTTTTGCGAGTCCGTTCATCACATCGTCAATGTCCTCGCTCATAGCTTCGGCAGCCTTTACAGCCTCATCGCCGTTATCCTCGATAGAGCCGGACAAGCCCTTGACAAGCATTTCGCCGACCCAAGCCATCTCTTTTGAAGGAGAGTGGATTCCGAAGAAATCGCAGATACCGTCCCAGATGGAAGAAATCCATCCGCTGACCTTATTCCACAGCCAAGAGGCAAGCCCTTGAATACCGTCCCACAGACCTTTCACGAGATTTTTGCCGACCTCTGCCATCTTGCTGACACCCTTGCCGAGCGCCTCAACGATGCCGGTTATGATTTGCGGAACCGCTTTCACGATTTCGATAATGATAGTCGGCAGATTTTCAATGAGGGCAACGAACAGCTCCACACCGGCAACGATGATCTTGTCGATGTTTCCGATGACCGCATCCACAATACCGCCGATGATTTCCGGGATAGCCGCCACGATAGTCGTGATGATCTGCGGCAGAGCCTTGATCAGCGAAATGAGGAGTTCTATGCCCGCCTCAATAATCTGCGGTATAGCATTCAGCACGGCATTGATGATGCCGTCTATGATTTCAGGAATCGCTTCTACAATCGTTGCGATGATTTCCGGCAGAGCCTCAACCAGAGAGGTCAGAAGCTGTATGCCGGTGTCGATGATCTGCGGAATGGCATCGAGGATGAAATTCACGATGGACATGATGACTTCCGGCAGAGCTTCAATAATAACGGGGATAGCGTCAAGAATACCCTGCGCAAGCCCGGTCACGAGCTGCAATGCCGCATCCAGTATCATAGGAAGGCTGTCCACCAGACCTTGGACGATGGTGATGACCGCCTCGACCGCTGCCGGGATGAGCTGTGGAAGAGCCGCTGCTATGCCGGAAACGAGTGTTGTTATAAGCTGAACCGCTGCATCCACAAGAAGCGGAAGGTTTTCTATCAGCGTATTGACAATGGTCATGACCGCTTCGACCGCTGCCGGAATAAGACTCGGCAACAGACTCAAAAGCGTTGTAAGCACCTGCGAGAACAATTCTGTGACCGTTTCGAGGAGCGTTGGAAGAAGGTCGGCGATAGCCTGAATCAAGGCTTCAACTACCGTAGGCAGAGCCTTGACGATGTTTTCAATAACCGGCGTGATGTTTTTCACGACTGTCTGAAAAGCATCCACCATATTTTCGCAGAGCATTTCCATATCCGCATCGGCATCACCGAAACCTACGATGAGGTTCTGAATTGCCGACTGCAGCGAACTGATAGAGCCGGAAATGGTAGCGTCCGCTTCTTTTGCGGTCGTTCCCGCAATATCCATCTCTTCTTGGATAACGTGGATAGCGGAAACGACATCGGCATAGGAGTCGATATCATAGTGGATGCCGGAGATGGCTTCTGCATCCGCAAGAAGGCGCTCCATCTCCGTTTTTGTACCGCCGTATCCGAGCTTGAGGTTGTCGAGCATATTGAACTGACCTTTGCTGAAACCGGCATAAGCGTTCTTAATGCTCTCCATATCGGAACCCATCTTATTGGCATTGTCCGACATATCGGTGATAGCCATGTCCGCATATTTTGCGGCTTTTTCCGTATCACCGCCGAGAGAAGAAATTAGGCTTGCGGAGAAACCCGTGACGGTTTCCATATAGTCGTTTGCCGACATTCCCGCCGTCTTGTAGGCATTGGCGGCATACCGCTGCATCTCGTTGGAGGAGTCCTTAAACAGGGTGTCGATACCGCCGACAAGCTGTTCGTAGTCAGCGTAGGCGGATACGACCTCTTTGCCGAGTTTCACCGCTCCGGCAGCCGCCGCAACAACGACAGCGCCCATAGCGGCACCCACAGCTTTCAAGGTCGTACCCAGACCGCTGAATTTGCTCTCGGATTTTTCTGCGGAATCGCCCGCCTCGTCAAGCTCATCGCTCATCTCATCGGCGGCTTCTCCGGCTTCATCCATGCCGCTTTCCGCTTTTGCCAGGGCTTCGTTATTCTGGTCGAGTTCACGCTCCATACCGTTCAGGGCGGCTTCGGCATTGTTTAACTGCACCTGCCAGTTCTGTGTACGGCGGTCGTTTTCTCCGAAAGACTCGGCTGCATTTTGGAGAGCTGCACGGAGCGTTTCAATCTTTTGCTTCTGTGCCTCGATTGCCTTATTCAGAACCTCATTCCGGGCGGTGAGAGCGGATACCGAGGTATCGTTTTTGTCAAACTGGCTTTCGACCAGTTTCATTTCCGAACCGAGGACTTTGAAAGAAGAATTGATGTCGGCAAGAGCCTTCTTGAATTCCTTTTCGCCTTCAAGTCCGATTTTCAAACCGAAGTTATCAGCCAATTAAACCACCGCCTTTCTTTAGATTCCTTCCGGGATGATGTCATCGATGTAATGCTCCCGTTTCGGTTTGTAATGCTCCCGTTTCGGTTTGGCTGCGCCTGTGTACTGCTGATGGCACTCCCACAGGTCAAGGAGTAAGCCAAACGGCATCAGCCACGTTTCATCCTGTGACAGATGAAGCTGACCGATGCCGTAATAAAGAAGCCGGGTAAAGAACTCTTCGTCACTTACCCGACTTCGGCGTTTTTTGGGTCTTCCTCGCTCTGAACGTTACGCTTGGTACCCTTGTAGAGAGCCTCGGTGATCGCCGTCTTGTAGGTGGCAAGGTCGGCGGGAACCGTGAGCAGTTCCACGATTTCCTCGGTGAGGAGTTCCTTCGGATGCTCCTTATCCTTGAGGTTGTGGATCAGAATAGCCTGATTCGCCAGAAGCGTAATCAGCCATACGACCTCACCGATAGCCATCTCGAAGTTTTCGGACTTCATCAGCTTATCACCGAGGTTTTCAAGGCCGCCGTATCTGGCGGCGATTTCTTTCGTAGCCTTGGTGGAAAGGACGAGGGTGTATTCCTCATCGCCGATGAGGATATTCGCACTTCTTTCAGTATCCATAGATTACGCTCCCTTCGTTACGGTTACGGTGTAGACTTTGGAACTCGTACCCTTGGTGGCGGTAACTGTCAGCGTGTTGCTGCCGGTATTCCAGGTTGCGGAAGAACCGCTCGTGATGGTCGTACCGTTCACTTTGATTGCCACCGTTACTCCGTCCGCGCCCGTTGCCGTTACGGTATTCGTAGCGTTGGAAGTGGTAGCGGTATAGGAAGTGGTCGAAGGACTGAATGCCGGGGTAAGGGATACCGAGCCAATGGTAAGAGCAGTCAGAAGAGCCTCATCGAAGCTGGGTTCATAAACCGATGTGTACCAGTTGGAAACAACGGATGCCGGAACACCCGCATCTCCTTCGGTGACTTCCGCTTTCCAAGGATGCTTGCCGCTTGCGTCCGCTTTGTTTCTGCGGAGAACGGTGCCTTCGATGGTGGGAGTGCTGAAGGTGATGGAATCGCCCTTCGTGGCAAGGTTGGTGGCAGGGATGCCAAACTTTACTCTGTAGAGCCAGAAGTATCTGTATTTGCCGTTGGCCTTTTTCGCACGGAAACCGACAGCCACGGAATCGCCGCCGTCTTCGGATGCGGAGATAATGACTCCGTTCGCATCGACAGTCACGCCGGTGAGTGCCTGGGCGGTTGCCGCACCGATGTCATCGACACCGAGAGAAAGCGTACCGCTCTTAAACTCCTTGACGATTTCGGAAGCCCCGTCATCCGCATACAGCGTTGCTTCCGCAAGTTCCACGGAAAGTTCTGCGGTCATCGCTTTTGCAAGCTGAACGGGAGTGCCGTAGGTTTCCTCGCCGGAGGCATCTTCGGTAATAGGCGCGTAGAAAAGTTTATCAAGACCGATTGTAGCCATGATTATTCCTCCATTTCATAGTAGTCGGCTGTATCCACGTTGTAGTGGTGATAGCCGGATTCGGCTTCAAAGCCGATGTACTGCCGTGCGGTTATGGTGATTCCGGCAGAAAGCAAAGCCCGCACGACAGCGTTTTTCGCTTGCGTATAACTGCCTTTTGTATAAATGGAAAGCCGTACCTCCTGAACATCGACCTCCGGCTTGTTGTCGGCATGAAGGTCGAAGGTGTTGATGAGAGGTACGGCTACGATATATTCGTCCGGGGCTTTCCCGGAAAACACGCCCGATTCAAAGGGAATGTTCAACGGAGCAAGCGCCGTCTGCAAATCTTGTAAAAGACTCATATTCTTCCGACCTCCTCTTCAAATTTCGACTTCATCGCCGCCTCGCATTCGGATTTCGATGCGGATTTGGCGGGCTTCAGAAACGGTTTCGCAGGCTGACCGTGCTTTCCGTATTCGAGTATGTTGGCAATTTTCGCATTGCTGTCACCGTCTTTACGGGGTTCGGCGAAACCGATCTTAATATTGTGGTTGCCGTCCTTGTCCATCCGCACGGAAGACAGACCGAGAGAACTTTCCAGTTCGCCTGTGGAACGGGATTCATATTTGGTGCCGGCACCGACAACGGAGGCAAGGTTGCTCTTGACCTTTGCAAGGACAACCTCGCCGCCCGCTTCGAGAACCTTTTCGGATATTTCATCCGTCCGCTCACCGAGCGTTGAGAGCCGCTTGAGGAAATCCTCCGGCATCATCATCTGCGCTTTAGCCAATGCTGCTCACCGTCCTTTTGCCGAGAACTTCCGTGTACATACCGCGTCCTTTGACATCCTCAACGGAGGTAATGTCGAAACGCTCACCGCCGTAGACGAGAAAGTGTTCGGTCGTAACGGTCAGTCCCGGAATCGTGCGGAAACGGAAAAGGTCGGTCGCTTCGGAGAAAGCGGCGAGGTTTGCCCACCGCTCCGAGCCGTGCCGTCCCTCTCTGTAGCAGCGAAAGGAAGCGAGGGTCACTTCCTGTTCGGTTGTGAAACCCTCGCTGTCTTTTACTCGCTGAATGCTGACTATGCTGGCAAAGCCGTTCATCTTTCCGAAACTCATAATCACACCTTCCAATCCCGGTCGAGCCGAAGCAGAAGGTTGACTGTGTTCCAGACCTGCTGTCCCGCCTGGACATTATCCGAGAAGAAGCCGCCCGTTGAGCCGTCTCTCGACTCGTAGAAATGAGAGGCAAGCATGATAACAGCCTGCTCCGTGGTGGGCGGCATCGTGTGTTCGGAGTAATATCCCTCGGCGATGTGCTGATAGCTTTCCGCATAGGAAACGGCAGCGGTGATGAATGATTGCAGCAAAGCATCGTCAGCCGTGTGTTCAATAATAAGGTTTTGCTTGACCTTTGGCAGTAAGTCCGTCATCACCGCGCCTCCTTTATTCTTCGTCAGCAGCCATAAGACCGGCGGCTTTCAGTTTGGTAAGCAGAGCGTTGAAATCGGTGACGAGGTTCGCTACGGTGGTTGCCGTGCTTGCCGCCTGATTCTCGGCAGAAGGAAGCCCCTCAACGGAGCCTCCTTCCTCGATTACCAGTTTGCCTCCGATATGGGTTACATCGCCGCCCTGTTCGGTGTAGTTCTTTGCGTTATAGCTCATAGGTCAGCCCTCCTTACGCCTTCATCTGAAGAACCTTGATGGCTTCGGGGAGAATGAGCTTGCCGTCAACACGCTGGGTAGCAACGAAGCCGGTCTGGTCGGTGGTAGCGTAAAGCTCGGAGAGCTTTTTGAACACACGACCCTGACGGTCTGCGATCCAGTAGTAGTTGAAGTCACCGAAGGCGATGACCTTCGCGCCGGAAGCGATGGTAGGAACGGCGGTGGAAGTATACACGGGTCTGCCGAGCAGAGTATCGGGAGTGTCGGAGGTCAGAGCGGGCTGCCAGAGATAGTTGCCGTTGCCGTCCTTGAGCTTGCGGATGGACTTGACGGTCGCATCGTTTACGACCCACACCGCCTTCTTGCGGTAGGGAGCGCCCAGGGAGTAGAAAAGGTCGATGATCTCATCAGCGGTAATGGCAGAGGTGCTTGCGGCAGTCACTCCGACCTGCGCGCCGCCGGTGGAATTGAAAATGCCCACGGGTTTGCCGTCACCATCACCGTTGAAGAAGGAATCCTCCTCCTTGGTGCCGATGCGTCTTGCGAATTCCTTGGAAATGTACTTTTCAAGGTCAAAGACGGAATCGTGCAGGAGTTCGTTGGAAACCTTGATGAGAGTGCCGAGCTTGTATGCGCCGATGGAAACCTGAGTGAAGGAGTCATCGCTTTCGGTGATAGAGCCTTCCTCATCGACCCAGGAAGCGGTACCCTTGGTAGCCACAACGGGAATCTTACGATCGCCGGAAGCGGTGTTGATGACATGAGCCAGCTTACGGAAGATGTTCTCTTCCTCAAGAGCCTCAACGAGGGTATGCTCAAATTCATCGGGAACAAGGTAGCCACCCTCGGAATCGGTGCCTTCCTGCAGAGCGTTCAGCACTTCGGGACGGATGTGCTTCTCACGCATGGCATTCCAGAAACTCTTCTTGTAGGCTTTTGCCTTGATGCCGGTCTTTTCGTCATCATCAGCGGGAGAAGCGGTCATGGGCTTGCCGGTGAGAGGCTTGCTGACAGGCTTTTCGAGTTCGGCTTCGATTTCCGCACGGCGTTCCATGCGATGGATATCGTTGGTGAGGGTGTTGATTTCTCTCTCCATGCCGTTATAAACGGCATCGTCCTCGGCAGAAAGGCTGCCGTCCTTCTGGTGGGTGTCAAGGAAACTGTCCATAGTTTCGATGAGCTTTTTGCGCTTGTCACGCATTTCGGTAATAGTCATAGTGTAATTCCTCCATTACATAAAGTTTTTGATGGTGTTGAGAGCCGCCTTCAGATCGCTGACTTTTCGACCTTCCGGCTTCTTCGCGGGTTTCGGCACAGGCACTTTTGCGGATGCCGAAATGCGGTTGATGAGTGCTTTTTCTACCTTTGCGGAAGAAAAAGAATAGGCTTCGTCATCGGGTTCGCGCCGCTTTTCATCGGTGAGAATTCCGTCTGCAAAGCCAAGTTCCACGGCTTTCTTTGCGTTCATCCATGTGGTTTCATCCATCATGTGAGAAAGCTGTGTGTGGGAAAGCCCGGTTCTGATTTCGTATGCGTTGATGATGCCTTCCTTGACTTCACCAAGCATCTCGATTGCTTTCTCCATATCGACATGATCGCCGAATGCCCCGGTTGCCGGGTTGTGAATCATCATCATAGCCGTGGGAGCCATGAGAACCTTGGTGCCTGCCATCGCAATGACGGAGGCAGCGGATGCCGCGATGCCGTCAATTTTGACCGTGATGTCATCTTTGTAATCCATAAGCATGGAATAGATCTGACTTGCCGCCGTGCAGTCACCGCCCGGACTTGAAATCCAGATAGTCACCGGTCCCGTGCCGGAAAACAGTTCGTCTTTGAACATCGAAGGTGTGATGTCATCGTCAAACCACGTTTCCTCGGCTACGGTGCCGTAGAACTCAAGAACCCTCTCTTCGGATGGGTTTTCGTTCATTTGATTTTTCCACTTCCAGAATTTCTTCATTGGAATCGTCCTCCTTTCCGTCATTGTTGGGTGTATTCGCAAAAGCACCCGCATTTCCCATCGGGAGCATATTGCCGTTGATGAGGTAGAGATCGCCGCCGTCCTCCGCAGGGATACGGTCGAGATTTTCAAGCTCACGGATATCGTTTGCCGACATCCAACCGTTCTGCCTTGCCGTTGCGTAGCCGTTCATGCGGCTTTGGTAATCTCCACGCAGCAGACCCTCGACATTGAAAGACACATAGTATTTCGACTTTTCATCCGGGGTGAGAAGGGTTCGGCGAATAGACTGTTCCCATCGGATTACCCAGGGGTCGAGCGTGTATTTCACGAACTCAAGGGATTGCTGCTCAATATTGGAAAAGCTCGATTTCTCAAGGTCACCGACCATATGGGGCGGGACTCTGAAAATTCGAGCGATTTCGTTTATCTGAAATTTTCTTGTTTCGAGGAATTGCGCCTGTTCCGGCGAGATGGAAATCGGTGTGTACTTCATTCCTTCCTCCAAAACCGCCACCTTGCCGCTGTTCGCCGAGCCGCCGAACTGACTCTGCCATGCGTCACGAACCCTTGAGGGGTCTTTGATCGTGCCGGGGTGTTCCAAAACACCGCTCGGAGCAGCGCCGTTGGCGAAGAACTTGGCTCCGTATTCCTCCGTCGCGATGGCAAGCCCGATGGCGTTTTTCGCCATGGCGATGGGGCTGTAGCCCACCACACCGTCAAAGCCCAGACCGGGGATGTGCAGCACATCGGAGGGTTTCAGGGTCACCGAGGAACCTTCCATGGTGGGGGCTTCCTCCTTGGAGCGGCGGTAGGTGTAGTACAGCTGACCGTTTTCATCTCTGTCCACGGCCATTTTGTTGGGCATCAGCGGGTACAGCGCAACCACCTCGCCCTTGCCGTTTCGGATGACTTGGGCGTAGGCATTGCCCCAGAGGAGCAGATGGGTCATGAGTGTCTCCCGGAACACGAAAGAACTCATTTCCGGGTTCGGCTCATCATGGAGCAGACGGTACAGCGGATGATCCAAAGCCTTCTCTTTGCCGCCGTCCTCGGTGTATCGGTAAAGGTGGACAGGCAGACCGGCAACGGCCTCCGCGAGGATTCGGACACAGGAATACACTGCCGTCATCTGCATGGTGGAGCGTTCCGTGACCGGCTTACCGGAGGTGCTGTTGCCCAAGAAAAAGCTGTAGCTGCTGCCGACAGTACGGTTTTGGGGCTTGTCTCTGGACCGGAAAATACTTGTTAATAAACCCATGGGGTTCCTCCTTTAGATAAACAAAATGCCCCGGTCATCGTAGACCGAAGCACTGGTATCGTTGCCACAGCGGATCGCACGGTCAAGCGCCATGATGGTCGCCACGGCACCGTCGATTTTTTCTGTGGATTTTTCTTTGTCCGGCTTGATGTTGCCAGCAGGGTCGGAGCGGATAAAGATGTTGTCCATCATCCACCGCAGTACGGGATGGCCGCCGTGAGCAATCTTTTCCTCGAGCACCAGCTTCATCAGCTCTTTGGTTGGAGGAGACATATCTTTGAAGCCCTGACCGAACGGGACCACGGTAAAGCCCATGCCCTCCAGATTTTGTACCATCTGAACTGCGCCCCATCGGTCAAAGGCGATCTCCCGGATATTGAAACGTTCGCCCAGTCGCTCGATGAACTTTTCGATGTAACCGTAGTGAACGACATTGCCTTCTGTGGTCAGAAGGTGACCTTGGCGCTCCCAAATATCATAGGGCACATGGTCGCGCCGGACACGCAGTTCCATGTTGTCCTCGGGAATCCAGAAGTACGGCAGGATCACATACTTGTCGTCCTCATCCTCCGGTGGGAACACCAGCACAAAGGCCGTAATG